>DGIA01000005.1:12496-63476 GCA_002392965.1 Bacteroidales bacterium UBA3834 | reverse complement strand
ACTGATTTTTAGTGGACAGCAATGAGTCAAAATAATAAAATCAAAACACATGAACTATAATCTTACGATGAAACTGCTGGGTTATTATACCGGCGAAAATCAGTTTATGAAACCCGAAACTCGTTTCCCTGAAGAGGCGGTTGTTCTTGCAGAATTGTTTAAGAAAACATTTGATGCAACATTCACGTTAGATGTTTTGGCCTCCATAGAAGAGAAGCAATTCATCGAGGATTTTTCGGGTAATACGGTTTTTATTCTTCGTGATTACGATGGTGATTTGTATGCGTATTATCCATTTGAGGGTAAGGCTCGTTTATCAGGAGTGAACTATCGTAAAAATACAATAAAATATGTTCCGCGTTACATGGGCGCATGGTTCACTCTCGGTTCGAAGATTGAATTTCTGGACAAAAATACTGTCAGAAATAGACCGGAAAGGTTAGTTCCGGAAGAGAACCATGATGACTATGGATTTATGGATTGGGTTAAAGGAATTTTCAAATAATAGCACATGATGTAAATTGTCCGCAATGTGGGGCCGTGTTTAAGGAAAAGGAAACAGGTTTTAAGGAAAAAGTACTGCATACTGTGGCCAAGTTGGTGGTGTTCATGGATCCAGCACCAACAACTTTTGTCAAAAAGACAAAGAATGTGCATCGTTGCACAAATTGTGGTTACGAATGGACCGAGTTTTTTTTTTTTTACTATAATTGACTATAATTGCACCACCATCTGTATATAGTCCGTATCTTTGCAGAAAAAAAACAAATATGGAATCTGCAATGGATTGGAACAATTACAAGCAGGCATCTGACGATGAGAAGGTACAGATGCTGAAAGATGGTGCGGAGCAGGGCGATGCTCTTTGTCAGTTTGGCTACGGGAACTACCTTGCGAGCATTGACCCAGCGGAAACAGAATGCCTTAAGGCTTCGGCCATGCAGGGCTTTACGGTGGCGCAGCATGCATTGGGACTCAAGAAAACAGGTTTTGAGTCGAGGCTCTGGCTACAACGCAGCGCAGATAGTGGGTGCACCGCATCATGGTTTGCGTTGGGGATGCTGTACGAGTACGGCCACAACGACGATTTCTTCAACAAGGATCCTCTTTCGGCTGACTTATGCTACAAGAATGCCATAGAAAGTGATTATGACGAGGATGGTCTGAAAGGAACGCTGGGGCCGCTATACTCGGATTTTATTTGGGAGAACCTTGTGCTGGACGGTGCCGTCTGCGTGGCGGCAGCGCAGTATCGTTTGGGTATGCTGTATCTCGAAAGGCGTGACATCGCACACGCGGTGGATACAGGCCTTGGGTGGCTGACAAAAGCGGCGGATAATGGACACGCAGAAGCGACCTATGCCTTGGGATATATCTATGCAAATGGTTCTTACGGTGTGGAGCGCGACATAGCGAAAGCCTCGCAACTGATAGAATCCTACAAGAACCAGCCAGACAAACTGGACCCCAAGGCTCAGGAGAGGCTACGCTACGCCTTGAGCCTTTGTTTGGACACCAAAGGAGGATTGTCCAAATGAAAACCCCCGTTATCATCTGGCAAAAACCGGAATACAAAAAGTTTGGCAAGGTGAAGGTTGCCGTGCTTGTTTCGCCGACGTTGATTCTTGATCAAAAGGAGACACCGGAAATCAAGAATTTCGACCATCACAAGTGGATGCTTCCCGATGGGGTAAACCCTTTCGGATATAAAGCCATACGAATCAAAGAGCTTCCATCGAGAGCCAGCATTGACAGCGGTGGGCAGATTGAAAAGGATATTATTGTCCGCTACCGAGAGTGGATTGACGGGTTTGTGAGAAAGGCACCGAGCGGGAGGGATTGTATGCTTATCTCAAACACACAGCATGAATATGCTGCTTTGATTCCAAGGACGATGGAGGTGAACGTAATGGCCACATTCATGGAATACCCGTTCAACTGTATCATGCAACCGCTGGTTGACAAATATAAGGAATGGAAAGATTGCGAGTATGTGGCTTTGGTGGGGACAGACCCTAAACAATGGAACATACCGGCAGGGACAGACACTAATGATTACTGGACTCCCATTCTCTGCAGCAATCGTGGTCTCGGATTTGCGCCCTCCAAAAGAATAAAGAATGTTATCACACCCCATGTAGGGATGGACTATCATCCGATGACCGAACAGGAAGCCTGGCGGTTTGTGAAAAATGAATTGTTAAAAGCATAAAACATGGCAAAAGAAAGAACCGTCCTTTTGGAAAAAGCCTAGATTGTCTTGTCTACTTTGTTATTAATCCGGTTATAGGCACAACGGATTCGCGTTATGGTTAAGGTGTATGTAACAAGGAGGCACGAAAAAGGGGAGCAGTAGGGAGGCAAAAGGGGAGCAAAACCAATGAAGGCCAATGTGCTATAGTACAATGCAAAATATAGTATAATGTTTTGGCATTTTGCCATGTCGTTTCTTTTGCGTATCTTTGCATCTTGTTTATGGGACGTTATTTCATCCATCTGGCCTATAACGGAGCGTGTTACAACGGCTGGCAGACGCAGCCGGGGCTGCCCACTGTGCAGCTGACCCTCGAGAATGCCCTCTCCACGCTGCTGCGCACCTCCATAGCCGTCGTTGGCTGCGGACGCACGGACACCGGCGTGCATGCCAGCGACTTCTACGCCCACTTCGATGCCGAAGGTGATGTCGATTGCGGCCAGCTGGTGTTCAAACTCAACAACCTGCTGCCGCCGGATATAGCCATCTACGACATCTTCCCGGTGGCAGCCAACGCCCATGCACGCTTCGACGCCACCGCGCGCACCTACCAGTATCATGTGAGCGACCGCCGTCTGCCGTTCCGCCAGGGGCAGTACTGCCGCATATACTTCCGTCCCGACATCGACAAGATGAACGAGGCGGCGCGGGTGCTGATGGAGTACGAGGACTTCACCTCCTTCGCCAAGTTGCACACGCAGGTGAAGACCAACATCTGCCACCTGACCCATGCTGAATGGACCGAAGAGGAGGGCGGCTGGGTCTTCACCATACGCTGCAACCGATTCCTTCGCAATATGGTGCGCTCGGTGACGGGCACACTGCTCGACGTGGGGCGCGGCAAGCTCACCATCGACGGCATGCGCGAGATCATAGAGAAGAAAGATCGCTGCGCGGCAGGTGTCAGCATGCCGGCATGCGGCCTGTTCCTCACCAAAGTGGAATACCCGGGGGAATTGAAAATTGAAAGTTGAAAATTGAAAGTTGAAAAATATGAAGTATATCGAGGTTAGTTTTACTATGGACGATACCAGTCTCTGGCGCGACATGCTGGTGGATACCCTCGGCAACGAAGGGCCGTATGAGAGTTTCGTGGAGACGAAAGACGGCTTGCAGGCCTATGTGCAGGAGCCGAAATACGACCCGCTGTGGCTGGCCGCCACGGTGCAGGCTTTCCCTGTGCCACTGCGGTACAAGGTCGCAGAGATGGAGGACAAGGACTGGAATGAGGAGTGGGAGAGAGGCCACCAGGCTGTGCTTGTGGAGTATGACGGCGGCACCGTCTGGGTGCGTGCGCCGTTCCATCCCCATCGCGACGATGTCGACTATGAGCTTATCATAGAGCCCAAGATGAGTTTCGGCACCGCACACCACCCCACCACATACATGATGCTCAGCTATGTGGCTGAATTGGATGTGGTAGGGAAGCGTGTGCTTGACATGGGCTGCGGTACCGCCGTGCTGGGCATCCTGGCCAAGATGCGCGGTGCCGCCTATGTGGAAGGTGTCGATATCGACGAGTGGGCTTTCAACAACGCTCGTGAGAATGCAACTTCGAACGGAGTGGAACTCACCCTCAAGTTGGGCGATGCTACCACGCTGCAGGGCAATTTCGATGTCATCATCGCCAACATCAACCGCAATATCCTGCTGAACGACATGGAACGCTATGCCGCAGTGCTTAACCCGGGCGGCACGCTGTTGCTCAGTGGCTTCTACGAGGCCGACGAGGGTGCCCTTGTGGCCAAGGCCAACGAACTGGGCTTGGCTCTGGAAGGCAAGAAAAACCGCGACGGCTGGAGCGCACTTCAGTTAAGAGTTATGAGTTAAGGGTCATGATCGTTTGTATTGCGGAGAAGCCGAGTGTGGCTAGGGAGATCGCCAAGGTGCTGGGAGCCAACACCTCGCACGACGGCTATATGGAGGGTAACGGCTACCAGGTGACCTGGACCTACGGCCATCTCTGCACCCTCAAGGAGCCGCAAGACTACAGCGACTACTGGAAGCGGTGGAGCCTCTCGACGCTGCCCATGATACCGCCCCGGTTCGGCATCAAGCTGATTGAGAACGACGGGTACAAGAAACAATTCGCAGTCATCGAGAGGCTGATGCAGGCCGCCGACGGCATCGTCAACTGCGGCGATGCGGGCCAGGAGGGTGAGCTGATACAGCGGTGGGTGATGCAGAAAGCCAAGGCCACCTGCCCCGTGCAACGCCTGTGGGTGAGCAGCCTCACCGAAGAGGCTATCCGCGAGGCCTTCGCCAGCCTCAAGCCGCAGGAGGAGTACCAAAGTCTGTATGAGGCGGGCCTCTGCCGTGCCATCGGCGACTGGCTGCTGGGCATGAATGCCACGCGCCTCTACACGTTGCGCTTCCGCACAGACCCCAAGCAGGTGCTCTCCATCGGCCGCGTGCAGACCCCCACGCTGGCCATGATTGTGAAGCGCCACTTCGAAATAAAGAACTTCAAGCCAGAACAATACTGGGTTCTATCTACAGTATATCGTGATACGTTGTTTACATTGCGGCAATCAGAAAAAAAAGAGGAAGAAGAGGAGTCTGCCACACAGGATAGTAAGGGACGCATTACATCAGAAGAGGAAGCCAAGCAGGCTTTTGAACTCATAAAGGATAGACCCTTCGAGGTTACATCTATTTCTCAAAAGAATGGTACGGAGGCACCGCCGCGACTTTTCGACCTTACCTCGCTTCAGGTGGAGTGTAACAAGAAGTTCTCCTTCTCGGCTGACGATACCTTGAAATATATCCAAAGCCTTTACGAGAAAAAGTTTACCACCTACCCGCGTGTTGACACCACATACCTGCCCGATGACATCTATTCCAAATGTCCTTTAATCCTTCAAGGGCTCGTTCCTTATCGCCCGTTGATAGAACCGCTTATGGGGAAGGTGCTAAATAAAAGCAAAAAGGTGTTTGATTCTTCGAAAGTCACCGACCACCATGCTATCATACCGACAGGGGTCAACCCGGCCAATGGCGACATGACATACAACGAGAAGCGTGTCTTTGATCTTATTGTAAGACATTTTATTGCTGTATTTTATCCCGATTGCAAATTCTCTTCAACAACGGTCTTGGGGCAAGTAGAGACAGCCCCTAAAGACGGCAAGAAGAAAGGGGATAAGGTGGTATTCAAAGCCACAGGTAAGCAGATTCTGGATCAGGGGTGGCATGATGTATTCGCCTGGGGACATCAGACCCCAGCTGGCGAATCTGACGCATCTGATAAGGCTGACCAATCCGACGAAGAAAAAACGCTGCCTAGTTTTAGTAAAGGAGAAAAAGGCCCCCATACACCAACATTGGCCGAGAAATGGACCACGCCTCCGAAGCCTTACACCGAGGCTACGCTGCTGCGTGCTATGGAGACCGCCGGCAAGACGGTGGAGAACGAGGAGCTGCGCGATGCACTCAAGGCCAACGGTATCGGACGTCCTTCGACCCGCGCCGCCATCATCGAGACCCTCTTCAAACGGCAGTACATCAGCAAGGTGCGCAAAAGCCTCGAACCCACGCCCACAGGCATAGCCCTCATCGGCGTCATAGAGGAGGAACTGCTCAAGAGCGCCGAGCTTACCGGACAGTGGGAGAAGAAGTTACGCGACATAGAGGCGCATAAATACGACGCCCGCCAATTCATCGAGGAGCTCAAGCAGCAGACGTCCCAGCTGGTGCAGCAGGTGCTGGCCGACGGCAGCCGCCGGATGGGTTGTTGAAGTTTTTTATTTTTTATATAATAAAATCTGCAATCTGTCGTTAAAGACGTACTATGATTGCAGAGAACATATTGCATATCAAAGAGCGGCTGCCCGAAGGGGTGCAGCTGGTGGCGGTGAGTAAACTGAAGCCCGTGGAGGATATCATGGAGGCTTACCGCGCCGGCCAGCGTGCCTTTGGTGAGAACTATGCCACCGAGTTGCGCGACAAGGCCGCTGTGTTGCCCAAGGACATCGAATGGCACTTCATCGGCCACCTGCAGGGCAAGCAGTTGAAATATTACATTCCCTTTGTGAGTATGATTCACGGGGTCGATAGTGTGGAACATCTGGAAGAGGTGGAGAAGGCTGCTGCCAAAGCGGGGAGGGTGGTTGATGTGCTGCTGCAGGTGCATGTGGCCCAGGAGGAGACCAAGTTCGGCTTTGCCCCGGCCGACCTCGCCGAGCCTGGGAGATTGGCTTTGCTGGACTTGCCGCATGTGCGCATCCGCGGTCTGATGGGTATGGCTTCGCACACCGACGATACGGAGCGGGTGCGGGCCGATTTCCACGAGGTGCGGACTTTCTTCGACAGATTGAAGGCTACCGCATTTGCAGACACGCCGTGGTTCGACACCGTCTCGATGGGCATGAGCCACGACTGGACGGTGGCCGTTGAAGAGGGCTCGACCCTGGTGCGGCTCGGCACGAGCATTTTCGGGGCGCGCGATTATTCAGTTAAAAAGTAAAAGACAAGATATGGAAAAGAAGAGTGTCAAACACGGAATAGTATCCTATGTGCTCATCACGGTGGGCATACTGGTCTATACCTTTGCATGGTCGGCCTTCATGCTGCCTGCCAAGATTGTGGGTGGCGGTGTGAGCGGAATCTCGTCGGTGCTCAACATCGCTGTCGGCATACCCCTGCCCATCGGTGTGCTCAACTTCATAATCAATGGAATTTTGCTGGCTATCGGCTTCAAGGTACTGGGGTCCAAGTTCGGCGCCAACACCATCTACGGCATCGTCATGTCGTCGCTCTGCTTCATTCTGTGGCAGCAGGTGCTGCATGTGGAGAACCTCTTTAGCGACCCTGCCACCGGCATCATCCAGTTCGAACCGTTCATGTGTGCCATCATTGGCGGTGCCCTTTGCGGCGGCGGTATCGGCCTTACCTTTATCATGGGTGGGAACAGTGGCGGTACAGACATCATCGCCTTGATTCTCACTAAATTCTACAATATATCCCCTGGCAAGGTCATCATGTATCTCGACATCGTCATTATCGGATGCTCATTCTTTGTCTCCGGCAAGATTACCAATGTGGTCTATGGCTACATCGTCATGGTAACGATGACCTATGTGCTTGACATGGTGCTCGACGGCAACAAGCAAAGCTATCAGATTATGGTTTTCTCGACGAAGAACGACGAGATAGGAGAGGCCGTCACCCGCGAGGTGGGTCGTGGTGCCACGCTCCTCGATGCCGAGGGTTGCTACAGCAAGCAGAACCTGAAGGTGCTCCTCATGATGGTGCACCGCACCGACAAACCCCATGTCATGCAGATTATCCACCGCATAGACGAGCACGCCTTTGTCTCCGTCAACAAGGCTCAGGGTGTCTATGGTAAAAACTTTGAAAAACTCAAATTATGAAACTCGTTTCCCCCTCCTTGCTCAGTGCCGACTTCGGCAACCTGCAGCGCGACATCGAGATGCTCAATGCCTCTGAGTGCGATTGGTTGCATGTTGATGTGATGGACGGTCTCTTTGTGCCCAACATCAGCTTTGGGCAACCCATTGTAAAGCACATCAAGAAACATGCCCGCAAGCCGCTCGACGTACACCTCATGATTGAAGACCCCGGCCGCTATGTGCAGGATTTCCGCGACGCCGGTGCCGACATACTCACCTTCCACTACGAGGCCTGCCGTCACCACGACCGTGTGCTGCATGCCATCCATGATGCCGGCATGAAGGGCGGCGTGGTGCTCAATCCGTCGTCTCCCGTTGTCCTGCTTGAAGATGTCGTGCAACTCTGCGATGTTGTGCTTCTTATGAGCGTCAATCCTGGTTTCGGCGGACAGAAATTCATCGAAAACACCTACAACAAGGTGCGTCAGCTGAGGGAAATGTGCCAGCGCAAGAACCCCCAATGCCTCATCGAGGTCGATGGCGGTGTCAATCTGCAGAATGCACCCCTGCTGTTCAATGCCGGGGCCGATGTGCTGGTGGCAGGCAATGCCGTGTTCAAAAGTGAAGATCCGATAAAGACCATACACGAGATGAAGCAATGATGCGTCCGCGGCTCATATTGGCATCTGGCAAGGAGAAAGCGGTTCTGCGCCGTCATCCGTGGATATTTTCGGGTGCGGTGAAACACATCGAGGGTGATCCACAGGAGGGCGACCTCGTCGATGTGGTCGATTTCCGCGGCCAGTGGATGGCCACCGGCCATTACCAGAACGAGAGCATCATCTGCAAGGTGCTCACCTTCGAGGTCGACGAGGCGGCGCTCCCTATCGAGGAAATTCTTCGTCGTCGCATCCACTCGGCCGTCAACTACCGTGTGGCACTTGGTTTCTTTGGCGATGAAAGGACCAATGTCTTTCGCCTCGTCCATGCCGAAGGCGACTACCTGCCCGGTCTCGTGGCCGATTGGTACAACGGTGTGCTGGTGCTGCAAGCCCATTCGGTGGGTATGCACCGTCTGCTGCCTGTGCTGGTGGAGTTGTTTGTACACGAATTGCAGACCTGTCACGGCTACCCGCTCCGGTCTGTCTTCGACAAAAGCAGCGCCACTGTCCCGGGCGGTGGTGTGCAGGACGGCATTATATGGGGTGAGGAGATTGCGGAGAATGAGGTTCTGGAGAATGGAATACGTCTGACGGTGAATTTCTACGAAGGACAGAAGACGGGCTTCTTCATCGACCAGCGCGAAAACCGCGCTCTTGTCCAGCAGCTCGCCCTTGATCGCCGCCTTCTCAACTGTTTCGGATATACCGGAGGCTTCTCGTTGGCAGCCCTGAAAGGGGGTGCCGACTATGTCGAGACCGTGGATATCAGCAAGAAGGCAATCGCTCTTTGTGAGCGTAATGTTGAGCTGAACTTTGGTACCGATGTGTCGCATTGCGGCGTCGCTGCCGATGTACTCGAATACCTGAGTACCATCGATAAGGGCGATTGTGCGCGAGGCTTCGATTTTATCATCCTCGACCCGCCGGCCTTTGCAAAGAATCACCGCTCGTTGCAGGCAGGACTTAAGGGCTACCGCTCTATCAACCAGCGTGCCATGGAGAAAATTGCTTCCGGTGGTTTGCTGATGACCTTCTCCTGTAGCCAGGCCGTCGGCAGGGAAGACTTCCAGACCATGGTTTTCACCGCTGCCATGAATGCCGGCCGCCGTGTGCGCATCGTTCGCCAGCTGCCTCATGCCATGGACCACCCCGTCAGCATCCATCATCCCGAAGGCGAGTACCTGAAAGGACTTCTGCTCGAAGTGGAATAACAATAGAAAAACAAATAGGTTAAATATACAACCCATGATGAAAACGAAAAGAATAATCCTCCTGGCCACAGTGTCGCTGCTCAGTATTGCCCTTCAGTCGTGCCAGAAAGATGACTTCCTTGCCGAAGCGGCAGCTTTCTTCAACATCAGCAGTGCATCGAGCAATCCTTTCGCCGACGAGAATGACGATAGCCCCGAGCAGCTCTCGGGTTTCGATGCCAACGGCGCCAGTAATTCCATCTTCACCGTCGGCTATCAGGGCCTCTACCCCAAGAAGGTGCGCTTTTCACGCGGCAACTTGCAGTATCAGGCCATCACCGACACTTGGCGTTTTGCAGGTCGTCAATATGCTTATCTCGGCCAACGGAACGACAGCATCGGAATTGTTGACGAAGACTGGATTGACCTTTTCTGTTGGGGAACCGCCGGTTGGAGGATGTCGAAACCGAATACCATCAATGCGGAATGCTATGAACCATACAGTTCGAGTAGCAATTATTTTAATTATTATGTTTTGAACGATCCAGAGCAAGATCTCCTCGGCGACTCCTGCAGACAGGCCGACTGGGGGGTATATAACGCCATCTCCAATGGCGGCAACCGCAAGGATCAGTGGCGCACGCTTAAAGCCAGCGAGTGGGAAGTTCTCCTTGGTGGAACCCATGCCGAAGTCCGTGTCAACAAGAATGGACTGGCCACCATCAGCGGCATCTACCATGGCTTGGTAATCCTGCCTGACGTGTGGTCTATCCCTGACGGTCTCACTTTCACCCCCGGTGCCGGCAGAGGGTGGAATACCAACAGCTATTCCGACGATGAGTGGACGATGATGGAGAATGCGGGAGCCATATTCCTTCCTGCTGCAGGTCTCCGTATTGGCCAGGGTACACAGAATGTCGGAGAGGCAGGTTACTATTGGAGTGTCAACCATTATGATATGCAAAACTGTCATGCCATTGGTTTCTGGAATGAACAGATTAACGCTACCAATCGGCAGAATCGTGGCCGCGGTCTCTCGGTTCGCCTCGTGAAAGACATTTAATCCACACAATCAACAGCACTAACCATCTTAAAATGGAATTGGGATATCAAAAAATAGACAAATACGACGAACAGTGTGTCGCTGAGATGGCTGACCACTATAAAGCCATCCTTCGACTTCTGGGCGAGAACCCCGACCGCGAGGGGTTGCTGAAAAGCCCCGAGCGCATTGCCAAAGCCATGCTTTTCTTCACCAATGGCTACGACCTCGATCCCGAGGAAATTCTTCGCTCTGCCATGTTTCACGAGGATTACAAGCAGATGGTTGTAGTTAAAGACATCGAACTTTATTCCCTCTGTGAGCATCACATGGTCCCCTTTGTTGGGAAGGCCCACGTGGCCTATATCCCCAACGGTACCATTGTGGGCCTGAGTAAGATACCCCGTGTGGTAGATGCCTATGCCCGTCGTCTGCAGGTCCAGGAACGTCTCACCAAGCAAATCAAGGACTGCATCCAGAATACTCTCAATCCCTTGGGCGTGGCTGTGGTTATCGAGGCCCAGCACATGTGTATGTCCATGCGTGGTGTGCAGAAACAGAATTCCGTCACCACCACCAGTGATTTCACCGGTGCCTTTATGAAAGACCCTAAGACCCGTGAAGAGTTTATGAATATTATCGGTGTCAATCTTCACTGAACATGTCGTTGACTATCATAATAGTGTCGGTTGCCGCATTGGTATTCGGAATTCTGCTTGGATGGCTTTTTATGCGTCCGAAAGTGGTGGAGGTGCAGCACAAACTTCTTTCCGCCGAAGCTGAACGTGACCGCAAAGCCGCCGTTGAAGCCACTCTTTCCCAGCAGTTGGAGACTCTTCGTCAGAACAATGAGCAACTTACCTCCGACAATGCCGGACTCTCCAAAGAACTCATCATGCTTCGGGAACAAATGGAACGCGAAGAAAAGCAACGTGGCGATGATTTCAATCGGCAGTTGCAGTTGGTGAAGGAGCAGATGCAGAACGAAACCCGCAAGATTCTCGACCAGCGCGCCGAGGCTCTGGGGAAAAGCAACAACGAGCAGATGGGTACGGTGGTGACCCCTTTGAAGGAGCAACTTAAAGCCATGCAGGAGCAAGTCAACGAAACGCTCAAAACATCTTCTGCCAACCGTGCTTCCATCGAGAAAGCCATTGAAACCCTTGTCAAACGCACTGAGGAGATGGCCGGTGAGGCCAACAATCTGGCACGAGCCCTGAAAAATGAAAACAAGACTCAAGGCAATTGGGGCGAGATGATTCTCGACACCATTCTTGAAGGTTCTGGTTTGGAGAAGGGAATCCACTATGAAACCCAGGTTACCCTCCGCGATGAGTCTGGCCATGTGCTCAGCAATGACCAGACCGGCCAGCGTATGATACCCGATGTCATTGTCCACTATCCCGACGGCAAGGATGTAATCATCGATTCCAAGGTTTCGTTGACCGCCTACATCGACTATTGCAATGCTGAAACCGATGCCGACCGTGATGCCGCCGCCCTGCGTCATGTGGCTTCTGTCCGTCAGCATGTCAAGGAATTGCGGCAGAAAGACTATGCCTCTTATATCCGCCCGCCCCGTCAGGCTCTCCAATACATGATTATGTTTGTGCCCAACGAGGCCGCCATGCATTTGGCACTCCAGCAGGACTCCAACCTTTGGCGAGAGGCTTTCGACCGTGGCATTTGCATTACCTCCGAACAGAACCTCATCGTTCTCCTCCGCATGATACAACTCGCCTGGACTCAAGTGCAACAGTTCCAGAACCAACAAGAGATTATGTCGCAGGCCAAGCTTCTCCTCGACCGTGTGCAGCGCTTTGTCGAACGTATGGATAAGGTCAACTCCGGTATTGAGCGGCTGCGTGGCGACTTCGATGAAGCCCGACGTTCATTCGACGGGCGGCAAGGTATCCTTGGTGCCGCCAAGGCCATGGAAAAACTGGGCGCCAAGACTACCCAGCAGCGTGTACTGCCAGAACCCAATGAAGAAGATTAATATCCCAAACAAATGAAAGTTGCAAAATACCATACATTAATCGTTTCTAAGACGCTTCTTTTCATCGGCTGCCTCTTGTCAGCCTTTCCCCTCCAGGCTCAGATTACTCATGCCTCGCAGGGACAACTTGACGAAAACGCCGCAACCATTCTAAAAAAAGCCGCTGCTCGCTTCGACCATAATGTAGGATTTACAGTCGCTGCCACCATGCTCGACGGAAACAAAAAACAAATAGCCAAGCACTCTGCACAAGTGTTGTACAACAAAGGGAAATACCATCTAACCCTTCCCGGGCAGGAGGTCGTCTGCGACGGTGTCACTGTTTGGCAGTGGAACAAAGAGGCCAAAGAAGTGTCAGTCAGTAGCATGGCTGATGACGAAGTCAACCTACTAAACCCCGGACGCCTGCTTGCCAACTACCAAAAAAACTTCAAGGCAAAATATATTCGTACCGATGACGATGGTACTGCCGTCATTGATCTCGCCCCTCGTTCCGCCCGTAGTTTTCATAAGATACGTCTTTTCATCAAAGAAGACGATGGTCTGTTGCGTCGCATTGAAGTGCACAAGTATGATTCTGGACGCGAAATATATGACATCAGTGGATTTAAGAAGATTGCCACTAACGCCTCCTCATTCTCTTTCGACCCCGCCAAGCATCCTGGCGTGGAAATAATCGATATGCGATGAAAATTCTGCTTATAGAAACAGCAACCCCTGTTTGTTCCGTGGCGTTGGCCGAAGAAGGACGCATTGTGGCGCTCTGTGAAAGCCACGACGCCAATGCCCATTCCTCCCGGCTTCCGCTTTTCATCCGTGACCTTCTAGAACAGGCTTCCCCCGAGGCCGTCTGCGTTTCTGCCGGTCCGGGCTCTTACACAGGCCTCCGCATAGGAGTGAGCACTGCTAAAGGTCTTTGCTATGCTCTTGGTATTCCACTTCTGTCGGTTCCTACTTTGCTCAGCATGGCAGCCTTATACTACCGCCGACACCCAGAGTATCACGGCATGGTGTGTCCCATGATCGACGCTCGCCGCATGGAGTGTTACACCATGATTGTCGCTCCTGGGGACAAGGTTATCAGAGACACGCAGGCTGATGTCATTACAGAAGGTATCTACGACCAGTGGCTGAATCGGGGTGAGATGACTTTTATCGGAGACGGATCCGCCAAAACCCACGACCTTTTGGGTCGCCATCCCAACGCCCGTTTTGACACCTCTTTCCGCATCTCTGCCGAAGGGATGCTGTCCATAGCCCAAGCCCGCCTAACTGCAGGACAATCAGAGGATGTGGCCTACTTCGAACCTTTCTACCTTAAAGATTTTGTCGCCAAAAAAAGCGTTGTCCACGGATTAAGGTAACATTTAACACTGAATAACGAGATGCTGAGGTATATTCTGAAACGCCTTTTTTATGGTCTTCTGGTGCTGTTGGGAGTAGTGACGCTCGTCTTCTTCCTCTTCAATATCCTTCCAGGCGACCCAGCCCGTATGATGCTGGGCCAGCGGGCCGATGCAGAAAGCATTGCTCTCATCAATCGAGACCTCGGCCGCGACAAACCTGTCGCCCATCAATATGTCAATTACCTTAACGATCTGCTACCGTTGTCACTGCACAACAATGACAATCCCCGCCACTATTTTTACCTCGACTCGGCCAAATATGCACCCTGCACCACCCTCGTCAAGGTTGGATCTACCTCTCTTGTGTTAAAACAGCCTTACTTGCGCCGTAGTTATCAGAGTCAGCGTCGTGTGAGCGAAATGATTGCCACCGCTTTCCCGCAGACCGCACTCCTTGCCGTTGTGGCGATGGCTTTCGCGCTGCTGCTGGGTATTGTTTTTGGAGTGATATCAGCTCTGCACAAGGATACTTGGATTGATCGCATCGTTCTTGTGTTCAGTACCTTGGGTATGAGTCTTCCGTCGTTTTTCGCAGCCATCCTTATTGCATGGCTCTTTGCCTACGTGCTGGCAGACTGGACGCACCTCAACATGTTTGGCAACCTCTTTACCGTCGATGACTATGGTTGTGGTGAGTACATCGACCTTAAAAACTTGATCCTTCCTGCATTGACCCTTGGTATACGTCCGTTGGCCACCCTCACCCAACTTACCAAGAATTCTATGCTGGAGGCGTTAAGTCAGGATTATATCCGTACCGCCCGGGCCAAAGGTCTTTCTTTCCGTCGCGTGGTGGTGCACCATGCATTGCGTAATGCGCTCAACCCTGTTGTCACCTCCGCTTCGGGTTGGTTAGCGTCACTCTTTGCTGGTGCCGTTTTCGTTGAATATGTTTTTGACTGGAAAGGCATGGGTGTTGTCATCGTCGATGGATTGGAAAAATACGACTTTCCTGTCGTCATGGGCACCATCCTTTTCATTTGCGTGTTGTTGGTGATAATCAATATCCTCACCGACATTCTCTATGGTGTCCTCGATCCCCGTGTGCGTCTCTCCCGTTGATTTTTTGCTTAATTCAGTTGATGGGCCGTACTTGGCGCCGGAGAAGTTCAATGTCTAGTTGCTGGTAGGTGATGCTTGCCGTGTCGGCAAAGTGGATACGGTTGTTGTTGTAGGTTTCGCGGTCGTATTCGGTTGCCTTCTGGAAAAGGCTGCGTGCAACGGCGAGTTTAAGTTTGTCGAGCGGCAGTCGGCCTTCTTCGTAGAGGGTAATCTCCTTGTCTGAGAGGTACTTCTTTATTCTGTTGAACGCATCCTCGGTCAGCATTCCTTCAGAGTCGGTACTGCGGTCTAGTTGAGGAAAGTTGACCCAGGAGGTGATGGTTGTCTCGAGGAGTTCGATATTGCGGCGGTTTTTGTCTGTGTAGTAGCCGAGGTAGGCGTGGCAAGGTTCTACGAAGATGACGGGTTTGAGACCGATTTTCCGGAGAATGGAGGCAAAAAAAACGCAGGCATCAATGCAGTTGGCCTGACGCGTGGAATAGACCTCGTCAAAAAATCGGATGTGCTGCACGTTGGCCCGTGGCGAGGGATTGGATGTACAGGAAATAGAGGAGTAGGCTATGCCGCTGGAAAGTGCATAGTACCACACGGCGAAAACTTGGTCGCGGACGGCTTGTGCCCCATTTTGGTAGCCCGAAAGTCGGTTGATGGTGCCTTGGGCAATGATATCCGTGAGTATCTGCTCAATCTGGGGATGGTCTTCATTGACATAAGCGGCGAAAAGCCAGCGGAAATCATAGGTTCGTCCTTCATAGACGAGGGAAAGGGGGCATTCATTGACAGTGCGGTAGCCAATATGGAGATTCTTAAGGTCGATTTCTTCGTCATTGATATAGCAAGTAAAGGTGAGATCAATGGCTCCCGGTTGGCGCAGACGTCTAAGAATATCGTATTTCCATTTTATTTGGGGCTGGAAAGTGTATCGTTCGCCACGGTGGGGCAGAATCTCTTGGATAATGGTGACATAGTTGAGTGCGGACGAGTCGATGACGATACGGAGAACAGAGTTGTCAGCAGGAGCGGTCATTTGTATGGAAAAAGGAGAGTCGCTGTTTCCTGTGGCTAGAAGAAGTGAGGGGTAAAGTTGGTTGTCGAAAAGAGGATTGTATTCGACAGAGAATGCAATTTGGGCAGGATCGAACATCTTGTTGCCTTTCTTCGGTTGGCAGGCTGTCAGCAAGAAAGGAACGAGAATAGAAAAAGCAAGAATCAGCTTATGATGCGGTCGGGGTTGGTGGTGATGAATTCTGACCATTGTTTTTTTGCGGATTTGTGTTTCTTCTGTTTTGGGATGAGTTGCTGGCGGATGTCGGCGAGAGGGTTGGAAAGTTGCATGTGGCAGGTATAGGCGACGGCGAGGGCATCGGTGGCATCAAGGTACTTCGGGGAGTCGTCAAACCCGAGTATGGAGCGTAGCATGGATGCCACTTGCTCTTTGGAGGCGTTTCCGTTTCCCGTGACGAGTTGTTTGATGGTCGATGGCTCGTATTCGGTGTAGGAAAGGTCTCGGCTCATGGCGGCAGCAATGGCAACTCCCTGTGCGCGTCCGAGTTTAAGCATTGATTGTACGTTTTTGCCGAAGAAGGGCGCCTCGATGGCCAGGTGGTCGGGGTGGAAAGAGTCGATGATACGGATAGTGGAGTGGAAGATACGTTGTATGCGGTCTTTGAAATCAGGTATGTTCCGCAGGTAGAGTACATCCATGGCGACAAGTTGCAACTGCCCTCCATCTGTGTTGAGGAGGCTATATCCGAGGATGCGGGTGCCAGGGTCGATGCCGAGGATTAACATTCTGTATTTAATGTTTGGTAACGGTTAGAGTGAAGTGGCTTTCCACTTTACGGCGACGGAGATAGAGGATAAGAATATACAATCCCAGCACAGCGAAGGCTGAAAACACCACTATCCATTCGGGCATGTGGGCTAGTGAGAACCCCACTATAGTGGCAATCATGAGAATGGCGGGAAGCACGTAGGCTATCCATACAGCCAACATACCGCGGCTCTCGTCAATATGTACGGTGACGGGTTCTCCCTCGGTGAAGGTTTGCCAATCGGCAGATGGAATCTCAAGGTTTTTTTCCTTCGATTCGGCGAATCCACATTTGGCATGTGCAGCACATGTGGCACAGGCACTGATAGATTGAATGTGCACCTTCACTTTCCCGTCGGCCGAAGAAAGAACGGTGCCGTCGTGGGATGCTATTGGTCGAGTTTTCTCCATGAGATGATTCCTTTGCAGTTTTTAACACATTTCCCTTGTCGGTTTACATTGCGGGTTTCACCGAGATAGACAACTTCGGCACGTCCGTATCGATATGGGGAGGCAACATTGAACACAAAAGGCATGAATACATCCCCTTTGGTGTCGATGTAGCCCCACAATCCGTTGTGTTTGACGGGGGCAAGTCCTTCTGAGAATTGGTATGCATCTTCGAAGTAGAAGGGAATGATAAGGTTGCCGTCGGTGTCGATGAATCCGAATCTCCCGTCTTTCTCGATGAGTGCCAAGCTGTCGTGGAAAATGTATTTGGCACCGTGGTTTGTGGTGTTTTCGTATTCGATGGGCAGAATGGTGCGTCCTGCGGTGTCGATGATGCCGTAGCGGTTACCGAGGTTGACCATGGTGCGGCCAAGGTGGAATGTGCCGACCATGTCATATATGCACGGAATGATTTCTTTGCCCTGCCGGTCGAGGAATCCGTATTTTCCATTGCGCAGCACAGGAATACGGTTGTCGGAGAGAGTACCCGACCAAGTGTAGGCAAAAGGTGTAAGGGGCTGCATGCGGCGGTCGAAGAGGGCAGTGGCCTCCTCGTCGCCGGCAAAAAAGAGAGTGTCGTCCATCTCTGTCATGAATTCATAGCGTGTGGGAAGTACAAGACGACCCGAATGATCGATAAGTCCCCAACGGTCATAGAGCTTGACGGGTGCGTAACCGTCACGGAAGGGGTTGATGTCTTCAAAGTGGTCGGGGAAGAGAATACGTCCGGTGGTATCGATGAAGGTGGTGTAGAAGAAGAAACTATCCTCAATAACGGCGATGGGAGCGCAGCCTTCGCTGAAGGTACCCGCCTGCCTGTATTGAAGGGGTATGGCCACATGTCCGTTGAGGTCGGTGTAGCCAAGCAGACCGTCTTTGGCAACAAGGACGCGTCCGTCTGAGGGATAGCTCACATCGTCGTAGATGCAGGGAACAACCTGTCGCCCTGTGCTGTCGATGAGACCGCATTGGTGTATGTCGAGCATCACCTTGCAGTAGCCGCCGTGGAAACGATCGACATAACGATAGATATTGGGGGCAATTTGAGTGCCGTTTTCAAGCCGGAAACCATAGAGGTCGCCGTCTTTGGTGGTTTCAATACCGTTGATGAGCACAATGTCGCATCCGCAACTTTCGTCCTCAATGATTTTCATTTCTTGCGCCCATGAGGACAAAAGAATTGAGAGAAAGAGTAATATGCTGATGGATTCTTTCATATGCGTACGATTTCTTCGGAATTGCACCAGCCGGTAGTGCCGTCAGCGAGGGTGATTTTGTACCATCCTGCGAGGCTGTCGGTGATATTGACAAGGGTGCCTTCGTGAAGGATGAGTTTATCGACGCTTTGCTGTTCTGGCGAGCTTTTGACCGTGATGGCGGGGAGTGTCACCACGGCTTCGCTGTGGGCGTTGTAGCGGTGTGTGGTGCGTATCAGGAGCCATGTGGATAGTGCTAGCAGCAGAGCCAGAATCACAATGGAGATAAATCCAACTTTACGGACAGTATGGTTGCCACCCCGTAGGAAACAGAACAGTGCTCCTCCAAGCAATGCAAGCAAGATCAGCCAGATGACTTGCCACAAGGCTGGGGAGATATGAGTACAGAGTGCATCAATCCAACGTACAAGGAAGAACTGCGGCAGTACGGCAATACGGTCGATGGTGTGGCTCTGGGCCAGCGCCAGGTTCTCTTTGGCATCGCGCATGGAGGGATCGAGATGCAGGGCGCGCTTATAGTAGAGTATGGCAAGCCCCATTTGGTCGGTGCGGTAATAGCAGTTTCCGAGGTTGTAGTAGAGGTCGGCCGAAGCGTAGTCGGTACTAAGCACATGCCCATAGTAGCTGGCTGCAAGATCGTAATTGCCCAGACGATAGTGTTCGTCGCCATCGGCACCCCACGCCTGTATGGCTGCTTTGCCGGTTAAAACGCTGTCGGATTGTGCCCATAGTGTGGATGATAAGAGGGCTAACGTAAGTAAGGAAAATATGCGCTTCATTTTCATTGATTCTTATTCCAATGCGACAATCATGTTCAAGGCCTCGTTATAGATGGCCTGCATCTGAGTATGGGCGTCACCTGGGGCAAAGCGTGCGATATCAACATCCTGCAACACTTGCATGATACGTTCCTGACGGTCGGTTGGCACTTTTTTCTCGGTCAGGCATTGGGTGACAGTTTCTCGATTCAGGCGTGCCGGTTCTATATTGTATTTGTCGGACAGACAGCCCCAGATGGCTCGATATATCTCTTCGTAGAAACGGTTAGGGTCATTGCTCTTTAGATGAGAGTCAGCTCGTTTCAGACGTTTCTTGGCCAGACGGAGTGCCCGTTTGCGTCGCATGCCAGCCACATCCTGTTCGGCCAGTTGGCGGCGGTGGCTGAAGACCAGAGCGCCTGCCGTCAACAGGACGATAAGTGCTGCCGTCAACCAAAAGGGCCATCCCGCATGCTCGTTGTGGCCGACGGGATGCAGGTGGCCGGTGGGGTGGATGTAGTTGATGTCGCTGTTGAGCAGTTGCACGTCGTCTTTGCCGGAGGCATGGGCTATGTTGCGAACGTCACCTTTCTCCACTTGGATGGTCTGCGTGGGGATGGTCTTGGTGACGTAGTGGCCTGCGGCGGGGTCGAAATAGACAAATTTCATCTCGGGAATGCTATAGTGTCCCTGGCTGCGAGGTATGAGGACCCACTCGTACGTTCGACTGCCGCTGATGCCATTGTCGTTTTTCTTGATATGGTCGTCTATCTGGGGATCATAGACTTCAAATACATTGGGAAACTCTGGCGACGGTGCATTGATGAGCATCAGATTGCCTGTGCCGTTGATGGTGACGCGGTAGCTGACCGCCTCGTTGGCCTTCACTTGATTTAGGTTCAGCCCTCCAGAGATGTCAAAGCGACCCACACCGCCCGTGAAGCCGTCGGGAGCATCAGGCAGGGGCTTGACATTGACCGTGACGGGACTCGTGCTGAGGGGCCGTTCAACGGCCTGGCGGGCACTGAAGAAGGGGTCGTCGAAGAGGTCGAAGATGGTACCTGTGCGGCGACGTTGCTGTTGCACCATGGCCAGCACGTTGAGGTTGAGCGGTTCGATGGTGAGTTTCCCGCTTTGTTGGGGAAACAGGGCTCCTCGGCGTATCTCAGCCACTTGATATTGCCGGCCGTTGACGGTTTCCTCATACTGCTTTACAGAGCGTCCCTCGCTGAGGTCTTCTGCCCAGAAACCACGGTTGCCCGGCAGTTTATCGATGGCAAACTGGCTGATGGGTACTTGTGTGTAAATTTTGTAAGTGATGATTACTTGTTCGCCCTGATAAGGATTGACTTTGCTGACCGAGGCACGTGCAAAGAGACTTTTCTCGTCTATTTGGGTGGTTTGTTGCTGTTGTTGTTGCGACTGTCCCTGGCGTCCCCACGGATCATAAGCTTGCTGCTGCTGTTGATGCCGTCTTCCCGAACCTTTTTCCACCTTGATGGAAAATGCCGACGAACTGACTTTCTTACCGTTGGCTGTGCATGAGGCTGGGTCAATGGTGAAGGTGCCTTCGACATCGGCCAGAAGTGTGTAGCTGAAAGTAGTGCTCACCGAACGTGACATCTGGCCATTGATGAAGCTCATGCTGGTGGATGACGAAGTGTTGGGTCCGGAGCGGAGGGAGAAGCCTTTAAAGGAAGGCCCTTTGAAGTCCTTGGCCTGCTCATCCACCACAAATCGGACGGTGAAGTTGTCGCCAACATAGACCGATGAGGGAGCCTGCACCGTCATCTGTTGGGCGGAGGCCATCCCCAAAACATTCAGTATAAGAAGATATAAAAGAGTCTTTTTCATGGCTTACCAGTCTTTCTCTGTTTTATGTGCCCGCACAGTTTTGTTGGATTTCTCCTTGTCTTTGAGTGCCTGCTTTTCGTTGTTCTTCACAGCCTCGAGCATCCGTTCGGCCTCTTCTTTTTGGCGCTCCTGTTGCTGTTGCTGCCTTTGTTGTTGCTGGTTTTGTTGAGGCTGCTGCTGTTTGTCTTGCTGTTGCTGATTCTGATTCTGTTGCTGATTCTGTTGCTGGTTCTGGTTCTGTTGCTGTTGTTGCTGTTTGTCTTGCTGGTCTTTTTGCTGCTGCTGGTTTTGTTGTTGCTGCTGTTGCTGTTGTTGGAGCAGCCGGCGGGCATAGGCCAGATTGTATCGGGTGTCTTCGTTCTTGGGGTCGAGTTTGAGTGCCGATTGATAGCAGCCCACGGCCTGTTGCAGTCCTTGCATCTGTCCGTCATGCATGGCGGCCTCAAGGAGGCTGTTCCCTTGGTTGTGAAGCGCCTGTGCACGTTGCTTCTTGGTGAGGTTCTGGTTGGCCAGTGCCTGTTCGTAGTGGCGGGCTGCCTCGCTGTATTTCTTCTGCCTGTAAAGTCCGTTGGCCAGATTGTATTGTCCACGAAAATCGGCAGAATCTTGTTCCAAGGCTCGCCGGTAGGCCACCTCGGCCTTGTCGTAGTGCTGCTTCTTGTACTCCCGGTTGCCTTCCCGCAGCTGATGCCGGTTGGCTTGGGCTGCCAGGCAGAGGGTGAATGATAGCAATGTGAGTAGGATGATTGTCTTTCTCATAGCATCTTGTCTAGGTTCCATTTGCGGTTGCGCCTCTCAAAAAGAAGTATTTCGGCCAATAGGCAGACCAATGTGGCCGCCAGGGGGTACATATACCGGCTCTCATAGGCGGCGAACTGGGCTTCGCCGAACTCTTCTTTCTCCAGATTGGCTATTAGTTTGAGAATGTCGCCGAGTCCGCTGTTGACGTTGCCCGCCCGGAGGTAGGTGCCGTTGCCGGCCGAAGCCACGTCGCGCAACATCTGCTCGTTGAGGTGAGTCATGATGACGCTTCCGTCGCGGTTGCGCTTGTAGTTGTTCCGTTGTCCATGGGCGTCGAACTGGGGAATCGGCGAACCCTGTGGCAATCCCATGCCGATGGTGCATACTCTCACTCCCTGTCGGGCGGCTTCGCGTGCAGCTCCGATAGCGTCATCTTCATGGTTCTCTCCGTCGCTGATAATGATGATGGCGCGGTTGTTGTTCTTTTTCCATTCGTGTTCCTCGTCGCCATAGCCCAGTGTCATCATGGCCTTCTCGATGGCGTCGCCGATGGCGGTGCCTTGTTCGGGAATCATGCTGCAGTCCATCTCGTCGAGAAACAACTTGGCGGCGCTGTAGTCGGAGGTGAGCGGCATCTGGATGAAACTGCTTCCAGCAAAAGCCACCAGGCTCACTCGGTCGCCGGTCAGTTGACTCAGCAGGTTGGCCACCACCCGTTTGCTGCGCTCCAGGCGGTTGGGCTGTATGTCTTCGGCCATCATGCTGTTGCTCAAGTCCAGACAGATGGCTACGTCGCTGCCTGCCCGCTTGCCTTTCTCAAGACGGGTGCCAAACTGCGGATTGGCCATCGCCACAATCAGGAAGGCCATTGCTGCCAGCAGCAGCGTCATTTTGATGATCGGACGCCAACGCGAACGGTCGGGGATGAGTCGGGGAAACATGGTCCGTTCTGCCCACTGCTCCAGCCGTTTCTTTCTGCGCCATTCGGTCAATCCCCACAGCACTCCCGCCATGGGAACCAGCACCAACAGCCACAAATAATTGATATGTTCAAAATGAATCATAACTCTTACCTCTTAACTCATAACTTCATCCATCCCCACCGCACAACCACTTCAAGCATCAGGGCGATGAACGCCAGCCACAGCCAGCGCCCCTGTTCGTCCTTGGTCTGCGCATATTGGGTGACATCTATCTTGCTCTTCTCCATCTCGTCAATCTGGCCGAATATCTCCTGCAGGGCTTTCTTGTTGGTGGCACGGAAGTAGCGGCCGTCGCCAGTGGCGGCCGACATCTGCTGCATCAGCGCCTCGTCGATCTCCACGTCGATGTTCTGGTAGTGCACCCTGCCGAACTGGTCTTTGAAGGGGTAGGGGGCTTTGCCCAATGAACCCACGCCGATTGTATAGAGGCGGATGCCGTAGAGCGAAGCTATCTCGGCGGCACTCAGCGGATCCACGCTGCCCTGGTTGTTCACTCCGTCCGTCAGCAGGATGATGACCTTGCTTTTGGCTTCGCTGTCCTTGATGCGGTTGATGGCGGTAGCCAACCCGTCGCCCAAGGCGGTGCCGTCGCGCACAATGCCGCTTTTGAGGCTCCCCAACTGTTGCTGCAGCACGTGGTGATCCACCGTCAGCGGCACCTGGGTGAACGCCTGCCCCGCGAAGACCACCAGTCCCATGCGGTCGTTCTTGCGGCCGTCGATGAAATCGGACGCAACCTTCTTGGCGGCTTCCAGTCGGTTGGGTTTGAAGTCCTCTGCCAGCATCGAGCCCGAGATATCCATCGCCATCACTATGTCGATGCCCTCCACCGTCATCTCTTGACGGCTCAGGCGGCTTTGCGGACGAGCCAGTGCCACCACCACCGCCCCCACCGCCACACAGCGCAGGGCGTAGGGCAGCCAGCGCAGACGTACGCGCAGGCTTTTTCCGATGCCGTCGAACACGGCGATGTCCGAATGCTGCAGGGCGGCTTCCTGCTTGCGGTAGCGCCATATCCACCAGCCTGCCATCAGCGGCACCACGATCAGCCCCAGCAAATACCACGGATGTTGAAAGACAATGTTGCTCATGCCTCTTTCCCTCCTGTCTCTTTGTCGCCTGTCTCTGCCGGCTTCACGGCCTCCCACAGGTTGCGGACAAACTCCACCGCTGCCGTCATCGAGGCTTCATGCTCTTGGGGCAGCGGCTCGCTCTTGGCGAATTTCACCAAGTCCGCCGTCGTGAAAATGGTTTGCAGTAATCCGACCTCCGCCATCCACCCTCTGCTCCCCACGGCCTCCACCGTCTCTCCGCTGGTCATCTCGGTGGCGCGGATGTCGGTGCTTTCCTCGATGAATTGGCGTACCAGGTCGGTGAGCCTTGTGTGGTATTCTTTCACTCGGCCGGCTTGCCACAGGTGGCTCTGTCGCAACTCCTCCAGCCCGTCGAGGGCACGCTCCTCCGGCGTGCGGGTATCGACTGGCTCGTGGTGGGCGAATAGGCTCCCGTGGCGTTTCCTGCGCTCGATGAGCCACCAGGCCACAATGGCCACGGCGGCCACAACCCATGCCAGCAGCACCCAGCGGAACACCTCCCAGAAGGTGTAGGGCACCCGCTGGATAGGGGCGATGTCGCGTATCTCGGCCGTCGTGGTATCCACTTCCACGTCGGTGACTACCAGCGGCAGCGAGTCGCAAGGACCGATGTGCAGCCAATGCTCGCCGGGTTCAAAGCATGTGACCGTGGAAATCAAAACCTGTGACACTGTGTCGATATGTTGCTCCACAACCTCCACTTTGCCGAGATCCAGCACCGGCAGGCTGTCGGTGCCGACGGGAATATGCAGTGTCGTCTGATCGCCCAGGGCGATGGTGTCGGCCGCCAGAGTGGCCTGTGCCATCAGGCTGCAAGGCAGGATGTGGAACGCGAAAACCATCGCTCCCGCCATCACCTTTGCCCAGACCTTTGCTATCTTCTTTTCGTTCATCATTTGACTCATACTTCCTAACTAACACAGCTTCTTCTTGCAAACAAGCCCCTCAGCGGTGCCACGAAGTCCTCGCCCGTGTGCATCGTGGCCATGTCGATGCCGTAGCGGCGCATGGTCTCTTCCACCTCGCGGCTGTGGGCCGCGGTGCGGGCATCCACGGCGCGTCGCACCGCGGCGTCGCCGGTATCCACCCACAGGGTCTCCGTGCTCTCGGGGTCGTAGAACTTCACCAGCCCCAGGTCTTCCATCTTCTCCTCCCGCCGATCCACCAGCCGCAAGGCCACCAGGTCGTGCTTGCCCGCAGCCAGCTTCAACGCGTCGCTGTAGCCACGGTCGTAGAAGTCGCTCAGCAGGAAGGCCGTACAGCGCTTCTTGATGACATTCTGGAAGTATCCCAGGGCCAACCCCAGGTCGGTGCCGTTGCTCTCGGGCTTGAAAGTGATCAGTTCGCGGATGATGCGCAGGATATGACTGCGCCCCTTCTTCGGGGGGATGAATTTCTCGATGCGGTCGCTGAAAAGCAGCATACCCACCTTGTCGTTGTTGGCTATGGCGCTGAACGCCAAGGTGGCTGCCACCTCGGCCGCCAGCTCCTCCTTGAACTGCGAGTGGGTGCCGAATCGGCCGCTGCCGCTCACATCCACCAGCAGCATCACCGTCAACTCGCGCTCCTCCTCGAACACCTTCACGTAGGGGTGCGCCAACCTCGCGGTCACGTTCCAGTCGATGTTCCTCACGTCGTCGCCGTACTGATACTCCCGCACCTCGCTGAACGCCATCCCGCGTCCTTTGAAGGCCGAGTGGTACTCGCCGCTGAACATCTGCTGGCTCAGCCCTCGCGCCTTGATCTCTATCTTGCGAACCTTCTTGATAATCTCTTCATCCACCTTACAAATTTCAATTGTTGATTGTTGAATCGTAGAATTGTGGCGTCAGCCAATTTTCAATTTTCAATTCTCAATTTTCAATTCATTACGGCACATCCACCCTGTTCAACACCTCGTTCACCAGTTCCTCGCTGGTCACGTTCTCGGCTTCGGCTTCGTAGGTCAGCCCGATGCGGTGGCGCAGCACGTCCATCGCCACTGCGCGCACATCCTCGGGAATGACGTATCCGCGGCGGTGCATGAAGGCGTAGGCCTTCGAGGCGGTGGCCAGGCCGATGCTTCCACGCGGCGAGGCGCCGTAGCTGATGAGCGCTTTCATCTTCTCCAAGCCGTACTGCTCCGGATAGCGTGTGGCAAACACGATGTCGGTGATGTAATTCTCAATCTTCTCGTCCATATACACCTCGCGCACCACCTCGCGGGCCTTCATGATGTCGGCGGGGCTGAGGATGGCCTTGGATTGTCCGTCTCGTGTGGCATTCTCCGCCGCGACGCGGTTCACCTGCTGGTGCACGATCTGCCGCTCCTCGTCGCGCTTGGGGTAGCCGATCACCACCTTCAGCAGGAAGCGATCCACCTGGGCCTCGGGCAGCGGATAGGTGCCTTCCTGCTCGATGGGGTTCTGCGTGGCCATCACCAAGAACGGCTCCTGCAGAGGGAAGGTCTGCTCGCCGATCGTCACCTGGCGCTCCTGCATCGCCTCCAGCAGCGCGCTCTGCACCTTCGCCGGCGCACGGTTGATCTCGTCCGCCAGGATGAAATGACTGAATATCGGCCCTTTCTTCACCTGGAACTGCTCGTTCTTCTGGCTATAGATCATCGTGCCTATGAGGTCGGCCGGCAGCAGGTCGGGCGTGAACTGGATGCGGCTGAATTTCGCGTCGATGGCCTTCGCCAAAGTGGTGATGGTCAGTGTTTTCGCCAATCCTGGCACTCCCTCCAGCAGCACATGTCCGTTGCTCAGCAGGCCTATCATCAGCCCCTCCACCATGTGCTTCTGACCCACTATCTGCTTCCCCACCTCCATCGTCAGCATATCCACAAAGGCGCTCTCGCGGTTCACCCGCTCGTTTAGTTCTTGAATGTTCACGGTTTCCATTGTATCTTTGTTTTTGTTTCAGTCAAACGGTATAGTCCTGAATTGATCACTCAATTCATGTCTCATAACATGGGAAACACAAAAATATTGTATCGCCCGGCGAATATAAAAAGTTAAAAAGATTAAAACAAAAACTTCCTCCCTTTACGGCGTTGCCGCAGCGCGACAACAGCGCCGACCGGACACTGGATTATCTGTGCAATAATGGCGAAGGAAAAACCCACGGCTGCCGTGGTATTATGAGGATTGACAACAAGCTATTCAACACCGACTTCGTCGAGATCTTTGACAAGTGAGTTGATTATTTCAAACGATTTCGGTGCGTCGATTTCGTCAACTTTGCCGTCGGAATTGAGTAAACACACAACTGGGAAACCTATATTGACAGGCTCGTCAAAATGATAGCAATAAGCACCTCCCTCCCGGTACTCGCCAAGGTACTCAATGTGGCCGGCGTAGTCTTTGCACCAGCTTTCCATTGCCTTCTGTATGGGTTTAGGTATGCTCATTATCAAATGCAAAAATACAACCTTATTTTAAACTGACAAAAAAAAACTTGAAAATTTTTCAAAAACTTTCAACTCATCAAAACCATTAACCCCATTATGCCCAAACAAGCCCACAACAACCCCATTCGGCACAAACGCCACCAGCAGGGCGACCCCATCCACGGCCCGTCGCCTCAAAAACAACCTTCTGCGATGATTCCCAGTAACTAACATCACTCATCATCACTATCTGCACATTGCAGATATATAAAAAGTTTTTCATAATACACAAAAATCACCCTACTTTTTTTTGCCCCCCCAAAAAAAATGACTCATAACTCATAACTCTTAACTTAAAAGAATCTCCCCTTATTATCAGTCCTTTATGTCATTTCCATCTTTTTAACCGTCTGATATCAAGCCCTGAATTCCCTCTGCCTCAGTTCTGCCTCTATAGCTTCTGCCTAGGCAAAGCCTGATGAGAGGTGTCTGACGGAGAAAGGTGAACCTTGGTACTACCCTAGTACTACCCTAGTACTAACCTAGTACTGACCTAGTACTACCCTAGTACTGACCTGGTACTGACCTAGTACTAACCTAGTACTAACCTCAAACCTAGTACTACCCCAGTACTACCCTAGTACTACCCTAGTACTACCCTAGTACTAACCTCAAACCTAGTACTACCCCAGTACTACCCTAGTACTACCCTAGTACTAACCTGGTACTAAACTCTATGTGGCTTGAACCCTGTTCATGGGAGTCTGTCTCTTTCGCTGTCTCCACGCAGGCGGTTTGCCGCTTTAAACAAGGTCCTTGTGGCGCGGTGTTGAAAAAAAATGTACTTTTTCTCTTATATATAAAGAAAAAGTTGTATCTTTGTGCATTAAACCGAACGACAGTTTTTAGAATAACAAACTAATTGATAATATATTATGAAAAGTAACAAAGTACTTCTCGGCTTGTTTGCAGGCGTTTTGGCCTTGATGGGCGGCCCCGTCAAAGCGCAATTCTACGAGATCGGCCCCGCGAATATCGGCGGTGAGGTCTCGAGCATCGTCGTCGATCAGCAGGATGCAAGCCGCACCACCGTCTATGCCGGCGCCATCTCGGGCGGCCTCTATGTCCGCACGAAAAATGTCGCTGTGCTGCAGAAAATCTATGCCGGTCTCGAAAACGCACCGGTCGAGAATCTGACAAGGGACACCAGTTCGTGGCATTACGTGCCCCTGCGCGACGCCCAGGGTAACGAATTCCGCACCCTGCCCATCAGCTCCATGGTCCAGGGCCCCGACGGCATGATCTACATCGGCACCGGCGACGACCGCTATCCCTTCGGCTCCACCCTTGGCAAGATGTCGCTCAAAGGGCGCGGCGTCTATCGCTACAACCCCGCCACCGGCGTATGCAAGATGATCCCCAGCACCAACCCCCAGATGAACAGCCTCTTCGGTGCGGTGCGTGCGATGGACTGGTTCCACAATAACGACACCCTCTATTTCTTCGTCGCCTCCAACACCGGCCTTTACCGCTGGGCGGTCTCCGACGCCAACAGCGAGAATGACTGGGTCGTCGAACCCAAGTGCGTGAAAGGTGTCAGCGTGGAATCGCTCGTGGTCTCCCGTACGCTGGCTACGGCCTACTTCGCCAACGGCGGCCACCTCTACCGCGTGGGCAACGTGGCTGCGGCCAACAATGTGCTGAACGCAGTCGATATCTCGGCCTCGAATCCCGTCTTCGGTGCCGACAAAGGCACCATCAGGTTGGCTATGGCCCCCTCCAACAACCGCTATCTCTATGCCATGGTGGCCGATTCGAACGGAGCCTTCAAGGGCGTCTATGTGACCCTCAACGGCCAGAGCTGGAACCAGGTCTCCACCGAATCTGTGGAGCCGATGAACTTCACCTCCGGTCTTACCAGCGGCAGCATAGCCGTCGATCCCTGGGACGAACGCCGTATCATCATCGGCGGCAGCGACCTCTGGGTAGGCAAGGGCTACTCCGACAACTCCTACTACATGTGGACCAGAAGCTCCTACAGCGAGTACATGCTCAACGGCGGCAACTACATGGCCCAGGTCTTCAACAGCGCCATCTTCGTCCACTCCGGCATCTACCAGATCGTCCCCGTCTGGACCGGTGAGGTGATGATGTACTACTTCGCCACCAACGGCGGTGTGTATAGCACCCAAACCAACTTCAACTCCTTCGACAACCTCAACCGCGGCTTGAACAACGTGATGATCAACAGCGTGGCCGTCTGCGCCGACGGTTCCCTCATCAGCGGTGCCCGCGACAACGCCTGCCCCTACATCGAGAGCCGTCTCGCCCACCACGGCGGCACGCCTGTCGTCAGCTGGTTCGACTATGGCACGATGGGCAACATGAACCACAACGCCAACCTCCTCTTCGCCGGTTCCGGCACCAAGGTGGCCGCCTCGGCTTTCTATCACATCTATCCCGAGGATCACAACCGCCGCAACATTTTCATGAGCACCAACGGTCGTCTGGCTCGCAGCTATGCCGACTATCTGGATTATACCAACACCACCACCTGGAACGCCGACAGCGCCTTCACAACCCGTTACTACACCGGTGGTCACGGCAGCATCTCCCTTTGGGAGAAAGTCTATGACGACCCCGTCAACAACCCCTTCAAGGACAGCATCAAGGTTACGCTCGATATGCGTGGCTACTTCTTCCGCCGCCAGAACGACGGCACCTTCGAGAAGGAGTGGATCAAGCAGAACGCCAACCTGAAGGTGAAAACCGGCGACAAGGCCGTCTTCCTGAGCAAGAACAATTCGGAATACCCCTTTGAATACTACTTCACAGCCGCCGACAACGGCCGCAGCGTGGCCGACACCTTCGTCGTGAAAAATAATGTCGTGTCGCGTGCACTGGCCATCACCCGGTCGGGCAACCGCAACCAGGTCGTCTTCACCTGGATGCCCAACGACTTCAGCCGCGTGTGGACCACCGAGGTGGAAAACCTGCCCAACGAGCCCGCCAACAAGCCCGAGAAGGAAAAAATGATGAAGTGGATCGACATCTTCCCCAAGAACAACCCTGGCGACACACTCAATCCGCGTGACGCCGTCATGAGCCAGGACGGCCGCTTCGCCTACATCAGCACACTCGATGCCGCCACCCATCGCTCGCAGCTTTACCGTATCAAAGGTTTCGAGCGTGTGAACTACTTCCGTCCCTCCGACAGCCTGAATGCGGACATGAGCTATCAGACCACGGCCGCCAAACGTCTCCTCACCCCCGAACTCTTCAACCCCAACGGTGGCCGCTGGTTCTCGCGCCCCATCAGCTCAATCGCCGTTGATCCGCGTCAAGGTGAAGACCGTGTGGTGCTCACCTTCGAGGATTACAGCGAAAGCGGCGACAATGTGGTCATCATCAACAACGCCAGCACCGATAGCTGGTCGATGGAACCCATCTCCATCCCCGGTCGTCAGGGCATCCCCGTCTTCACGGCCATGATTGAGAAAACCACCGGCGACATCTATGTGGGCACCTCCGACGGCGTGTTCATCTACAATGGAACCACCTGGAGACAATATGAGCACCTGCAGGACATCCCTGTGACCTCCATCGTGCAGCAGACCTTCGAACTGCCCATACGTCGTGCTTTGACGCATACCGGCATCGACCCCCAGAACCATGTCTTTGGTAAGACCAAGTGGCCGCGTGCCATCTACTTCGGCACCTATGGCCGCGGTATCTTCATGGACACTACCTATGTTACCGATTCTGAAAACGAAGTCTGCGACTCTAACGACTATAACCGCGTCAGCATCCCCGCCGTCGAAAGCAACGGTGAGAACAGCGTGAGCATCTTCCCCAACCCCGTCTCTGGTGAGGCCCATGTGGCCGTCAGCACCATCGAGGCCGGCAACGCAGTCCTGCGCATCTACGACCTCAACGGCCGTTGCGTCGTGAACCGTGACCTTGGCTACGCCTCCGAGGGTGAGCAACTCTATACGCTCAACACCGTGGGCATGAACAAAGGCATGTATCTGGTGAACGTCATCATCGGCGGCCATACCGCTGCCACGAAGATGATTGTTCGTTAATCGGGCGAGAACGGACACATACAAGGAGAGGCACCGCCCAAGGGCAGTGCCTCTCCTTTATATTAAAAAGGAATACTATTATAATATATATCCATGGACACGAACTTAGTGCAAGAACTCAAATGGCGCGGCATGATCCACGACATCATGCCCGGCACCGAAGAGCAACTCAACAAAGAAATGACCACCGCCTATGTCGGTATCGACCCTACCGCCGACTCGTTGCATATCGGCCATCTCGTCAGCATCATGCTCCTCAAGCATCTTCAGATGGCCGGCCACAAGCCGCTGGCTGTCGTCGGCGGTGCCACCGGCATGATTGGCGACCCCTCCTTCAAGGCTCAGGAACGCAAACTCCTCACCGTGGAGGAAATCCAACATAACGTGCAGTGTATCAAACATCAACTGGAACGCTTCCTCGATTTCGACAACCCCGTCAACGGCGCCGAGATATGCAACAACTACGATTGGATGAAAGATTACCTTTTCCTCGACTTCATCCGTGACGTCGGCAAGCATATCACTGTGAACTACATGATGACCAAGGACAGCGTGAAGAAGCGCATGGAGACCGGTATCTCGTTCACCGAATTCAGCTACCAGCTGCTGCAGGGATACGACTTCCTCACCCTCTACCGCACCAAAGGCTGCAAGCTTCAGATGGGCGGCAGCGACCAGTGGGGCAACATCACCACCGGCACCGAACTCATCCGTCGTATGGAAGGAGGCGAGGCCTTTGCTCTTACTTGCCCGCTCATCACCAAGGCCGACGGTACCAAGTTCGGCAAGACCGAAGGGGGCAACGTCTGGCTCGATCCCGAGAAAACCAGCCCCTACAAGTTCTACCAGTTCTGGCTCAACTGCTCCGATGTCGATACCGCAAAGTATATACGAATCTTCACCCTCTTGTCAAAAGAAGAGATTGAGGCTTTGGAGAAACAACACGCCGAAGCCCCCGAGCAGCGCATACTGCAGAAAGCGCTGGCCAAGGACATCACCATCCGTGTGCACGGTCAGGAGGCTTACGACACCGCCATTGCCGCCAGCGAACTGCTCTTCGGCAGAGCCACTACCGATCAACTCAACAGACTCGACCGCAAGACGTTGCTTTCGGTCTTTGACGGTGTGCCGCAGTTCACTGTCAACCGGACCGCCATAGAGGCAGGTGCATCCCTCGTTGACCTTGCTGCCGAGGTGGGAATGTTTGCCAGTAAGGGGGAGATACGCCGCGAGTTGAAGCAGAACAGCATCAGCGTCAACAAACAGAAGGTTGCCGAAGGCTGCACCCTCACCGCCGCCGACATCCTTGCCAGCGGTTGTATTCTCGTCCAGAAAGGGAAAAAGAATTATTATCTACTCAATGTAGAGTGATCTGGTTCGGTTTTACAGCAAGAAAGGCAGGGAATCCCCTGCCTTTCTTGTTGTAAGTGGCCGGCAGGATTTTGTTGCCGTTTCCGGATGACGGTGGTGACCACACGATCTACTCAATGTCTTGGATGTCGCACTCATAGTCGCGCACTCAGTCGCTGTTCTCAAAAAAATAGTCCATTGTGTACTTGTTTTTCAGGGTGCAATGATAAGACTTTTTCCCAATATAGTATTTTTATTCCCGCCAATTCATTTTTTATTTGTATCTTTGCACATTGTTTCCGAATGTTAAATAAAATCAAGATAGTATGTCACAAACAAGTATCAAAACACTGAGAGACAGCGCCGGTATGCGCTGGACAGCATTGCTGCTTTTGGCTTTGGCTATGTTCTGCAGCTATGTATTTATGGATATATTGTCGCCCATCAAGGACTTGATGCAGGAGACCCGCGGTTGGGACAGCGAATCGTTCGGCCGTATGCAAGGCGCCGAGGTGTTCCTCAACGTCTATGTGTTCTTCCTCATCTTCGCAGGTATCATCCTCGACAAGATGGGGGTGCGCTTTACGGCTGTACTCTCGGGCACTGTGATGCTCATCGGCGGTTTGATTAAGTTCTACGCTGTGAGCGACGCTTTTGTCGGCACCGGCCTCGAGCGCTGGTTCACCGACAACCTTAACTGGAATGGCAGTCTGCCTGTCATCGGCGCCATCTTACCCTTCTGTGCCGGCATGCCAGCCTCGGCCAAGCTGGCCGCCTGCGGTTTCATGCTCTTCGGATGTGGCTGCGAGATGGCCGGCATCACGGTGAGCCGTGGAATCGTCAAGTGGTTCAAAGGACGCGAGACAGCTCTGGCTATGGGAAGCGAGATGGCTCTTGCCCGTCTGGGAGTGGCCACCTGCATGATTTTCAGTCCCTACTTTGCCAAGCTGGGCGGCGAGGTGCATGTCGATAATGCCGTCAAGTTCGGCGTTGTGCTGCTCTGCATCGCCCTCATCATGTTCATCACCTACTTCTTCATGGACAAGAAGCTCGACTCGCAGACTGGCGAGGCCGAGGAAAAGGACGACCCCTTCAAGATCAGTGACCTGGGGAAAATCTTCACCAGCTTGGGATTCTGGCTTGTGGCCCTGCTCTGCGTGCTCTACTACAGCGCCATCTTCCCCTTCCAGAAATATGCCGTCAACATGCTGCAGTGTAACCTGACGCTCAACCCCGCCCAGGAAGGCACTTTCTGGGCCGGTGAGTCTGTCACCATTGTGCAGTACGTCATCATGCTTGTCGTTGCCGTCTGCGCCTTCGCCAGCAACTTTTCGAAGAAGAAAGGCATGAAGTTCGGTCTGATGGGATTGGCGGTTGTGGCCCTCATCGTCTATTGCTACATGGGATATATGCGTGGCACTGCCGAGACCATCTTTGCGGTGTTTCCGCTGTTGGCTGTGGCCATCACTCCTATTCTCGGCAACTATGTCGATCACAAGGGTAAGGCTGCCACTATGCTCATGCTCGGCTCCATCCTGCTGGTCATCTGCCACCTCACCTTCGCCTTCATCCTGCCTGTCTTCAAGGGCAACGCCATAGGCGGCACCGTGGTGGCCTATGTCACCATCCTTGTCCTTGGTGCCTCGTTCTCGCTGGTGCCCGCCGCCCTGTGGCCGTCGGTTCCCAAACTGGTTGATGAGAAGATCATCGGCTCGGCCTACGCCGCCATTTTCTGGATTCAGAACATCGGCCTCGGCCTGTTCCCCGCCCTCATCGGTATGGTGCTGAACAACACCAACCCCGAAGGTACCGCCGCCCATGAGCTCAACTACACCTGGGCTCTGGTTATGCTTGCTGCCCTCGGCATCGCGGCCCTTCTCATTTCGGTCTATCTCAAGGCCGTTGACAAGAAGAAAGGCTACGGCCTTGAAGAACCCAATATCAAATAATAACACAGAAATACAACGACTATGGATAAACTGATCATCACTGCCGCTATTTGCGGCGCAGAAGTCACCAAGGAACAAAACCCCAACGTGCCCTATACTGTTGAAGAGATTGTCCGCGAGGCCAAGAGCGCCGTGGATGCCGGCGCAGCCATCGTGCACCTTCATGTTCGTGAGGATGACGGCACGCCCACCCAGAGCCATGTACGATTCCAGGAGTGCACCGAGGCCATCCTCAAGGCCTGCCCCAACGTCATCCTCATTCCCAGCACCGGCGGAGCTGTGGGAATGACCCCTGATGAGCGTCTTGACTCAACCAATACCAATCCTGTGCCCGAGATGGCTACCCTCGACTGCGGCACATGCAACTTCGGCGACGATATCTTTGACAACACGATGCCCACTATGCGTGCCTTTGGCAAACGTATGATTGAAAAAGGCATCAAGCCCGAATATGAGTGCTTCGAGATGGGACACCTCGACACTATCCTCACGATGGCCCGCAAGGGCGAAGTGCCGGGTGCACCAATGCAGTTCAACTTTGTGCTTGGCGTGCCTGGCTGTACCCCGGCTACCGTGGATAATCTCTGCTGGCTGGTCAATAAGATTCCCGCCGGTAGCACTTGGACCGCCACCGGTATCGGACGCCACGCTTTCACCCTTGCGGCTCCCGCCATCGTCATGGGTGGCAATGTCCGTGTGGGCTTTGAGGACAACCTGTACCTTGAACGCGGAGTGCTGGCCAAGAGTAATGGCGAACTCGTCGATAAGGTGGTTCGCATGGCCAAGTTGTTGGGCCGTCAGGTAGCCACCAGTGATGAGGCTCGTGAGATATTGGGTCTGGTGAGGAAATAATGTATAAAGCAATGAAAAAGGTCGTCCTTTTTCTGGCCGCAGCAATGCTGGCCATGGGTGTTGTTGCTCAGACCAATGAGGAAGTGCGGCGCAATGTCCGATGGGAGTTTCATAAACGAGATGCCTCGAAAAAATACCTGAAAACGGTGAGACCGTTGGCGTCTGAGCAGACGCCTTCCGTACAACCCAAAGCCGCCGGCAGCCAGATGCCAGACAACTTCTGGTTCCCTGGCGAGTGGGAAGAAGTCCAGGCTGTGGCTGTCACATGCTACTATAGGTATCAGGTTCCTGGTCATGAAACCGATGAATATTGGTTTGCCGACCCCATGGTGCCGGGATATGCCAATTACTGCTTCAGTAGTCTTGATAATATTAGTGGTAGCGGAGAATACTACGCTGTACCCGACACCGTGAGCAGTTTCGGTCAGGTGTTCTTCTATTTGATGGATGCTATCCAGATGGGAGGTGCCGAAGCATGGGTCAGGATTGAAAACGCTGGCGACAGCAATATTGTGAAACGACAACTCAACCGTATGGGGCTTCGCACAAATGCCCTCCGTTTTTTTGTGGCTCCCGGCAACTCGTTCTGGTTCCGCGATTGTGGCCCCATCTGCTTCTACTATGGTGAGGGTGACACTCTAGCCATGCTCGACTTCGAGTACTATCCCGGACGTGCGCTTGACGACTCTGTGCCTGTCTATATCGAGCGTCAATTCGGTTTGCCTAACTTTACCACACAGATAGAGTGGGAGGGAGGTAATTGCCTCGTTGATGGTGCCGGTATGGTCGTCAGCAGCGACGCCCTCTATGAGAACAACAATGACAGTTATGGTCAGCTCACATGGAATGGCGTTGACCTATCCTCAATCAGTTACTCAAGGAAGCGCCCACTCACCCCTCTTCAGGTGAAAGATAGTCTGCACAGGCTCATTGGTCCCCGTGCAACCTATATTCTCCCCACTTTCCAGTACGATGGTGGAACCGGTCACGTGGACCTCTATGCCGACATGATTGATGAAAACCAGTTTGTCTTCAGTCAGATGCCCGATGCCTATAGAAATTGGGTTGACTATAAGACAGGAAAGCGGAACATGGATTCTCTCTGCAGTTACCAAAGTGTCTTTGACTGGAACTATCGTGCTTCCTACATACCTTTCCCCAAAACCGACAATGGAAGCAACTTCGGTTCTCAGGCGCAGTACAACAATTACTACACGCGAACTTATTCCAACCACACTTTTGTCAACAACCTCATCATCCAGCCCTGTTTCTCCGAAGTTGGCTCCGACGGTATGCCCACCGCAGAATGGGACAGCATCAATATCGAGGAACTGAAGAAAGCCTATCCCGGATACACCATCTACTGTGTCGATGTGCGAGACTTCGATGGTTCCGGTGGTGCCATTCATTGTGTCACCAAGCAGATTCCGGCAGACCATCCTGTCCGCATCCTGCACCGAAGCCGTTATGGCAACACAGGCCCTACCTTTGTCAATCGTGATTTCGATGTGCTGGCCTACATCACTAATGCCGATGGCATTGCCTCTGCCAAAGTCGTCTATCGTCTCTCTGGCGGCGAGTGGCAGGAGAGTCCGCTTGTGTCTGGCGAAAACAACCGCTACGATGGCATCATCCCCACAACACAACTCTTCTCCGCCAACCCCACCGACACCTCGCAGGTGGTTGAATATTACATCTCTGCCACAAGCAATGCCGGTAAGACCATCACCAAGCCGATGACAGCCGCCCAAGGGGGCTACTTCAGTTTCTATCCCTCAGGCGATATCACGATGGGCATTCAGAAGATTTCTGCCGAGGAACGGTTTGGCCAGTTCTTTCCCAACCCTGCTGCCGGGAATGCCAACCTCTTGATTGATCTTCCTGATGGCGGTCGTTATTCAGTCAGCATTCTGGATGTCGCAGGTCGCACAATTCATACTTCTACCCTTGATGCCGCCGGACGGATTGTTTATAACGTAAACACTGGTCGCATGGCATCGGGCATCTACACCGTTCTTTTCCAAAACGGCAACGAGCGGATTGCCCGCCGTTTAGTGGTGAAGTAATTCTTTATAGACAGCAAGCAAGTCTTGCGTAACCTTTTCAGGGGCGAATTTCAAACGATGGATTCGCCCCTTTTCTATGCATTGTTTCCGCAAGGGTTCATCTTCAATCAGTCGTCGCAGCTGGTAGGCAATCCCCTCCACGTCGTCGGGGTCGGCATAGAGGGCTGCATCTCCCCCCGCTTCAGGCATGGACGATATGTTCGATGTCACCACCGGAGTGTCGCAGCATAGCGATTCCAGCACAGGAATTCCGAAGCCTTCGAAGTGCGACATATAGACGCTGGCCACAGCTCCTGCATACAGGGCGGGGAAATCGCTGAAATCGGCTCCGGTCACGATACGAATTTTGTCGTCGGCCATCGCCAACACTTGTCGGCCATAGTCACCCCGCGGACGCCCCACAATAACCAATCCCATCTCCTCGGGCAGGTGCTGCATTGCCCTGATTACGTTCTGTTGGTTTTTCCGTTCCTCCAAGGTGCCAACGCAGAGGATATATCGTTTCGGCAAATTGTATTTCTCTATCACATCACTGCGTCCCATTGCGTTCCAGAAAATCGGGTCGCACGATTGATAGACCACCCTGATCTTCTCTTCGGCTACTCCCATCATATCCATCAAGTCTCGTTTCGTCTGCTCGCTGATGGCCACCACCAAATCCGCAGTGCGGCAGGCATATCCCTGTTTCAGACGGTGTATGATTCGGTCGGCAGGTTTGAAATAATCAGGATAACGTCTCACGATTAAGTCGTGCATCGTCACCACCTTTTTCACTCCCTTGGCAATGCCATACGGCAGCTCATGGCTCAAGCCGTGGAATATCTCCACTCCATCCTTCTCTATCATGAAACCCAGCATGCTGCGCCAGAACCACGGAGCCAAACTCCACAGACCATCTGCCTTACGCAATTCCACGCGCTCCAATCCGTCGAAATAATGTTCATGCCGCCCCTTCAGCTTAGGGCTGTAAAGCACACAATGTCCTGTTTCCAACTCTTTCGCCATCCCGCCACAAATCATCCGGCTATAGTTTCCTAAGCCAGTATTGTTGCAGAAAGCCCGCTTTGCGTCAAATCCAATAACCATCCTTTTTGTGCTAAAAAAACAAATGCAAAGATACAAAAAAAAATTTTTCGTATCTTTGCATTTTGAAAATCACTGCAAAATGAACGAGCGGCACAGGGTCAAACGACTGATGGCAATGCGCTATCTGTTAGCTCTTCCGGGAAGTATATGGTTGAACTTCACGGTGTTGCCTTTACGTCAGGCATGGAGGTTGCCTGTCCTTGTCTCTCACAGGACGGTGATGGAAAACCTCTCCGGAAAAATCGAACTTGATGTGGAGGAACTGAGGACAGGTTGCGTGAAGATTGGATTTGCCACCTGCCAGTGCAGCGATTTCCGATACGACCGCACCCGGCTGAACCTTCGCGGATGTTGGCGGTTGCAAGGCGACTGTGCAATTGGCGCAGGATGCCATCTGGAGGTGTCCGAGGCAGGCTGCCTGACTACAGGTCGCAATTTCCATCTGGGGCCTCGCTCCGTGGTGGTGTGCCACAAGTCCGTCACCTTCGGCCGCGATTGTCTGACGTCTTGGAACTGCACCATCATGGATACTGATCAGCATGAGCTGATTGACAATGATGGTGTTGTGGCTAATGCCGACCGCGAAATCAAGTTTGGGAATAATGTCTGGCTTGGCTGTCATGTGGTGGTACCCAAAGGCGTGATTCTATCTGACGACACCACCGTAGGAGCAGGAAGCGTGCTCCGTGGCCGATATGATGAGCGGGAAACCGTGCTCGCCGGCAACCCCGCCGTCGTGCTGAAACGGGGAGTGAAAAGAATAATAGATTGAGAATAAAGATATAAAAAATGAATATTACAGCTGTTATCATTACGCAAAACGAGGAACGTAACATCGGACGGTGCCTGACATCGCTGCAAGGTGTCGCCGATGAGGTTGTGGTGGTGGATTCGGGCTCCACCGATGCCACGGAGCGTATCTGCCGCGAGGCCGGTGTCCGTTTCGAACACCACGATTGGGAAGGCTACTCGACGCAGAAGAACTATGCCACCGGACTTGCTACCTGCGACTGGATTCTGAGTATTGATGCCGACGAGGCCCTCTCGGAGGAATTGCGCGCCAGCCTGACCACCCTCAAACAACAGGAACCCGATGCTTCCAATATATATAACTTCAACCGTTTGGCAAACTATTGCGGCCACTGGATACGCCATTGTGGCTGGTATCCCGACCCCTGCATCCGGCTTTGGCACGTGGGTACGGCCCAGTGGGACGGGATGATCCATGAGGAGTTGCTCTATGCCCCTACCGTCAAACTGGTTCACCTTGAGGGCGACCTCTTGCACTATTCCTATTATAGTGTCGCCGACCACGTGCAGCGTATGGCACGTTACGCCCCTATGGGTGCCGAGAAAGCCTATCTGCAAGGTAAGCGTTGTGGACCGGCGTCGATGGTATTCCGTCCCATGTGGACCTTCCTCCGCGACTATTTCCTCAAGGGCGGTTTCCTCGATGGCAGCGCCGGATTTGTCATCTGTCGCCTCTCGGCAGTCTATACCCTCGTCAAATACGCCACCCTTTACAACCGCACGCATGAAGGTTCTCGTTGACCTCAGCATGCTGCGCCACCCCTATTGTGGGTTGGGACAGGTGGCTTTGAACTATGGCCGTTGGCTGGGAACCCATCCGCAGCCCGATTTGGACGTCATTCTGCTGCTTCCCAAGGAATACGTGGGGGCTTTTGGAGACGGAGTGCAGTATCTTCCCCTGCGCAACCACTACCGTTTCTTGCCCGTGGGACATTTCGATGTCTGGCATTCCATCCACCAGCTCTCCCCCTTCCATCCGTCTCCAGACACCATCCGCATCCTCACCATCCACGACTTCAACCTGCTCTACTACAAAACCCCTGCGAAGCGCCGTCGCTATCAGCGACTCCTGCAGCACGAGTGCGACAGCGCCCGGAAGGTTTGCTTCATCTCCCGTTTTGTGGCCGATGAGGCACCTCGATTCCTTGATCTGAAGGGGAAGGAACCAATAGTGATATATAATGGCGTGGAGAACCTTGCCGACGGGCCGCAGGAGCCACCGCAAGGCTGGTGCTCCGCTCGCCCCTTCTTTCTCTCCATGGGGGTGGTCACCGAGAAGAAGAACCTCGCCGCCCTGCTGCCCATGATGCGGCTGCTTCCCGACTACGACTTGCTTATTGCTGGAAACGACAGCAGCGACTACGCCCGTCGGCTCAGGAACGAAGCCGGTGCCAATGTCCATCTTTTGGGGACTGTCAGCGATGCGGAGCGCCGATGGCTCTACGCCCATTGCACAGCTTTGCTTTTCCCATCTCTCTTTGAAGGATTCGGGCTTCCTGTGGTCGAAGCCATGCAGTTTGGCAAGCCCGTCTTCTGCTCCACAGCCACTTCGCTGCCCGAAGTGGGTGGCGATGTCGCTTGTTATTTCCAGAATTGGAATCCGGACAATATGGCAGAGACAGTTCGACAGGGGCTCAGGGATTTCACCCCCGAACAAGCCGAAGGCGCACGTCGCCGGGCCGCGCTGTTCAGCTACGACCGCCACATGGAAAGCTACCTTGGTTTATATCGCGCGATGGGCGATGCCGATGCTCAGTCTTTGTTGAGTAACGAGCGGTAGAGATCGTAATATTGGTTCACCATTTCCCCAGTCAGCTCGTAGGGCTTGCCGGGTACGCCTATTACGGTGATTTTCCTGGGATTCACGCCAAAGGAGACGAGCTCTTCACGCACCTCTTCGCTGACGGCGACGACGCAGTCGGCGGCAGCGAAAGCATAGCGCATGCGGGGTTTCCACATCACTGTGTCGAGCAGCGAGGCACGATGGTGGTTGTTCAACCCGTAGCAGGTCACCACCGTCTTCACCTCGCGGTCGATATGATAGGGGAGTTCCTCGTTCAGCCCGTGGAAAAGCTGCACTTTCTCGGATTTCAGCACGGGGTTCAGCCGATAGCGCATCCAGGCTTCGGGCAGCAGGCAGGCGGAACCCGCCGGCACATAGGTGCTCACGTTGCTGTCACCCGAATAGTAGCTGCGGTAATCGCCTTTGATGTGGGTGGAGAAAAGCAACGCCCGATAATCCCTCACATGGCTGTGGGCCATCCGGGCAATCAGTTCGCGGCAGAAATCCCCTATCGGATCGCTGCAGCGTAGCGCATTGTTGGCTTCATATCCTATCAGCATGTTTCTCTTTAGATTTCAGGAAGTAATATGATTTCAGTTAGTTGGCTAATTATTTTGCAAAGATACGAAAAAAAGTTGTATCTTTGCAAAAAATAATTCATCATGCCAGAAAGAATACCAGGCCAACCATCTCTCTTCGCCGCTCTGACCACCGCTCAGAAGGCCGTTCTCTATGAAAAAGTTTCCCAGCTGTTCAGCGACAACAAACGGGCCCTTTTCGACCGTCTGGCTCCCCTGCGCACGCGTCATATTTCTGTCGTCCTCGAAGATGTCTATCAGAGCCACAATGCCGCCGCCGTCCTCCGGTCGTGCGACTGCTTCGGGGTGCAGGATGTCCATGTGGTCGAAGCAAACAACCCGTTCAATCCCGCCGGCGATGTGGCCGTGGGCAGCTCCAAATGGGTTGACTACTACCGACATTCCTCCATTCAAGAGGCCTACAGGCATCTGCACGGACAAGGCTACCGTATTGTCGCCACCTTGCCCCACGAAAACGACCAGATGATCACCGACCTCGACATCAGTACCCCGACGGCGCTGGTCTTCGGCACCGAATTGACCGGCCTGACCGACCAGGCCATCGCCGGCGCCGACGCCTATGTGAAGATTCCGATGTACGGCTTTACCGAGAGCTTCAATATCTCGGTTTGTGCCGCCTTGAGCCTTTTCAACCTCACCGAGCGTATGCGTGCCTCCGACATCCCTTGGCGACTCGACGACGACGACCTGCTCGACCTCAAACTGCATTGGGCCATGCAGGCGGTACGCGACGGACGTCAAGTCATCGAGGCCCTGATGGCACAAGGTTTTTAAAATGGTTGCACTATGATAGTAAAGGATTTATTGCACAAATACACCAGCGTCAGCCTGATGCTGAGGATTTTCGTTGGATTGGTAATTGGCGCCGTGCTGGGACTTGCGCTGCCCGGCTGGACAGGTGTCGGCATCCTGGGACGCATCTTTGTGAGTGCCCTGAAGGGCATAGCGCCTGTGCTGGTGGCCGTGCTGGTCATCTCGTCCATCGCCAAGGCCGGCAAGGGCCTTGGGCGACGCTTCACCTCGCTGGTGGCCATCTACCTGCTCTCCACCTTCATCGCAGCCGTGTGCGCTGTGGTGGGCAGCTTTCTGTTTCCTGTCACGTTGCAGTTGGGCGAGGTGGCATCGAACGTACAGGTGGAGGCCGGTGCCGGCTCGCTGGACGACGTGTTTGCCACAATGCTCACCAGCATGGTGGGCAACCCCGTGGCGGCGGTGGCCAACGCCAACTACGTTGCCATCCTCTTTTGGAGCATCATCCTCGGTGTGGCGCTGAAAACCATGGCCTCGCAATCGACGGTCAATGTGGTGCACGACCTGAGCGACGTCGTCTCGCGGGTGGTCAAGTGGGTCATTCAGTTCGCCCCCTTCGGCATCCTGGGCTTGGTGTTCACCACCGTCAGCGAAAACGGCCTCGCGGTCTTCTCCACCTACGGACACCTGCTGCTGCTACTGATTGGGTGCATGCTGGTCAACACCTTTGTCTTCAATCCGCTCATCTCGTTCGTCATGCTGCGCAAGAACCCCTATCCGCTGCTTTTCACCTGCCTCAAGGAGAGCGGCCTGCAGGCCTTCTTCACGCGTTCGTCGGCGGCCAACATACCCATCAACATGGCGCTGTGCAAGAAGCTGGGACTGGATGAGAAATTCTACTCCGTCAGCATCCCGCTGGGTGCCACCATCAACATGGACGGTGCGGCGGTGACCATCACGGTCTTCTCGCTGGCGGTGGCGCATACGCTGGGTGTGGAGGTGAGCTTCGCCTCGGCCTTGTTCCTGGGCGTGATAGCCACCCTCGGCGCCTGCGGCGCCTCGGGCGTGGCCGGCGGAAGCCTGCTGCTCATCCCCATGGCCTGCTCCTTCTTCGGCATCGGCAACGATGTGGCCATGCAGGCCGTAGCCATAGGCTTCATCATCGGCGTGGTGCAGGACAGCGTCGAGACGGCCCTCAACAGCAGCGGCGACGCCTTCTTCACCGCCACCGCCGAGCAATACGACCGCAAAAAGAGTCTCAAATACGGAATATAACACTAAACACATTACAACCATGAAGAAAATATTCCTGATGCTGGCCGTAGCGGCCACGCTTTTCACCTCGTGCTTCAACAAGAAGAGCACTCCCGCCGAAGAACCCGTGCGCATAGGCATCGCCTGGCGCGCCGACACCCAGTCGGAATTCTATACCAACGTCGTCTGCGCCCTGCGCGAGGCTGGCGCCGAGCCCGTCCTGCTGCCGCAGGTGCGGATGGAGGGCTGGAACTACGTCGATTCAACCCTCGCACCGGAATATATCGACGAGAACGACGTGCTGCTGCAGCAGTATGCCGACATGGTGAAGGCTGGCTACGACAATTCGAATGTAAGCACTTCGGTTGAGGGTGTCTGTGCCGTGGTCTTCACCGGCGGCGAGGACATCGCCCCCACGCTGCTGCGCAACCCCGAGCCGTGGCACGGCATCGAGGCCGAGAAGGACTACAACGCCACACGCGACGTGTCGGACTACCTCACCATGAGCTACTGCCTCGCCAACGACATCCCCGTGATGGGCATGTGCCGCGGTATGCAGATGCTCGTCGTCGTCTCCGGCGGCACCATCATCCAGGACCTCCCCACCTACTTCGCCCAGCAGGGCAAGAGCTACAACTACGAGCACCGCAACCAGGTGGAGCCCGGCGTCTACCGCGACTACGCGCCGCACGATGTCTATGTGATCGACACCACCTCGTGGCTCTATAAGACCGTTGAATCTTCAAACACTAACGCATTAACGCAATCACACAATCACACAATCATCCATGGAGCGCCTTCGTGGCACCACCAGGCCGCCGGCAGCGTCGAGGGTACCCCGCTGCGTGTCACCGGCATGCTGACCACCGACGGCATCGACATCATCGAGGCTGTGCAGCGCACCGACAAGACCTTCGCCGTCGCCCTGCAGTACCATCCAGAGGCCGCTGTCGTCAAGCGTCTCGACCACGACGAGAACGCCGCCGACTTCATGACCTACGACGAAGCCGTCGCCTACTTCAAGACACTTGTGGAGCAGGCCCGCCAGTACCAGCAGTCGCAGATGAATCGGGTCAAAAACTGATGGTTTTTTTGAAAAAAATGCAACTATTTGGTCTGTATTTGCAAAAAGATTAGTATTTTTGCACCGTATTTTAAAAAGGGACAATGGTTATGGATGACGTGAACATCTTGCGTTACTTGCAGTTTCATCCTATGTCTTCGCGTAAAGACATTGCAGAGGGTATTATGTTTGATAGCAGCGATACAACGCTGAAAAGAATGCTGTCGGCACAAATATCGGCGGGAAATATCATTGTGAGCGGACAAGGCAAGGCTACTCGCTATAGCCTTTCAAAAGCCTGTCGCATAGCTACGCCCATCGATATAAACACCTACTTCCTGCACGACCAGGATGCGCGACAGATACAATCCACATTCAACTTTGACCTTATCACAGACATTCTTCCTTCTGTACATCTTTTTACAAACGAGGAACTGTTGCAACTCGAGGCTTTACAGGCACAATTTAAGCAGAATATGAGTGAGTTGTCGCCTACCACCTACCGCAAAGAGATGGAACGTCTGGGAGTGGACCTAAGCTGGAAATCGTCGCAGATAGAAGGCAACACCTACTCGTTATTGGAAACTGAGCGTCTGCTTCGTGAGAGCAAAACCGCCGATGGTAAGACGCAGGAGGAAGCGGTCATGCTTCTCAACCACAAATACACACTACGTTTCCTTCTTGACAACAAGGACTACCTACAAGAGCTCTCCGTTAGACGGATAGAGGACATTCAGTCCATGCTTGTAGAAGGGCTTGAGACAGATAAAGGACTGCGACACCGTCGTGTGGGTATCACAGGAACTAACTATCGCCCACTTGACAACGAATTTCAGATACGCGAGGCAATAGAGGATACCTGTACTCTTATAAACCAACGGCAGAGTGTATTTGAGAAAGCGCTATTGGCTTTGTTGCTGATAAGTTATATCCAACCGTTCACCGACGGCAACAAACGCACCGCGCGACTTGTCAGCAATGGCATCCTGCTTGCCAATAACTACTGCCCGTTGTCTTTCCGCACCGTCGATTCCATCGACTACAAGAAAGCCATGCTGGTCTTCTACGAACAGAACAACATCGTACCTTTCAAAGAAATATTCATCTCACAATATAAATTTGCCGTCGAAGAGTATTTCTAATGAATATTTTGCCAAATAAATAATAATGTGTATCTTTGCAGCGTGAAAATGATGAAATGATTATGACATAAAATGTAGAAATAGACAAAGACATATTGAGCTTGATGCTCTAATTCATCCAACTTCCGCCGCTTATTGAAGCGGCGGATTTTGTTTTGTATAACCGGCAAAGCTATTATTCTCCGCATTTTTTGCGGAGAATATTTTCTTTTTTCTCCGCACGACAACATTTATTTTGCCAGACGAATATTTATTCGTATCTTTGCAGCGTGAAATAATAACAACGATATGCCTAAAATATACGAATACTTCGGATTTATATTCTACTTCTACTCCAATGAGCATGAGCCTATTCATGTACATGTAAAACACGGAGATGAGGAGAGTATATTCGAGCTTATCATGATGAACGGCAGCTTGGAACAAATCAATATCCGGGAGAAACATGGTGTGCCTCCGTTGTCATCGAAGGACAAGCGCATAGCAGAGGCATTTATTAGAAAATATAGCAAGAATATCATCGACAAATGGGTGCGGTTCTTTGTGATGAAGCAGCAAGTGAGAAGCACCAATATCAAGACAAAACTATGAGCGATAGATTATACATAACGGAAGCAGTTGACCTTGGCGGGTTGAAGGTGCGGCTGGTTTTCAGCGACGGCACCGACAGCACGGTGGATGTCGGCGACTACATCCGTCGGCACCCGCATCCGCAGTACAATAAATACCTTGACCCCAAGAAGTTCCGCACCTTCACCCTAGACGGCGGCAACATCGTATGGGGTCGCAACTGGGACTTGATATTCCCCATTGAGCAACTGCACGAAGGTGTGATTAGATGATAATGTGTATCTTTGCAGCGTGAAATTGATAAAATGATGATGACATAAAACGTAGAAATATAACAAAGACATATTGAGCTTGACGCTCTTGTTTCCTTTGAGTAAACGGTCTGGAAAATCATTTACATCTGTGTGGAAATAAGATTGCGGATAGTTCACGCGATGGCGTGGATTCTTTCCCCACTTATTTACACAAAGGTATTTCCAGACCACCTTCTCAAAGAATAAGTGACATTTAGAACGAAAGGATTTGCGCCTTTCTTTATGCACCTTATTCAAACATCGGCTTCCGGCTCAATAGACGGGAGCCGAAATTTGTTTAATCTTTATAAAACTGAAGAGGCAACAGGATAAAACCGCCACAAAAACAATGAGAATAAACGTATTCAAAACAATTGGACTAATGCTATGCTTTGCAGCAACTGCTATGATGATGTCCTGCAACAAAGATGAGGGCAACGATGATTCTTCTACGTCCAACAACGGGTCTTACGAAGAAATGATTGTCGGAGATTGGGATTGTGTCCATTCATATGACCACTATTATCATGAGTATGGTGGTAATGTTTGGCAAGACACAACTCGTGTTGATGGTTGGGATTTCTATGGTGATAGATGGAAAATGACAAGCGATGGGAAATGGTACGTCAATGCACATGAGTACGGCACTTATGTTGTAAGTGGAGATATGCTTGCCCTAACACACCCTCTAAGCAGTAGTAGTAATCGCTATTACAATTATAAAATAAAAGAACTTTCTTCGACAAAACTCATTTTGGGAGAAACTCGAGAAGAAGTGCATGAGCACGATTACGACAACATTCCCGATTCAACAGAAATAGTACGTCGAGAATATAGATACGAATTTGTAAAGATTTGAATACATAAAGCTCAGTCGTGGGGGATTGGATTGCAAAAAAGTTTTTGCCACGTCGAAAAGATTGCGTACCTTTGCACTCGTATTCATCGAATGTTAAACCACAAAAGAAAGGAGTAACTATGCCTTTATTTTACAACAAAGTGCAAAGGGTCAACCCGCGCGACCCAAAAGGTGCCCGCAAATGGTATCCGATTCTGAAGAGCGTGGGACAGGTGGATGAGCACGAGGTGGCAAAACTCGTGTCGGACGAGACAACGCTGAACCCGAAGGAGGCCGAAATGGCGGTCTATCAGTTGGAGAAGGTGATGGAGCGTCTGCTGCTGGACGGCCACACGGTGCAGCTCGGCGAACTCGGCTCGTTCTCGCTGACCATCACCGGCGAGGCCTGCCGCGGCGAGAAAGAGGTGACGCCCGACAAAATCAAGAAGGTCAACCTGCGTTTCCGTGCAGGCAAAGGCATCAAGGCCGCTCTGGCCGAAGCCAAGTTCCGTCCTGCCGAGGATTTGTTGAGCAAGAAAAAGTAGCCCACAAAATCCCAAGCGCAAGAAGTTTCAAAATCATGCTCATGATTTCAAAAAAACATGAGCATGATTGTATATAAAACATGAGCATGATTTTTCGGAATCATGCTCATGAAGTTTTGGAGAGATGCGCATTCTGATGTATAAAAAATGTGCATCTTGATTGGAGCACTCCTTGGTAGCTTCTATTTATCTTTTAATCTTTTTAGAATAGGATAATATTCATCGATAAGTTTATATTCTGGCTCAGCATCGTAGTAAAAAACTTTTGAGTCTATGCCATTAGCTGCTGTAAGTCCAGCTGCTTTTAAAACTTCTTTCAGGGCTTTAGGATTGACTTGTTTTTTCCAGCCGCTAAATCCTATTTGTAATATTCTGTCATTTTGTGATTGCTGTTTTTTGAAGATTGTTTTTTTTGAAGGTCGTGTTTGATAAACATTTATATAATTACCGCTTGGGTCTTCAAGCCATACATTATATCTCCTTAACTTTGTGTCGAATTCTTCATATGTTAAAGAATGAAAAGAAACTTCTGTCTTCCTTGTTTTTCTTCGAATAAAATCCGCAATGAATTCCACTTCGGCATCTGGGCCATTGAAATTCTTGAATTCTTTATAATCAGAAAGTTTATTGGCTGCAATTCGAACTAATAGAGTCTCAAAGACCTCTTTCTTACAATTGGCCTGTCGGTTGATTTTATTTAATGCCAATAGCATTGAAAGCAGTGCAGTTCGTTTATTACCATCGTTGAAAGCGTGGTCTTTTACCAAGCCAAAAACAAGCGTGGCAATTTTTTGTATAGGTGTATTCCATTTTTCCTTTCCTCCAAAAGCGACACATTGTCTGCTAACTGCAGAAGAAAGAAGCCCGAAATCATGTATGCCAAAACGCACAGACTCTTCTTCAGATAAAAAGTAGTCCGAAAGAATGTAGTGTGCTTTCATTATTTCATATTCACTTAAAAGACCTCCGTTACAATCCTCTGCGGGATTATATTGCCTTTTCGAGTATTCAAAATCTTCTCTAATATCCTTTCGTAAATGATCCATGAGGAATATGTTAATATAAAAAGAGGCTCACAATCTTATGTGTAAGGTCATGAGCCTCTTGTGGTTAAATTATTGTTACTTCACTTCTTCGTAGTCGACGTCGGTGACGTTGTCGTCGCCGTTGTTGGACTGCTGGTTGGTGCCAGCACCGGGGTTACCGCCCATGTTGTTGGGGTCGAAGCCGGCACCGGGGTTTGCACCGCCGGCCTGCTGCTGGGCTTTGTACATGTCCTCGCTGGCGGCCTGCCAGGCGGCGTTGATCTTGGCCATGGCCTGGTCGATCTGCTGGACGTTGCGGGCGCTGTGGGCGGCCTTCAGCTCGGTGAGGGCGGCCTCGATGGCGTTCTTCTTGTCGGCGGGAATCTTGTCGCCGTAGTCCTTCAGGTTCTTCTCGCTCTGGAAGATCATGCCGTCGGCGTTGTTGATTTTCTCCACCTCTTCCTTGGCCTTCTTGTCGGCGTCGGCGTGGGCTTCGGCTTCGGCCTTCATGCGCTTGATCTCCTCTTCGCTCAGGCCGCTGCTGGCCTCGATGCGGATGTTCTGGCTCTTGCCGGTGGCCTTGTCGAGGGCGCTGACGTTGAGGATACCGTTGGCGTCGATGTCGAAGGTGACCTCAATCTGGGGCACTCCACGCGGTGCTGGCGGGATGCCGGCCAAGTGGAAGCGGCCGATGGTCTTGTTGTCGTTGGCCATGGGGCGCTCGCCCTGCAGGACGTGGATCTCCACCTCGGGCTGGTTGTCGGCAGCGGTGCTGAAGACCTGGCTCTTCTTGGTGGGGATGGTGGTGTTGGCGTCGATGAGCTTGGTCATCACGCCGCCCAGCGTCTCGATACCCAGCGAAAGGGGAGTCACGTCGAGCAGCAGCACGTCCTTCACCTCGCCGGTGAGCACACCGCCCTGGATGGCGGCGCCGATGGCGACCACCTCGTCGGGGTTGACGCCCTTGCTGGGCACTTTGCCAAAGAACTCTTCGACCTTCTTCTGCACGGCGGGGATACGGCTGGAGCCGCCGACGAGGATGACCTCGTTGATGTCGCTATTGCTCAAGCCGGCATCCTGCATAGCCTTGCGGCAAGGCTCGATGGTGGCGCGAATCAGGTCGTCGCAAAGCTGCTCGAACTTGGCGCGGCTGAGTTTCATCACCAGGTGCTGCGGCACGCCGTCGGCCACGGTGATGTAGGGCAGGTTGATTTCGGTCTCCATGCTGCTGGAGAGCTCTATCTTGGCCTTCTCGGCAGCCTCTTTCAGACGCTGCATGGCCATGGGGTCCTTGCGGAGGTCGATGCCCTTGTCGCTCTGGAAGCTGTCGGCCATCCAGTTGATAATCTTACGGTCGAAGTCGTCGCCGCCGAGGTGCGTGTTGCCGTTGGTGCTCTTCACCTCGAAGACGCCATCGCCGAGGTTCAGAATGCTGATATCGAATGTGCCGCCGCCGAGGTCGAACACAGCGACGTTCATATCCTGGGCCTTCTTGTCGAGGCCGTAGGCCAGTGCGGCAGCCGTGGGCTCGTTGACGATACGGCGCACCTTCAAGCCTGCAATCTCGCCGGCCTCCTTGGTGGCCTGACGCTGGCTGTCGTTGAAGTAGGCGGGGACGGTGATGACGGCCTCGGTGACTTCCTGACCCAGGTAGTCCTCGGCGGTCTTCTTCAT
>DGIA01000005.1:0-12449 GCA_002392965.1 Bacteroidales bacterium UBA3834 | reverse complement strand
TCTTCTTCATCTTCTGCAGCACGATGGCGCTGATCTCCTGCGGGGTGTACTGGCGGCCATTGATGTCGACGCAGGGGGTGTTGTTGTTGCCGCGCACCACTTTGTAGGGCACAGCCTCAATCTCCTTGGTCACCTGGTCGTAGGTCTCGCCCATGAAGCGCTTGATGCTGTAGACGGTGTTGTGGGGGTTGGTGATGGCCTGACGCTTGGCGGGGTCGCCCACCTTGCGGTCGCCATTCTCGAGGAATCCCACCACGCTGGGGGTGGTGCGGTTGCCCTCGCTGTTAGCGATAACTACTGGTTCGTTACCTTCCATGACGCTCACACAGCTGTTGGTTGTGCCGAGGTCGATTCCGATGATTTTTGCCATAATATTGTTCCTTTCTTATTTTTGATTTCTTGATTCTCCTGCTCGCTCTGCTCGCGAGATCTTGTAAATCTTGTAGATTGTTTCGCTTCGCGGATTGAGCGTTACACCCCCATTACAACAACATCCGTGCCAACCACAGAAGACTGACATCGGGACTGACATTTTGGCAGTGCCATGAGCTGGATGAGGCGGGTTCTTGATAAAAAAGCGTATATCGCAGAAAAAGTGTATCTTTTCACTCAAAAATATCAGACAATTATGAAGAAGATATTATTGCATTTATTGACTGTATCTGTTGCAACTGCATTTTTTGTTTCGTGTCAGAAAGATGAAATTGTCCCCGAACCTATGCCGAGTTGCTCCAGCTATTCGAGTATTCGATGACCAGCTCGGGCAAGAGCCTCTTCTCGCGTGTGATGGGCATCGACTGCTACTTCACCCAGAGCGAGGAGCATACAAGTGCCTCGGGCAGCACCTACCGCAACTACTACGTCCATTCGCTCAGCAAAGACGGCACAGTTATCTATCAGGACAGCACCTGGACCGGCGACTGGGCCTCGCGCACGGTGACAGTTGCCGTCAGCAAGTTCATAGCCAACACCGACCGCCACGACAGCTACACCGGCTTGAGCAACCCCTTGGTGGAATGGAACAACACCGACAGGCTCGTTGTTGACAACCTCGTCGACAATGAGAATGCCGTCCGTGTGCTCCGTGCCGAAGCCGCCACCTCCGACGGCCACCTCTCCATCGACACCGCCCCGCACTTCAGATTGATTAACAACTAGTATCCTAAATAGACGGAGTGTTGGCATACATAAAATGTGCCTGCTCACCGTCTGTTTTACGTTTTTAAAGCATAAAACATTGAAGAGATGCCGTCCTTGGGGTGGCGTTTTTTTTCGAAGTGAGGTGAGATGGAGGGGGTGGCACAATAAAAAGATGTCTATCGCGTTAAACAAAAAATAATCGGGATGACAATGGCTAACGCTATATTCGAACGGAGTGAGCGTCTGATGGGAGCCGAGGTGATGGAGCGCCTCGCTGCGGCACGCGTCATCCTCTTTGGCGTGGGTGGCGTGGGGTCGTGGTGCGCCGAAAGTTTGGTGCGCAGTGGTGTCGGCCATCTGACCATTGTCGATTCCGACCGCGTGTGTGTAACCAACATCAACCGTCAGTTGATGGCCACCATGCGCACCGTTGGGGAGGTGAAGGTGGTTGCACTGCGCGAGCGCCTGCTGCAAATCAACCCCCAGGCCGACATTATGGCTGTGCAGGAGATATACAGCCCAGATACTCACGATTTGTTCCATATCGAGAATTACGACTATGTCATTGATGCCATTGACAGCCTTTCCAATAAGATGGAGCTGATCGTGCGGTGCACGCAGAAAACCGAGCGGCTCAAGTTTTTCTCCTCGATGGGTGCAGCGTTGAAGATGGATCCGACGCAGGTACGGGTGAGTGAGTTCTGGGAGGTGGACGGTTGCCCGTTGGCGGCGGCGTTGCGGCGGCGTATGCGGCGGCAGAAGCGATTTCCTGGCAAGAAGTTCAAGTGCGTATGGAGTCCTGAAGTACTGGAAAACAAGGGACAGGTGCGGGGGTGTGGCACGGCGGCTTGCATGTGTCCGAAGAACCGTCTTGGCGGAACAAGACCCGATTTGGACGAGCATGAGTGGTGCAGCAGCAAGGCTCAAATCAACGGCACTATGGCACACATCACGGCTATCATGGGCTTCATGCTGGCAGGATTGATTGTCATGGACATAACAAAACAGCAAAGATGATAGATCAATTGTACAAGACATATTTGCAGTCGCGCACGGTGACTACTGACTCACGGGCCATCACGCCGGGCTGCATCTTTTTCGCATTCAAAGGCGAGAAATTCGATGGCAATGCCTTCGCCCCGCAGGCATTGGAACAAGGAGCCGCCTGCTGTGTTATCAGCGACCCACAATACAAGGTGGATGACCGTTGTATCGTGGTGTCTGACGTACTGGCCACCCTGCAAGAGCTGGCGCGCGAACACCGTCGCCACCTGAAGATTCCTGTCCTCGGCATCACGGGCACCAACGGAAAGACCACCACCAAGGAACTGGTGCACGCCGTTTTGTCCAAGCGTTACCGCACTTCGGCTACCAAGGGCAATTTTAACAACCATTTGGGCGTGCCGCTGACGCTGCTGTCTATCCCCGCCAATACCGAACTGGCCATCGTGGAGATGGGGGCCAACCATCCCGGCGAGATTGCCTTTCTCTGTGGCATCGCCGATCCCGACTGCGGTCTCATCACCAACGTGGGCCGTGCCCATTTGGAGGGTTTTGGGTCGTTTGAAGGAGTTGTTCAGACCAAAACAGAACTCTATCGTCATCTGGCCGCAAAACAGGGGCTGGTGTTCGTCAATGCAGACAATCCTATACTTATGGATCGGGTGGCTGATAGCAGGCAGCAACTGTCAGTTGTCACCTATGGCAACGATGCCTCAGCCACAACGCGCGGCACATTGGTAAGTTCTCCGACTTCCGACCACCAACCACCAACCTCACCTTACCTTCATTTCTACTTCGAGGTGAGCGACAATGTCTATAATGTGCATACCCATCTGCTGGGAGCCTACAACTTCGACAATTGCATGGCCGCAGTGGCCGTAGGCTTGCACTTTGGTGTGGAACCGTGGGATATCAAGGAAGCTATTGAGGAGTATGTGCCGAGCAACCAGCGCTCCGAATATAAGGAGACCGCCCGGGGCAACCGTCTCTACCTTGACTGCTACAATGCCAATCCCTCCTCGATGGCAGCCGCTATTGAGAGCTTCAAAAGTATGGGTGGTACGATGGCCATCATCGGAGGAATGCACGAGCTGGGTGCTGACGAGCGGAAGGAACATGAGCGTGTGGTAGATCAATTGGCAGCTTGTCATCTGGATAAATGCCTATTGGTGGGTCCCGAATTCGATGGAATGAGTCTGCCGGAGAATATGGTTCGTTTTGCCGATACCGCGGCAGTACGTGCTTGGGTAGAGGCCAATCCTGTGGAAAGTGCTACAATTCTCGTTAAAGGCTCCAACACCAATCGTCTTTGGACTCTTGAAGAGCTGCTATAGCTGAATTTTTTTTTCGAAAAAAGAAAAATTTGTAATTTTGTCCCGCATACGGATGTATTTGATTATGCTATAAAGTACATATAGTCAAGTTTTAAGCACACACAGAACCGAAGGACGACCCTCGTGGAAAGGGTCTCGAAAGGGATGGTTATACGGTTTTGTGTGTGCTTTTTTATTGTGAGTTCTTTGACATAGCACCCGAAAAACAGTTTTAAAGCTATCGCGGAATATAGTCATCCTTCCTCACTGGTTGTGTTCCAATTGCAAAACAATTAAACAACTTGACTATGAACAAAGACAAGAGAATCAGAATCAACAAAAGAATGATGGCCTGGAGCGATGGCCAGCGGACCAATGTCATTCCCAGTGTGTGGCGGCAAGTCGATGATTATGGCAGTGCACTAATCAACTATTACAGAACCCTGCACGAAGGCGATGAATACTACTATGGAAGTTGTGCCATAGTTCGCGACGAGTGTCGCTGTCGAGAATACGAAGCCGACCGCTGCTGGGAGCGCGGGTGGCACATTGAGGCATTAAAAAAAATGATAAAAGCCGCCATGCAGGTATTGCCCGATGAAAGTGTCGGTTTTGAGTACGAAGATGTGCAGTGGCTCGATCCGGAGGAAATGGTCTTTTGGCACCCCAATGTGCGCGAGTTTCTGCGCCTGATGCGTCGCTGCAAAGGCTACTGCAAACAAAATCCCCACCTTTGGCCTTTGCTGGAAGACAGCAGGGTTTATCAAAACTATCTCAAGTATCTTGATACCTTAGGAGCTTGGGTGCGTGATTGTGGATAAAAAAAAGAGGCTTCCAATCGGAAGCCTCTTTTTTATTGATCAATATTTGTAGAAACCTTCGCCGGTCTTGCGCCCGAGGAGGCCTGCACGAACCATCTTGCGCAGCAAGGGGTGGGGACGGTACTTGGGATCGCCGAATTCCTTGTAGAGCACTTCCATGATGGCCAGATTCACATCGTTGCCGATGAGGTCGGCCAATGCCAAGGGACCCATGGGATGGTTGGCGCCGAGCATCATGCATTTGTCGATGTCTTCGGCGGTGGCAATACCGTCGGCGAGAATTCCGACAGCCTCATTGATCATTGGGATGAGGATGCGGTTAACCACGAAACCGGGTGCTTCCTTCACCTCGACGGGTTGCTTGCCGATTTCGGTGGCGAGGTCGATGACGCACTTGCAAACCTCATCGCTGGTGAGCTGACCGCGGATGACCTCAACCAGAGCCATACGGTCGGCAGGGTTGAAGAAGTGCATGCCGATGAACTGGGCGGGACGCTTGGTGCAAGCTGCGATCTCGGTGATGGAGAGCGAGCTGCTGTTGGTGGCGAAGATGGTTTCGGGTTTGCAGATGCCGTCAAGTTCGGTGAAGACATCCTTCTTGAGCTGCATCTCCTCAACAGCGGCCTCGATGACGAGGTCTGCGTCGGCGAAGGTGGCATAGTCGGTGGTGGTGGTGATGTTCTTGAGTAGTGCATCGACGGCTTCCTGGGTCATCTTGCCTTTCTCAACCAGTTTGCCGTAGCCTTTGGCAATGGAGGCCATTGCCTTGTCGAGGCTGGCCTGCGTACGGCTTTTCATGACGATGGGCATCTTGGTGGCGAAGGCTTTCACAATGCCTTTGGCCATCGTGCCGGTTCCAATAACACAGATTTTCATGTTGGTGATTATTAATTAATAGTTAAACATTATTTCCCTTGGAATTCGTATTTCCCTTTTTCGAGGAATGCTTTCATCCCCTGTTTCTGATCCTCTGTGGAAAAGCAACGGCCGAAGATGGTGCTTTCGTTCATGATGGCTTCGTCGGCATCCATGTCCCACTCGGTGTTGATGCAGAGTTTGGCAGCTTTCACGGCCAGCGGCGCCTGTGCGGCAATCTGGTTGGCAATCTCCATGGCTTTGTCCATCAGTTCAGCCTGAGGCACCACTTCGTTGACAAGACCTATGCGGAGTGCCTCGTTGGCTTTGATGGCACGTCCGGTGTAGATGAGTTGCTTGGCCATTCCCATGCCCACAAGACGGGCCAGACGGACGGTACCGCTAAATCCGGGGATGATACCGAGACCCACCTCAGGCTGGCCAAACTTGGCGTTGTCGGAGCAGATGCGTATGTCGCAGGCCATGGCTAGCTCGCAGCCACCGCCGAGGGCGAAGCCGTTGACGGCGGCGATGACAGGCACGTGGAGCGTCTCCAGTTTGCGGAATACGCCGGCTCCACGGCTGCCGAAGGTCTGCCCTTGCGCCACGTTGAGGGTGGCCATCTCGCTGATGTCGGCACCCGCCACGAAACTCTTCTCGCCGTCGCCGGTGACGATGAGGCAACGATATTTGTTACAGTCGAAATGGGTCAGGTAGTCGTCCATCTCCTTGAGTATGGTCGTGTTGAGGGCGTTGAGGCTCTTAGGGGCACTGATGGTGAGAACGGCTACGGGGTCACGCTCTTCTATTTTCAGGTGATCGTACATCATGGTTGTAATCTGTTTTTGAAATGCAAAAGTACTAAATAAAGCCGATATGACCAAAAAAAGTTTTTTGTTGGGGTCAGTTCCAGAATGAGTTACTTCCGTCGTTCGTCCAGTCGTCGTGACGGGAATAGCTTTGTACCTGGTCGTTGTCGCTGTGGTTCTCTTCTTGCCAGAAGTGCATCTGATCGACAATGCCGGAATCTGACTGAGCATAGCCCTGTTCTGCTTTGAACAGGACCACCGTCAAGATGGGGGTGATGTATGATTTCTTTTTTTTCATAGGTTTATAATTGTTCTTGAGTGGTAGCTGATCCTGATCGGTTGCTTGTGAATCCAGAGATGTTGTCATTGAGGCAAGACCATTGATTATTGATATTGGTGCCATATCCGTAATGAGGACCTATATATACGGAAGGAGAAGCCTCAATATGTCCCAATATAGTGTTGTATTCAGAATGTATCTTGGGATTTGTACTTGTCCAGTAGCCAATTTGTCCGCCAGCATAGACATAGGTGGCGCTGAGATTGGCTTTCACATTGACTGTGCAGTTTCGGATGGTATCTTTTCCCGGATTTTTAGCATGTTCACCAAATATTCTTCCAAATTTGATTGTGTTAAGGTCTGATAATGTCAACGTATTGTTTTGGGTATAATTGCAGTTGTTGAAATTAACTGTTCTATTGGTAGAGATGTATCCTATAAGGCCACCAAAATTAACAATCGTGGCTATTCCTGGTTGTAATGTTATGTTCTCAACTTTACAATTGTTGTATGTATAACTAGTTGGTCCGGAAAAATACTCTCCGCAGAGACCACCCATATAGCAGGGCTTTCCTTCGAGAGAGGACCCTGTGTAGGTGAGTGTTAAATTGCGCAGATAAACATTAGCAATGGAACAGGATGTTTTGAATTCTCCCATTAGTCCCACCCAGGCACCATTGTCGTTGTAGCTGCTGGAGATGGTGAGGTTTGAAATCCAGTTGCTGCCTCCGTCGATGGCTCCAGAGAACGTGATACCTTCGCCGATGGGCTGAACGGTGATGCCACTCATGTCAAGTGGGGTGGTGATGACGTAATGCTTGGTGTGATATTGGGTATTGCTGCCTTGAGGGTATTCCCATTGGCCGTTGATGGCCTGCACCATGATACGGAAGTCGGTGGGGGTGGCAATTTGCGGATAGCCACTGCCATCGACAGGGAAGAGCGATGAAAGGGTGACATCTGCCTGCCCGCTGTTGATGTTCACAGGCACATAGCCCAGGATTCCACGGTTGAGGATTCCACCACTGTTTTGAGTGCGACTGAAGGTGTGTTTGGTACCCTGGAGATGGCCTTCGACGGTGATGGAGAAATTGACGGTGCCTCCCACGGCAGGAATCGGTATCTGGACGCTTTGGGTACCTGCCTCCACGAAAACAAGCTGGTCGTAGTCGAACAGCATTTCCACGGTGTTGCTGCCGCTGGTGCCTGTCTGGGTAATCCCGTCGATGGAGGCAAGGTCGTAGGTGAAACTGCCGCTCATACGGTAGCCTTGGGTGGTTCCCACTACGACGTGATCGACCGAGAAGCCTTTTGGTGCGGTGATTTGGATGGTGAGGGCACCGGTGAGGTGGCGGAAATAGAGACGTCCGTCGCCGTCACCATAGTAGCCCAACGGAGCATCCAACACCTGATGACTGCCGTCGGTCTTATACTGGTAGGTGTCTGGCAGTTCAACAGTAACATTGCCGCCGTCACGGCTGCGGAAGATGGAGGCAGGGAATACGCCATAGTAAGTTTCCGTGACCGGCACATTTTCGATATAGGCGGTGGCCGGATTGCTGGAGTTGACGTTGAGTGTGTATTCCGTGCCGTTGATGTTCACTTTGTCGCCGGTCTGCCAGTAGGCGTTCACATCGTCGATATACATCTTCTGGTGACCGCCCAACCCTTCGGCAGCGATTTCAAGTCGGTTGTTGCCTTCTTTGACGGGGGAGTCTTCCTTCAGACAGCCTCCAAGCAACATGGAGAAGAGCAGTAAGCCGATTGTTGTTAGCTTGTTGATGGGTAAAGAGTAATGGTGCATTTGTTTGGAATTGTTTTTTTCGGAATGCAAAAGTACATATAAAAAAACACATGGCAAAATATTTTCTTGTAAATGACGTTTCTCAAATAAGAAAACTCCATTATGGAAACACCTATTCTCAACGCCCACAATAAAGAGGAATACCCGCCGATGCACACGGCGGAGCATATTTTGAACCAGACGATGGTACGGATGTTCGGCTGTCCGCGGTCTAGGAATGCACACATAGAACGCAAGAAAAGCAAATGCGACTACCTGCTAGATTCATGCCCGACCGAAGAACAGGTGCAGGAGATTGAGCGCCGCGTGAACGAGGTGATAGCGCAGCATCTGCCCGTCAGCTATGAGTTCGTGAAGAGGGGAGAGGTGCCACCCGGGGTTGACCTGTGGAAGCTGCCCGACGACGCCAGCGAGACGCTGCGCTTGGTGCGCATCGGCGACTACGACCTCTGCGCCTGTGTCGGCACCCACGTGCAGAACACCTCCGAGATTGCCCCCTTCAAGATTATCTCGCACGACTACAACGCTGACACACACACTTGGCGTATGCGCTTCAAACTGGCAGAGTAAGCATGGACCGTGGCGAGAATATCGATTTCTGCATCCGCTACCTGATGGAGCAAAATGAGGCGACGGCCGTAATGCCCAAGCGGCTGCAGGACAAGAAACAGTTGCTTCGGGCTTTGATGAATGTATGGCGGCCACAGCCGCTGAGCATCGACTTCCTGAAGGCACAGGACGAGGAGCTGCAGCTGCAGCTGAGAGACAAAGGTGTCGTCAGAACCCGCGAGAGGCTGTGGCAGGGCGACATCACCAGGCTCAAGGTCGATGCCATCGTCAATGCCGCCGGCCCTCGCGGCCTCGGATGCTGGAACCCGCTGCACCCATGCATCGACAACGACATCCATTCTGCCGCCGGCTTGCAGCTGCGCATGGAGTGTGACAAGATTCTGCAGGGCGGCACCATCGCCACCGGCGGTGCCATCGTCACACCCGGATACAACCTGCCCGCCAAATGGGTCATCCACACCGTAGGTCCGGTCATTGAGGGCGACAAGCCCACCGCCGGGCAGGAGGAACAGCTGGCCGGCTGCTATCGCACCTGCCTGTGGCTCGCCCAGCAGCACAACTGCCACAGCATAGCCTTCTGCTGCATCTCCACCGGCGACTTCCACTTCCCCAACCGCCGCGCCGCCGAGATTGCCATCAACGCCTGCCGGGAAGCCCGCATCCGCGTGGTCTTCAACGTCGATAAGGACATCGACTACGCCATCTACAAGGAGCTCCTGCGGCTGCGTTGAGATATACACCGAAAGAGAGTACCCTATTGCAACACGCTTCTGTAGTATATTTGCTACAGAGGCGTGTCATTTATGTGGTCTGGCAATGGCCGCTATATTGCAAGTTTGTTGATGGTCGCTTGGAGGCCGTTGAGGAAGCGGGCGGCCTCGAAGCCGTCCATCTGGGCGTGGTGGAACTGGAAGGAGACGGGCAGCGTGGTCTTGAAGAATCCCCGCCGGTATTTGCCCCAAGCCAGGAAGGGGTTGGTGAACATCTCGGAGTAGACGCTCACCACCGCGTCGATTTCGCATAGCGACAATGCCGAGGTGTCGATGGCCATGTATTGTTCGCCCAGAAGGTGGTCTGCGTTGGTGTCGTGGACCTGGCGTGTCATCCGGAGGTAGTTTTCGTTGAACTGGCGGATGTCCTCCGAGAAGGGTATGTCGCAGAGATGGGGTTCGCCCTTGGAGGTCATCACGACGGTGTTGACCTCCAAGCGGTCGTATTGCCACAGGCGTCCACCGGCAGGCAGGGTGTAGAACTCTGCGATGGGGCTTGCCGCGTGTCCGATGCACCAACACATCAGCATGTTGGTCTTCAGCCCTCTTCTCCGGCCCGCCTTGACAAGCCTGCCGATATTGAAGGTCTTGGTAATGGTCACTTTCGGCATAGGGGCATTCTTCCATAGTTCAAATGCCCGTCCGCGCGGCGATGATTGTGGGGCTATCTCTCTTCTCGTGTCAAAAAAACAGTCGTTCTGTTGGTTTGTTTGCTGTTGCAAAGATACTCTTTTTTTATGAGGTGGCCAAAAAAAGTTGGTGAGGAGGGATTATGTATGAGGTGATGACGAATATGTGTCCGCAAAAAGATATTATAAATAAAACAAAAGGGTGCCCGATTGGGTACCCTTTTTTGTTGCAGAATAACCTGCGTGGCTATATTGCTCTCCGCGAGCACGCGGTTAGTACATGCCACCCACCTTGGGGCGGGGTTTGTACCAAGCCTTGCGGCTTAGTACATGCCACCCATGCCGCCCATGCCGGGGTTGGCGGGAGCTGCGGGTTCGGGTTCCTTGATGTCGCAGAGGACGCACTCGGTGGTGAGGAGCATGCCGGCGATGCTGGCGGCGTTCTCCAGGGCCACGCGGGTCACCTTGGCGGGGTCGATGACGCCGCTCTGGAAGAGGTTCTCGTACTTCTCGGCGCGGGCATTGTAGCCGTAGTCGCCCTTGCCGTTCTTCACCTCGTTGACGACGACGCTGCCTTCGAGACCGGCGTTCTCGACAATCATGCGCAGAGGCTCTTCGACGGCGCGGCGGATGATCTCGATGCCGAGCTTCTCGTCCTCGTTCTCGGGCTTGACGCCTTCGAGCTTCTGGGCGGCGCGGATGAGGGCGGTGCCGCCACCGGGGATGATACCCTCCTCGACGGCTGCGCGGGTGGCGTGCAGGGCGTCGTCGAAGCGGTCTTTCTTCTCCTTCATCTCGACCTCCGAAGCGGCGCCGACGTAGATGACGGCCACGCCGCCGGCCAGCTTGGCGAGGCGCTCCTGCAGCTTCTCGCGGTCGTAGTCGCTGGTGGTCTTCTCAATCTGGGCTTTGATCTGACCCACGCGGGCCTTGATGGCATCGCTATTGCCCTTGCCGCTGACGATGGTGGTGTTGTCCTTGTCGATGCTGATCTTCTCGCTCTGGCCGAGCATGCTGAGGTCGGCGTCCTCGAGCTTGTAGCCCTTCTCCTCGCTGATGACGGTGCCACCGGTGAGGATGGCGATGTCTTCGAGCATCTCCTTGCGGCGGTCGCCGAAGCCAGGGGCCTTGACGGCGGCAATCTTCAGGCTGCCGCGCAGGCGGTTGACCACGAGGGTGGCCAGGGCCTCGCTCTCGACATCCTCAGCGATGATGAGGAGCGGACGGCCGGTGTTGACGACCTTCTCGAGCACGGGCAGCAGGTCCTTCATGGTGCTGATCTTCTTGTCGTAGATGAGGATGTAGGGGTTGTCGTAGCTGCACTCCATCTTTTCGGTGTCGGTGACGAAGTAGGGGCTGATGTAGCCGCGGTCGAACTGCATACCCTCGACGACCTTGACGGTGGTGTCGATGCCCTTGGCGTTCTCGATGGTGATGACGCCGTCCTTGGTCACTTTCTCCATGGCCTCGGCGATGATGTCGCCGATGGCGCTGTCGTTGTTGGCGCTGATGGTGGCCACCTGGCGAATCTTCTGGATGTCGCCGCCGACCTCCTGGGCCTGCTCCTTGATGCTCTTCACAATCTCGGCCACGGCCTTGTCGATGCCGCGTTTGAGGTCCATGGGGTTGGCACCGGCGGTAACGTTCTTCAGGCCGGTGTTGACGATGGCCTGGGCCAGCACGGTGGCGGTGGTGGTGCCGTCGCCGGCCTGGTCGTTGGTCTTGGAGGCGACCTCTTTCACCATCTGGGCGCCCATGTTCTGGATGCCGTCCTCAAGCTCGATTTCCTTGGCCACGGTCACGCCGTCCTTGGTCACCTGCGGGGCACCGAACTTCTTGTCGATAACCACATTGCGGCCTTTGGGGCCGAGGGTCACCTTCACTGCATTTGCCAACTCGTCGACGCCTTTGCGAAGCTGCTCGCGAGCGTCATTATTGAAAACTATCTGTTTTGCCATTTCTTTGTTCCTTTCTATTTTATTTGTTTACATTTTTGGTCGCTTCGCTCAAAATTATAGAAAAATTTATTAGGAAAATTTTAAAAATTTTTGAACAAATTTTCTTATAATTTTGAGGCCGACAGGCCGACCCATTTTAAATAATAGCGTAGATGTCGCTCTCTTTCATAATCATCAGCTTCTCGCCGTCGATTTCGATCTCGGTGCCGCTGTACTTGCCGTAGAGGACTTGGTCGCCCACCTTGACGGTCATCTCGTGGTCCTTGGTGCCCTTGCCCACGGCGAGGACTTCGCCGCGCTGCGGTTTCTCCTTGGCAGTGTCGGGGATGATGATGCCGCTGGCGGTCTTCTGTTCAGCCTCGGCGGGACGCACGAGGACTCGGTCTGCTAAAGGTTTGATGTTTGTCATAACTGTTATGTTTTTTTTGTTTTACTTCGTTTGTTCTGTGTGCCGTGCTCCAGCGCGGCGACACCCAATGTTATCAACATCCGTGCCAA
>DGIA01000038.1 GCA_002392965.1 Bacteroidales bacterium UBA3834 | reverse complement strand
GTCAACTTTTTTCAGCGCAAGACAACATTCATACCCTAACAGCTCTGTCGGCATCCCAATAACGCAGTATGCCTTTGTCGTCTAAATAAAAACATTTGCCACAATCAACGCAGATGTTGTTCCCAACCGAATACGGTCCATCCCACGTTCCGTCTATCGTATTCTTCTGTGCCGTATGGCCGAAGACCTGTGTAAAACACCCTTCTACATCGTCATATTCGCGGATGTCGGCCCATACCATCGACCCGGCGAAGCTGCTTCCCCCACGGATGGCCCCCACCATCGCCAATGCATCCATGAACTCGGTACGTCCTCCCGCTTTCAGCGATTCCCGGTATAGTTCATCGACTTTAGTCGCTAACGCTTTAGCATCGCCCTTGTCGATGTCGTCGAACAACCCGCACCAATTCACCCATACGGGATGCATACCTGCATGGGAGAACAGGAACGGCCTGCCACCAATTTCCCGGTATGCACATAGAGAACAGTTATCTGTGTTTTCGTTAAAGTACTCTGATATAACGTCAGCCCATTCGTGGCAGAAACGGTCGGAGTATACCGTCCATAAGCCCCATGGGTCGCCGAGATACGAAAGGTCGTGGTTCCCCAGCAGCAGCGTCACGCGGTCTTCATACTGGTGGGCGAATGTGATGATCTCCCGCAGATTCTTCAATGCGTCAAGGCCGCTGATCCCCTCGTCGTCATACGGATCGACATAGTCGCCCAGGAAGATACAGGGAGTTCCTGCTTCGACATGCGGTATTGCCTCCTTCCAAAACGTGCGTCCGTGAATATCGGGGATGATAATAGTGTTTATCTTTGGTTTCATCATTCTTCGTCGGTGATATGTCTAGTGATGTCGAAGTAGTAGTCCTCAAAATGTGTATCGTTACCTGAAGTGACGATATACCGCAGGAGGTCGTAATATCGTCCATCCTTATGGATGATACCCTGTTCGGCAAGGGTTATCCACTCCTTGCGAACGGGATACCATTTGAACAAGATGGTCATTATAGCATATTCAATACGCACATAGTGTTTGTGATTCATTACAACGAATGGGTTGTCAGTAGAGCACCCCTTGTTTTGGGGAAAATAGTTTCGATACTGTTCGTTGTCCCCGTCGAGGCCGTTTAGCTGGATAGCATCCGCCAAGGCGCTATGGAGCTCTGAAGGCTCTTGCACAATGAGCCCCGCCATTCCTTCGTGCGAGGAATAGTGCTCCATCCACATATAGCGCCCGTTCAGCACATACTGATTCTTCCCGGTGTCCAGCACCGTCGTGGTGCCATTATCCTGGTAATATATCCTGAGATACTGGCCATCCGTAGGGATCATCAGCTCGCTATTGTCTTCATATAGGAAATGTTCTGTGTCCATTTTTGCCTCAAACAGAGAATCTGCTTAAATCAAATCCATACTCGGCAAATAGTGCATCAATATCAGCATAGTTGACCTCTTCCCGCAAAACCCCCGCAATATAATTGATAATGACGTAGGTTTGTATCACCTCTCGGCTGTAAAGTGATGGAACATGCCGCTCATAGTCCGCTTTCTCGTATGGATGTTGTGGTGTGCGACAAAGTTCAAAGTCAAGTAATTCTAATGCCCAGGTGTAATTCTGCTCGTGAATGGCATTGTGGAGCACTTCGTGGTCGTGCATAGTACGCAGATTGCTGATAAGCACTTCGGCGGCAATCATGTGATTCTGTGAATATCCTTTATGATTGTATTGTTGCCATTTGTTCACTTCTGCCTCTATCTGAGATTTCTCCATGAATGGTGCATCACAGATACGGTATGGACATTCCACATTATATTGGAGAATGGCTGGTTTGATGGTGGCTTTGTTCTGAGGAATGTATATTGGATAGTCGAGTTCCAAAACACACTCCATTTGATTGGTCTTGATGCCGAGAGCCTGCACATCCTGACAACAATAATAGTCTCGCAGAGCATCCTCTTTTAATAATAGTCCCCAAACGTCTGCCGTTGTGTCTGGTGTGTAAATGAATGGGTACTGCGAATAGCACAAGCCATTGCCTTTGGTTACTATATAGCGTCCATCGTCGTTTTGCCCTACAACAAAGCTACGCCCGTGTAATGGGCTAATACAATAAATATCCTTTCCCCCATTGTTGTTAATCAACAAGGGGAAACATATATAATTCCCCCTTTGTTTGACAATGGTGTAACTTTCCTTATTGCTCCTTATTCTCTTCATTATACATATCTATCATGCCTTGCATCGCAATCTCAGCCAAATCTCTTGAAGGATAAGTTCTCCCGATCAGCTCATATTGCTTCTTTATTTCATTCCATCGTTCAATACCATAGCTTTCCTGATCAACAGGAATTACATTAAAAGCATTCATCTTTTTTAATCTTTTGAAATTATGTAATTTGTTACTTAAAAGGGCGGCGTGAGCTCATTCGCCACCCTTCCCCATTTTTAGCCGACTTACAGGTTGCGATACATGATGCCACATGCTCTTTCTTCAGCTTTAGGGCAGTGGGTCATGCAGACATCTTGCGACTGCTTGCTGATTGTCAATTCTATCTTCATAATGATTCAAGATTTGATGGTTATAGGTGTGCTGGCTGGGAGACACCATTTATCCCTTTGTATCGTAAATGCGGTGCAGGTCTACCGTGGCCTTTGGTAGCCGCTGCAACGCGGATTCAAACTCTTCACCATTCAGAGGGTCGTACCCCTCCATCATTCTATGCGCCAACCGATGACGCACTTTTGCCATATAGCAGCAGTTCTCCGCAGCTTTGCGAAAATCGCCATATTGCGATTGAGCCTGGCCAGGACATAGGTTGCAATAGTCACAATACTCGTGTCGGCCACACTCCTCATAATCATCCAATGGGGTATTTTGCCACTTCCTTAGGGTGTCGTTCCCAACAACAATTTCATTCACACTCTTTTCTCTCAGGCTACCTAATGCAAGCGGATATGCACAGCAAGGCTGAAGAACGCCATCTGGAGTGATACAGAACGATGTTTTTCCTGCTCCACAAGGAGTATCATCCATCAAACGTGGCTGTCCTCCATAATTTGGTGCTTCTTTACCTATATACATCGGCACATTGGCGTCACGTAACACTACCTGCAGTTGTTCCTCCGTGAGCCGCAATTGTCTGGCACATTGGTCTCCTTCAACGCTATCGGTAATATTAAGTTCAAATTGAGGCATTGCACCAAGTGAACGTGCGATATCATTTACCAAATAATAACTGTGCAGGTTGGGCTGCATTACACAGCATTTCAGATTCATGGGAACCGCTAATTCTGAAAGGCGACGGGCGACTGTCATACTCTTCTCCCAAGATCCAGGGACACGAGTAATCGCATCGTGGTCTTTTGCAATTCCACTATAGATACTTATACCAACAAGTCGAGGATAATAGTAGGCCAACTCATCAATGTCATAAATGAGTGACTGCCCATTAGTGAAAATATCGAAGGCTATTTCCTTTTGGTATAAATAATCTATTATCTCCCAAACATGCGGCTTTGAAAAGGGGTCGCCACCTGACAAACATACCTTTACTAATCCAGCCTCGTCCAACTCATCGATAATTCGTTTATAGTCATCCAACTTCAGTTCCTCTCTGTCTGCTCTGTGTGATACTTCCTTGTCATTACGGGTCGCACCTGGATTATAGCAATGAATGCATTTCTCGCTACAATTATAGGTCAACTCGAACATCACAGACGCAACCACACCCTCATCCTCTATGGCCTCAAAATAAGATTGCTCAGCCGATGATGTATCCATCGGAAGTTTTTCTTTTACCGTTTGTGGAACTTTGCGTTTGCGGATATTGTTTTCACGAACAGCCTTACGGTATTCCATTTCTCGTGCTCTTGTGAAGAGATGGGTGCTTAATAATTCATTCTTTACAAGCAGTTGAAAGAAATTATCAATTGACTCTGGGTCAATTCCCGTCGCACTTGCCACCTCGTCCACCTTAACTTCACCGTTTCTTCCTGCAGCGAGCACGTGTTTTATTACATCGGCAGAGTAGTCCTCAAAGAAGTTGCTGACGCCCTCGATGAGATTATACATGATGGCTACATGCTTCTTTCCAATAGAAGCGTTTCTGTCGCTATATCTACCGCATGTCCATGCAGGACGGAAATATCGCTTATTCTCCATGATTATCCATTCGCATTACGTTGACTTCTCAGTTTTCCACTTATGCACTGGCTGCATTTGAATCCACCAACAGAATTGTAGGGCCCCCGATGCCTGCTCAAGCAAGATGCGCATACACGGTAGCCACAGCTATCGCACACAAACCACATCCAGTGGACTGGATACTGATGGCCACAACAGTGGCACGGAACTGTAATATTACCCATTTTACTTAACTTTTGATGTTATTAAATACTTCAGCAATACCATCCCATGCTTCCGAGCTACTGGCGCCAGCTTTCCTAAGCTTGCCATATATAAATAAAGCGCCTCCTACTGCTGCCATAATGATGCCAATGGTCATAAGGACCAGACAGGTGGTGAGGTCTTCCATAAGACAGAGTGAAAGAATAAAAAAGAATCCTCCCACTATTGCCAAAACAACACCTGCTGTCTTTTTGTTATCGAAACTTTGAGTCACCTTGTCTTCCTCTTTTTTCTTTGCTTTTTCTACCTGTGCTATTTTTGCTTCATTTTTTTCAATCAATGATCTTAACTTCTGCTTTGCATTAGGGAAGATATCCTGTACTGTGATATTATAGATTGCGCGTATAGATGCTATCAACAATTCTTCGTCATCAGCACTGCCCCGGATAATAATAGGTTCGGGAGCATCTTCTTTGAATATCCTGAACTCCAGTTTGTGAGCGTTGCAACATTTCAAGAATTGTTCCTGAGTTAGTTCGAAATAAACTAGCATTTCGTCGTCACTATCGTTCCCACTCTTTTCTGTCACCATAAGTTTTATTTTCTCACCATCGTCTACATTTATTATCATACCTTTACAAGGAGATGATACGCGCTCAGCCAAGTCTTCCAGTTGATCTTTCTCAATAACAGTCCTCAGTAACACATCAGAATACCTAATAGAGAAGCTGGTACCAACAGTTGAATTATAATGAAAGTTAATATTTGGCCCTTCAACGTCGTATCTTTTACATACGGCATCTAATTCCGAGTTACCGGTTAGGTCATTTTTACAAACTATCTCAACTTTATCCACAAATTCATCCGCATAAACTTCGAGGAGGCTTCCATATTCTGCGACAAGTTGTTCCTTATTGAGCATACCCGTATGAGGTTTTTCCACGTCTGCGGCATTTGTTACCCATTGCAAGATTTTTTTTCCTGCATCAGGGAAGACCTCCTTGTCAACAACATAATTATACAACGAACGAAGAGAGTCAATTAGCAACTCTTGATCCTCTATATTGCCATTGATAACTATGGGCTTACCTGTTTGCTTAAAGACTTTGAACCCCAATTTGTTTGCATTGCAACATTTTAAAAATTGTTCATCATCTATTATGAATATTGGCTCTCCCTGTTCTGCCTCTAATTTTATGTTTTCTTTTTCGTCAACAATAATAAACATGCCCCTACATGGAGCACCTATCCCTGATTCTTCAGCTGCTGTTTTGTTATTACTTGTTCTATTGATTAAATCCCGCTCGTTATAATGAAAAAGGAAATACTTACCACTCTCGAGGACGGAATAACCAGCCATAATATCAGGTTTTTCCGCATTAATAGCCTCACACAGATAATCCAATTCCGAATTGCCACTCATACGAAATCGAGTGAAAACCTTTTTTGTTCCCTCGAACTCGTCTTCAATAACAGATAAAACCTTATTATAATCCACCACCGCATCCTGACATTGTTGACTAGTAGTGCTATCCGCAGAAGAACAATTCGGATTTGGTTCACCACAGGTAGGGCAGACTGGTACTATTCTGTCATAATGAGTACCATACTCCTTACATACTACATTATCTACCCTTGCCTCGCTGGTCTGTGTCAAATCATTGCCGCAACCCGGGCATCGTTTTGCATACGATGAAATCTCTTTTCCGCAATGCGGACATGGAATAAGTGCCATAGCTATTTCGTTTTTAGTATTTTGTTAACCTCTGCATCCTCTGCTGATGGAAGCACGGCTACCACCATACCGGGATGTACTTGTTTGGAAAGCAATAATAGGTCGTCATTGTTCAGTCTAATACAACCTTCGCTAGCCCGTGTACCAATACTTTCAGGAAGATGTGTGCCATGTATGCCTATGCCTTTATGTTCACCACAGTTCAGACGAATGAATAGTGGCCCATACGCGCCTTCAATTTCTCCGTTACCATCTCCAAAATCGTGCTTCCAAGAAGAAGCGTCTTCAATACTAGCCACACTGAATACCCCTTCCGGAGTGCGCATATCGCCTCTTTTCTGTTTGTCTCCAAAAGCTTGCCCGCATGCCACTGGGATGTTCATCATCTCTACACCCCGATAGTCAAACAATGAAAGCGTCATGGACGACTTGTCGACAATAATAAAGCGGGCATTCTTTATATCTCCGGCTTTATCCGTGTACCACTTATGCAGGCAGAAAAAGCCCACATATGGTAATACTATTGCAATTCCTAGTGCAGCATAAAGGATTATATGTCGGCGACTATTACTCATATTCAACATCTACATAGTATCCTCCATTATCCGTATTCTTTAGTTTGAGTGTCCTGTCTTTCATATATCCAGAATATGGAGCGGGCTGCTCCGTGAGCAAATGGAAGGACTCATCGTCATCGAACACAAAGTATAGCAACTGCCTCTCTTTGCTATTTATGTTCGTGATTATGACGGCCAAATCGGTATATTTGGAATCTTTTCTGTATTTACGCGAACGATAGACGTTGTTGCTTGTAGCCTTTTCGTGACGACAAAACACCTGCCAACTTTGTGTTGCATTGGGATTGATGCCATATTCTATCATTTTATCCCTGCTAATATTGCCTTTATAGTGATTCCTCTTAAAATAGGACAGCAACGCTTTCTTGTACCGCGATTCCGAAAGCATCTTGCGTGCATCCTCATTGCCAAAAATGCTATTAAGCAAAAAGAAATCTGCTTTCGTCGCCATATAATCATATGCGAGATAACCTTCCACTACCTTATCTTTTATGACCTTCCCTTTGGCATCTCTCGGGGCATATTTCCCATAGAGATATGGTTTAAGACCTGTTTTTACAGAATCATAGACAATAATCTCTGTACCATAAGGGAATGATCCAATCTTATTGTAGTCTGCCTCGAATTCAGGAGAGGAACGCATATTAATGTTTTGTGCCATCACGTAATATCGAGGTGCTTCAGCATCGCGTTTCTCGGGTAAATACACGTTGGTATAGTAAAACCAGAAGCCAACACCTCCTACCAATAACAACAAGCCAATAATTAATAGTATTATTCCTTTTGGAGCTTTTTTCTTCTCTGTTTTTTGATGAGGAGGATTAATTGCGGCATTCTTTGCTGGAGTAGCCTGAGGGTGGGCGAGGCCTTCTCCTTCGCTCTTATCTACTATCGCTTTTTCTGGGGCCTGCTCTTTCTGGGGCAATGGGGGTTCGTTCGAACTTGTTACTGGTACACTTCGTTGATTATCGACGGGTGTGTCTATTTCCTGCTTCGCAAGCAATTCTTTTATGGGTGCGCCGCAATTAGGGCATTCATCGGCGTTGGGGCTGACCATTCGGCCGCATTCTGGACAAGGTATCAGTGTCATAGTATTCCTTTTTTTTCGTTAATCAATACAACGAAAAGAGCGCGGGTCTAAACAGTCTTGCTTATCCCGTTACTTAGGCTCTCGCATTGCCTTCCAACTGAGGATAAGCAATGTCGAAGCCCACGCTGTAATGATACTATAGGAATGCTATGGATATCATAACCCATGGACGTCGGTCATCGCGTTATCATGCAGTTGGAGTTCTGAATTTGCGAGATTCAAGTAACCGCAGACTAACGTTTAACTCAACGTCTTTTCATTATGTCTGTCGCCCGCCCTCGTCCCGAAGGACTCTCTAGATGGTGACGCTCACTCCCATTCGGTCGTGTTCATCACTCATCGCGCCCTATTGGACTCCGACGATTGACGGTGCAAAGATACATACTTTTTTTGAATCCACAAAATTTTTGTGATATTCCACGAGCAACATGCGTTTTTTTATTATTGCTCAACACATTGCTTTCACCTCAAAGAAAACACAATTAACCCATGAATAACCCATCGAGAAGAAAAGACTTTGCAAGGCGGAGAATCAACGCCTCGCAATCCTGCAGCCGCTTGCGCAGCTGGTCGATGTTGTCTTTCTCTTTTTGCATATCTTAGCGTCTTTTTTCAGCTGCAAAGATACAAAAAGGGTGCGCCACATCGTGACGCACCACAAAAGATTCTTTACACTGTGTGGGTGTGACTATACAAACTCTTTGTAGTTGTCGGGCGTAACCACTTGAAATGGGGTGTCGGGATAGGTATCAAAACGACAAATCGGTCCTTGATTTCGCCTCAGCTCAATTAAATGCAAATATACAAAATGTATTCAATACAATAGAATAAAAAATAAAATATTTGTTTTGTGACACAGAACAAATGTTGAGATTTTGCTGGAAGCCTGAGGACTATTTGAGCCGATCCGGCTACCCCGTCATTATGTGCAATAGAAGTTTGAGCGGTTAGGATATCCTGTCACCGCAGAAGTCCTTCCGCTTGCATTTGGCGCAGTGCAATCCCTGCCATACGCTGTCGAGATGGTTGGCAACGAAGTTTTTCACTTTATTGCGCTTTTATTGAAAAAGCATTCCACCCTTTTGCTTGCCGATATACAGACAAACTCTGTGTCGGTACAAGGAGTACAACTCTTTTATATCTCCAATCATTCTCCATGATAGATCCTGTTATCTCTGGCGGAGTTTCGCTGTCGATTGTAACGGTTTCCAGATTATCATTCCAAAGAGCATCAACATGCACCTTCGAGACATTTTGAGGTATTCTTATGGTCTTTAATGCAGGATTACTGGCCAAAGCTCTCTCTCCGACTTCTCGAAGGGTTGATGGTAAATGTATATAATTTAGATATGGGTACCCATACAAAGCTCCTTTCTCAAGAACTTCCACACCTTCTGGTACAATAAATTCTTTCCGATGATAGTCAGGTACAGAAACAAGGGTTTTTCCATCCTTGCTATAAAGAGATTCGTCAATCACGCTATAAAAAGGATTGTCTGGGTCGATATGGAACTCTTTAATATATGGACTATAATTAAACGCTCCTCCAGGGACTCCATAGGGGCTCCGTAGTGGTTCAGGGGTGACATTGGAGGTAAAAAGGTGACCAAAGGATGACATTTTGGCAGTTGGGCATGCTTTTTGCAAACCTGGTAAATCAGATTTTTCTATTTGATTTTTAAATCGTATATTTGCAACCCGTTAAAAAACCGACTATGTACTGCAAAAGACTGATAATAACACTGTTCACACTCACACTCGCCTGCGCGGGCGAAGCGCAGGAGGTGCTTTCGCTCGACACCTGCCGCGCACGCGCCCTGCGTGCCAACACGGGCCTGAAGCGCAGCGAGTTGAAACGGGAGGAGACTGAGGTACTACAGAATGTGGCCCTCTGGCAGATGCTGCCCAAGGTGAGCGCCAACGGCGGTTACCTGTGGATGGAGAAGCAGGTGAACCTGCTGAGCGAGGACGACAAGACGCGCATCAGCCACATGGGCGACGAGGCGGCGGCCGACCTCGGCACAGCGCTGCACCGCGAGTTCGACGACATCCCCGTGGTGGGCAACGCCATCTCTACGAGACTCGACAATGCCATAGCCAATTCCAACCTCGCACCCCACCTCAACGGCATAGGCGAAGAAATCGTGCAGGGCTTGGAGACAGACACGCGCAACATGGGTGTGGCGACGGTGACGCTGACACAGCCCATCTACCTCGGCGGCAAGCTGATGGCCGCCTACCGCACGGCGCGCCTGCTGCACGAGCTGAGCGGCATGGAGTATGACAAAGAACGCGAGTCGCTACTGGTGAGCGTCGACGAGGCCTACTGGCAGGTGGTCAGCGTGCAGCACAAGAAGGAGTTGGCGGAGCAGTATGCCGCGCTGCTCGACACGCTGGAGCACAATGTGCAGCTCGCCGTCGAGGCCGAGATGGCCACCCGTGGCGACCTGGCCAAGGTGCGTGTGAAACGCAACGAGGCGCAGATGAACCTCACCAAGGCCACCAACGGGCTGGCGCTGGCCAAGATGCTGCTGGCGCAACGTTGCGGCATGCCGCTGGATGCGTCGTTCACCGTGCAGGGAGCCCAAGTGGTGCAGGAGGTTAAGGACAATGGCGACATACCGGCCATCGACATCGAGGAGGTCTACGCCCGGCGTGGCGAGATGCACATGCTGCGCCTGAGCGACAGCATAGCCCGTGAGGGTGTGCGCATGGCCGCCAGCACGCTGAAGCCCAACATCGCCGTCAGCGGCGGCTACTTGCTGAGCAACCCCAACGTGTTCGATGGCTTCAGCAACACCTGGGGCGGCACATGGATGGCCGGCGTGGTGGTCAACGTGCCGCTGGTGCACGTGGGCGGCATCTACGCCGTCAAAGCCGCCAAAGCCAAACGCCGCGAGATAGCCCTCCAGACCGAGGAGGCCAAGGAGCTGATAGCGCTGCAGGTGAACAAGGTGAGCTACGAGCTAGAGCTGGCATACAAGAAGAAGGTGCAGGCCGAGAGCCTCGTGGAACAGGCCGAGGAGAACCTGCGACTGGCCGACGAGAGTTTTAAGGCGGGCATGTGCAGCAGCAGCGACTTGATGATGGCGCAGACGGCCTGGCTGCAGGCGCAGACCGAGCTGGTGGACGCCGACATAGAGATTGCAATGGGCAAGGTGTACCTGAGACAGGCGCTGGGGAATTGAGAATTGATAATTTAAAATTGAGAATTGATAATTGAGGTTTTATGAAAGAGAATAATAAAAGTCTGTGGGCCGGATTGGCTGTGGTGATAGCTACGGTGGTCATCATCCTGCTTGTCGGAATTCTGGCCCTGAAGCCGCAGAAAGAGCTTATCACCGGCGAGGCCGACGCCTCGGAGTACCGCGTGAGCAACATGGTGCCGGGTCATGTGGACACGCTCTATGTGAAGGAGGGTGACCATGTGAGGCGTGGCGACACGCTGGCGCACATAGCCAGCCGACAGGTGGACGCCAAGATGCTGCAGGCCGAGGCCGCCCGCAGCGCCGCCAGCGCACAGAGCCGCAAGGCTCAGGCCGGCGCCCGCAGCCAGCAGAAGGAGATGGCCTACCAGGTGTGGCAGAAGGCAAAGGCTGCTGAGGAGGTGTACCGCAAGAGCTACGAGCGAGTGAAAGGTCTCAAGGAGAAGGGCGTGGTGAGCGCCCAGCAGTATGACGAGGTGGAGGCCAAGTACAAGGTGGCACAGGCCGACTGCGCCGCTGCCGAGCAGCAGTACCTCATGGCTCAGGAGGGTGCGCAGCGCGAGGATATCGACGCCGCTGCGGCTCTCGTGGGACGTGCCGGCGGCGCTGTGGCCGAGGTGCAGAGCTATCTGGACGACAGCTACCTCATTGCGCCATGCGACGGCGAGGTGGTGGAACTTTTCGCCAAGGTGGGCGACCTGATAGGCACCGGCTCACCGGTGGTGAGCATACTCGACATGGACGACAGTTGGTTCTTCTTCGCCTTGCGGGAAGACCGTCTGAACGATGTGGGCGTGGGTTCCACGGTGCAGGTGCGCATACCAGCTTTGGGCGACCAGACCTACAGCGGCACGGTGCGCAAGGTGCAGGCTATGGCCAGCTACGCCACCTGGCGCGCCACCAAGACCAACGGACAGTACGACGTCAAGAGCTTCGACGTGAAGGTGGTGCCGTTAGAGCACATAGAAGGGTTGAAACCGGGCATGACGGCAATATTGGAGAAGTGACGGCAGAGGATGTGGAGGGTTGTAAATAGGGAGCTGCGACGCATCTGGCACAGTCCGCGCTATCTGGTCATCCTGACGCTGGCCGCGGTGCTGTCGTTCGTCTTCTTCGCCACCATGACGCAGGAAGGGCAGCCGCAGAAGCTGCATGTCGGCGTGGTGGACCTCGACCACAGCTACCTCTCGCGGCGCCTCTGCCACGAGCTGGAGGCCACACAGGGTGTCAGCGTGGCGGCTGTCTATGACAACCACACCGAGGCCCGTATGGCCATGCAACGCGGCGAGATATTCGCCTTCTACGAGATTCCGGCGGGCACCTACAACGAGCTGCTGCAGTTCCACGCGCCGCGCTTCAGCCTCTACACCAACCAGTCGTACCTCCTGGCGGGGTCGCTGAGCTACCGGCAGCTGGCCACAATGGGCAAGCTGGCGGCAGGGGCCGTGCAGCGCGAGGTGCTGCGCAAGAAGGGCTACAAGGACGACGCCATCATGGGGCTGATACAGCCTGTGGCGCTGGAGACCCACGCCGTGGGCAACACCAAGGCCAGCTACTGCATTTACCTGATGACGACGCTGATACCGGGCATCCTAGCGCTGCTGGCGCTGTTGCATACGGCCTACGTGATTGGTCGCGAACGGCAGGAGCGGACGGTGAAGTCGTGGATGCGCAAAGCCGGCGGCGACGCCCTGAAGGCCATGTGGGGCAAGGCGTTGCCCTACACCTGCTACTACTCCATGCTGCTTCTGCTGGCCAACGTCATCATGTACGGCCCCATGGGGATGCCGCTGGAGGGGAGTTGGCTGCTGCTGGCGCTGCACTCGGTGTTGCTGATCGTGGCCGGACAGAGTGCGGCTATGTTCCTGATGGGCTGCGTGCCCGACCCGTCGGTGGCCATGAGCCTGACGTCGGCCTATGCGACGCTGAGTTTCACGATGTGCGGCTTCTCGTTCCCTGTGGACGCTATGCCGCTGCCCATGCAGTCGTTCAGCCTGATGTTCCCGTTGCGGCACTACTTCCTGGCGATGCGCGACATAGCCTTCTTCGGCAACGGCTTCGACATCTGTTGGCCGCAGACGGCCATGCTGACGGCCTTCTGGCTGCTGTCGCTAATAGGTGCCGCCATGCTGAACCGCCAATATGAAAGGAGGCTGGCATGCTGAAGAGAATGACGGGTCACCTGAAGGACACGTGGGATGTCTTCGCAGCCGAGGTGCGCCGCGTGTTCGGTGACAAGACGACGGTGGTCATCTTCTTCCTTGCCACGGTGGTCTATCCGCCACTCTACTATTATATCTACCACCTGGAGATGCTGACGGAGATGGCGGTGGCTGTGGTGGACCTGTCGCAGGGGCGCGACGCGAAACGCTTCGTGCACAAGCTTGACGCGACGCCGGAGGTGCATGTAGCCTACCGCTGCGCCAATATCGGCGACGCCGAGCAGCTGCTGCGCGAACACAGCGTGAAGGCCATATTCCTTGTGCCGAAGGACTACGACGCGCTGATAGCGCACCAGCGAACGGGCAGGGTGACTGTGGTGACGGACATCAGTTCGTTCATCTACTACAAGAATGCGCTGATGGGCGGCAGCAATGTGCTGCTCGACGAGATGAAGACCACGCAGCTGACCTTCCAGGCCGCAGAGGGCGTCACAGGCGAACAGGCACGCACGCAGATCGAGCCTGTGGCCTACGACGACGTGAAGCTCTACAACCCGGGTGGCGGCTACGCCTCGTATTTCATACCGGCGCTGCTGATGCTGGTGGTGCACCAGACACTGTTTTTCGGCATCTGTGTGCTGTGCGGCGACGCCAACGAGAACCGCAGGGCCCTGCGGCTGATACCGCCGCGGTTGCGCTCGCGGTCGGTGTACCGTGTCACCCTGGGCCGTCTGCTCTGCTTCCTGTTCATATACATCCCCATCACGCTGCTCGACCTCTGGATCATCCCCTACCTCTTCGGCATGCCGCAGCTGGGGCGGCCGCTGGACGTGATGATGGTGGTGCTGCCGTATGTGATAGCCATCACATGCTTCGCAATGACTTTGGGCAACATCTTCGCCCGCGAGCGGATGAGCATGCTGCTGTGCTGCCTGTTCTTCTCGGTGATACTGTTCTTCCTGAGCGGTGTGGTGTGGCCGCAGAGCAACATGCCGCGCTTCTGGTATGTGTTCTCGTACCTCTTCCCCTCGACACCCGGCATACAGGGCTTTGTGCGCATCAGCTCGATGGGTGCCACGCTGCACGAGGTGCGCCACGAGCTGCTGGCGCTGTGGCTGCAGGCGGGTGTCTATTTCGGCACAGCCTGCCTGTCGATAAGGTTCATCAAGAGATTCAGTAGGCGATAAGTCCCAACAAGCCCGACGCCAGGATGAGCAGAATGGGGCTTTTCTTGTAGCGCCACGAGAGGACGAAGACCGCGGCGAAGATGAGCACGGAGGCTATGAAACGTTTGTTCAAGCCGACGGTCCCGAAGCTTTCCGACCCCATAAGACGGATGGCGGCGGCAGCTATGAGACCGATGACGGCGAGGTGCAGCACACGCATGACGACGGCCACACGCGGCTCGTCCTTGTGGCGCAGCAGCCAGCCGCTGACGGAGTGTTTGGCTTGGCAAGATGTATTGTCCTACTCGCTTCCATTTCGTCCAATTTTTGTGGGTTATTGCAATATTCTATCTCCACAGGAGTCCTTCCGCTTGCATTTGGCGCAGTGCAATCCCTGCCATACGCTGTCGAGGTGGTCGGCGATCACCTCCTCCGTCGCCTTGTCCCAATAGCCCTCGAAGGGCTTGGCAATGCGCAGGATATAATCCTCGCAGTCCTGCAGCCGCTTGCGCAGCTGGTCGTTGTTGTCTTTCTCTTTTTGCATATCTTAGCGTCTTTTTCCGGCTGCAAAGATAGCAAACCCGTGCGCCATATCGTGACACACCCAAAATACCAATCGCCAAATTATATGCGAATTTAGCGATTTCATTCCCCAAATTGTATGCGAATTTAGCGATTTCATTCCCCAAATTATATGTGAATTTAGGGATTTGGCCTCTTCTATCGTTGCGAGACGAGGTGTTATCCCGTCTTTCCTCGGAGTTTTTCCCCAACTGTTTTAACCCCCAAAGAACAAATCCTGAGACCGTAATCAACAAAAAATTATAATATTTTGCTGATTACATTCACAAAAATTAGTATATTTGCAACAAGGCTCCGAATAGCCGGCAAACAGAGACTTGTAAAACACCCGCAATAGGGGGTTATTCCGCTATATCCCCGCTATACCCATTGATAAACTACTCGCTGTAGTTCTGGTCGACGACGACCACCACCTGCATGTCGGGCGCCAACGGCTGCAGCTCGGCGGTGAGGGTGCGCACAAGCGCGGCATCGTCGTGGACGCTGATGTCGGGCACCACGTCGACCGACAGCATACCTTCCTCCTCCGAATAGTAGAAGCCGTGCACCTGCACTATCTCCTTGTGCGCCGAGAGGCGTCTCATGACGGCACTCTGCAGCTCGGCCACAGGACCGCTGCCCGTAACGTTGGCGTAGATGCCCACCGTCATGATGATGCCGTAACGCTCGAACATCAGGGTGGCGATGCGGCGCGTAAGGCCGTGAATGTCGTGGGCGCTCATCGTGTCGTCAACGCTTATGTGCAACGAGCCGATCATCACGTCGGGCCCATAGTTGTGCAGTATGATGTCGAAGACACCATGCACCCCCTTCTGCTCGGTTATGTCGTGCTTGATCTGGCGTATCAGCTCGGGCGACACCTTCTTGCCCAGCAGCTCGTTGATGGGTGAGATAAGCATCTCGAAGCCGGCCTTGATGATGAGCAACGAGATGGCGGCGCCGAGCCAGCCGTCGATGGAGACATTCCACAGCAGCATGATGCCTGCGGAAACCAGCGTCGCCAGCGTGATGATGGCGTCGAACAGGGCGTCGCTCCCCGACGCCACCAGCGCATCGCTCTTCAGATGCACGCCTTTGTGCTTCACATAGCGGCCGAGCAACAGCTTGACGGCGATGGCGACGATGATAACCACCAGCGTGACAGTGGTATATGTGGGCGTGGTCGGCACAAATATCTTCTTCACCGACTCGACGAGCGACGTGACGCCGGCGGCCAGCACGATGAGGGCTATGATGATGGCGCTGAAGTACTCCACGCGGCCGAAGCCGAAGGGGTGTTCACGGTCGGCAGGACGCACGGAGAGCTTGGCTCCCAGGATGGTGATGACGCTCGACAGAGCATCGCTGAGGTTGTTGACGGCATCCATCACGATGGCCACGCTGCCGGCCACAAGACCCACCACAGCCTTGAAGGCCGCCAGAAGGACGTTGGCGCCGATACCGACCCAGCTGGTGCGGATGATTTGAGATTGACGATCCATAGTCTTTTTTCTCTTGAAACGCAGCTTGTCGCATCTTATTGTTCCACGCGCCGACATCCCGCACAATATTTCTTTCATTATCACGTTAATTGAGCCATGGAAGCAAAGAATCTCATCGAGATAAAGAACAAACGTGCGGCGTACGAGTACTTCCTGATGGATGAATACACAGCCGGTTTGGTGCTGATGGGCAGCGAGATAAAAAGCATCCGCGAAGGCAAGGCCAACCTCAACGACGCTTGGTGCACCTTCGTGGGCAACGAGCTGTTTGTCCGCGACATGCATATCTCGGAATATAAGTTCGGCAGCTACTGGGGACATACCGCCAAGCGCGACCGCAAGTTGCTCCTCAACCGCCGCGAGCTACGCAAGCTGCAGAACAAAATCAAGGAGCGCGGCTACACCATAGTGCCTGAACTGCTCTACGTCGACCCACGCGGCTATGCCAAGCTCACTATCGCCCTCGCCAAAGGCAAGCACCACTACGACAAGCGCGAGACCATCAAGGCCAAAGACTCGCGTCGCGATATGGAAAGGGAATTGGCCTAATCAAGTAGTTAAGTAGTCAGCAGTTAAGATAAATGAAGGTATTCAAGTTTGGTGGAGCTTCGGTCAACAGCGCCGACGCGGTGCGCAACATGGCGCAGATAGTACAGTCGCACCTGGAACCCGGCAAGCCGCTGGTCGTGGTCGTCTCGGCGATGGGCAAGACCACCAACCTGCTGGAGAAGCTCGTGCCGGGAGTGACCGACGACACCCACGAGCTGCGCAGACAGCTCGAGGAGTACCATCTGAAGATATATAAAGAGCTGATTCCATGCGTCGATGACGCCGACAATGCCGTACAGGAGCTGCTCCGCAAGCTCGACGGCAGGCTCGCCACTCTGCAACCCTCCAACGAACAATATAACTACAACTACGACCAGGTGGTCTCTTTCGGCGAGCTCATCTCCACCACAATCATCGCCGAATACCTCAACAGCCATGGAATCAGTACCCAATGGCTCGACGCACGCCAGCTGGTCATCACCGACAACCACTACCGCGAGGGGCACGTTGACTGGACGAAGACGCAGGCCGCCTGCCAGCGCCTCGTCGCCGACAAGGAGGCTCTTGGCTGTCATCAGGTCATTGTAACGCAGGGCTTTATCGGCGGCACAACCGACGGCCACACCACCACGCTGGGTCGCGAGGGTTCCGACTACTCGGCCTCCATCCTCGCCTACTGCCTCGGTGCCGAGAACATCACCATCTGGAAGGATGTGCCGGGCTTCCTCAATGCCGACCCCAAGTACTTCCCCGACACCGTAAAGATAAACCAGATACCATACAACGAGGCCATTGAGCTGGCCTACTACGGCGCCTCGGTCATCCACCCCAAGACCGTGAAGCCCATCCAGAACAAAGGCATACCCCTCTACATACGCTCGTTCATCACGCCGCAGGGCGAAGGGTCGGCTATCGGCAACTACCATACTATCAGCCCCGAGACCCCGCTGTACATCTTCAAGAACAACCAGATACTGCTCTCCATACTGCCGCGCGACTACTCCTTCATCGCAGAGGACAACCTGCAGGTCATCTTCGGCATACTCAGCAAGATAGGCATCCGTGTGAACCTCATGCAGAACTCGGCCCTGAGCTTCTCCATCTGCATCGACAACAACCCGCAACTGGTGAAGCCGCTCATAGAGAGCTTAAAAAACATGTTCCGTGTGCGTTACAACGACAACCTGCAGCTCATAACCATACGCTACTACACGCAGGAGGTCATCGACCGCATTGTGGCAGGACGGCCTATCTTGTTGGAGCAGCGCAGCCGATCGACGGAGCAGCTGGTAGTGCCGGCAACAAGTGTATGAAGATGGGTATAGAAGAAGCCATAGACCTGTTTTACAACTATATCGCCAACGAGCGCCGCTTGTCGGAGAAGACCGTGCGTAGCTATATGACCAATCTGGACGATCTTTCGGCTTTTATGAAGAAGGCGCAGGTGGATTCGATGGAGGAATTGACCTCAAGGGATATCAGGGAGTGGGAGTTGCAGCACATGGGGGCCGGGGAGTCGCCCCGAACCGTCAGGTGGCGCCTGTCGGCCGTGAGCAGTTGGCTGCGGTTCCTACAGCGGCACGGATACTATGACATCGACCTGATGGCCAAGGTAGTGGCTCCGAAACAACCTCGTTGGATGCCGGTGTTTTTCCGCGAGAGCGAGACGGAGCGCCTTTACGACGACGGTGTGTTCGGCGATGACTTTATCGGCCGGCGGGACCGGCTGATGCTGAGGTTGATGTACGAAACCGGCATCCGCCGTTCAGAGGTGGTGGGATTGAAGGAAGGATCGGTCGATTTCTCGGCTTTAACCCTCAAAGTCAGGGGAAAACGGGACAAGGAACGGATGATACCGATAGAAAGTGAACTGGCACACAATATTTCCGAATACATTGCGTTAAAGCAACAGGAAACGGGTGACAGAGAGTGGCTGTTTGTTGACCGCAAAGGCAGGCAGATGCATCCGGCAGCGGTGAACTACGTGGTGAAGAAATACATGACGGGCCTGTCCAATGCCGACCGCATCTCGCCACACGTGTTCCGGCACAGTTTCGCCACCCATATCCTGAGCGAAGGAGGGGACCTGATGGCCGTGAAGGAGTTGCTGGGACATGAGAACCTGGCCACCACCGAAGTCTATACCCACGTGACCCGTGAGCACCTGAAGGATGTCTATCGCCAGGCGCATCCCCGTGGCAAAGCAAAGAAATGAAATACACCAACCCATAAAAAAGGAGGATATCATGAACACAATCATCAACACTGCCAAATTCAAAGCCGACGAGAAGTTGGAGAAGTACATCAACGACAAGGTCGCAAAGCTGGACCGCATGACCGACCGCGCTACCAAGTGCGAGGTATTCCTCAAAATCGACAAACCGGAGAGTGACAACAATAAAATTGCCGAACTTCAGCTCGTTTTGCCGGGCCAGACGCTGTTCATCTCGAAGCAATCCGATACCTTTGAACAGGCTGTCAGCGAGGCAGTGGATGCCATGAAGGTACAGATTGAGAAATACAAGAACGCATAAGGCGTTCTTGTATAGAAGTAAAGCCAAAACGAATCACTTGGAAGAGGACTCCGTGATCGTTTTGGCTTATTTTATTGTACTTAGGGGGTGGTTAGAAAGGCAGGTCTCCCAGCGGCTCTGAATCGTTCAGGATGTCGATCAGGGGGTTGCCTTTGGCCTCGTCCTGTTGGCGTTTGCTGAGGAGCAGCAGGTTGTCGGCCACCACCTCGGTGACATGACGTTTGTTGCCTTCTTTGTCTTCCCAGGTGCGGCTTTGCAGCCGGCCTTCAAGATATATCTGTGCACCTTTGGTCAGGATGCGTTCGGCCACGTCGGCCAGGCCGCGCCAGCAGACGACGTTGTGCCACTCGGTGATTTCCACGCGTTCATTGTCGCGGTTGCGGCGGTATTCGGTAGTGGCCAGGGGGAAGGATGCTTTCTTGACGGGTGCAGCGCCGTCGGAGGGGAATGTGACTACATCGGGATTCTTGCCCACGTTTCCTACAAGGATCACTTTGTTTACTCCAATCATACTGTGTGTCTCGTTACGTTAGTTTGTGTGTTTTCTCTAAAGAATTCAAAGTGCGAAGATACAACATTTTTCCCACATGGGGAAATAAAGATTTTCACACTTCCTGCAAATACTTATCAATCAGTCTTGATACGGGCAGTTTTTTTATTTCTCCGGCATCCGCGAGCCTTGCGTTTTCAGGTAAAACGGCGGGCTTGTCAAGCAAATCTGCCTGTAGGAAAAGGGCATGGATGGTGCGATGGGTCAGTTGGTGGATGTAAGGGTGTGAAAGGTGGAAAGGGAGAGGTGGAATATCAAATGTTTCTTCGACAAAGCGATGGGCACGGGCGGTCAACTCGTCGATGTCAGTTATCTCGTGGTCGGTCTCAAGCAGAGGGAATTCCCATAGGCCGCGCCAGATGTCCTTGTTTGTGCGTAACTGCATGATGCGCTTCCCCTGCCAGCGGAGGTCCAGATAGTAGAACCATCGGTCTTTAGGTTTTGCCTTTAAGGCTTTGACAGGGAAAGATTCCACCCTGTCCGTCAGGTAGGCCGCACATTCACCGGCGAAAGGGCATGCTGTGCAGTCGGGATGCGGTGTGCATTGCAGGGCCCCGAAGTCCATCAGGGCGGCATTGAACCGGTCGGGCCGATCGTGGTCAATCAGCTTCAGCAGCAATGCTTCAAACTCATTGTAGGCGCTGTCGGTGCCTATGGGTGTGGCGATGCCTCGCAGGCGGCTGATGAAGCGATAGACATTTCCGTCGATGACGGGGTGTGGCAGGCGGAAGGCGAACGAGGCTATCGCTGCCGCCGTGTAGCGCCCCACGCCTTTGAGTTGCAGTATGCCATTATAGGAAGAGGGGAATACGCCGTTGCATTCGTCCTTGATATATTGTGCAGCGGCATGTAGGTTGCGGGCACGGGAATAGTAGCCCAATCCCTGCCAAAGGCGTAGCACCTGCTCCTCGCTGGCGTTGGCCAGGGCGGTCACCGTCGGGAATGCGTCAACGAACCGCAGGTAGTAGTCGCGCCCCTGTTCGATGCGTGTTTGCTGCAGGATGATCTCCGAAATCCAGATGCGATAGGGGTCGTCGATACCCCTCCAGGGGAGCGTCCGTCCATGCTCGTCAAACCATGATTCCAAGGTGCTCAAAAACGCCATTTCTGTTCATTTTTTAGTCAAAAAACACACGTAACAGCCTGAAAAAAGTGTGTTAAATCTCGATTTTGCAATTTTGTTATAGCTTTTGTTTTCAGTGAGTTGTGTTTAATGAAATGTTAAATAGTATTAAAAACAAACTTATTAACCGTCTAACATTTTGCCATGTCGGAAAAAGGTAGTACTTTTGCCGCCGTTTTCTCCGAAAGAAAACGTGGTTAATAAACGTAAAACAACAATAAAAATTATACTGCAATGTCAAAGAAATGCGAAATCACCGGTAAGAAAGTCATCGTGGGCAACAATGTGTCGCACTCCCGTATCCACACCAAACGTACCTTCAGCCCCAACCTGCAGACCAAGAAGTTCTACATTCCCGAGGAGGACATGTGGATCACTCTGAAAGTCTCGGCCAAAGGCATGCGTATCATCAACAAGAAAGGTATCATCGCCGCTCTCAACGACGCTGCCGCCCAGGGGCACCTGATGTTCTAAGCCGTCTTGGCTGAATGGCCAAAACGACGAACAAAAGGGTCGCCTGATGTTCTAAAGCAGAAGACAAACAGTCTTAAATAAAATTAGTATTAACCTTAACAAAGAAAGAGGTATTAACAATGATCGTAGTTCCCATTAAAGAAGGTGAAAACCTCGAAAGAGCTCTGAAGAAGCTGAAACGCAAATTCGACAAGACCGGTGTGGTGAAGGAGATGCGCCGTCGTCAGCAGTTCACCAAACCCAGCGTCATCAATCGCGAGAAGCACCTGAAGGCCATCTACGTCCAGCATCTGCGTCAGCAGGAGCTCGACAAGTAAGCCCCTCGGAAAGAGCTCCCTGTTGGAGCAACGCCATTGAAGTGAAAAGCCCCCGCAACAATTTGTTGCGGGGGCTTTCGTGTCAAGGTATCTTTATGGTCGGCATCGGAGGCCTTCCTGCCCGTCGTGTGGTGATCCCGGGTGAATTGTTCGGGGGTAGGGAGGTGTAGGCGCTTGTCGGGCCATGGGGAAGCGGGAGGAGGCAATGGAATGCCAAAACAAGAGGGGTTCCCGGAAGGAACCCCTCTTGCTATTCAGAACCGGAGGCAGTGTTACTGCTGCTGGGCGGTAATCTTCTCAAGCCACTTGAGCATGCCGAACATGACGCTCATGGCGATGATGCAGATGATGGCGAAGGTGACCCAGGTCATCCACAGGTGCGGGAAGCTGTTGAGCATACGCACGCCGAGGAAGATGATGAGGTTGCCCAGAGCGGTGGCACCGAGCCACAGACCCTGGCAGATACCCTGCAGGTGCTTGGGGGCAATCTTCGACACGAAGCTCAAGCCCAGCGGGCTGATGAAGAGCTCGGCGACGGTGAGGAAGAAGTAGGTGACAATAAGTACCCATGCGCCACACTTCTGGTCGGCAATGGTGGCGGCATCCTGGGCCATGAAGGCGGTGCCCGAAGGATATCCCACAATCATGCTGAAGATAGTGAGGAAGACGTAGGCACAGGCGGCAAAGCCCATACCGACGGCAATCTTCTTGGGAGTGCTGAATTTGCGACCCCACGGGGTGGAGAAGAGCCACATGATGATGGGCGTCAGCACGATGACCAGGAACGGGTTGAGGAACTGCCACACTTCGGGGGCCACCTGGTCGGAGTTGACGAAGTTGCGTGTGAAGATGGTCAGCGACTGGGTGTTCTGGTGGAACGAGAACCAGAAGAAGATGACGATGCCGAGCACGGCATAGAGGCCGGCCATACGCTGACGGATGTCCTTGGCCATGGCCACGCGCTCTTCGGGCGTGTAGTTGACCACTTCTTTCTTCTCTTTCTTGGCGGGAGTGGGGTACATCTTCTTGGTGACCATGAAGATGATGAAGGAAAGGAGCATGGCGGCGATGGAGGCGATGAAGCTGTAGTGGACACCGGTGTTGAACACGTGGAGGTAGCTCTCGCAGGCGGCGGCCATATCGGCACCAGCGGTGAAGTTGTGGTTGCTGGCGGTCATCCAAGTCTCCAGGTTGGCCATCTGCACATCGGTCATGCTGGTGGCATCGTTGAGGTATTGGTGGCAGAGGGCGGGCAGGTCGCTGTTGTAAACCATCTGGCTCTTGGCCAGCCACCACTTGCGGATGTTGGGAGCCACGAAGGGGGCGAAGACACCACCCAGGTTGATAAAGACATAGAAAATCTGGAAGCCAGGGTCACGCTTGCTCTGTGCTTCGGCAAGGGCTTCGGGGCCCTTTTTGGCGGCCTCGGCCTCGAGGTTGTCGTACATTTGGCCCACGATAGCCTGCAAGTTGCCTTTGAACAGGCCGTTGCCGATGGTGATAATCAGCAGGGCGGCGCAGATGAGCACCAGCATGGCGGTCTTGTTTTCCGGGCTCACCGTGGTGGGGATGCTGAGCATCGTGTAGCCCACGGCCATCACGATGAGGCCTGCGGCGATGGTGCCTTTGTAGTTCTGCAATTTGTCGGCCACAATACCGCCGGGCAGCGCCATGATGTAAATCATGAAGTAGAAGACCGAGAAAATCAAGCCGGCCACATCGTCGGGCAGGCCGAACTTCGAGCACAGGAACAGCACCAGCACGGCATTCATAATATAGTAGCCGAAACGCTCACCCATATTACTCAATGCAGCCCAGATTAGTCCTTTGGGATGTCCTTTGAACATAGTGTGTAATGTTTTGGTTTATAATTAATTTAACTGAATTTAATATTCGGTGCACAATATAATCAATGTGCAAAGGTACAAAAAAAAGTTGATACTTTGGTGCTGGAAGTGTTTTTTTTTGTATTTTTGCACCAGCGAAATGGAACAAATCATCCGACAATCCGTTGAGGTGCTGTCGCGAGGCGGCACCATTCTCTATCCCACCGACACCATCTGGGGCCTCGGCTGCGATGCACGCAATGCCGAGGCGGTGGAGAAGATTTATGCCATCAAGGAGCGCGACCGTTCCAAGAGTATGCTGGTGTTGGTCGAAAACGAGGAGTGGAGGGCGAAGCCCGGTGGACGCCCAACCACATATATCCTGCCGCACGAACGGTGGTATCCTCTGTTCGGCAAGTCGATTGCCCCCAACCTGCCTGCCGACGACGGGTCGCTCGGCATCCGCGTGCCCGGCCACCGTTTTTGCCAGGAGGTCATCCGTCGCCTCGGGGCGCCGTTGGTCAGCACCTCGGCCAACCTCTCCGGTCGGCCGTCGCCACTTATATATAAGGATATAGAGGAGGAACTGAAGCGTCGGGTGGATTGGTGTGTGCCGCCGTTGCCCGAATTTGAAAGCGGCGAGACCCGCGGCAGCCGCATCGTCAGGGTCAACCCCGACGGCTCGGAGACCGTCATCCGGCCTTGATCACTGCCAGCGCCGCCACAGTGTCGGGCAGGTCGCAAGGCAGGTCGATAACCTCCACATCGTCGGATTCCAAAGCATGGACCATGCTTTCAAAACCCTTGATGCCGGTGCCGCGGCACTTGAGCACCGCTTCCTTGCGTGTCCATAACTGCAGGAATGCCATTGTGGGGTCGATGCTGCGGTTCACGGTGTCGAACTCGTCGGACGTGCATACACGTTCCATCAGCGACCGGCTGATCCGTCGTCGGCTTTCGATGTCGATACCCACCTTTTTGTTGTCGCACACCGCCGCGGCCACCGCCGTGCGGCAGTGGCTGAGGCTGATGTGTAGGTTTGGGTTGCCAGACAAGAAAGGCGCACCGTCGGCGTTGTGTTCCACGGTTGCCTCATGCCCCAATAGCGAGACCAGCAGCCGTCGTGCCGCCGTGCTCTGTTCGGTATGCGTCGGCCACCGGCCACCGGCCACTGACCACTGACCGCCAAAGGTCATGCCTTGCCAAGGATGTCGTAGGGCACGGTGTCGCCCATGGGCAGGGCCTTCGGCTCCTCGATGGTGCCGAACTGCTGCTCGTAGCGGCGGATGTTGTCGTTCAGAGCCGCCAGCGTGCGTTTGGCATGGATGGGGTTCATGATGATGCGCTGGCGGATAGTGGCGCCCTCGGTACCGGGCAGCATCTGGGCGAAATCGAGAATGATCTCGGTGGGGTTGTGGCTGATAACCACGAGGTTTGAGTAGGTGCCCTGCGCCACGTCGGGGGTGATGTTCAGCTTCAGGTTCTGCTGTTGTTCTTTGTTGGCCATTGTGCGATTTGTTTTTCTTTTTCTGCATAACGGCGGATTCCTCTTTTTATTGCATTGCCACCCTATCAACTCCGTCTCAACTCCGTCTCACCTCCGTTTCACCTCCGTCTCACCTCCGTCTTTCAACGGAGGGAAGGTGGAGGTGAAACGGAGGGGTGTCGGAGGGAATTGCTACTTGCAGCGAGGGGTCCCGGAATGAGAAAAATGAAATTATGTTGGTTCCAATTTAAAAAATGTTTGTATTTTTGCACTTTCAAAACCATTGGACAATGAGTCATAAGACTGCGATAAAGGTTTATGAGATAGCCTCCTACGTGCTGATACTGGGGGCTACGGCCATCTATTTCTGGATGAAGCAGCAGGGTCTTTCGCTGACGATGCTGGTGTTGGCGCTGGCTATCTTCTGCCGTTGGATGATGGACCGCCACCGCTACAAGGCTTGCGACGAGGAGAATGACCAGTTGCGCGACGACCTGCGACGCCTCACGCAGCTGTATGCCGAAGAAAAGAAAAAGAATAATAACAAATAAATACACAATCATTTATGGCAACAACCACCGATATCAAGAACGGACTGTGCATCAATTTCAACAACGACATCTACACCATCGTTGAGTTCCTTCATGTGAAGCCTGGCAAGGGCGCCGCCTTCGTGCGCACCAAGATGCGCAATGTGAAGACCGGCCGTATGCTGGAGAACACCTTCCCCAGCGGCGCCAAGATTGACATCGTGCGCGTGGAGCGCCGTCCCTACACCTACTTGTACAAGGAAGGCGACATGCATGTGTTCATGCACACCGAGACCTACGAGCAGATTTATATTCCCGAGCAGATTATCAACGCCCCGCAGTTCCTGAAAGACGGGCAGTATGTGGAAATCACCGTCGAGGCCGACACCGAGACCCCGCTGACCTGCGAACTGCCTCCGTTCATCGAGACCGTGGTGACCTATACCGAACCCGGTTTTGCCGGCAACACCGCCACCAACGCCATGAAGGACGCCACCGTGGAGCCCGGCGTGCAGGTTCGCGTGCCCCTGTTCATCAAAGAAGGCGAGCGCATCAAGGTGGATACCCGCACCTGCGAGTATGCCGAGCGCTTGAAATAGTTAAGAGCTAAAAGTTAAGAGTTGAAAAGACTTGTTCTTGTCGCAGCCTGCCTGCTGGTGCTGGCAGGCTGCAAACATAAGCAGCCGGAGACTCCGGCCAAGGCGGGCGTCGATTACACGCAGGTCGTGGTGCCGGCATTCTGTGCCGACAGCGCCTACCGCTACACCGCCGACCAGTTGGCATTCGGCAACCGCATCCCCGGCACCAAGGCGTGGGAGCAGTGTGCCGCCTATCTGACGGCAAAGATGGGCCGGTGGTGCGACACGGTTATTGTGCAGGATTTCAAGACGACGCTGTGGGACGGCAGTCAGGTGCCGGGACGCAATATCATAGCCTCGATGAGGCCTGACGCCCAGCGGCGTGTGTTGCTGGCCGCACATTGGGACAGTCGTCGGTGGGCCGACCATGACCCCGACGATGCCAACCACAAGGCTCCCGTGCCGGGCGCCAATGACGGCGCTTCGGGAGTGGCGGCACTGATGGAGATGGCCCGTGCGATGTCGGCCATGCCGCCGTCGGTGGGAGTCGATTTCCTCTTCTTCGATGTGGAGGACCAGGGAGTCCCCGAATGGAGTGAGGCCTACGATGAGCACAGCTGGTGCAAGGGGGCGCAGTATTGGGCCCAGAACCGCCATGTGCCGTATTACACAGCGGTCTATGGTGTGCTGTTCGATATGGTGGGCTGCCCCGAACCGCGTTTCACCAAGGAGCAGGTGAGCCGTTATTATGCTCCCGGTTTGACCGACAAGCTCTGGGCCGCCGCCGCCGCATTGGGATACGGGGGCATCTTCGTGAACCAGGCTACCGACCCCATCCTCGACGACCACCTGTATGTGAACCAAATGGCCGGCATACCGATGGTGGATATTGTGCAGAACAGCCCGGAGACCAGCTTCTTCCGTCATTGGCACACCACTACCGACGACTTGGAATCGGTCAACCGCGAGAGTCTGCGCATAGTGGCGGAGGTGACCATGAAGACCCTCTATGGCGATTATCCCCACATGCCATGAAAAAACTGCTTCCGATACTGACCTGCCTGCTGCTGCTCTCTTGCCAGCCGGACCATTGCAATACGCCTTTCGGCGCCGGCGGCACGATAGACCTTATTGATTACAGCAACCTGTACAATCATGTGGGTGGTACGGAGATGATCAGCTGCGGCTACAAGGGGGTTTTGTTGCGCTGTTCCGGTTTCTCTGAATATACGGCATTCGAATGTGCTTGTCCCCACGACCATGAAGTGAGGATGCAGCCGGACGACAGCAAGGAGGCGGTGATTCTCACCTGCCCCTCCTGCGGGTCGCGCTTTGAATTAATAAACGGAGCCCCTTTGGAGGGCTCCGCTACTTCATGTCAGCTGTACCAGTACCGTGTGTCGGTCGAGGGTACGATGCTGACGATCTACTGAATCACGGATTATTTCTTCCAGAGCACGTAGAGCAGATAGATCATCAGGCCTGCTGTGCCGAGGAGCAGAAGGACGGGCAGGAGGGTGGAGAACAGCAGGACGGCAGCCAGGATGAGCATGATGCGTGCCGCCAGGCGTTTGTCGGCCGGCATGCTCTGCCAGCGGGGGCGTAATTGGCTCCACCATTGGCGCAGCGAACCCATGGCGCGACCGTTGCTGTCCAAGGTCTCCGCCTGGGTGGCGGGAATCTCCTTCACCTTTACTTTCAATGTCTTGGATCCGTGCTTGCCGTCTTTCCAAGCGGTGATGGTCAGTGCGGTACGGCCTTTTGAGCGGTTGAGGCGGAAACGCTTGGTGCCGCTGATTTCCAGATTCAGGACGCTGGCTTTGTAGCCGTTGTCTATCTTGAGCTCGACGCGGTCGGCGCCGGTGCAGTCCCAACGCACCTCGACGATGTCGCCTTCGGTGACAGTGGTGCGGTCGATGTCGAATGTCATTCTTTTCTCCATGATATCAGGGGTTCCTGCAACTTCCGTGCCAAATCAGAAACCGGGCTTGCCGAGGAGGTGGAACATGTTGCGCTTGTAGGACTCGACGCCAGGCTGGTCGAAAGGATTGACGCCAAGGGTGTAGCCGCTGACACCGCAGGCGAACTCGAAGAAGTAGATGAGCTGGCCCAAGGTGTATTCATCTATCTTGCCGACAGTGATTTCGACCACGGGAACGCCACCATCGACATGGGCCTTGATGGTGCCTTCGACGGCACAGTCGTTGATTTGGGTCAGGCTCTTGCCGATGAGGTAGTTGATGCCGTCGAGATTCTTCTCGTCGGAGGGGATTTCCACCGAGGAGTTGGGCCGGTCGACGCGCAGCATGGTCTCCATCATCATGCGTTCGCCGTCCTGCATGTACTGTCCCATCGAGTGAAGGTCGGTGGTGATGCTCAGGCTGTGGGGCAGCAGGCCTTTGTGGTCTTTGCCCTCGCTTTCGCCGTAGAGCTGTTTCCACCATTCGGCCAGGTAGCGCAGGTTGGGTTGGGCGCTCACCAGCATCTCCACTTTGAGGCCTTTACGGTAGAGGAGGTTCCTCACGGCTGCGTACAGCAATGCGGGGTTGTCGTCCAAGGTATTGTTATTGATGCAGATGTCGCGCATGTCGCGTGCACCGGCGAGCATACGGTCGATGTTGTATCCCGCCATAGCGATGGGGAGAAGTCCCACAGGGGTGAGCACGGAATAGCGCCCGCCTACGTTGTCGGGGATGACATACATGGGATATCCCTCCTGGGAGGCGATGTCGTGCAGGGCACCGCGGCGTGCATCGGTGATGGCCACGATGCGCTGGGCAGCGGCAGCTTTGCCGTATTTTTGCTCCAGATGCGCCTTGACGATGCGGAAGGCCACGGCGGGTTCGGTGGTGGTGCCGCTCTTGGAGATGACGCAGACGCTGTAGTCTTCGTGATCCAAGAGGCTGAGCAGTTGATGGTAATAGTCCTCGGCCAAGGTGTTGCCTGCATAGACGATGAAAGGCTTTTCCCGTTTTTCCATGGAGGCGAATTCGGATTGCAGCGCCTCGATGACCATTCGGGCGCCGAGATAGGATCCTCCGATGCCGACCACCACCATCAGGCGACTGATGGAAGAGAGACGTTCGGCCTCGGCCTTGATACGGCCGACAATGGCGGGGTCGATAGTCGCCGGCAGGTCCACCCATCCGAGGAAATCGTTTCCTGGTGCGTCGCCCTTCAGAAGGTGCTCTTTGGCGGCTGTGACTTCGGGCAGCAGGGCTGTCATTTCATTGCCTGTGAAATGCGCTGTAGCATGGTTGATGCTGACTTTTAACTTGTCCATTTTGATATGTTTTGTTGATAATTTGTTCATTAAATTCAGGTCCGGCGAGGTGGATTTGTAGATTTTTATGAGGTCTAACTGTATTATTTTCTTCGAATTAACGGAAAAGTAAAAAAAATATTTTCACTATATGAAAAAAAATATGTATTTTTGCACAAAATTTGTGTGGAACAAATCGAATGAACATATAATAAGCAAATAAAAAACTTAAAAAAACACTGATATGCTGAAAAAATTAATCAAGATGGGCGTTGTGATGTCAGTTCTTCTGGCCTCGATGAGCGCCTTTGCACAAAACACTGGCAAGGTGGAATATCCTCGCTATGGTTTCTGGAGCAATTGGTCAATTGGTACCTCAGTTGACTACATGCACGAGCTTGCTCAGCAGAGCGGCTTGAAGTGGAAGATGTCCACCAATGCCGGTATGGACCTGTTCTTCCAGCACAGACTGAACCATGCGTTCAGCACACGTTACCGTTTTAGCATGCCCACCTTCTGGGATGCTTCCGTCAATGGCGAGCGTACTGTGTATGATGCACAGGGTTACAAGATGACCCGTTACATGACCGCGAGCATCAACATCGTTGGATCGTTCACGGACATGTTCAAGGGTTATGACCCCGACCGTCGTCACAGCTTCTACTTCCTCGCTGGTGCCGGTGTCTCCATCAACAGCCGCATGGACAAGGGCGAGATGGCCGAGACCCGTTATCAGGATGGTAACCTCGGTTTCTGGCGTCCTTACCTGAATGCCGGTCTGGGCTTCAGCTATCGTTTCACCGATGCAAGCAGCCTCTTCCTGGAGTATGCTCTCGATGCTACCGATGTGCCCAATGTCTTCACCGCCAAGTTCTATCAGTGGGACAAGATGCACGCTTTGGTGCGTCTGGGTTATGCCTACAACTTTGGTGTGACCGCCGCCGACCAGGCCATTGCCGCCCAGAAGTCGATGCTCACCCAGGAGAACTTCGGTGCCCTCAACACCCAGGTCGCCGCTCTCGAGCAGCAGGTTGCCGACAACAATGTCGATACCAAGAAGCTTGAGAACCGCATCGCCGAGCTCGAGGATCAGCTTGCCGAGGCTCTTGCCAACAATGAGGGCAAGGTCAACTCCGCTGCTGCCGACAGCCTGCAGGAGGTCATCAACAAGATCAAAGCCGATCAGATCAACTACTACGCTATGCCCTTCTCGGTTCAGTATGACGTGAACGAGTGGGAGGTCAGCGAGGAGGAAATGGACAAGGTGAAAGCCGTTGCCCGCGTGATGAAAGACAACTCCGACGTGAAGATCCAGGTGATTGGTTTTGCTGACTACACTGGCAGCGACCAGTACAACATGAAGCTCTCCGAAAAGCGTGCCAAAGAGGTCAAGCGCCTCCTCGTCAAGAAGTATGGCATCGCCGAGGATCGCATCGATGTTGACTTCAAGGGTAAGAGCGCTCCCTTCGGTGATGTGCAGTACGCCCTCAACCGTCGCGTCAGCTTCTACCGTGTGATTGAATAGTCTCATAGACTTACACCAATAAAAGAGGGCCTTTCATGCGAGAGGCCCTCTTCTATTTATTAATTCATCTATTATTATTTAGAGAGAATCCTGTATTCTACACGGCGGTTGTTCTGACGACCTTCGGGAGTATCATTGGTATCAACAGGCAGGCTCTTTCCAAAGCCGTGCCAGGTGAGGCGGCTGCGGTCAATCCCATGTGCCATCAGATAGTTGGCCACAGCTTCGGCTCTGGCTTCGGAGAGGATGCGGTTGCGTTCGGCAGTGCCCTGGTTGTCGGTATGCCCACGCAGCTCGATGTGCATGGTGGGGTGTTCGTTCAGAAGTGTGATAAGGGTAAGCAGGTCGTGGTACGACTGCGGCAGGATGTCACTCTTGTCGGTATCAAACAATACGTTGCGGAGGGTGATGATATCTCCTTTTTGGGGCGCGGGAACGGTGTCGATGACTTGAGTCTCGTCGTTACAATCCAGACACACGACAGATATGTCGTCAATATAGTAATAAGCGCCGGGAAGGACGGTGTTCTCGGCATGGGTCTCGACTACATTTGAGTGGTTAAACGAGTTGAAATTTCCGATAGTCAGGTACTTCTCCCCACCCGTAGCGGTGAATTCGCCGGTAATCTCGTTCCATTGGTCCATATAGATTATGACGAATCTGGATGGATGGACCACCTGGGGCTTGTAGTAGGTGGAGATGATTTGCTTTTGACCGTTTTCGAGTTCGGTGATTTCGTTGTCCATCAGGATATTCCAGGTGGTATCGGAGATACGCCCGGGAGTGAGCAAAGCCCCGAGGGTGGCTACGGCGTAGGGCGATTTGTCCGCCAAACTTGCCCAAAAACTGACTCGGTAGCGGCATCCTTTGCGGAGGGGTTCCTTCAATTCCGTCTGAAGGTATTCCCGATAGTTCTCTTTTGAACAGTAGATGCCGCAATAGGCTGTGCCTGAATGTGCTGACTGGAATCCCATTTTGTTTCTCGGCACCTGGCACTCCCGACCTCCGCATGGATGAAAATAGTCGCTGCTTCCTTTGGTGGGTTGCCACCAGGCTTCCACCTCCCGCATGGTGCCGATGGCGTCAATGCGTTGAGGACAGGCGGTATGTGCTTCGAACGAGGGGTTGTGCACCAGATTTCTAGTAGTAGAATCTTGTGCAAGTCCACATTGAAGCAGCGCCAGCAGACCCCACAGGGTTGTCCAACGACGTATCATTTCGAATCAACGGTTTTCATCATACTCTCCCACAGCAGGTCGGTTGTTATATCCCAGCTGAACTTGGTTCGCTGTATCCGTCCTTTTGCGATATACTCCTCGCGGATTGAATGGATGGACAATTGCTTGATAGCATGGACAATATCGTCAGGTTGGGATGGGTCGATGTAGAGGACAGCCTCGCCTCCGACCTCGGGCATGGATGTGGTGCATGAGGCAATTACCGCTGTCTCGGCATACATGGCCTCAAGAATAGGTATTCCAAATCCCTCAAAGTATGAGGGATAGACCAATGCTTCGGCGGCCGAGAGCAAAGCCGAGAGCTCCTCGGGTTCCACATGGCCGGGCATGATGACATCGCATTGGTTGGCCATGTTGTCGTAGGCTTCCGCCAGTTCGTCCTGCCACCATACCCTGCTGCCCACTACGACAAGTTTCAAACCGGTGGTGTCCTCCTGTTTTATCTTGTCGAAGGCACGCAACAGGTTGGCCAGGTTCTTCCGTTTGAGGATTGTGCTGATGAAAATCAGGTAGGGCTTTCCGTCGGTGAAGCGCCTCCGGATGGCCGTTTTCTCCTCTTCCGAGTGATGCCGATAGCCTTCGTGTGCTCCGTCATATACTACATCAATCTTCTTGGAATCAATATGGTAGGTGTTGCTGATGTCGTTTTTTGAATATGCCGACACCGTGGCGATGCGGGTGGCTTTCTTCGCAAATCGTGGGAAGAAATGGGTCATGTAGCGCTGGTGCGAAGGACGCAGATTATCCGTACTATGCTCAAAGTTGATGTCGTGGATGACGGTTAGTGTCGGGATGTCGGAGTGCAGGGGCATGAAACCGTCAGGAGAGAGAAAAAGGTCAATATGATGACGCTTAAGAGCCATGGAAACAGCGCCTTCGAAGAATGCCCACCAAAGTATGGGATGCCTTGCGGGAGGGTACAAAACCACCGGTATAACATTGCGGCAGCCGGAGAAGAGGAATTCCTTCGACGGCTTTCGGTCGAACAACAAATAGAAAGTATGCTCGGGATGCGCCTTGACCATCCGTTTGACGGTCTCGTAGGTGAACCACCCGATGCCGTCCATCTTGCCTTTGACCAGAAGCCTTGTGTTGATGGCAATACGCATGCTATGAGTGCTTTATCGTCTCGTCAATCACCCTCGGGAAATGCTCCTTCTCCAGCAGGTGTATCTTGGCGGCCAAGGAGTCGGGTGTGTCATCCGGAGTCACGCTACAACGTGCTTGGAACAAGGTGGTTCCGCGATCATAGTGACGATCCACAATGTGGATGGTGATGCCGCTCTCGTGCTCGCCGGCGGCCACCACGGCTTCATGCACATGATGCCCGTACATGCCTTTGCCTCCGTACTTCGGCAGCAAGGCAGGGTGTATGTTGATGATGCGGTTGGGGTAGGCCGCGAGCATATCCTCGGGCACGAGCCAGAGGAAGCCGGCCAGTATCACCCAATCCACCTTCTTCTCTGCCAGGTATTTCAGCACATTCCCGTTCTGGAAGAAGTCGCTGCGGCCGAAATAATGGCTTTCGATTCCGAGGTTTTTCGCCCGCTGGGCGATATAGGCGTCCTTTTTATTATATATGATACACGCGACCTCCACGTCGGTGCGTCCTGCAAAGTATTCGCTGATTTGTTGTGCGTTGGTGCCGTTGCCGGAACCGAGAATCGCCAGTCGGACAGGGGTGTTCATGAGCGGGTTTTTGTTTGTGGTTTGATGATGCAAAGATAGCAATAAAAATGAAATGAAGACAAAGTTTTTTTATCGCGGCTGACTTTCAGCTGGTTATGCTTTTATTGTATGTGTAATGGATTCATTCTCAGCGATGAAAAGGCTGTGACTATATACTCCCTCTATACATTTTATATAGTCATCACTCAGTATCCAGGAGGTCATAAGGGCTTATTTGTTGAGTATCAGTGGAATAATTGGTATATAATAGCTGATGTGTCAGATTATCAGCATGTTTCAGCGTTTTTTAAGGCTGTTTTTGCAGAAAGCACGGGGCAGGGAGGGCCGATTTTGCCATGAAACGACTTTTTGAGGGAGAGAAGTGCGGCGGAACGGGGCATGTTTCGTTAAAAAAAATTAAAATGCACTCTGTTTTAATTCAAGGGATTATCTTTCCGGAGAGGGCGTGAAATGTTAAAAAATGTTGTCATGTCAGAAAATTTTCTTTTCTTTGCAGCCGATTTTAACATTAAAAACACAGAAAAATGTCAGAAATTGCTACTAAAGTTGTCAGTATCATTACCGACAAATTGGGTGTTGAAGAAAGTCAGGTTGTTCCCGAGGCCAGTTTCACCAATGATCTGGGTGCCGATTCGCTGGACACTGTCGAGCTGATCATGGAGCTTGAGAAAGAGTTTGACCTTTCTATTCCTGACGAGGAAGCTGAGAAGATTGTCACCGTTGGCGACGCCATCGCTTTCATCGAGAACAACAAGAAGTAACACTTCTTTCACCAGAACGTTGGAGTACCCCGGACGAGGGGTGTTTCAACGTTCTGTTACTAAATGACGTATCAACCTCAAACAACCCGGGATGGAGTTGAAAAGAGTTGTTGTTACGGGTCTCGGGGCGCTGACCCCCATTGGAAACAATGTTGACGAACTGTGGCGGTCGTTGGTCGCCGGAGTAAGTGGCGGAGGCCCGATAACGCGCTTCGATGCAGCCAAATTCAAATGTCGTATTGCAGCGGAGCTGAAAGGTTTCGATGCATTGGAGCATTTCGACCGCAAGGAGATGCGTCTTCTTGACGGTTATACCGTATATGGCCTGGTGGTCGTCGATGAGGCCCTGCGCAATGCCGGCTTGACGGACGAGAACATCGACAAGTCGCGCTTCGGCGTGGTGTGGGGTTCCGGCATGGGCGGAGTGACCAGCCTGCAGGACGAAATCATCGAATATGCCACCCACGACCGCACGCCGCGGTTCAGCCCCTACTGGGTACCCAAGGTTATCACAGATATCTGTGCCGGACAGATTGCCATCCGGTACGGCTTGCGCGGGCCGAACTACTGCACGGTGGCCGCCTGCGCCTCGTCGGCAGCCGCCATCGGCGACGCCTTCAACCTGATCCGTCTGGGCAAGGCCGATGCCATGATTGCCGGCGGCAGCGAGTGTGCTGTCACCGAGGTGGGCATCGGCGGTTTCGGCAACATGCGAGCCCTCTCTACGCGTAACGACGACCCGCAGACGGCCTCGCGTCCTTTCGACAAGGACCGCGACGGTTTCGTGCTGGGCGAAGGCGCCGGCACGCTGGTGCTGGAGGAGCTGGATCATGCCTTGGCCCGTGGAGCCAGGATTTATGCCGAGGTGACGGGTGTGGGCCTTTCGGCCGACGCCTACCACATCACGGCCTCGCACCCCGAGGGGCTGGGCGTCATCGACGCCATGCGCCAGGCGGTGGTGGAGTCGGGTATGGCCCTCACCGATGTGGATCACATCAACACCCACGGCACCTCGACGCCCATCGGCGACATCTCGGAGCCGAAGGCCATCGTCGGCCTCTTTGGCGACCACGCCTACAAGATGGGCATCAATTCCACCAAGTCGATGACCGGCCACCTGCTGGGCGCCGCCGGCGCCGTGGAGGCCATCGCCACCATCCTCACCATCGACAACGGGATGATTCCGCCCACCATCAACCACTTCACCGACGACCCCGAGATCCCGGCACTCGACTTCACTTTCAACCAGGCCAAGCGCCGCGAGGTGAACTTCGCCCTCAGCAACGCCTTCGGCTTCGGTGGCCACAATGTGTGTCTCGCCTTTAGAAAATACTGAGCATGACATTGTTTACCCGGAAGAAGGAGAATCCCGAGTTTTATGCCTTTTTCAAGAATGTGCTTGGCTTCACGCCCAGGCATGCGGAGTTGTATCATATCGCCCTGACGCACCGCTCGTCGTCCTCGATAGATCACGGCCATCGTGTCAACAACGAGCGACTGGAGTATCTGGGCGACGCCATGCTGGGTGCCATCGTGGCGGAATATCTGTACAAGAAATACCCCCTGAAAGGGGAGGGATTCCTCACCGAGATGCGCTCCAAGATAGTCAGCCGCAAGAGCCTCGGCGGGCTGGCCCGCAAGCTGGGGCTGACCGAGCTGGTGGAGCACCAGAAGGGCCAGGACGGCGCCTTCAAGAGCATGGGCGGCGACGCCTTCGAGGCGCTGATCGGAGCCATCTATCTGGAGAAGGGATTCCGCTTTACCAGACATCTTATCATCGACAAACTCCTCTGCACCTACCTGGACATCGACGCCTTGGCCACCACCGACTGGAACTACAAGGGCAAGCTCATCGACTGGGGGCAGAAGAATAAAAAAAAGGTCACTTTTGAAATCGTGCGTTCCATGGTGCGCGACCGCGAGGGGAGGAGGGAATACGAGTGCCGGGTCAATATCGACGGGCAGCCCCAGCAGTCGGCCATCGAATACACCATCAAGGCCGCCGAGCAGCTGGCCGCCGAGAAGACCTACAAGGCCCTTATGGCCGCCGCTCCCGCCGCGGAGTAAAAAGTTTTTTTTGTTGATTTAGAAAAAAAAACATATCTTTGTCCGCGAAAAAGGTTTGCAGAAAATCGAGAAACTTACTGGAATGGAAGATGTTATAGACATTGCTTCTTATATTTGTTATCAATATAAGCAGCGTTTTTGTCGTGGAATCGATGAGATGAAACTGCACAAATTATTGTATTTTGTGCAAAGAAAGTCTATTGCAGAGACTGGTAATCCCATGTTTGATGCAGTGTTCCACGCCTGGAAATATGGACCAGTTATTCCTGCAATCCGTGCAATGTACAAGTCTGGTTATTTGGAGAATCGATGTCCCGTGATATCGGCCTCATCAGTTCATATTGTTGCTTCAGTTATGGATGAATTGGCAGGAAGCGATTCTATGCTTTTGAGTTCTATTTCTCATGGAGAGATTTCTTGGCAAAGAGCCAGAAAAAGAATGCTGGAGAACAATGGATTGGGAGAGGAAATGGATATGTCGGACATCCGTGAAGATGCCATGCGGTACAGAAAGAGATGTGAGTTACTCAAGGTGTGGCGTGAATTCCAGACACAGGCTGTCCAATGAGAATTACGAGGGAACAAGAAGAAGCGCTTAATCAGCTACAAGTTAAGAGGCTATCGGATTGTGATGATTGTTTGCTACGAAAGATTTCCTCATTTGAGAACACTCATATCAATGAGAAAAAGTGCTCGTTGAGAAACGAAGCCTCAGAAGAGGATGCAGTTGGTACGGTTGCCTATTATTTGGTCTCGGATGCTGAAGGGAATATAATGTTTTATTTTTCCCTCAAATGTGGCATGCTTTATGATGAGTTTATTTATCCATATCTTACAACAGATAAGGAAAAGAGTTTTGTTGAATATGCCGAGGCGAAGGGCGTTGATATTGAGCAAACACAACTCAAAAATGACTTGGCTATTGATGGCAATGCATTGATGACACGAGGTCGCCATACTTTTTCCGCAATCGAGTTGGCCCATTTCTATCGTAATGATAACTATGATTTTAATAAATGGCGCGCAAAGAATAAATTCCCACAAATAGGCATTGTAATATTTTGGCGTTTTGTGGTTCCTCTTGTTTTGAAAATAAAAAAACAAGTGGGGTGTCAATATTTGTACCTTTTTGCTGCTGATGATTCGGAAAACAGGAAGCTTGTCAACTATTATGCAGACAAATTAAAGTTCAGATCTGCAACAGAGTGGGGTACGGTTAAGCCGATTTACGATTTTACGTGTGAGTTTATGTGCCAAGAAATTTCTCATTTGGACACGAAGATGAAAAAATTCTTCAATGAAGAATTCAATGTTAATCCCGAGGAGCAAGTATAGTCTTTTTTGATATAGATGAGCATCTCGTTGATACATTAGTACTCTGGCCGCCGAGAAGACCTACAAGGCCCTTATGGCCGCCGCTCCCGCAGCGGAGTAGCCAGTGGCCTGTGAATAGTGGATAGTGAGCAGGGTGCTACCCTGCTTTTCTTTTCCCTCAGCCTCCCGCCACGAACCTCATCCCGTCCAGCTTCGCCTCATCCATGGCACGCCGTTCCCGGCCATCCCTTACGGTGGCTCGCGCTTCTTCTTGTTGACGTTCAGCAAGTTCAAAAACATGGGTACCGTTGCAGTGGGACAGTTGGGACAGTGGGACAGTTCGTTTTTGTGTCTTCCTACCCCTGAATTATACCTCTATATCTATATATCTATATAAATATATAGATATATAGATATAGGATTTATTTTTGACTTTTGGATTGCATTATTTCGAACTGTCCCACTGTCCCAACTGTCCCACTCGCCGTAGGGTCGTGAATTTAAAATGCTATAAACCAACTGAATGGCATCTCCTACATATCCAATACCATCCAAACCGGCACCATTTTCGCCTGCCGGAGGCCAACCAACCACACCCCAACCGGCAAGCCACAGGGAATATATCAAAAAAAAAATTGACGTGCAATTGAATGGTAATTAACGTTTTACAAGGGTGAAGAAAAAAATTCGTCCGCCATTCTTAGACCGCAATGCCGCGGTCGTACCTTTGCATCGTGATTCAGGCGGGAGGGCCGGCAAGGTTGTCGCTAACCTGTGTCAAACTTAACTCTAACCTGCGGAATCCTTGGTATTTAACGAAAACGAAAACTGTCTAACGAAAACGAAAAACCAAAACGAAAACCAAAACCAAAAACCATAACCAATAACGGAAACGGGATCCCAAAATAAATTCAATCATCAACCAACCAAAATCAAGAAAGGAACAAAACTATGGCAAAGAACATTTCTCAACTTTCAACTCTTTTTGGTGTGGGATAAAAAAAAGCCGAGGAAGGCAATAATTTGCGGTTTTTTTAGTTATCAAAAAATAGAAACTTAAAAAGCGAAATTTTATGGATATCAACAATCTTCCCATCGACGAGAGCGCCAAGCTGAATGCGAAGGCATGGCTAGAAGGTGAATACGACGAGGCCACGAAGCAGGCCATCCGCGACATGGCGGAGCAGAACCCGAACGAGCTCAACGAGAGTTTCTATCGCACGCTGGAGTTCGGCACCGGCGGCTTGCGCGGCATCATGGGTGTGGGCACCAACCGCATGAACAAATACACGGTGGCGATGGCTACCCAGGGGTTGGCCAACTATGTGAGGAAGGTCAACGCCGGCGAGCAGGAGCTGCGTGCGGCGGTGAGTCACGACAGCCGCAACCACAGCCGCGAGTTTGCGGAGATCACGGCCCATGTGCTGGCCGCCAACGGCTACAAGGTGTATCTTTTCGACGGCATGCGTCCCACGCCGGAGCTGAGTTTCGCCGTGCGCCACTTCAAGTGCCACACGGGCGTGATGGTCACGGCCTCGCACAATCCGAAGGAGTATAACGGCTACAAGGCCTACTGGAGCGACGGCTGCCAGCTGACGGCGCCGCACGACACAGCGGTGATCGACGAGGTGCTGAAGATCAAGAGCGTGGGCGATGTGAAGATGACGGGTGGCGAGCAGAACATCACCATCATAGGCGAGGAGGTGGATAAGGCCTTCCTGGCCCGCGTGGAGGCCAACAGCCTCAATCCCGAGGTGATCAAGAAGCACCACGATGTGAAGATTGTCTATACGCCGCTTCACGGCACGGGCATCACCCTCATACCGAGGATGCTGAAGCAGCTGGGGTTCACCAACGTGAATGTGGTGGAGGCGCAGGCGGTGCCGGACGGCAACTTCCCCACCACGCCGAGCCCGAACCCGGAGGAGAAGGCGGCCATGAAGATGGCCGTGGATCTGGCCAAGGAGATCGACGCCGACATCGTCTTCGCCAGCGACCCCGACGCCGACCGCGTGGGCGTGGCGGTGAAGCGCCCCGACGGGGAGTGGATGCTGCTGAACGGCAACCAGACGATGAGCGTGCTGTTCTACTACATCGTCAAGCAATGGCAGGAGAAGCAGCTGCTGACGGGCAACGAGTTCATGGTGAAGACCATCGTCACGAGCGAACTGCCCGCCGACATCGCCACACGCGCCGGCATCAAGATCTACGATGTGCTGACGGGCTTCAAGTTTATCGGCGCCAAGATACTGGAGCTGGAGGGCGTGGAGCAGTTCATTGCCGGCGGCGAGGAGAGCTACGGCTACATGATCGGCGACTTTGTGCGCGACAAGGATGCCGTGGCGGCGTGCTCGATGATTGCGGAGATAGCCGCCTGGGCGCGGGAGCAGGGGAAGACCTTCTTCGATGTGCTGGTGGATATCTACAAGGAGTACGGCTTCTACAAGGAAGGGCTGGTGAGCGTGGTGCGCAAGGGCAAGAGCGGCGCCGAGGAGATACAGCAGATGATGCGCGACTACCGCACGAATCCGCCTGCCGAGATCGACGGCGAGAAGGTGGTTTGCATCAAGGACTACCAGGTGCTGGAGAGCAAGGACCTGGTGAGCGGCAAGGTGACCAAGATAGACTTGCCGAAGAGCAACGTGCTGCAGTTCTTCACGGAGAAGGGCAACAAAATCACCGTGCGTCCCAGCGGCACGGAGCCCAAGATCAAGTTCTACTTCGGTGTGAAGGGCGAGCTGTGCTGCAAGGAATGTTTCGACAAGACCAACGATGCGCTCGACGGCAAAATTGAGAGCATCAAGAAAAGCATGAATCTGGTATGAAAAATCTTGGATGGTATCTTTTCTTCGCCCTGTTGCTGGGCGATATCGTAGCGGTGGTGATGCTCCGTCTGGGAGTGACGCTGAAGGTGGTGGTGACGGTTGCCGCCTTGGTGAGCGCCATATTGGCGGTGGTGATGTTCTTTGCCGGCAACGCCCACCAGCGGAGCAAGAAGCGCGAGCAGGAGGCCGCGGCCAAACTGGCCGCGTTGCAGGAGCAGGTGGAAGGAAGCCCCAAGACGGATGAACCTGCCAAGTAAGATACTGGAGCAGTCGGTGGAGCAGCTGAGCACGCTGCCGGGCGTCGGCAAGCGGTCGGCGTTGCGCTATGCCTTGCATCTGATGCAGGAGGACGAGCAGTCGGTGCGGGACTTGGCCGACGCGCTGGTCGCGTTGAAAACCCGTATGTATCATTGCCGCCATTGCCACAACGTGAGCGACACGGAGGTGTGCCCCATCTGCTCATCGGAGAAGCGCCAGCGAGGCATCGTCTGCGTGGTGGAGAACGTGCAGGACGTGATGGCTGTGGAGAACACGCAGCAATACCGGGGTTTGTACCATGTGCTGGGCGGCGTCATCTCGCCCATCGACGGCATCGGCCCGGGCGACCTCGAGATAGCGTCGCTGGTCAGGCGGGTGGAGACGGGCGACCCCTACCCCGTGGAGGAGGTCATCCTGGCCTTGCCCACCACGATGGAGGGCGACACCACCAACTACTACATCAACAAGCTGCTGCAGCCGCTGGGTGTGAAGATCACGACCTTGGCGCGCGGCGTGGCGGTGGGCGACAGCCTGGAGTATGCCGACGAGATCACGCTTGGCCGCAGCATCGCACACAGAATACCGTTTGAAGGATGAAGACAATACTGATTGCATTTACCTTGCTGACCCTGCTGGGTTGCGGCAGTAGGAAACTTGCCGACACTCCTCCCGTGTTGCCTGAGCCCAAGCCGGAATACACGCTGGAGGAGAACATCGGCGCGATGCTGCTGGTGGGCTTCCGCGGCACGGAGGTGGATAGCACCAGGAACCCCGAGATTGTCGGTGCCTTGCGCGACTACCATGTGGGCAGCGTGATACTGTTCGACTATGACGTACCCACCGGCACCCGAGGCCGCAACATCAAGGATGCCGAACAGCTGAAGCGGTTGTGTAGGCAGCTGCGGGCATTCAACGCCGACCTGCTGATAGGCATCGACCAGGAGGGAGGCTATGTAAGCCGCCTGAGCACACGCTACGGCTTCCCGGCCATACCGTCGGCCCAGAAATGCGCCGCCAAGGGCGACGACACGGTGCGCTACTATGCCGACCTGACGGGCAGGATGCTGGAGGAGATAGGCATCAACCTCGACTTCGCCCCTGTGGCCGACGTGAATGTCAATCCCCGCTGCCCCGTCATAGGAGGCATCGAGCGCAGCTTCTCAGGTGATCCCGCCGTGGTGCGCCGCTGCTGCCTGATATGGAGCGAGGAGCTGCTCGGCCACAATGTTGTCAGCTGTTTCAAGCATTTCCCCGGCCACGGAAGTGCCACGGGCGACACCCACAAAGGGCTTGTCGATGTCACCGACACGTGGCAGCGCTGTGAGCTGGAGCCCTACCGCGACCTGCCGAGTGCCAATATGATGGTGATGACGGCCCATGTTGTCAACCGCAAGCTTGACCCCACGGGCTTGCCGGCCTCGCTCTCGCCGAAGATTACCGCCTACCTGCGCGACACGCTCGGCTTCCAAGGTGTCGTCGTCACCGACGACCTGGCCATGGGTGCCATCGTGCAGCAGTACAGCTTCGAGAAGGCCATCCGCATGGCAGTGCTGGCGGGCGCCGACCTGCTGTGTCTGAGCAACAACGGCGGTACCTACGACCCCAACATGGTGCCGCGCGCGGTGAAGGTCATCAAGCAGATGGTGGCCGACGGCGAGATCACCGAGGAGCGTATCCGTCAGAGTGCCGATAGGGTGCGGTCCTGCGGGCTTCGATTATAGCGGCTGTGACCTTTTTTTACAATGGAAAAGAAAAAAAGTGTATATTTGCACCTATCAAACGAAGGATAAATAAAAACTAAATACTTGAACATTATGGCAAAAGAAATGAATGACGCAGAGGCGACAAAGCTTGAAAAGCTGAAAATACTGCAGAGCACGCTTGACAAGATAGAGAAGAGTTATGGCAAAGGATCGATCATGAAGTTGGGCGATCGTCCGGAAGAAGAGCTGGATGTGATCTCGACGGGCAGTATCAGTCTTGATATGGCATTGGGCGTGGGCGGTTTCCCGCGAGGCCGCGTCATCGAGATCTATGGACCTGAATCTTCCGGTAAGACCACGTTGGCCATCCATGCCATCGCCGAATGCCAGAAGAAGGGAGGCATAGCCGCCTTCATAGATGCCGAGCATGCCTTCGACAGTTTCTATGCCAAGAAGCTGGGTGTCGATATCAACAACCTTCTGGTGTCGCAGCCCGACAACGGGGAGCAGGCCCTCGAGATTGCCGACAACCTCATCCGTTCCGGCGCCATCGACATCATCGTCATCGACTCTGTGGCCGCCCTGACCCCGAAGGCCGAGATCGACGGCGACATGGGCGACAGCAAAGTGGGACTCCAGGCACGCCTGATGAGTCAGGCGATGCGCAAGCTCACCGCCACCATCAGCAAGACCAACTGCTGCTGCATTTTCATCAACCAGTTGCGTGAGAAGATAGGGGTGCTGTTCGGCAATCCCGAGACAACCACCGGTGGCAACGCGCTGAAGTTCTACGCCTCGGTGCGTATCGACATCCGCCGCATCCAGGCAATCAAGGACGGCGACCAGAATATCGGCAACCGAGTGAAGGTGCGTGTGGTGAAAAACAAGGTGGCCCCTCCGTTCCGTCAGTGCGAGTTCGACCTCATGTTTGGCGAAGGTATCAGCAAACTGGGTGAGATTATCGACCTGGGCGTGGATTTGGATATTGTTCACAAGAGCGGCTCCTGGTTCAGCTACGGCGATGCCAAGTTGGCACAAGGCCGGGAGGCATTGAAGCAGTTGCTGCGTGACAATCCCGAGCTCTGCGACGAGTTGGAACAGAAGATTCGGGCAGCACTCAAGGAGAAAGCAAACAACGAGTGATGAAACGGATATTGGTGACAGCGGTGCTTCTGCTCCTTGCGGGCGTGGCGGTGGCTCAGAAGCCGGCCGGCGACCGTAATGTGCTGGGTGCACCTGTCTATTATGACACCCTCGGCAATGTGCGAGGCAGCAAAGCGTCCAGCGAAGGGAAGGTTACTCTGCCGAAGCATCATTACTTCAACAAACTGAGTAATGACTATAATTCGATGTTTCTGGAGATAGACGGCTGGTTTGGCGGCGACATCGCTCTGGGCGGCAGCTTTACCTGGCTTCCCGAGCGGTGGGGCTTCTACGGCAAAGGCCTCCTCGGGGCGCGGAGCAACTATTTCGCTGCGGGTCCTGCGCTGCGGTTGTCCGGCTACGGTGGAGGTCTCGACTGGCATCTTTACGGCGGTGTAGTCATCAGCAGTCGTCTGGGAGGCGAGTTGGGGCTGCGGATGGCGTTGCCGAAATGGAGAGGCTCCTCCTTCTGCTGGGAGTCGTTGTCGATAGGAGTGGCACAGGTGGGACGTCGCACGTTTTTCACTTGTGGCATGAGTCTGGGACTGTTTGCTGCCACAGCCACGGCAGCCTTTCTTTGGTGGTAGGATAGCATGTATGTAATTGACGAAGAACGCGAGGAACGCGAGATACAAGCCAAGTACGACGAGTTGATTGCCGCTTGCCGGGAACAGAGGCCGTTGCAGCCTAACGAGGAGGCGGACATTCTGCGTGCATTCCGCATGGCCAAGACGGCTCATGCCGGTACACGCCGTAAAAGCGGCGAGCCGTATATCTTCCATCCCTTGGCGGTGGCTCTCATTGCAGTCAAGGAGGTGGGCTTGGGCCCCATCGCCGTGGTCAGCGCCTTGCTGCATGATGTGGTGGAGGACACCGATATCACCCTCGACGAGTTGCGTATGGTTTTTGGCGACCGCGTGGCTACAATCGTCGATGGATTGACCAAGATAGACGATGTGATGGTCATCCAGCAGGCCGAGAGCAAGCAGGCTGAGAACTACCGCAAGATATTGCTGTCGATGTGCAACGACGCATACGTCATCTTCCTCAAACTCTGCGACCGTCTGCACAATATGCGTACTCTCGGTTCGATGAAGGACACGAAGAAACTGATCATCGCCAGCGAGACGTCCTACCTCTACATACCTTTGGCCCATCGCCTGGGACTTTACACTATCAAGACAGAGCTCGAAGAGTTGGTGATGCGCTATACCAACCCTGAGAAATATGCTGAAATCGAATCCAAGATAGCCGCGACTGCCGGCACAGGCGAGAAGCTCAGGGAGTGCCTCTATGAACCTGTATGCCAAATGCTCGACCAGGCGGGTTATCAATATACGGTCAAAACCCGGGTCAAGTCGGTTTACAGTTGCTGGAAGAAGATTGAAAACAAGCATGTGGCTTTCGAGGAGATTTACGACCTCTATGCCATGCGCATCATCCTGAAGGGTATTCCCCGAGAGCATGAGAAGGAGGAGTGCTTCAAGGTCTATGCCATGATTTCCGGCACCTTCGACCCCAATCCCAAACGCTTCCGCGACTGGATTACGCATCCCAAGAACAACGGATATGAAAGTCTCCAAACTACCGTGATGACCCCCATCGGGCGTTGGGTGGAGATACAGATACGTACCGAGCGCATGGACACCATTGCCGAGAAGGGAATGGCCGCCCATTTCCTCTACAAGGAGGCTCATCCTGAGGAGCATATCGAAAGCAACCCTGTTGAAGAGTGGCTGGCGCAAATCCGCACCTCCCTTGAGCAGAGTGACAAAAGTGCCCTCGACCTTGTCGAAGAATTCAAGGAGGCGCTCTATACAAAGGAGATATACCTTTTCACCCCCCATGGCAAGACCATCACGCTGCCCTCACGCAGTACGGTGCTCGATTTCGCCTATGCCATCCATTCCGCCCTCGGCCACCATTGTATCGGAGCCAAGGTCAATGCCCGGGTGGTCAGCCGCAGCGAGCGCCTGCACACGGGTGACCAGGTGCAAGTGCTCACCACAGAGAACACCATCCCCACCGAAGAGTGGCTTGGAGAGTGCCAGACTTCCCACGCCCGCGATGCCATCAAGGACTTCCTGCGGTCGAGTCGTAAGAAGTATCTCGCCGAAGGCAAGCGACGTCTGGGAGAATACCTCAAGAAACTCAACATCAAGAACAACCCGCAGAACTTCGGGCAACTCAAGCGTTTCTTCAACCAGCCGTCGGACATTGACCTCTACTACGATATTGCAATAGGAACCATCGGCGAGCATAGCATTGCCGAGTGTTTCGGCAAGGCGCGTCCCGCACCGCAGCTTTTCTTCCTCGACAAGTACAAGGACCTTTTCGGTGTTCCTGCGTCCAAGGAGGCTATCCCTGAAACACCGCTGCCGTCGCGTCCCTTCCTGCTCGACCGTGAGTATGAGGACTATCCTACCGAAACGGCACCGTGCTGCAAGCCTGTTCCGGGCGATCAGGTGGTGGGTATTGTCCAGGATGGCAAAATCATGGTTCACCGTACTAACTGCCGCCAAGCCATGAACGAGATGGCCAACCACGAAAACCACACCGTCCGTGCCAAGTGGCGCCCCGGTGGAGAGCTTTCCCTGCTCACCGGCATCGCCCTCACGGCCATCGACAACAAAGGCCTGCTGCAGGAAATCACACGCCATATCTCCGAAGAACTGGACCTCAATATGCGCGCCATCACCCTGGAAGCCTCCGAGGGTGTGGCTCGTGGCATCATCATGCTCTACGTCAACGATGTAGATAGCCTTAACGGACTGATAGACAAACTGAAATCAATAGATGGAGTCGAAGACGTACACCGCATTTGAACGCCTCAGCGGCATCCTCGACACCCTCCGCCGCGAGTGTCCGTGGGATCGTGTGCAGACCTTCGAGAGCCTGCGCCACCTCACCATCGAAGAGGTTCACGAGTTGTCGGAAGCGGTGGTATCGGGCGACACCACCCAACTCAAGAAAGAGCTTGGCGACCTGGCTATGCACGTCATGTTCTACTGCAAGCTGGCCGAGGAGGCCGGGCTTTTCACAACGGCAGATATGTACAACGCCATCTGTGACAAGCTTGTGGCGCGCCACCCCTTTATCTACCACAAGGAAGACTATCACGGCGAAAGTTGGGAGCAGCTGAAAATGCGCGAGAAAGACCGCCGCGGGGTCCTCGACGGAGTGCCCGATTCGCTGCCTTCCCTCATCAAGGCCCAGCGTATGCAGGACAAGGTGGCCGGAATGGAAGGCGAAGAATGGAGAGTGGAGAGTGGAAAGTGGAAAGAAGAGATGACCGAAGAGGAGTTTGGCGACTACCTCTTCTCCCTCATCGACTGGGCGCGTCGTCACGGCATCAACGCCGACGATGCACTCTGCGGTGCCAACCACCGTTTCAAAGAGAAGATTGAAAGCAAACAAGAATAAAACACAGATACGACATGGATTTCAAGATCAATACCATAGAAGAGGCCATTGAAGACTTCCGCCAAGGCAAGTTCGTGATTGTCGTCGATGACGAGGACCGTGAAAACGAAGGCGACTTCATCATGGCAGCCGAGAAAATCACTCCCGAGCATGTCAATTTCATGCTCAAGAACGGGCGCGGAGTGCTCTGCGCACCCATTACCGAACAGCGCTGTCACGAGTTGAACCTCGACATGCAGGTGCACGACAACACCTCGCTCCTCGGCACCCCCTTCACCGTGACGGTCGATAACCTCAAGGACGGCTGCACCACAGGCGTCTCCATGCACGACCGCGCCAGCACCATCCGGGCCCTGGCCGACCCCGCCACCAAAGCTGACGACTTGGGTCGCCCGGGTCATATCAACCCCTTGCGTGCCCGCAACGGGGGTGTGCTCGTCCGTGCCGGCCACACCGAGGCCGCCGTCGATCTGGCTCGTCTCGCAGGTCTCTATCCCGCGGGTGCCCTTATCGAAATTATCAACGACGACGGCACCATGGCCCGTATGCCCCAGTTGCAGGAAGTGGCCCATAAATTCGGTTTCAAGATCATCACCATCAAGGACCTCATCGCCTACCGTGTGGCTCACGAAACCCTCATCCGCCGCGAGCAGGAGGTGTTCCTGCCCACCCGATGGGGCAACTTCCAGCTCATCGCCTACACCCAACTCGACAACGGCAGTACCCACATGGTGCTCAAGAAGGGCGACTGGGAGGAAGGCGAACCTGTGCTGGTGCGTGTCCACAGCAGCTGTGCCACCGGCGACATTTTCGGCTCCTGCAAGTGCGACTGCGGCGACCAGCTGCACCGTGCGATGGAGATGATCGACGCCGAAGGCAAGGGCCTCATCGTCTATATGAGCCAGGAAGGGCGTGGCATCGGCTTGGTCAACAAGCTGAAAGCTTACCACCTGCAGGAGATGGGCTATGATACGGTCGATGCCAACCTCAAACTTGGCTTCAAGGCCGATGAGCGCGACTACGGCATCGGCGCCCAGATTCTTCGTGACCAGAAGGTCACCAAGATGCGCCTTGTGACCAACAACCCGGTGAAGCGCACAGGTCTTGAAGGCTATGGCCTCGAGGTGACCGAGATTATTCCCATCGTCATCGAACCCAACCAATACAACGAGAAATACCTGAAAACCAAGCAAGACCGTATGGGGCACGAATTGCACCTCGGCGAGTAGGCAGGTGCTTGTTTTTTTGAAGGTCGTTTTTAACGGGCTGATTCTTAGGGATATGTTTCCTATGCCCTAGTGCTACCCTAGTGTTACCCTAGTGTTACCCTAGTACTAACCTGGTACTACCTTAGGGTTATGCACTAGGGTGGAATGGTGGCAGCTGTTTCTTGCCGGGTGGTTGATGGAAGAACAGAGGAATGGGAGGAAATTAGGTTTTTAAATATCCATATTATTTTTTTTTCGTATATTTGCCTCTGTCCCCTTGTGGAGCAGGGGAACAGAAATTTTTGTGCAAACGATACAATATTAACTAAATACTAGGATTATGAAGAAAAAAGTATTCAAGAGATTGTTGCTTGCGGCGCTGCTCGTAGTGCCGTGGGCGGCGACGGCTCAGTTGACGCTGCCCGTCACGATGGATTTCGAGAATGAGACGGCCTACAACAGCTGGAGTGTGGTGAACGGTGCCGGCGGCACAGGGAGAAGCAGCGATAACGCCCGCAACGGGGCCTATTGCTTCAAGTTCTTTTACAGTACCAATCCGCCGCAGTATCTGATTTCTCCCGAACTGAGCCCCCTTACGGCTCCGGCACAGGTGGAGTTCTGGTACAAAGCAGGAATGAGCTACTACACGGAAACATTCATGCTGGGTTGGTCATCGACCACCAGCGCCCCTGAAGCATTTACCTGGGGGGCCGAGGTGTCCACCAATTCCACCGACTACCAGAAGTTTGAAGGAATTGTCCCGGCCGGCACGAAGTATGTGTGCATCAAATACACGGCTAACGACCAGTATTTTCTCTACATCGACGACATCGTCATACAAGACCCGCCCACCTGTCTGGCTGTCACCGGCTTGACTGCCGGAGCTGCCGACAGCGCGAGCATCACCCTCAGTTGGAATGACGAGATGAACACCGGAGCCTCCTACAGCGTGGCCTGCTGGGCAGCCGGCGACACCACGTGGCTGACCTCTGCCACCACCTCATTGACGGTGGGCAACCTGGACGCCAGCACGGCTTATCACTTCTTGGTGCGTGCCATCTGCTCGGCCACCGACTCGTCGGCAGCCGTCAGCGGCACTTTCCGTACCGAATGCGGACAGATTACCTTGCCCTATATTGTCGATTTCGAGGATGCCGCCTACAACGGTGCATGGTACCCCTGCTGGGACAGCGTTATCCATGCCGGCACCGACCCGTCGGTGAACGACCAGAACTCGCCTGCCAACCACACCCCGGACGGCACATACGCCATGTATCTGCAAGGTAACAGCAGCCAACCGTACAACCTGGTGGTATCGCCCCGTGTGCCGCTGCCCGGCGACCAGATATTCGTCAGTTTCTGGGCGCGCCGAGCCTCGAATTGCTGGATTAAAGCCGGTGTTATCACCAACCCTCACGACACGAGTACCTTCATTCCCTTGGCAGAGGTGGGAAGCAACAGCTGGGAAGAATATACTTTCAGCACCGCCGGCCTTGACCCCAATGCCACATATTATGTTGCATGGATGGGTTATGGATACGGTTACTATGGATCCACGTTTATCGGCAAGTTCGACGATGTAGTCATCCGTCAAGACAATGGCTGCAACAAGCCCAGTATGGCGGTGGTCGATAGCGTGGGACCCTACACGGCATATTTGACTTGGACCACCGGCGGCGCCAGCGCCACATCCTATGACTTGCTCTACGGTACGACGAACAACATCGACAATGCTATGGTGGAGACCGTCAACGACCTGAACGATACGGTACATTATGCGCTTGGTGGCCTGCTTCCGCAGACGACCTACTATGTCTGGGTGCGCACCAACTGTGGCAGCGATGCGTCGGATCCAAAACCGTTTGGAAGCCTTACCACCCAGATGACCTGTGCGCCTGTGATCAATGCGACGATGGGGAATATCAGTTATACCGCCGCCGTCATCAACTGGGCCTATGACAGCACTGTGGGCTTCCCCACGGGCGGAGTGCGGATTGTCATGACGGATAACACCGATGCCGATGCAGCTCCGGTTGAAGTCGATGTGACGGGTACCGCCTACACGCTCGGTAACTTGCTGCCCGGCCATAGTTACACGGTCATGCTGCGCAATTACTGCGACGTCGGGAACCAAGTCGATACCGCTGGCGCTGTCAGTGTGACCTTTATGACAACCTCGTGTGCAGAGGTGGCAACCGATAACTCCTCCAATACTAGCATTCCTACGAACACCTACTACAATTACTCCTATGCCCAGGCCATCTACACCGTCGCCCAGATGCCCGATATCGACACTATCCACGGCCTGGCTTTCATGGCAAACACAGCTGTGAACAACAACATCCGCACGGTGGATGTCTATATGGGGCACACCTCTTTAAGCGCATTCCCTAACGACAACGGCTGGATCCCCTACGACAGCTTGACCCGTGTGGCCAGTAATGTCACCATCGATGTCACCAGCACAGGATGGAAATCTATCCCCTTCGACACCGCCTTTGTCTATGATGGCATCCGCAACCTGGTGATTGCCGTCGATGACAACACGGGTTCTTGGAAGAACAGTCCTCAGTGGGCGTCTGTGGCGGCTACATCACAACAAGGTCTTGCCACATCCAGCGACGGAACTGATTATCAGCCTTCCGATCCAGGCAGCGGCACTTTGCAGAACAATATTCCTGCCGTGAGTTTCATGGCCTCTTGCGAGGTGCCCGAATGCTTCGCTCCCATGCTGAGTTTTGATGTTGTCGATAGCACAAGCATCAGCGTCAACTGGGTGAGTGTTGGTACGGAGAGCGAGTGGGCCGTGGGTATAAAGAGCGGTACAGGTGCCATCAATTGGAGTGCTTCCAGCGTGACCGACACATTCTATACCTTCTCGGGGCTCAATGCCAATACGATCTACGATATCTATGTTGGTTCGCTATGCAATGGCGACACTCTTGTGTCCACGCTAAGTGCGAAGACTCTTTGTGGATCGATGGGATTACCCTTCAGCACCAGTTTCGAAGGGGATGCGATGGATGCAGTTCCTTCGTGCTGGACAGTTCTCAGCAGCTATTCCTATGGTCGCTTTGACTATGCTACGTATAGTTATATCTATACGGATTATCCGGCAGTGTCCGATGGGGCCAACTCGGGCAGCCATTCACTGGGCTTTGTCTCGGAGAATGTGAGCACCCTCATTGCCAGTAGCGCCTTGCCTGCCAACGGCGAGTCGTTGGTGGTGGGATTCTGGGCACGGACCGATGATGGCAATGGCTACACAACACTTACCCTGGAAGCAGGACTGATGACCGACCTCACCGACGACAGCACATTCGTGCCTATGATCACTCTCACAGGAAGCAACGACTATGCCCAGTATGAGTTTGTCACACCTGCGTTGGCTGTCGATAGCACCTACTATCTGGCTTTCCGTTATAGTGCTTCTGATTATTGGGGTGGTGCCAATGTGGATGACATCAATATCCGCATGGACGACGGTTGCCATCGTCCCGACAGCATGGTGGCCTATGGTACAGATACCAACAAGATTACCGTGAGTTGGAGCGATGACGGCATCATGAACAACTACACGGTGCGTTACCGAGTGAAAGGTACCACTGCCTGGAGCTCGGTTGAAGGCCTGGCCTCCACTCAAACCGACCTTACGGGCTTATCTACCGCTACGGCCTATGAAATCATGGTGGGAACCGCCTGCACGACTGACACGCTGTGGACAACGGTTGCCATAGCCAGAACTTTGTGCGCCCCGATGGTGTTGCCATACAGTACTTCGTTCGAAAACGATGTTGTGGGCGAGATGCCTGCCTGTTGGAATAACAGTGGTGCCACCGGTTCTTCCTATGATGGTCTTGTCTTTCCGGGAGTGGCCGATGGTTATAACACCGAAGCACACACCGGAGACAAAGCCTTGACGTTCTACTACATCAGTACTGGCACCAGTATTGTGAGCAGCGACCCTGTACCGCTGCCTGGCGATTCTATCTATGTGAGTTTCTGGGGTATGAGAGAGGATAATACCTACTATTCCGCGCCGATTCTGGAGGCCGGTGTCATGACCAACCCCGCAGTGGATAGCACCTTCATTCCATTGGCCAGCGTGACCACTGATACTTACCAGCGCTATGAGTTTAACACTAGTACATTGAATTCCAACAACACCTATTATGTGGCTTTCCGCTACACTTCGACTTATGAATACAACATGGGTGTAATTGACGACATCAACATCAGCCTCGATGAAGGGTGCCACTATCCTGACAATGTGACCGCTGTGGCTCTTAACGACTCCATTATTGTGAGTTGGACGGCTAACGGAACGGTGAATAATTTTGTGGTACAACATCGTGCCGGTGGTGGCGTATGGAGTGTTCCAAATCCGAGCAACGGCCTGGCTGATACCCTGACCGGTCTGTCTTATGCCACATCTTATGAGGTTCGTGTGGGCAACGTCTGCGGAAATGACACCCTGTGGGCATTCGCTTTTGCACAGACCCCCTGTGCATTGATGGATGTGCCTTACTATGAGCCTTTCTACAGTGCAACCATGGATGTGCCGCCTTGCTGGGATTTCACCGATCCCTCCAAGTTCGGTTTCAATAACTGGATTATCGACCCTGTTGACGGACATGGCTACAGCGGTCCTGGCGATGGCACCTTGATGGCAAAGACAAACTCCGCCTATGAATATGCCATTCTGCCGGCACTGAATGCCTCTTTCTCCAAGTTGCAAATCAGTTTCAAAGCCAAACTTGGCAACATCAGCGAAGGTGACAGTATGGTATTCGGAGTGTATGACGAAATCACGGGTATGGTGCATGTGGCCGGCAAGATGGCCGACCCGAACCAAAGCCGCGAAGAACCTGTGGTGTTTACCTATAACTATCTCAACTACAACGGTCCCGGTAACCGTATTGCTATTAGCCATACACATAACGAGGGTAGCGGCATGTATGCCGAATGGGGATTTGAGATGGACAGCCTTATGGTTATCGAGTTACCCGGATGTTTCCCGCCGGCGAACATCAAAGCCCACAACACCATGTATCCTAACACGGCCGACGATGTGTATTTCACTTGGACACCCCAAGGCGATGCCGCTGAATGGCAGGTGTACATGGATACAATTACCTCCACTATCGACCCCGACAGTGTGTCCGCTTCGCAGTTGATTACCGTCACCGACACAATGTATCAGCCCGACTACGGCCAGTTGGCCGACGGCGCCAAATACCGCTTCTTCGTGCGCAGCAAATGTTTGGGCGATAGTTACAGTAACTGGGTGGAGTTGCAGAACGGTGTAGCCACCGACGAGGTGTGGATGAACAACTCGGGTACGGCCGACACCGTGACGGGATGTGACTTCATTGTCTATGACAATGGTGGCCCCATTGCAGGCTACCTGCATAATAGCAATTCGAAGCTGGTCATCCGGACCATCGAGAACGGCCGTCAGCCGCAAATACAAGGAGCCAAAATCAAATTGGGTGAACACACACCGAGTCTGACCATTTATGATGGCACGGATGCCACCGGCACGGCGCTGTTCAGTATCAACACCGCCAGTTTGGACACAGTATTCAATATCCCGATAGCCACCTCGACTACCGGTGCCCTGACCGTGGTATTCACAAGTGGCTATGCCGCTGCCGCCGGTTACGAACTCTATGTGCACTGTATTGGCCAGGCCTCCTGTCCAAAACCCGATCAGCTGTATCCCACCATCAATGCCGACCATTCGGCCGACATCATCTGGAGTGGAACGGCTTCGACCTACCATGTGTATTATAAGCTCAGCACCGCCGACAACTGGACGATGCAGACTGTCAATGGCAACAACATCCACCTGACCGGACTGACCGACAGCGTGACGTATGACCTCTATGTGGTGGCACTCTGCTCGGCTACGGACAGTTCCATCGCCAGCAATGTGCTGCACTTCAACAGCCACTATACGGAGCCTCAGGCGGAGTGCCCGGCTGTGAGCAACGTGAATGTGACCAACGTCACGGTGACAAGTGCACGTGTGAGTTGGACAGCTCCCGCAGGCACTAACCGATGGGAGGTGGAGCTGACCTCGGAGGAGAACACCGTTACCTTCACCTCTACACAAAGCTACTATGGCTTTACCGGTCTGTCCGACAGCACCGAGTATCGCGTGCGGGTGCGTACGATATGTGATGAGGACGAAGAACTTTACTCGGATTGGAGCGACTATGTTGTTTTTACCACGCGTCATCAGCATAACACCGAAGGTATCGACGATGTGGTCGGCAGTGCTACCTTCACACTCTATCCGAACCCCACTAGTACGACGGTCACGCTTGACTTGCGTTCCTTCGAAGGCGCGGCTGAGGTGAGCATCATTGACCAAAGCGGTCGCACAGTGTTCCATGGCAAGACCAATAGTAGTCGCATGGCTGTGGACGTGACTGGCTATGCCAGCGGTGCGTACTTTGTGCGTGTGACAAGCAGCGACGCCAGCGCCATCCGTAAACTTGTGGTGAAGTAGTGAAAAAAGTCCGTCGGCAATGTCTGATGGATTGTAATTCAGGGGCATACGTGTGTGTGCCCCTTTTTTTGTGTCAAGAGGGTGCAAAAAGGTCTTTATCAGGGGTGCTGATTGTTAAATGCACGGGCACAGGTTGGTGATAGGTGAAAAAAGTTTGGGTGATATTTTCTTATTTATCAACAAATTATAAACAGTCAAAATTTTTTTTTCAAAAAAAACTTGGTGGGTTTCGGAAAAAGTAGTAATTTTGCAGCCTCAAACCGAGAAAGAGTTGTTTGAAAAAGTGCCAGAAGCCGATGTAACTCAGTTGGTAGAGTAGCTGATTTGTAATCAGCCTGTCGGGGGTTCGAGTCCCTTCATCGGCTCGGGGTCCGACGCTTATAATGAGTAATCGGACAACAATATGGGGGAGTCGCATAGCGGCAATTGCAACAGACTGTAAATCTGTCCTCGGAAGAGTTCGGTGGTTCGAGTCCACCCTCCCCCACGAAGCCAAACTTCAACAGGCGGAAGTAGCTCATTTGGTAGAGCGATAGCCTTCCAAGCTATAGGTGGCGGGTTCGAGCCCCGTCTTCCGCTCCAGACAAGCGGAGGCAGCAGAACCAGCCCCGCCTTGAAAAAGAAAGGTTCTCAAAAGAGAGTGTGAGAAACACAAGCCGCAGTAGCTCAGTGGTAGAGCGCTTCCTTGGTAAGGAAGAGGTCACGAGTCCGACTCTCGTCTGTGGCTCTCTTTTTTTGCCGAAAGGCACTGAAAGAAAAGATTTTTGGAGGACGAAAGCCATGGTGCCCGCCCTCTTTGAACGTGAAATAAATTATTAATTGTTAACATTTAATACGTATTAAAAAATGGCAAAAGAAAAATTCGATCGTTCCAAACCGCACGTCAACATCGGTACCATCGGCCACGTTGACCACGGTAAGACCACTCTGACCGCTGCTATCACCAAGGTTCTCGCCGAGAAGGGCCTTTCCGAGGTGAAGAGCTTCGACAGCATCGACTCCGCTCCCGAAGAGAAAGAGCGCGGTATCACCA
>DGIA01000027.1 GCA_002392965.1 Bacteroidales bacterium UBA3834 | reverse complement strand
ACTATATAGAAAGTACTAGGTCATTACCCGGTCACACCTTCATCATGCCCAAGTGTTTCTTTAGTCATACTTGAATCGTACTTTAGGCAAACGGGAGGGAAACGAAAATTGAAAGTTGAAAATTGAAAATTTTTCGCTGAATTAAATTTGAATCAGCGGTGCTCAAGGCCGTAAAGGGCAGATTGCGCTTCGCACCAGAAGTTAAAGACAAATGCACCAGCCGATGACATTGCCGACAACTTCTCTAACTTCTTTGACTTCTTTAACTTCTCCAACTCCCCCAAAAGAAAGAGACGGGTATTTAACGGGTATTTGACGGGTGGAGGAGTGAAATGGAGTGTAAGTTATGGAGTATGAGGTGGTAAGGTGATAAAATAATCAGGGCGGCCATGTTGTGACCGCCCAGTCTTTGTGGGGTAAAGTTGCAAAGGGTCAAGGTTTACCTGATGACCACCACCTTGCGGGCAGGGAGGGTGCCAATCTTGACCAGATAGACGCCGGCGGGCAGGTCGCTGTTTTTCACTTGACGGCCAACGATGTCGAATACACGAACTGTCTCGTCTTCGACGCCCTCAACGACGATGCGGCCATGCTCGGCATACACCTTGGCGTTGACAGCCTCAATACCATCGATGCCCTCGGTGCCGCCGTCGGCCTCGAAGTAGGCAGTGAATGTGGTGTCGGAAGTGACGACCACCGTACGCTCGGCGTTGGTGTCGCCGTCGTTCCAGTGCGTGAAGTGGTAACCCTCATTGGCAATGGCGCGGAAGGTGAAGCTGTCGCCTTCCTCCACCTCGCCACCTTCACTCACGCTGCCCATCGTCGCGTCGGCACTTGCGATGGAGACGGTGTAGTAAACCGGTTCGTCACCGCAGGGGTCGATAATATTGTTGCACATACTCCAGCCCTCTGCATGGCGGTAGGCGCTGCCGGAATGACATGGGACTACAAGGGGAAGCTCTACAAACATGGAGTCGTAATAATAATAAGTTGTGTCAATCCCATTCACGGTATAGACAAAGTCATATACGGGCGGCACACTGCCTGACATCCGCAGTGTGTCGAGGTTGTCAAAAACAAAAGCACCGAGATAAGTCAACGATGCCGGCAAAGTAATATCGTTCAACCCTGTACAAAGCTCGAACGCTCGGTCTTTAATGGCTTCCAGACCTTCAGGTAAGGTTATATGGTTGAGGATGTCGTTATTCGCAAATGCGATCTCCTCAATAGTGTCGACACTGGCGGGGAGTGTGATGCTGCTTTGTTGATAATCGCATCCGGTAACAACCGTCTTGCTTGCATCGCGGTAAACCACGCCATTCTCAATATAGCCGTTCAGTGTCTTGGCACCCCATTCCCATGCGTCCGTGATGGCAGAACCAGAATAGTTTATATTGTTAACCCCAACAAATGCTTGAGCAGCAGGAAAGTTTATTCCATCAGCACCATACTCGATAACTGAAACTGTTGACGGCACATTGATGGAAAGTACCCTGTCGCACCTTCCAAAAGCGCCACCGAGAATATATTCCAAACCTTCAGGCAAGGTAATTGTGCCCCTCAGCTCTTTACAACCGAGGAAAGCAGCGCACCAGATGTTTTTGATGGAATCAGACATGGACAGTGAAGTTATTTTGGTACCATGAAAAGCATAATTTCCAATGTCGGTTACTTTGCTAGGAATAACAAGCGGACCTGTGAGATTAAAACAACGGCCAAATGCCCAATGGTGAATGTACCTTAACGAGTCGGGCATATTGACATTGGTCAGCATGTCGCAGTCGTAGAACGCTTGTTTGTCTATCCCCAATATGGTATTTGGCAGTGTTACCGAAGTCAGGCTGTCGCATTGCGAAAAAGCCTTTTCGCCAATATAATGGACAGGAAGCATACCAGTCTGTCCCCCGCAATCAATGCTGTCGGGGATAATAAGGTCACCGGAAGGTTTGGCATAACCCATCCAATTATTCGATGGGGGAAATATGACCAAGTCTGTAGCACCTTGATTGCTTTCCAGGATGTAATATAGAGTATGTCCGCTTGGTGTTACAAACGGGGTGACATTCTGGGCGAAGGTGCCGATACTTGCCAGCAGCGCTAGCACTACAAATAATACTTTTTTCTTCATTTTTTATTGTTTGTTGGTTAATACTGCCCGTTTCGGCTTCGGTGGAAACGACGCTGCAAAGATACTAAGTTTTTTGAAAGCGAGAAAAAAAATGTGTCTTTCCGTCGGCAAAGATACAGGAAAGGGCTGATACTGACAGACTTCCGCAAAAACGCCGTCTGCAAACACATATAAACCAGCGGTTTGGCCGGTCATCCTCCATGGATCTTCCATGGATCCTTCATAGATCCTCCATAGATCCTAAGTACATCCTCAGTACCCTCCATGAGTCTTCCGGGCGATGCAAAAATCAAGGGGATGTCAGCTGAATTGAATTGGAAACAAATTGGCGTAATTATTTCACGAATTATGTTGTGAGCCCATGGTGACAGGGATGGCGCTATGGGCCTGTTTTTGCCCGGTGGCGGGGAATAAATTTGCACGGATAGGAAAAAAGTTGTATCTTTGCAGCGTGATAATGAATTCTATTTATAAATAATAAAAACAATAAAACAATGAAACTTCGTACTTTAGTGATTGCAATGGTCCTGACGGTGATGCTGCCGAGCGTGGCGCGCGCCGACGAGGGCATGTGGCTTCTGTCCCTGATCGGGAAAAACTACGACGACATGCGTCGAGCCGGCTTCCAACTGACGCCGGAGGACATCTACAGCGTGAACCAGAGTTGCCTGAAAGACGCCATCGTGGGTCTGGGCAACGCGGGGAGCCCCTTCTGGCATTTCTGCACAGGCGAGATCATCTCGAGCCAGGGCTTGGTGAGCACCAACCACCACTGCGGCTACGGCAAACTGCAGGAGCACTCGACCGTGGAGCACGACTACCTGCGCGACGGCTTCTGGGCCTACACCAAGGAGCAGGAACTGCCCAACCCCGGCCTGACGGCTTCCATCCTCGTCCGCATGGAGGATGTCACCGCCAAGGTGAAGGAGAGCCTTAGCGACGACATGAGCGAGGGCGACCGCGCCGCCGCCATCAAGAAGGTGTGCACTCAGATTGAGGAAGAGGCCGTGGCAGGCACCAAATACGCCGCCAAGGTGAAGCCGATGTTCAACGGCAACCAGTTCTTCCTGTTCGTGCACATCATCTACCGCGACGTGCGTCTGGTGGGCGCCCCCCCCAGCTCGATGGGCAAGTTCGGCGGCGACACCGACAACTGGAGCTGGCCGCGCCACACGTGCGACTTCTCGATGTTCCGCATCTACACCGACAAGGAGGGCAACCCTGCCGACTACAGCCAGGACAACATACCCCTGACTCCAAAGCACCACCTGCCGGTGAGCGCCGGCGAGTTGAATGACGGCGACTTCGCGATGGTGATGGGCTTCCCCGGCACCACCGACCACTTCCTGACGAGCTACGGCCTTGAGGAGGCGATGGATATCACGAACAAGCTGCGCTACGAGATCCGCACCGTGAAGATCAACATTCTGCGCGAGGAGATGGCCGCCAGCCAGGCCACCCGCATCAAATACGCCTCGAAGTACGCCAGCTGCTCGAACTACTGGAAGTACAGCAACGAGCAGAACAAGGCCTTGAAGAACCTGAACACCATGGGTGTGAAGAAAGCGGTCGAGCAGGAGTACAGCGACTGGGCCCGTTTCCAATCGTCACCCAAGTACAGCAAGGCTCTCGACCTTATCCGCAAGGGCTATGCCGACCGCGCCAAGTCGGAGGAATCCTATATGTACCTGATGGAAGGCTTGCTGACGGGCTCCGAAGCCCCGTTGTTTGCTTCCGGACTGTGCCGCGCGTTCAAGCGCGACCTGGAGCAGGACAAGAACGCCGACCTGGGTCGCTACGAGGCTCGTGTCAACAGCTTCTTCAAGGACTATGACGAGCGCGTCGATCGCCGCCTCTCGGCAGCGTTGTTCGAATATGTGTATGTCCACATGAATCCCGACTACTGCCCCCAGTTCCTGAAAGACGCGAACAAGAAGTACAAGGGCAACTGGGAAAAGTATGTGAACGACCTGTACAGCAAGAGCATCTTCGCCAACCAGGAAAGCCTGGGCAAGTTCATGCTCAAGCCCAACGCCAAACAACTGGAGAAAGACCCCTTGGCCGCTGCCGGACAGGAGGCTCTGAATGCCTACTTCTCGTGTGACGAATCGGTGTCGCAGGAGAGCAAGGACAACCTGCAGCGCGGCATACGCGACTTCACCGACGGTATCCTCCAGATCAACGAGAAGAACGGCAAACTGATGTCGCCCGACGCCAACTCGACCATCCGCCTCACCTACGGCAACGTGATGAGCTACGACCCCAAGGACGGTGTGGCATATAAGTATTACACCACCATGAAGGGCGTTATTGAGAAAGAAGGCCCTGCGGGAACGGAGTTCGAGGTGCCGGAGCATCTGAAAGAGCTCTATGCCCAGAAGAACTTCGGCGGCTATACCAACCGCCGCGGCGAGATGCCCACATGCTTCATCACCAACAACGACATCACGGGCGGCAACAGCGGCTCGCCGGTGATCAACGGCAAGGGCGTGCTGATCGGACTGGCATTCGACGGAAACAGCGAGGCCATGAGCGGCGACATCGACTTCGAGGAGAACCTGCAGCGCTGCATCTGCCTCGACAGCCGCTACATGCTGTGGGTCATCGACGTCTATGCCGGCGCCAAGAACCTGATTGAAGAAATGGATATCGTACGATAACCCTCGGCCGGTAAAACGTAACGAATGAAACAAGTCCAGCGACAGCAACTGCAGCAGAAGTTCTCGCCTCAACAGATACAGTTGATGCGGCTGCTGCAGTTGCCTGTCACCGACTTGGAACAAGCCATCAAAGAAGAGATAGAGAAGAATCCCCTGCTCGAAGCCGAGCTGCAAGACGAGCAGCCGCTGCCCGACAACGACCGCAGCGACTGGGATGCCGACGAGGAGGAGGATTTCGGATTCGACTACCGCGAACACCTGGAAAGCGACCCCAATGCGGTGAGACGCGAGTTTGTGGTGAGCGACAGCCAGTCGGCCAACGAACGCCTGATGCAGCAGCTCTCCCTACGCCCACTCTCCGAACGGCAACGCCTGATAGCCGCAGAGATTGTCGGCACCTTGGACGATGCCGGCTACTTGGGACGCAGTCTCGATTTGATAGCCAACGATATGGCTTTCCGGCAAGGCATCGAAGTCACTACAGAAGAGGTGGAGGCCGTGCTGGCCATCGTGCAAAGTCTCGACCCCGCCGGCATCGGTGCCCGTTCGCTGCAGGAATGCCTGATGCTGCAACTGGAGAGAAATAGAGAGAGCGGCAAGAAGGCGACACAGACGGAGGAAGCCGCTATCGCCATCGTGCGGAATCACTTCGACGATTTCGCCAACCACCGCTACGAACGTATCTGCGAGAGCCTCGGGCTCAGCGAGGAAGCATTCGAAGAGGCCGCCGACTGCATCCGCCACCTCAACCCCAAACCCGGAGGCTCCACGTCGGCCGACACCGACGGAGCCGCGGCCATCATCCCCGACATTGTCCTCACCCAGCACGACGGGCAGTTGCAGTTCTATCTCAACGACAGCCACCTGCCGCAGCTGAGCCTGAACACCTACTACACCGAGATGCTGCAAGAGATGGAAAGACAACCGGGAGCCGACCGTGCCACCTTGCAGTTTCTCCGCACCAAACAGGCCGACGCACAAGGATTCATCGACCTGCTGCAGCAACGTCACGACACCATCGTACGCATCATGCGCTATCTGGTCAAGCACCAGCGGCGATTCCTGCTCACAGGCGACCCCGACCAGATTGTCCCGCTGCGACAGCGCGAGGTGGCCGATGCCACAGGACTGGACATCAGCACCGTAAGCCGCATGGCCAACAGCAAATACCTGCAGACCGACTTCGGCACCATAGCACTCAAGGAATGCTTCTCCAAAGGAATGGCCACCGACGGCGGCGAGGAAATGGCTATCGAGAGCATCAAGCAACGGTTGTCGGACCTCATCGAGAAGGAAGACAAGCAGAATCCGCTGTCGGACGATGCACTGGCCAAACTGCTGAACCAACAAGGGGTGCCGCTGGCCCGCCGCACGGTGGCCAAATACCGCGAACAGCTGGGGTTGCCGGTGGCCCGTCTGCGCCGCACACTGACAATCCTATTCATGCTGCTTCTCCCCTGCTTCATGCAAGCGCAGATGTCCTACTACGACTCCATCATTGCCATACGCTTGCATAGTACCGAGAAAAAAGCAGAACCCAAACGGACAGAAAAAGCCAAAGCACCGGAACCCCAAGCCCCCAAGAAGCCAACAACACCCATTGCCGAGACCACAGCAGAGTCAAAACTTGAAAGTTACATGGTACCGGCATGGTACGACGCCTTCCCCCAGCACCGTGTGAATCCCTTGGGGCGCACCAAAGTGGATATGCTTCCCGACGAGATCAACCTCAAACTGGCGGTCGATACCGCCGATTTCTGTTTTCCTGTACGCAACCACAAGACCAGCAACTACGGATGGCGATGGAACCGAGGCCACCACGGGGTAGATATCGCCCTGCGCGTCGGAGACCCCGTACGTGCTGCCTTCAGCGGCACCGTACGTATAGCATCCCGCATGGGCGGCTACGGCAACTGCGTGGTTCTGCGCCACGCCAACGGCTTGGAGACTCTCTACGGCCATCTGTCGAAAATCAACGTCAAACATGGCCAGCAGGTCAGCGTCGGGGACATTATCGGCCAAGGAGGAAACACGGGAAACAGCACAGGCCCTCACCTGCATTTCGAATGCCGTTTCCTATACCAGACTTTCGACCCCGAATGGATACTCGACTTTGAACGATACGGTCTCCGCACACGGCGGCTGCACCTCGACAAGAGCTATTTCGGCATCCGCCAACCCCGAAAAGGTGAGAAAGCGGCCTATAAAGCCGACAACAGTATCATAAAGGAGACCAAAAAACGTCCCAAGAACCAACCCACTACCATCAACAGCAAAGACTTCTAAACATATTATTGATTAAAATGAAAAAGACCAATCTCTCAGACTACGATCCAATGGCAGTCCCTGAAGGCAGTCCCTACCACATTGCCGTGGTGGCCGCCGAATGGAATTCAGAGGTGACTGGAGCCATGCTCGACGGCGCTGTCAGTACCCTTCGTGAACACGGGGTCAAGGAGGAAAATATTATTGTACGTCACGTGCCTGGAACTTTCGAGTTGACCACTGCCGCCGACCTGCTGCTTGACAGCAACTCAACATTAAATGCCGTAATCTGCATTGGATGCGTGATCCAGGGAGAGACACGGCACTTTGAATTCATTTGCCAGGCGGTATCCCAAGGGCTCACCAACGTCGCAGTCAAACACAGCCGTCCTGTCATCTTCAGCGTGCTCACCTGCGACACCATGCAGCAGGCTCTCGACCGTGCCGGCGGCCGTCACGGAAACAAGGGTGTGGAAGGTGCCATCACGGCCTTGAAGATGTGCAAATTCAAAGACCAATGCGAGTAGTCTATTTCGGCACCCCCGACTTTGCCGTCGAAAGTCTCGACGCCATCATGCAGTCAGCGCGGCATGAAGTGGCCGCTGTCGTCACCGTGCCCGACCGACAAGCAGGCCGCGGACAGAAGGTGGTCTATAGTCCTGTGAAACAATACGCCCTCGACCACCAGCTGCCACTACTGCAGCCTGAGAAGCTGCGCGACCCTCATTTTCTTGAGGACTTGCAAAAATACAATGCCGACATTTTCGTTGTCGTGGCTTTCCGCATGCTGCCTGAAGCGGTATGGAACATGCCACCGCATGGCACCTTCAATCTTCATGCCTCACTGTTGCCCCGCTACCGAGGTGCCGCGCCAATCAACTGGGCCATTATCAACGGTGAACGCGAGACAGGAGTGACCACATTCCTGCTGAACCATCAGATTGACGAAGGCAACCTACTTTTGCAAGAAACCACTCCCATCGGCGACCACGAGACTGCAGGCAGCCTACATGACCGGCTGGCCAACATGGGTCGGGATCTAGTGATTCGCACACTTGACGCCTTGGCCGACAACACAATCACCCCACGCCCGCAAAACGGAGAATCCTGTCCGGCGCCAAAAATTTTCAAAAACGACTGCCAAATTAATTTTACACAGACAGCCGCCAAGGTCGATTGTTTCATCCGGGGTCTCAGCCCCTACCCCGCCGCCACACTTACTTTGGTTAATTCAAAGGGGGATTCTATCCCTTTCAAGATACTCAATGCCGAACCATCGTTAGAAAAACACGAATACCCCTGCGGCACACTGATTTGCGATGGAAAAAGGGTGTTAAAAGTGGCCACAAATGACGGTTTTATCAACATTTTAGAGCTCCAAATGGCTGGAAAAAAGAAAAATAAGGTTGAAGACTTTCTTCGAGGAAACAATATAACAGACTGGAAACCAGCACAATCAAAAATAAGTTAAAAAATATTTCAAAAAAAATCAAAAAAAATTTGGTTCATCCTAAAAAATTTTCATACATTTGCAGCGTAAAAAGTTAGAGGATAATAAGTAACATTATAACCCCTTAAAATCAAACAAAATGAACAAAACCGAACTTGTCAACGCCATCGCCGCCAAGACCGGCATGACGAAAGTTGCCTCTAAGGCTGCCATGAACGCCTGCTTCGACAGCATTCAGGAAAAACTGAACAAAGGCGAGAAAGTGACCCTGATTGGTTTCGGCACCTTCAGCGTTGTCGAGCGCAAAGCCCGTACCGCCAAGAACCCGCAGACTGGCAAGGCCATTAAGGTTCCCGCAAAGAAAGTTGCCAAATTCAAAGCCGGCAGCAACCTTCTCGCCAAGAAGAAAACCGCCAAGAAGAAATAAGGTTTTCCTCGGATTAAACAAAAGTGCCTCAAAAATTGAGGCACTTTTTTATTTTCTTAATTATAAGGCGCAAGAGGGTAATTAACTTCCTTTAACGGTGTTTTGTTATCAAATGTGAAATAAATGTTGTACTTTTGCAAATTCGTTGCATGCCTCTCGTTGAGGTAACAACATGTTGAACGAATAGAAAAACAGAATGATAGGAATCATCGGCAGCGGTAGCTGGGCCACTGCATTGGTTAAAATATTGCTTGAAAAAAGGAATTGTCGTGTCAACTGGTGGGTCAGAAACGATGATGCACGGCAGTCACTTTCTACTACCGGACACAATTCCCGCCGGCTTTCCAACCTTACACTCGACCCTACGAGATTAAACCTTAGCGGAAACTTGGCCGAAACAGTGTCAGCCAGCGATTTGCTGTTGTTGGCTGTACCATCGGCTTATCTCGGCCAGACTCTTGCCACCTTACCCGTAGATGCTTACCACGGGAAACAATTTATCTCAGCTGTAAAAGGCACCATACCTGACTGCTGCATGAGTGTATCAGATTATCTGGAGCAGACACTGAATATTGCCAAGGAAAACATCTGCGTAGTGAGCGGACCAAGCCACGCAGAAGAGGTGGCAGCGGGCATGGCCACGTTCCTCACCGTAGCTTCCATCAATGACGCTTTCGCCAATGAAGTAGCGGACATGCTGCATTGTAGTTACTGTCACACATCCACAACCCGCGACATTGATGGCATTGAACACTTTGTACTGGCTAAAAACATCTATGCCATCGCCGCCGGTATATGTCAAGGACTGGGATACGGCGACAATCTCAATGCCGTGCTGACTTGTGCTGCCATCCGCGAAATAAGGATGCAACTGGACAAATACCTCCCCTATGACGGACGCTGCATGGACAACTACTGTTACCTTGGAGACTTGATGGTGACTTGCTGGTCGGTGCACAGCCGCAACCGAGCTTTGGGTGTAGCCGTGGCCCACGGAGAAAAGCCTCAGCAAGTGTTTGACAGAACAGGCAGTGTGGCTGAAGGATACTACTCGGTAAAGAACATGCATACTATCTACGAACGACTTGGGAACACCGACAGCATTCCCATTTCTGAAACGATATATCGTATTCTTTACTGTGGCGCAGACCCAAGAAGTGAGATGGACTACTTGATAACCCATGTCTTTTGATGGAGCAGTTTGACGACATACGGCCCTACACCGACGAAGAGCTACCAGCAGCCCTACAACGCATCACCGAGTGGAGCGACTTTCCCCAAGCCATCAAGTTCATCTACCCCAATGGAGACATCAACGAGATCAAGAAGAAATTACTGAGTATTACTACCATTCACGAGTTCCAAGCAACGCTGATGTACGATGCCATCAGTCGCATCATTAACACTACCACCAATGGCTTTACCCATTCGGGGCTCAACCACCTGCGACGTGGCGTTGCATATCTGTTCGTTTCCAACCATCGCGACATCACCCTCGACGCATTCCTGCTGCAGCGACTGCTGATTGAACATCGAGGAGACACGTCACACATCGTTTTTGGACAAAACCTTCTAAGTCTTCCCATCATGGAGGATTTGTTCCGAAGTAACAAACTCATTCGCATGGAGCGAGGTGGCACCCCTCGGGCTTTCTACGACAGCCTGCACCACTTGTCGGCCTTCCTCAGCCACCTTATTATCGACCAACGCCAGTCCGTTTGGATTGCCCAGAAGAACGGCCGTGCCAAAGACGGGAACGACATCACAGCGCCTGCAATGATTAAGATGCTCTGCTTAGGGTGCCAGACAGACCCACTGCGACAACTGAACGATTTACATCTTGTGCCAGTCAGTATCAGCTACGAATGGGATCCTTGCGATTTGATGAAAGCACATGAATTGTATCAAAGCCAAAGAGGCAAATATCAGAAAGCCCCGGATGAAGACATTAAATCTGTAGTTTCAGGCATTATCGGTCCCAAAGGGAAAGTGCATCTAGCCATCGGAGCCCCGCTTTCTCATCGAGAACTGATACCACCCGATGGAGAAGACATATTTGAGCATGTAGCCTCACTGATAGATCGCCGCATACACGGAAACTACAGGTTGATGCCCACCAATTATGCCGCCCATGCTCTCCTGACAGGACAGCATTCCTCTGGCCGTTACACACAACACACTATTGACGGACTGAAAGCCAGGCTATCAAAACTTCCCAACGAAGAAATGCGCCGACTGCTGCTGGAGAACTACGCCACCCCCGTCATCAACAGTCGGTGACATCACCGAAGAACCGTTCCGAGAACCCCAACAGGTAAATACGCTCCGTTGCACGAGTGAAAGCAGTATAGAGCCATCGCAGCCAATCCCGGTCGAGATGCATGTCGGGTGGCATAAATCCCTGATCCACAATCACCGTCCGCCATTGACCGCCTTGAGTCTTGTGGCAAGTCAGTGCGTACGAAAACTTGACTTGCAAAGCATTGTAGTATGGGTTCTGACGGAGTTCCCTCATACGGTCCGCTTTGTGCGGCAAGTCTGCATAATCTTCCATAACAGCCTCATAAAAACGCCCATACTCTTCTGAAGTGAGTGACGGTGACTCACTGTAAAGCGTCGAAAGCATCAGTTTGCAGTCGAGGGGCTGCTCATCGGGGTAATCGACAAAACGGACTGTGGCATCGGCAAAACGGAAACCATATAGTTCCTGTATATTCCGTACACTGAGAACCTCTACGATATCTCCATTGGCGATAAACCCAACGCTGCTGTCATTATCGAGCCAAAAATAGTTGTTTTTCACCACCATCAAGTAATCTCCCGCATTCACTTCTTCTTCCCGGAAAAGGACATTGTTCCGAACGCCTTGGTTGAAAAGGTTGGCCCGCTTGTTGCTACGTGTAATCACCACCACATCCTCAAGGTTGTAGGAAGAATACTCCCGAAAAAGTGTCTCCATCAAATCGGCCGCAGCAAGATTCACAACATCTGCACACGTATAAAAAAGAGGCAACCTGGCTTCCTCTCCGGGATAGAGTGATGTAATCTGTCCACGTAATGCTGTGGCATTAGACAGAATACCTGACAATTGCTGCTGACGAACCACCTCCGTAAGCTCTCCACCAACCACATTCAAGCCGAACGATGCAGCCAGGAAACGGCTATCAAGAGCCGGGCTTTCGCTTTGCCCTACGGGTGGCAACTGCGCAGCGTCTCCAATGAGCATCAACCGACAATGGTTCCCGTCGTAAACATAATCCACCAGATCCTCCAACAGATTCTGCTTTGTACCTGTGGGCTCCAACCCGATCATTGAAGCCTCATCGACAATAAACAAAGTATATGCATGGCGATTCACGGCACGCACCATCCTCATTGTTCCCGAGGCATCGGTAGCGGTCATATATATCTTCTTATGAATTGTATATGCCTTCCGATGGGAATACCCGCTGATTACCTTGGCGGCACGTCCCGTCGGGGCCAACAAAACACAATTTACACGCAACTGCGGAAGCACCTGGATGAGTGCCGAGACCAATGTAGTCTTACCCGTACCGGCATAGCCACGCAACAAAAAAGCCGAACGGGGATCACGATTATATAAAAAACTGGACATGGAAACACACACTTCCCGTTGTCCTTCTGTGGGGACATGCGGGAAGTGTGTGAGTATAAGCTTAACTACCGATTGTACTACGCCCGGCGAAGTCACTGCTTACTGCTGGTCGGCGGTGGGCACCGATGTGGCGATAGGGCTGGCAGCCTGTACAGGGTCGGCGCCGCCAGAAGTCACCTCCGTGTTAAGTGCGTTGCCATTGTTATGATGGGGGATGGACACCGTGGCAGCCAAACAAAGAACCACCAAAATAACAGCAAGCCACCAAGTAGCTTTCTCAAGAAAATCAGCCGTTTGACGAACACCCATCACCTGCGTGGGAGCAGAGAAGTTGGCAGCCAGACCGCCACCTTTGGAGTTCTGTACCAGAACCACCAGTGCAAGCAGCACACAGACAACAAGAATCAGAATTACGATAAAGGTGTACATGTTTATTATTTGTTTTTTATTGATTTATCAATGACTTCAAATGTTCAATTCGGGGTGCAAAAGTACTACTTTTTTCGGGATTATGGGCCAACAAATTCTCATAAATCGCCAACGCCTTGTCATATTTTCCTTGTTTTTCAAGTATAACAGCAAGAGTTTCAGTACCCAACGAAGCATCAGCGCGCAGACTTTTTTTATCTTTGGTCTCTGCTTGAACTGTTCCCGAAGAGGTTGGTTCTATGCCATCTTCAGTGGCAATCTGAAGAAAATTGGACAGAATCACACTTTTAGGGGCCGTTTTGAAAGAAACCTCCTGAAAAGTGTTGATTTCATTCAAAATATCAAAGCTCTGCACCTCTGGCACTCCTTGAACGACATTGGCGAGCATTGCATTGAGTGAATGCGGATTGCACATAGACAACGAGGCTGCACGAAGTTCTTCCGGCGTGTCAAAACCAAAAGCATGGTCGGCAAGCAATGCCAGCACCCTAACCACCGACGAATGGGGATACTTGGCCAACACAGCACGAAGCCACCCTCGATCCTGGGGAGTGAACTTACCTGGCTGGTTTATCATCTTGGTAAAATCATTTCTATCCATCTACTAACACTTCTGTAAGTACAATTTAACATCTTTTAGCATCACAAAACGGATTTGCAAAGGTACTATTTTTTTTTGAATTGACGAAAAAAGAATTTTATTTCATTTTCTTACAAACTTATTAACAGGTATTTAAACAAAAATAATCTCTTTCATAATGAATTTTTTATTGCCATATTGATTTTTTTATGTACTTTTGCACTTCCAATTTTGAGAGGAAAACCTGCCCCAAAGGCACTTAACAAAGACAATAAATAAAAAGAACGTCATACCATGAAGAGAACATTCCAACCCTCGCTGAGAAAAAGAGCAAACAAGCACGGCTTCCGCAAGAGAATGGCTACCGCCAATGGTAGAAAAGTGCTGGCCGCCCGTCGCAGAAAAGGCAGAAAGAGACTGACCGTTTCCGACGAAAGGTAATTAATATCGGCGTTGCAAAAGGAAAGAAGTACCGGAAGATACTTCTTTTTTTTATATCAAAACATTTGTTATGAGTCGCAAAAACAAGGATTTGCCCCTGCTAAGCGCGGTAGAAATCATTGATGCCGGGGCCGAAGGTATGGCAATAGCCCGCCACGAGGGCATGGTCATCTTTATCCCATTTGTCGTTCCTGGTGATATAGTTGATATTCAGCTGTACAAGAAAAAGAAAAACTATGCCGAGGGACGTGCTGTCCGAATCCTCAAAGAGTCTTCCCTCCGGGTGCCTCCTGTCTGTCCCCATTTTGGCGTATGTGGAGGTTGCAAATGGCAGACAACGAACTACAAAGCCCAACTAGATGCCAAACAACGACAAGTGAGAGACAACCTGATGCGCCTCGGCGACATCGACTGTTCCGAGATGCGTCCCATTTGCGGGTCAGACAGCATATTCCACTACCGCAACAAACTGGAATTCACCTTTTCCACTCGTGCATGGCGTACAGCCGAACAGATAGCTTCCAATGAAGAAACTCCGGCACAAGGGGCGCTGGGATTCCACATCCCGCAACTTTTCGACAAAGTACTTCCCATTGAACACTGTGTCCTGCAGGCCGAACCCAGCAACGCCATTCGGTTGGCAGTCCGCGACTATGCCATAGCCCACCAACTTCCCTTCTACGACATTCGAAACCATACCGGTTTTCTCCGTAATCTGGTGATTCGCAACACTTCTACTGGTCATTGGATGGTCATCCTCATCGTAGCCGAAGACATCCCGGAACACCTCTTCCCCTTACTGGACATGCTGCACGAACGATTTCCCGAAATCACATCACTGCAATACATCATCAACAACAAGATGAACGACTCCTATTCCGATCTGGAGGTACACACCTACCGCGGCAGCGACCATATCGAGGAATGCATGTCTCCCTGGCATCCCGAAAAACAGAAAGACCTGCATTTCATCATCAATCCGAAATCCTTTTATCAGACAAACTCTGCTCAAGCACAACGGCTCTACAGCTTCGTCGCCGAACTGGCAGAACTTCAGCCAAATGATACTCTTTACGACCTCTATACCGGCACTGGCACCATTGCCCTTTTCCTAGCCTCCCAAGTAAAACGGGTGGTGGGAATCGAATATGTCGAGGAGGCCATTGCTGATGCACGGCTCAATGCACGACTCAACGGCTTTGAGAATGCCGTTTTTTATGCCGGCGACATGGCCAAAGTACTCACCTCAGAATTCATAGAGGCCAACGGCCATCCCGATGTGGTAGTCACAGACCCGCCACGTGCCGGCATGCATGAAAGTGTTGTCCGCCAACTCCTTGATACAGCTCCACGCAAGATTGTCTATGTCAGCTGCAACCCCGCCACCCAAGCCCGTGACCTGCATTTGCTCAGTGAGCGCTACAAGGTACGTCGCATCCAGCCTGTGGACATGTTTCCCCACACCCAGCACGTAGAAAACATAGCAGAACTTGTGCTTATCCGTTGAAAAAAGACCATTTTTCTACAAAAAAATCATCAATTAAAAAAAAAATACTATCTTTGCATATTCTTCTCCAAGTTCATAAATACAGAAGGGAAGAGTGCAATGATTTAATACATAACGCAATACATTTAATTAGATAATAATAATAAAATATACAAACAAGATGAAAAAAGCATTATTGAGTCTGCTCATGGCCTTTGTTGCTCTGCCGATGTTCGGCCAAACCATCATGCATGAGGACACTATCATGTGTACTCCCCTCACTTGGCGTGATAGCGTTACCTACAGCACCGACACCACAGTCATGTATGTTACCACTGACACCATCTTCGTGCTTACCTACACCCGACACTCCGCCTATGACAACACTAACGATACGGTGGCCGTCAATGGCACTTGCACAGCTACCTGGAACAACAAAGTTTGGCGTACCCCAGGTGTTTTTGTTGACACCTTAAAGACCGTGGGCGGTTGCGACAGTCTGGTCAGCATCAACGTTTCTCTCTCCAAAACTGGAGTAGAAGACTCTGTTACCGTCACTGCCGGATGCTTCTACCTCTGGGGCACCGACACCATCCGTGACTTCAATGTGCACGACAAAACCTTTACCGCTGCCAACAGTTGCGACAGTATCGTTCATCTCTCTGTCTCTGCTTTCAGCGGCCTGATGACCGACTCTGTCGAGATTGTTGCTTGCGACACCTTCTTCACCAAAAATTATCTGGCCTCGTGGATTGACACCGTTGTCGCCACCGGCACCGTCTCCCATACTGCCAACTATGGAACCTATCCTGTGACCGCCACCACCACTGCCGCCTGCAGCCGCACCAGCGTCCTCGATGTCACCATCGTGACCAGCAACCGCGACTCCAGCAGCATCACCCCGGTCAGCATCACCGATGCCAGTTGCTTCTACCTCTGGGGTGGCGACACCATCACCGACAGCAACATCCACTACCACATCTTCACCACTGCCGTCGGTGGATGCGATAGCATCGCCGCCATCCAAGTGGCCAACTTCACCGGCATCCAGCACGACACCACCTTTGCCAATATCTGCGGCAAGAACTACAAATGGGTTAACAGTGCCTTTGTCGGCCTCCCGAACTACAATAACGGATTCACCTTCACCACCGACACCGTAACCAATATCACCCTTTCCGACACTGCCACCGGTTGCACCTCGGTCTATACCCTTGACCTGAAGTTCTACACCAAACACGACACCATTGAGAGAAAAGCCTGCGATGTATATCGCACCGACGATGAGAACAGCACCTTCACCTACCGTATCCTCAATGCAAACGGCACCTATACCTTGGGACCTGCCACTTCCTTCGATTCCACTGGCTACTACGAGGTCAACCACCAAGGCGACAGTATGTACACCGTCAGCAACAACTGCGCTACCCGTAAAACCCTCCACATTACCATCAAAAACTCTGAAAAACGCTACCGCAGCACCGACACCCTCCATATCGACACCTGCGACTTCTACCGCTTCCATCTTAACTCATCAACCAAGACCATCAACTACACCTGCGACACCGCCGTCGTAAGCCCAGAAACCGGATATGAAACCTGCTTCGACTCCATCCTGCTCCTGAGCGTCAAGATCAGAAAGAGCACTTCCCGCGATTTGCCCGTCCATGCCTGCGACAGCTACACCTGGGATGAGACAGGCGAGACCTACTCCTACAACGTCACCAAGTCGGTCAAAGTACCGGGTGGCAATGTCGCTGGTTGCGACTCCAACCTGACCCTCAAGCTCACCGTCGATAAGACCCCCGAGATTACCATCTCCGGCAACTGGGTCCTCATGCCCGGCGGCAACACCGTGCTTCATGCCGAGTCCAACCTCCCCATCAGCACCTATAAATGGTACATCAACAACTCCAGCACTGTCAGTTCCACAGCCGACAGCATCACGCTCAACAACGTGAACAGCAACACCGACGTGCGTCTCGATGTGGTCAGCACCAAGAACTGCCCTGCCACCAGCTGGATTACCGTCACCGCCACCTTGGGCATCGATGACATCAACGCCCTCCAGGCCAACCTCTACCCCAATCCCACCTCGCGCTTCCTCAATATCGAAAGCCCCGAGACCATCAGCCTGGTGGAGGTCTTCAACACCGTGGGACAGCAGGTCATCCTGCGTCAGGCCAACAGCAACAGCCTGCAGCTCGACCTCGGCTCACTGGCCACCGGCAGCTACACGCTCCGTATCCTTGGCGAAAACGGTCAGCAAACCACCCGTAGATTCATTGTCAACAAATAATAGATGACCTTGAAACATCAACTCTCAAGCGTTCGGCACCTCCGTGTCGGACGCTTTCTTTTTTGCCTTTTGCCGCTGACCCTCTCCCTTGCATGCCATCGGCCAGACAAGCCCGTGCAGCTTCTCGGTCAGGCCCAGGGCTCCTACTACAGCATCCAGTACTTCGACCCGCTGCAGCGCGACCTGAAACCACAGATCGACTCTCTCCTCGCCGCCTTCGACCAGTCGGCCTCCCTGTGGATCGACAGCTCCCTGCTGCGGAGGCTCAATGCCAACCTCACCGACAGCCTCGACCCCGTACTCGACAGCCTGCTCCTCTATTCATTATATATGCACCAATACACCGGCGGAGCTTTCGACTGCCGCGTGGGGCGTCTCGTGCAGGCCTGGGGCTTCAGTTTCCGTGAACGCAGCGAACCCGACATCCCCACGCTCAACCGCCTGCGCGACGCCGCCCAGGCATCCGTCAGCATCTACAACGGACGTCTGGTCAAGGCGAATCCCGACACCGAACTCGACTTCAACGCCATCGCCCAAGGCTATGCTTCCGACCTCGTCGGCCGTCTGTTCGACAGCCTGGGCATACATTCCTACCTTGTAGATATCGGAGGCGAGGTGGTGGCCCGCGGCACCAAAGCCGACGGCAAACCCTGGATTGTAGGAATCGAACGGCCAGCTGCCGACTCGCTCAGCACCCCGGTGGTGCAAACCGCCATCGCCCTGCGCGATGCCGCGGTGGTCACCTCCGGCAGCTACCGCAAATACTATGAGCGCGACGGCCTCCGCTACTCCCATACCATCGACCCCTCCACCGGACGCCCCGTGCAACACACCCTCCTCAGCGTCTCCGTGGCCGATTCCTCCGCATGGCTTGCCGACGCCATGGCCACCGCCTACATGGTGATGGGTCTCGACCGCGCACGCCAGTTCATCGAATTCCACCCCAACGCCCCGGGCACCGGCGCCGTCTATTTCATCTACGACGACCACGGCACACTGAAAGAATACGAGACCGAAAGCTTTAAAGAATTAAGGATAAAAGGAAAATAGAACCACCATGAAATCCATGACCGGCTATGCCAAGGTACAGAGCACCCTGGCCACCAAGAAAGTAAACATCGAAATCAAGACCCTCAACAGCAAGCAGCTCGATCTCATCGTCAAGCTGCCCGCCGCCTATCGCGGCCACGAGCTGGACATCCGCACCCTCCTCTCCCGCCTCGAGCGCGGCAAGGTGGAGTGCACCCTCAGCGAGGAAAACAGCCTCGCTGCAGCCGCTGGCTTCAACCAGGAACTCCTCGAAGCCCGCTTCCAAGCCCTCTCCGCCGTGGCCGAAAGCCTCACCGCCATCGGCTCCGACAGCCGTCCGGCCCTCTTCAACACCTTGGTCGCCATGCCCGACATCTGGAACAGCACCATCGACGACGAGGTGAGCGACAGCGACTGGGCCATCCTCGCCGCCGACATCGAACGCGCCATCGACCTCACCGACCAGTTCCGCAGCCATGAGGGCGACGTCCTCGAACGCGACTTCCACCGCCACATCGACCTCATCGAGCAGATGCTCGGTGAGATACCGCAATACGAAAGCCAACGCATCGATACCGCCAAGGAACGCATCCGCCGTTGGATGGCCGACGCCGACGTCAAGGCCGTCGATGAGAACCGCTTCGAGCAGGAACTCATCTACTACCTCGAGAAGCTCGACATCACCGAGGAGAAAGTGCGCCTGCAGAAGCACATCGACTACTTCCGCCAAACCATGGCCTCCGAACCCTCCTGCGGCAAGAAGCTCGGCTTTGTGGCCCAGGAGATGGGGCGTGAGATCAACACCACCGGTTCCAAGGCCAACCATGTGGAGATACAGCGTCTGGTGGTGGTGATGAAAGACGAGTTGGAGAAAATCAAGGAGCAGCTCGGCAACGTGCTCTAGCCAAGCCACCCGGGAGGCAGGAGCCTATCCCCGCCTACCGCACATAAAAAAAAGCCACCCGATCGGGTGGCTTTTTTGGATTATCATCGTAACCGATTAGCGGACGATGAGTTTCTCAACCTTGCTGAAGCTGTCGCTCGTGATGCGCACGAAGTAGGCACCGGCGGGGACACCGTTCAGGTTGATGACATGCTCGGTCTCGGTGGCGAGGTCGGCGTTGTAGATCACGCGGCCGCTCATATCGATGATGTTGCAGTTCACCTTGCCGTTCACGCCGGTGATGTTCAGTTTCACCTGCGAGGTGGCGGGGTTGGGCGAGAGAAGCAGGTTCACCTCGGGGGCGATATCCTGGATGCTCAATGCATGCCACGAGGCAACGGCACGGATGGTGTGGTTCTCCTGGACATCCTGCAGATAGACGCGATAGTAGTTGCGCTCGAGCAGGGCGGGCCAGATCTCCTCATTGTTGGGCTGGCCGTTGTCGTCGTAACCGTCGTGGAGGGTGTTCACCACGCTGTAGTCGCCATAGCTGACCAGGGGGTTGTTGTCGAGAGCCTCAGGGCTCAGGTCGATGGGCTGGTCGTCGATATAGATGGCATCGATGACGCTGTGGCTGAAATAGCTGGTATCGCTGTGGGTACCGAGCGAGTCGCTCTCGCCGGGATAGCCGGGGATGATGTAGTAACCATAGGTACCACCCTTGGCCACTTGGTCAACCTCGTTGCAGAGGTCAGTCCTGCCGTCTTTGCTCACCCAGTAGGAGGCCATGTGGTCGGCATCGACACCATTCTCGTCGCACTGGATGGTCACCTGGGCCTTGGGCAGAGCGCGCTTCGGACCGACAATCATGCGGATCATCGGGGCCCAAGTCCACTGACCGCCCCACAAAGTGGCATCGTCACCACCTGCGGGATCATCCAGCAAACCGGTAGCCATCGGGCCTTTGGGAGTAATCTGGTTGCTATACTCGGCAAGGGCAGGAATTTCCGTATAGTCAACGTGCTTAAACTGGCCACTCACATTCTCGAGTGATTGGCCGCGCTGGCGGGCAGGGCCAAACTTACCACCCTGGTTGACGTAACCGAACATGTAGTTCGAGTTAGGTTCAATGGCAGGCTGATTGGGGAAGAGAATGTTAACAGCATTGTAACGCACGGTGCCGTTGTAGTTGGGCAGGTAGTAGCCAGCCGAATCACCGGGCAGACGGCCGGAGGCAGCGGTAACAAGGCCACCGCTAGTGCCGAAGAAGGAGTTTGCATTGAAATAATAGAGGCTGAAGTTATAGTCGGCACCGGGCTTGCACCATCTCAACATGTTAAGAGCGAGGCTAACTCCGCTGATGTCGTGTGAGTCAAGATAAGTGGCAGTCACGATTTCCATGCCGCGGAACACCCAAGGCACTTCCTCACCGTAGGTGTCGGAAGTCTCGTCGGGGTCGATGGAAGTGGGGATGGTGTCGGGAGTGACGAAGCGGTTATAGACCGAGTAGCCGTTCTGGTAGGTATGGCCTTCATTTGCAGAGGTGAAGTACCGTTGGCCATCTTGGAACATGAACTGATAGGTAAACTCGGAGCCGCCGGGAATGACGCCGTTGTCAATACCCCAACGGTAGCCGGGAACGGTGAGACCCATCTCCTTGTCGTCCTCGCTGCCGCCAATCGGCTTGGTGACGATATAGACCATCGTGTCAAGACCCTCAACCATGCTGCCTTCGTTGGCAGTGGCCACGAGGATGAAACGGTGCTTACCAACTTCATCGGTGGGCAGGCCGCGGTAGGTCCAGCGGTTGCGGTCGATACCATAGTTATAGTTCGCAGCCGTCATGTCGTTCGTGTCAAAACCAGGCCAGTAGTAGGGGGTAGCGGAAGCCCAATCGAAACCATAGTCACGGTATTGAGCACCGGGGGCGACGCTGTCCGCGTGGAAACCACGCTCGTTGATGCGCAGGTGGTAGTCCTTGGTGGCGTTACCGGCGGGGATGTCCATAGGAGTGGTCGATAAGACCTCTTCCTCCTCGCCCCAGGCACCGTTGCTCCAATACTGGTGCTTCACAATAATATGGGCATCGTTCAGGGGCAGGGAACCGGTGTTGCGCACATTCACCACATAGGAGAGGGGCAGGTTCCAGCCCTGGGGGATCTGGCCGTAAACGCCATCAACGTAACCCGGGGTGTTGAAACTCCAACGGGCCATGCCGCTGAGAGCGGTCAGTTCGATCTCATCGACGGCCCAGAGATAACCGTGGTCATTTGCAGGTCCAAGGTTGATGGCGCTATAGCGGAAGCGCAGCTCGAGGCTAGCCACCTGAGCGCACTCCGAGGGCAGAGTGGTGCTGTACAGGTCGGCAGTAGCGCCGTTAATATTCACATCGACACCGGCCACATTGACCTCAAAGGAATACCAATGGCCATTGGCGCCCTTGTAGTCGATGAAGTTTTTCTCATAGCGCTTTTGGCTGTTGAACTGATGGAAGCTGATGTCAACCATCGCGGCGCCGGTGGGCACCGTCACGGGCTCAAGGGCGAACCAAGCGTTGATGTACTTGTCGTTGTCGGCGGTGCTGGCCCAGCAGTCCATAGCGTCAAGCACCATGAAACCGTTGTCGGTGGTCACACCATGATTGGGACCCATAAAGGCACCGATAAGGCTGTCGTTTCTGTAGAGAGTAGGATAGTCTTCGTAGATGGCGAGAGAGTCGCTCAACTCGGCACGGTTGGCGAAACGCTTCCACTGCGAAGCCAGGTTCAGGTTGGCGTGGGCGTGGGCGTTGAGAGTGGTGTCGTCAATCATGTCGGTCGAGGCGAGAACACCGGTGGTAACCGTCTCGGTCGAGGCAAAGGTGTAGGTCTTGAAGACCGTGGCATCCTTTGTCTGATGATTGAAGATGGAAGCCTTGTAATCGACCCGGGCTTCGGTGGCGGGAGCGTTCTTGGCCAGACGCACCTGCGTACCATCCACCATAGGACCGATCTTGGCGATCTGCGCGAAGGCACCCGAAGTGCACAGGGCGAGACCCGCAATCAATAGTACTTTTTTCATGTTGTTTGAATTTTGGTGATTAATATTTTCGTTTTCTGATGTTTTTCTATCTCTCTGTCGCTCAGCGCCCACAGGGCACAACCTACCCTTTTGGACGCACTCTTTCACGATGCAAATATACCCATTTTTTTCTACCCTGCAAGTTTTTTTTGATTTTTTAACCACCCCGGCCTCTCCTTTGCCTCGCGTCGGCAGGCCTCCGCCCCCTCACTCCCGACCGCTCCCCCACACACCCATAACTACTTGATTCCATGTACTCATCGTTTCTACTCCTTTTGCTCCCCTTTTGCTCTCCTTCTGCCTCCCTTTTGCCTACCCTGGCGTTGGGTAAGTGCTAGGTAAGTGCTGGGTAGGTATAAAACATATGTGATTTGCTGATTTAGGTTGT
>DGIA01000036.1:5465-9622 GCA_002392965.1 Bacteroidales bacterium UBA3834 | reverse complement strand
AGATCACCTTCGCCGTCTCGGTGGCAGGGTTGGGCTGCACGGAAGTGTAGCGCTTCAGCAGCTCCACCGACTGGATGCCCAGCGTGTCGGGATCCACACGCGTGGTGTCGCCGCCCACGATGGTGTCTCGGCCATTGTCAGTGGTGTCGGGATTCGGCGTGAGGATGGGGAAAATGAGGGGATATTCGTCACTCCAGCAGTTCTCCGGCTCCATGAAGCACCATTTAAACCTGGTCGTGTCGGTCATATTTGTCCCCGAGGGATCCCAATGTTCGGCCATTCTGATGGGAATGTAGTTGTGGTAGTCCATAAGATTGAACAGTATGATGGAACGGGTATTGTGCAACCCGCTGTAGAGGAATCGGTGTGCATGGAAATAACGGCCGATGTAGAAGCTGTCCGTCACCGTGACCGGTGCATCAAAATAGCGTTCATAGAATGGGAACGGCTCATAGTATTGGGGAGGCAATTCCTGGCTGTGGAATCCCATATCGAGGTAATAAGAAATCGGAGTGGTCTTGATGTGCACCTTCAGGTCGTTGCCGATCTGACGCAGATTGCTGTCACCCTCGTTCACATAGAGGCGCAGCAGATCCCACACCTCGTTGTACGTGGTGTCGATGAAGTCATTCACGATATCGCCCCATTGTTTCGGGTATCTCAGTGCCATGGTGGACATAGAAGCGGCGATGCCATAAACTGTCAATGTGTCTCCTTCAATCAGGATTCTGTAGGCTTCTTGGTCCTGGGCGGTGCCTCCCGCGCAGTTTTCTACATAGCCTATTGTGTCGGAGAAGTCCGGCCATGTCCACGCTTGGAAATAGTTTGACGGTGGAACATATGAGTGCACCACGTTTTGTGCCATCACGCCGCCCGTCATCACCAATGCTGCTACAGCAGCGAACATTGTCTTTTTCATAATATTGTTTGTTTTACTGGTCATTCTTTGCATTTGTGCAAATAGTTGTCAAAATAATAGACCCCGTTGTGGTGCTCATGATTTGAGGAAGCATCAGAGACGTACTGGTCAAAAGGGGTATCGTCACAGGAGTCAAGGTACATTGAGAATTGTTGGGGAACGGTATGAGAGTGTTGAAACAAATATCTTCTAAACCGGATGGATTGAATTTGCCGATGTACAGTCTGTCGTCGTTGGCCAGTCCCTCTCCTGCTATCAGAATGTGGTCTCCTGTGCGGTGAAGCGTCGTGAAGAATGCCCCATTGTATGTAAGACCTTTATAAAGTGAAAGGAATGAGTATGGGGAAAAGATGAATATCTGGCTTTTAGAAAATGTGGAAGATGGAGTGTTTATCAACACGGTCACATACGAACCAGTCTGTTTGATATCTTTCAGTACACTGGCGCTTCCTCCAAATGAGGATGTTGCCAAGTGAGTTCTGCCACTGAACACATGTAGCGTATTGATTGTCTGTGTTGCATCTCTTGACACAGTGGCGAAGCCTGTTCCCGGACAGTTGTCCATCAGAAAAGTGCCGTCGGAGGTATATCCCGTGTTGTATATATACTTTTGCCCATTCAGCAGTGAATAGTCATTTCCGCTGGATGTTTTTAAAAACCATAGTATTTCCCATGAAGTGGAATTGCCGGTAAAAGCCGATGTAGCCACCACAAAACTGTCGGTGACAGCTACGTCGGTGAAGCGACATTTATATAGAGTGTCTATCAGGCCGTAGTTGAGTTGCCAGAACGGAGAGGAATAATACATATCCAGCAGGGCGCTTCGACCCTCGATGTCGTCACCGATCATCGTTATACGATTTTTCCCGTCAAACCAATGGATGTCCAGTTTGCGTAGTCGTTCCATCCATGGAAGATCAAAATAATACACCGTGGAGTTCGGTAGTGAATCGGTCCTGAAATAACCCATGATGCCTGATGGACCCAACTCGGTGCTCCTTTTGCCGCAAAAATACACATATCGTCCATCCACCTCAAAGTCATATACCGAATCGACAGGAATATACATTTCAGTGCCCGAGGTGGCCCCATCAGTAAAATAAGTGAATGAGCAACCCGCGGTACCGTAGCTGTTGCATACAATATATCCGCTGGGCCAATAGCACTCCCTTATCAAAACGTTCTCGGCATACCTGTAGGGTGCTTTCTTGACATACCCGGCTGCCATGGTCTGGACGGCTGTTGTGCATGCTAATAGCAGGCATGCTGCTGTCAGACATTTTCTCAAGGTTTGTCTATTTGTTTTCATGGTCAATTGCTTTTGCAAGGATACAAAATAAATTTGAATTCAATTCTTGATTAATGTTTTTGTCAGGGCCTGTAGGCGATGCAGATATACACTTCTTTGTCTTCATCGAAAGTAATTGTAACAGTGTATCCATCATTCATCATCTTATTTGCCCAAATAACAGCATCTGTTTCAATAGGGGTGCTGTACGTGACGGTTTCTTTGGACAGAGATGTCGTTGTGGTATTGCTGTATAATTGAACAACATGTCCTTCTCTCGCCAGTGCAACAAGTTTATGAAGGAAAGCACGTTGTTCTTCCTCGGTCTTGAAATGGGCATGTCCTTTGACACCATCCACCGAGTATTTGACGATGTAAAGGTTGGCTGTATCGGTAGCCGTGACGGTTTCGAGGTCGAAGCTCTCTTTCTGGCAGCCGACGGCCAGGGTTCCGAGCAATGCGAACATTGCCATAGTGATTACCTTTTTCTTCATGTTATTTTGTGTTTATGTTTGTAAGTCTCCGGTATTGCATCTTTGGCGAGTTTATGCAGATAGGCCTTCTTCTGCTCGTCCGAATTTGTATATAAAACCATAACCTCCTGTGTATAATAGGAGAATGATATGCTTTTTCCATTCAACAGGTTGGCAATATCCAACGGCATGTCTTGGCCGTATTTTCTCGGTCCGTCTGGCATGATGAAATAGGTTTTCAATGTTCTCAACTCTTCGGGCAGGTAGATGGCGAAGTCGGAGCAGAGCTGCTGCCAGGCGGCGGAGTCGGTGGCGCGGAAGAGGGTCACGGCCACGCTCACGCTGTCGTTGAGGCGGTAGTCGCGCAGGTAGGCGGCCTCGATGCCGGGCCGGCCCGCATAGCGCTGGTACAGCTCGCCGCAGCGGCCGGCCGGCAGTTCGTGGGGTGCCATCTTGGCCGCGGCCGACAGCAGGGCGGCCAGCAGGCACAGCCCCAGCAGGTAAAACCGACGGGGTGTCATAGGGCAAGGAATATTTGATCGACAGCTTCCACGGCGGCCTGGCGGCTCGCCCACCCGTCGATGGCGCCCCATGCTCCGGTGGAAACCGACAGATGTACCACCACCCCGGTGAGAACCACCAGCGCCGCCTCCATGACGAGAATCAGGCAGCGTCGTCTCCTGTAGTTCCTGTCGAAGTCCCTCATCATCCGCCTCTCGAGACCGCGACGCAACTGCTCGTCGATTAGCCCATCCACATAGTCGTCGGCTTTCGGTGTTTTTTTACTCTGTTCCATAAAGCTTGTTATATATGTTTTTCATTTTCTTTCTGATGCGGTACATACGCTGATGGATAATGTTGGCGCTCACGCCGTGGGCCTGCGCCAGCTCGTCGGCATCGTACCCCTCCAGGCTCTCCTCCATCAGCCGCCGTTCCCGGGGGGCGAGGTAGGCCAGCATCTCTTTGACCAGTTCCGTGCGGTCGTCCTCCTCCTGGCACAGTTCGGACACCTGTTCGATCGGCACCGTGCAACCTTCACGCCGCTGACGGTGCCGTTGCCGGAAACGGTCGATGGTTGTACTCGTTACCACCTGCCGTACCCATGCCGCCTCCTGCCACAGACTTGCGTCGGATTGCAGATTTTCCAATCCTTCCCACAGGGCCACCATCACCTCCTGCACCAAGTCGCGCCCGTCCTCATAGCTGCGGGCTTCAAAGGTACAGATGGTGTTGATGCGACGCAGGTGGCGGTGCAGCAAGCGGTTGTAGCGTTCTTTTTTCTTCTGTTCAGGCAGGTCCATATTTCGGCCTTTGCTATAAATAAAAGACGCTATTTTTTCGGAAAACTTACAGCGAGAATAAAATTTAACATTTTTTATGATATCTTCGGCACCCTGTATCCACTATTCACTAATCACTATTCACTAATCACTAGTCGCTATTAACTATTCACTTTCCTAGGCAATGACCTAGTACT
>DGIA01000036.1:0-5355 GCA_002392965.1 Bacteroidales bacterium UBA3834 | reverse complement strand
GGTCATAACGGATTCAAGGCTTAGTGTCAGGCGGTTACGGACCAGTGAGATCGGCACGGCCGTTGTCCTGCAAGATGTTGGAGCGCAGGAGGGCTTCGACTTCGGCGGGGTCGAAGTACTGGCGGCGCCCCATGGTGGAGGGGTGCAGCAGTCCGCGGGCGACCCACCGGCGGAGGGTCTGTCGGCTGGTGTGCAGACGCTGGCACACGTCGGTGGCGTCAATCCAGCGGGTGAGACCCTCGGCGGGGTGCTCCACGGCCAACAGCTTGCCGCCCGACGCGTCGGGGTACTGCTCCATGAGGCCGGCCAGCTGCTGCTGCGTCATGGGGCGCCGGTTGCGCTGCCGCGCGCTGCGGAGGCTGATGGTGAGATTGTTCACTAGCCCGTCGTCGGTCTGATAGAAGAGGTAGATCAGTTGCGGGCGCGCATCGCCGTCGAGGTGGAGGCGGTGCAGGATTTCACGTAATTCTTCGATCGTCATTTTGTTTTTTGTTTTAAAAGGTTTGACGACGCAAAGGTACGTTTCTTATCTCGCGAAGATTCAGCATTTTACAATCGTTTCCCGAGGGTTGGGAAAGGGGGGTCCGGGCGTGCGGGGAGCGTATGGCAGCGGGAGTTTTGCGGCAATTGTGCGAAAACTTTTTGTTAAAATCAAAAATGTTCGTATCTTTGCAGTCTGATGATGAGATGGATGGTCCGAAATGGAAGATGACAACAAATGAGGATTGACTGAACACCCGTGAAACCTTTCCAAATACGATGTTGCGGTGTCGAGACGCAGGCCGATGTGGCTGAGGTCCAGCGTCTGATGACGGAGCACGGCCTGACGGCGGCCGAGCAGGCGCGCGAATGGCTGCACGTGGAGAGGCAGTGGCCCGAGCCGGCGTGGATGGAGCAGTGCATAGGGGCTGCCGAGCGGATGAAGGCCCTGGTGGAGCGTGAGCGGGCGGTGGAGGCGGTGGTGGGCGCCGGCGTTGATTCGGCGATAGCCGCCGACGGGCGTCGCAGGCCTCAGTCGGCCTTGGCGGAACGGCAGTTTGAGTGGCTCGGTGAGCGTCAGGGAGTGCCGGTGGAGGTGGTGCGCGACGGTATCGAGCGGCTGGCGGCCTGCGGTTTTCTGAGCCGCGAGGCCGAGCAGCAGGCCGCCTTGCGGCGTGGTCTGGGGTTGGCGCTCAACGCCTCGGAGCGCAGCAGCCGCGCGCCGTGGGTGCGCTGGACGGGCGAGGGCGACGCACTGAACTACCTGGTCGATAGCCTCTGGCAGATGGAGCTGATTTACTGCTCGGGCGGCCGGCGCTACAAGTGGCAGACCCTCTGCGGGGTGTTCCTGCGGGGCGACGGCAGCCGCTTCGAGCCGTCCATCAAGAGCAACCGCTGCGAGAACGAGAAGAAGCGCCGTGCCGTGGATGAGGCCATGCTGGACGGCCTGCGGTTCGTGGCGGGAGGCTGGCGTCCTTTTGTCCCGGCCGCACAATATTCCGACGCATCTGGCGTTACCTTAGCCAAAGAATAAAAATAAAAAAATTAGATACTATGAGTCTTATCAAATCCATTTCCGGTATCCGCGGCACCATCGGCGGCCCGGCGGGCGAGGGTCTGACCCCCATCGACGTAGTGAAATTCACCTCGGCATTCGCCACCTTCCTCAAAGGGGCCCATCCCGGGCACCGTCTGAAGCTGGCCGTGGGACGCGACGCACGCCTGAGCGGCGCCATGGTGGATCGCCTGGTGGTGGGCACCCTGCAGGGCATGGGCGTGGATGTGCTGGAGACGGGCCTGAGCACCACCCCGACAACGGAGATGACGGTGATCGACGGCCACTGCGACGGCGGCATCATCATCACCGCCAGCCACAACCCCAAACACTGGAACGCCCTGAAGCTGCTGAACAGCAAGGGCGAGTTCATCAGCGACGCCGAAGGGAAAGAGGTTCTGCGTTTAGCAGAATCGCCGGACATCAACTACGCCGAGGTGGATGAGCTGGGGCAGGTGACGGAGGAGGAGGACTGGATCGACCGCCACATCGAGCGCGTGCTCGGCCTGGAGCTGGTGGATGCGGAGGCGATCAAAAAGGCGAACTTCAAGGTGGCCGTGGATGCCGTGAATTCGACCGGCGGCCTGGCCATCCCGCGGCTGCTGCGCCGTCTGGGCGTGGAGCAGGTGGTGGAGCTGAACTGCGAGCCTACGGGCCATTTCGCCCACAACCCGGAGCCGATACCGCAGAACCTGACGCAGATCAGCGACTGTGTGCGCGAGAACGGCTGCGACCTGGGCATCGTGGTTGACCCCGACGTGGATCGTCTGGCGCTGGTGTGCGAGACGGGCGAGATGTTCGGCGAGGAATATACGCTGGTGTCGGTGGCCGACTACGTGTTGCAGCACACGCCGGGCAACACGGTGAGCAACCTCAGCAGCAGCCGTGCGCTGCGCGACGTGACGCGCCGCTACGCGGGCTGCGAGTACAACGCGGCCGCCGTGGGCGAGGTGAATGTGACGACCCTGATGCGCGAGAGCGGCGCCGTGATCGGCGGCGAAGGCAACGGCGGCGTGATCTACCCCGCCCTGCACTACGGCCGCGACGCGCTGGTGGGCGTGGCGCTCTTCCTGACGCTGCTGGCCAAGAAGGGCATGAAGGTGAGCGAGCTGCGCAAGACCTATCCCGAGTATAACATCTCGAAGAACCGCAAGGACCTGACGCCCGACATGGACGTGGATGCCCTGCTGGCCAAGGTGGCCGCCTTCTACAAGGCCGACACGGGCGTGGAGAAGGTGACGACCATCGACGGGGTGAAGATCGACTTTGCCGACGGCTGGGTGCACCTGCGCAAGAGCAACACGGAGCCCATCATCCGCATCTACAGCGAAGCCGCCACCGAGGCTCGCGCCAACGAGCTGGCCCAGCAGGTGATGAAGCAGATTTAAATTGAAAAGTGAAAATTGAAAATTAAAAATTGAAAATTGGATTTATGGATAACTATCGTCGTTTAACCCGTAGCACTACCGACCGCCGCATCGCTGGCGTCTGTGGTGGCTTGGCCAAGTATCTCAATGTCGATCCCACGGTGGTTCGCATTCTCTTCCTCATCGCCCTTCTCTGTGGCTGCCTCGGCTTCTGGGCCTACCTCATCATCTGGATCGCCGCCCCCGAGGACAATAGGATTGAGAATAACTAATAATTAATAATTAAGAATTAAGAATTAAGAATTTATAATGTACAAAAAAGGCTAGGCCTCCGGCCTAGCCTTTTTTTGTTTACGTTTCCTAGCCTGCCGTGCTAGAAAATTTCAATTTTCACTTTTCAATTCTCACAGCATTCCCTTGCGTTTGAGGAGTGCCTTGGGGCTGGGGTCTTTGCCGCGGAAGGCGCGGTAGAGATCCATGGGTTCGACGGTGTTGCCGCTCTCGAGGAGGTGGCGGAACTTCTTTGCCAACTCGGGGTTGAAGAGGTCGCCGCTCTCGGCGAAGGCCTCGAAGGCGTCGGCGTCGAGGATGGCGGTCCAGGTGTAGCTGTAGTAGCCGGCGTCATAGCCGGTGGTGAAGATGTGCTGGAAGTAGGGGCTGCGGTAGCGGCTGATGATTTCGGGGATGAGGCCGATGGTGTTCATGTGCTCTTCCTCGAAGGCCACGGGGTCGATGTGCTGCTTCTCGCGGATGGTGTAGTAGTCCATGTCGAGCAGGGAGGCGGCGAGTAGCTCGGTGGTCATGAAGCCCTGGCCGTAGGTCTGGGCGGCGGCGATCTTCTTGATGAGGGCATCGGGGATGGCTTCGCCGGTCTGGTAGTGGTGGGCGTAGAGCTTCATCACCTGCGGGTGGCGGCACCAGTTCTCCATCACCTGTGAGGGCAGCTCGACGAAGTCGCGGGGCACGTTGGTGCCGGCCAGCGAGGGGTAGGTGCACTTGGAGAGCAGGCCGTGGAGGGCGTGGCCGAACTCGTGGAAGAGGGTCTCGCTCTCGTCGAAGTTGAGGAGCGACGGCTTGTCAGCCGTGGGTTTGGTGAAGTTGCATACGACCTGGATGATGGGGATGACGTTCTCGCCGGTCCGGCGGTCGATGTGCTGGCCGCGGAATTCGGTCATCCAGGCACCGCTGCGCTTGGAGGCACGTGGGTGGAAGTCCATGTAGAGGATGCCGATGGTCTGCTCGCCGTCCTTGACCTCGAAGCAGCGGGCCTCGGGATCGTAGGTGGGCAGGTCGGTACGCTCGGTGAAGGTGAGGCCGTAGAGGCGGTTGGCTACCATGAAGGCACCTTCGCGGACGCTGTCGAGTGCGAAGTAGGGGCGCACCTCGGCGTCGTCGATGGCATACTTCTCGACGCGGTATTTCTCGGCATAGTAGCGCCAATCCCAGGGCTGCAGCTTGGCGCCGGGCTCGTCTTTCTCGAGCATGCGCTGGTAGATGTCGCGCTCCTGCTTGGCCACCTTGAGGGCGGGGCCCCAGATGGCGTTGAGGCAGTCATAGACAGCGGCGGGCGTCTTGGCGAGGCAGTCGTCGAGCACCCAGTCGGCGTGGGTGGGGAAGCCAAGGATATTGGCGCGCTCGAGGCGGAGGTTGACGAGGGTGTCGATAATCTTGGTGTTGTCGAACTCCCCATCCTTGCAGCGGTCGGTGTAGGCGTGCCACACTTCCTCGCGCAGGGCGCGGTCGGGGCAGGTCTGCATGAAAGGCTCCCAGGTGGGTATGTCGAGGGTCACCTTGCCGCCGTCGGGGAGCTCCTTGGAATAGGCATTGGTGGCCTTGAGCACGTTCTGGGCGAAGCGGAGGGTGAGCGAGGCAATCTGCTCGTTGAGTTGACGGAAGCGTTCCTGCTGGTCGGCAGGCACATTGGCACCGCCGCGGACAAAGCCCTTGTAGGTCTCCTCCAGCAGGCGCATCTGCTCGGGGGTGAGGTCGAGGGACTGGCGCTGGTCATAGACGGCCTTGATGCGGGCGAAGAGCTTGGCGTTGAGGGCGATGTCGTCGCCATGGGCCGAGAGCAGAGGAGTGACCTCCTCGGCGATGGCTTCCATCTCGGAGCTGTTCTCACACTCGCTGAGATTGAAGAAGACCGCACTCACGGTCTGCAGCATCTCGCCGCTGTACTCGTAGGGGATGATGGTGTTGCCGAAGGTGGGTTCCTCGCTGTTGTCGGCGATGTTGTCTATGCACTCTTTCTGCTGCTTCATGGCCTCCTTGAAGGCAGGCATGTAGTGTTCGGTCTTGATGCGCGAGAAATCGGGAATCTCATAGGGAGTGTTCCACTCGCTGAAGAAGGGGTTGTCCATGTTTTTCTTGTCTTTGCAGCCGGCGAACAGCAACAGGGCTGCGGCGGCGATAGGGATAAATCGTTTCATATTATCATTAGTGTCCACTAAAAAT
>DGIA01000037.1 GCA_002392965.1 Bacteroidales bacterium UBA3834 | reverse complement strand
CCGCTTCCCTTGATGGTGAGCTTGGTTCTGCCTTCGTCTTCTATGAAATAGGCGCTGCCGCCTTCAACGAACTCGGCCTCGCTCAGGTCAAGCTCGCTCAGGTAGCACTTCGTTTTGGCGCCGTTTTCGTCGCATCCGGCCAGCCTGCGGATAAGGCGCAGGTCGTCGCTGTTCACCTGTCCCGTCACCTTCAGGGTGCCAATGCTGCCAAGCTCTTCTTCAGGAATCTGCTCGGCAAGGGTGCCGGCTTCGGCCAGCGCGATTTCCTTCTCCATGAGGTCTCTGGGGGTGCCGCACACACCGACAATCATGTCCTGTCCGACACTGAACTTCATTCCCGGCGGATTGAGCAGCGAGATGTCATAGTAGCCATCGTCGTCGCCACTCCATCCCCAGTTCACATAGACCATGCCGTCCTCGCGATAGCCGTGGAGCACAAAGGCGTGGCCGCCGCCGAAAAACGGGGTCGGGTCGCTGCCACCATAGTAGAGCGGACCGTTGGTGCTGAGTTCTGAATAGACCATTGCCATCCAGTCGACCTCGGAATAGGAGTCGCGATACTTGCACTCGGCGGTCTCGATGCCGAAATACTTGCGCAGTCCTTCGGCTGCATCGCCTGAGTATGCGCCGCTTCCGCCTTCAAGACTCGTGCCGTACTGCATATTGGCAGCCACGCCACAGTCGCGCATCAGCTCGGCGACGGCATGGGCCTGGGCGCTGGTATAGTTGCCCTCAACGTACTTGTCGAGCATGTTGTCCCAGTCGTAGAAATGGTCCTCGAAGTTGGCCGTTACTGCTTCGCCGTTCGCATTCTGGAAGGGATAGTAGATGGTCCGGGTGCCAATGCCGTGGACGGGTGTCTGATGATAGTTGAGCACCTGCGCCATTGCAGTGGCCACACAACCGGTGAGGCATCGGCTGTTTGAACCGCCGGGGCAGTAGTTGTTGTAGGGAGTCTCCTGGTCCCACTCGGTAGTGAGCAGCGGACCCACCACAGGCTCGTAGCCCAGTTCGCTGGGCTTGGTGGTGGCAAGTCGGCGGTTGTGCGCCACAGCATAGCTCACTGCCTCGTTGACGGCGTTGAGCCACCACTGGAAATTCTTGTTCTCGGGAGAGTAGGACTTGGACGACACGCCGAGCAATTCGGGCACGAGGTCGTCAGAAGACACCACGGCGAAGCCGCCTTCCTCGAAGCCGTAGACCGCGTAGGAGGTCGTCTGGGCGAGGGTTTTCAGCGGTGCCGTGGAAGGCATGTTGAGCCGCAGGCCGCCATAGCTGAGGGCCTGGCGCGCTGCCTGCTGCATCTGCGACTGGGTTCGGGGCTTGGCATAGGCTGTGGCGACGACGGCCAGGGCGAAGGCCAGCACAAGGAGTTTTCTTGAATAATGTTTCATTGATGAGGTTGTTATTATCGGATGACTACCTTTCGGCCGTTTATCAGGTAGACGCCTGATGTCAGACCATCGGTTGTAAGTGCCTGCTTGCGCACCAGGATGCCGTCGGCGGTGTAGATGTCGACAGGCTTTCCACTGGCCATGATTTCGCTGATGGCCGTCGGTGCGGTTACCGTAAACACGGCCTTGCCATCGTATTCAAAGAAGTAGTTGTCGGCCTCTCCGTCCTTCAGGAAGAACTTATATTCGCCCTCGGGACTGTCCTTCTTGGCGTTGGTATAGACCGTGGGCATCTTCTTGATGACGCTTTCGTCCTCATTGAGCACGAAGCCTGTGATGGCGGTGATGGTGAACTCGGGGTCGTCTTCATAGCGCGGACGGCTGGCGTCGGCGACGCTGACGGTGAGGGGAACACGGCCGATCTTGAGCGTGCCGTCGATAAAGAAGACGTCGTCGCCTTCAACAGTTCCACGCTCAATGTGTATGGGATACTGTCCGACAGGTGACGTCTGCGTGGCTTCGCAGGTCAATATGGGCTGGCCTTTTATCTTTTCGCCCTGCACGTTGTAGCGCAGTGTGGGGTTCTCATCTCCGTAATAGCGGGCGGAGTTTCTGACAGTGAGACACGACCCGTAGGTCATGGTGTAGACGTCGGGAGTGATCATCTTGTTCCATCCATCGGCCTCTTCGTAGGACTTCTTGCTGCCTGCGGGAAGGATGAAAGAAACGGGACTGCACTCCAGGAACACGTTCTCGTCGAGGGGAATGGGGGTGAAGTGGCGCACCTTGATGGAGCGGAGGTGGCCGCATCCTGCAAAGGCGTAGTCGTGGATGCGCTCAACGGTGGACTCGATGACGATGTCGCCAGGGCAGAAGGGCAGCACGGAGATGATTTCCTTCTTGTCCTTCGAGTAGATGACTCCGTCCTCGCAGACGACGTTCGACGATGTGAGGTCGCCCATTTCCATCTCTCTGAGCTTGGAGCAACGGCCAAAGACGCCCTCTCCGACATACGAGATGTTCTTGGGAAGCTTCACGCTGACCAGACTGCGGCAGGTCATGAAGGCCCAGTCGGGCAGCGCATTGTCGGCCGTGATGCAGAACGAACGGTCATCCTGTTCGAGGAAAGGCTCGGCGTCTTTCACGAAATAGGCATCTTCAAGATCGAGCGTGGAGAGACGGCCGCGCGTACTCTTTCCCTTGTCATTGCGCCCAGACATCTGGCGTAACACCTTGAGATCGCTGCTGTTGAGTGGTCCCGACAGCTTCAG
>DGIA01000028.1:60468-60667 GCA_002392965.1 Bacteroidales bacterium UBA3834 | reverse complement strand
ATTTAAGAAAGTTTAACATTTGGGGTTCTGTTATGGCTTTGACATGATTAAAACCGGAAAGTGAAAAGCATGGAATGACGTGCCACAAGTGACTGGCAGATTCAAGTATGACTCATGCATGCCTGAAGAAACACTATGGCACGATGAAGGTGTGACTGGGTAGTGACCTAGTACATTCTATATAGTCATTACTAGGTCA
>DGIA01000028.1:38968-60396 GCA_002392965.1 Bacteroidales bacterium UBA3834 | reverse complement strand
AATACTAGGTCATAACGGATTCAAGACTTAGTATCAGGCGGTTACAGACCCGTAAGCTCGGCACGGCCGTTGCCCTGCAAGATGTTGGAGCGCAGGAGGGCCAGTACTGAACCAGAACTGAGCCGGAGGGAGACTCAGAGATTAGTATCAGGCAGTCACAAACTCAAAAATTATGAACGCGGGACTTGCTTCTATTTTTTTAATAGAACTCCACCCAGGCGTTTTCGTCTTGGAGGCGGGTGCGGAGCCAGGCGCGGACACGCTCCGTATCCAACTCGTCTTCGCCGGGAATCACCATCACATGCACGGTAAGGTCAGCCCCGACGCGCCCCACGCGTACCTCGCCGATGCGCGGGAAGAGGGCGGCGGCCTCGGCCGTGACCTGGACGGAAAGGGTGTCGTAGCGTGTATAGCTTTCCAGCTGGGCCAACGCCGAGGCCAGCTGCGAATGCAGGCTTGTGAGTTCCGAGCTGACGGCCTGCATCGCCTCGGCGCCGGTGGCTTGGATGACCGACAGTTCCTTGACTTTCAGGTTATAGTATCCCATTCGGCTACGGGCTTCGGCCAGTTCGGAGTCGCTGATGACGCGTCCCACGGCCACCACCCTCAAGGTGTCGTGCTGCGGCACGGCCGAGAGGATCTGCGTACCGCTCTGGTTCAGTTCCTTCTCCACGAACTTGCCTATCTCGCGCTTCTGCACGTCGTCGCGCACGATGTTCCACGTCATCACCGAGGCGGGGATGAGTGTCACGACGAGCACCACGGTCATCACCCTGCGGCCGTAGCGCCGCTGCTCCGAGGAGCCGTTGCTGTAGCTGTGGAATCGCAGCAGCTTCACACCGAGGAAGGTGCTCAAGGCGATGAACACGGAGTTGATGAAATAGAGATAGAAGGCGCCGAAGAAGTAGCTCCACTGCGCCGTGGCCAGGCCGTAGCCGGCCGTGCAGAGGGGCGGCATCAGGGCCGTGGCGATGGCCACGCCGGGGATGACCTGACCCTTGCTTTTGGTGGTCAAGGCCAGCACGCCGGCGGCGCCGCCGAAGAAGGCTATCAACACGTCGTAGAGGCTCGGCGAGGTGCGTGCCAGCAGCTCGCTCCGCGCCTCGCTCAGGGGCGAGATGAGGAAATACACCGTCGCCGTCAGCACGGAGATAAGCGTGGCCACGCCGTAGTTCTTCAAGGCACGGCGCAGGAGGCCGTAGTCGCCGATGCCCACACCCAGGCCCATCCCGATGATGGGGCCCATCAGCGGCGAGATGAGCATGGCGCCGATGATGACGGCCGTCGAATTCACGTTGAGGCCCAGCGAGGCGATGAGGATGGCGAACATCAGAATCCACAGGTTTGTCCCGCGGAACATCACGCCCGCACTCACCTGCTCCACCACATGCAGTTCGTCCTCCTTGTCGCCCAAGAGGTTGAAATAGCGTTTGACACTGTCCCAGAATTCACGCAAGTTGAAATTCATAAGCCGTCGCTTTTTTTTGGGAATAATAACGCAACGAGCTACGTTTTATTGTGTTCCGCCATTACGACGGCATGCGGTCCCGACCCCCTCGACGCCGCCGCCGCCCGGAGCGGATGGGGGGGGGCAGGGGATGCGGAGTGGACAGACGGACAGTTCCGGGGGAAGATTTATGATAATCAACGCTTTAAATAATATATAAAAATATTTCTCACCAAAAGTGGTGATATTAAGATTTTTTTTTGTATCTTTGCAGGCACTAATTGTAGAACACAAAAACCGCAATATTAATCTTATAACATTAAAATTATGGCATTTAAAGGACAAATCGTTATCGATACCGAGCGCTGCAAAGGCTGCGGAGTCTGTGTACCCGTGTGCCCGATGAAGTGCATCGCGTTGTCGAAAAATGTAAACGGCAAGGGTTACAACTACACCGAGACCGTGAATGACAGTTGCATCGGCTGCGCCAGCTGCGCCATGGTGTGCCCCGACGGCGTGATCTCCGTTTACAAGAAAAAAATCTAAACGAAAAAGAAAGAAAGGAATACTATGGCAAGAGAACTTCAACTGATGAAGGGCAATGAAGCAATTGCCCGCGCAATGATTGCCAGCGGATGTGACGGCTATTTCGGCTATCCCATCACGCCGCAGTCGGAAGTAATGGAAACCCTTATGGCCGAGAAACCGTGGGAGACCACCGGAATGACCGTGCTGCAGGCCGAGTCGGAGGTTGCCTCCATCAACATGGTCTATGGCGGTGCCGCCACCGGCAAGAAAGTGGCCACCTCGAGCTCCAGCCCCGGAATCTCGCTGATGCAGGAAGGCCTGACCTACCTGGCCGGTGCCGAAATCCCCTGCCTGGTGGTCAATGTGATGCGCGGCGGTCCCGGCCTGGGTACCATCCAGCCCTCGCAGAGCGACTACTTCCAGAGCACCAAGGGCGGCGGTCACGGTGACTACCAGCTCTACACCCTGGCCCCGGCCAGCGTGCAGGAGATGTACGACTTTGTGTTCGACGCCTGGGACATCGCCTTCAAATATCGCAACCCCGTGCTGATCCTCAGCGACGGTGCCATCGGACAGTGCATGGAGAAGCTCTACACCCGCGACTATGTGCCTCGTTGGACCGAGGAGGAGCGCCGCGCCAACGCCCCCTGGGGCACTTGGGGCAAGCCTGCCACCCGTGGCCACAACATCATCACCAGCCTTGAGCTCGACTCCGCCCGTCAGGAGGTCTTCAACCTGAAGCTCCAGAAGAAATACGACGAGATGAAGGAGAAAGAGGTGCGCTACGAGATGCTGAACTGCGAGGACGCCGAGTACATCATCGTCGCCTATGGTTCGAGCAGCCGTATTGCCATGAAGGCCATGCAGATGGCCCGCGAGAAAGGTATCAAGGTGGGCCTGTTCCGTCTGATCACCCTCTTCCCCTTCCCGACCAAACAGCTGGCCGAGGTTGCCAAGCACGTGAAGGGTATCCTTTGCGTCGAGATGAGCGCCGGCCAGATGATCGAGGACGTGAAGCTGGCCACCCAGTGCGGCGTGAAGACCGAGCACTTCGGCCGCTTCGGCGGTATCATCCCCACTCCCGGCGAGGTCCTGGAGGCTCTTGAAAACAAGATTATCAAATAAAGAAAGGAACAACAATGAATCAAGATATTGAAGCTCGCAAGCAAGAGTTGCTGAAAGAGGGTTACGAGGAGGTCTATACCCGTACCAAAGTGCTGACCGATGCCGTCATGCACTACTGCCCCGGCTGCGGCCACGGCACCACCCACCGCCTCGTTGCCGAGGTGATCGAAGAGATGGGCATTCAGGACAAGGTGGTTGGCGTCAGCCCCGTCGGATGCTCCGTTCTGGCCTACAACTATTTCGATGTCGATTTCCAGGAGGCCGCCCACGGCCGCGCCCCCGCGGTTGCCACCGCCATCAAGCGCCTCAACCCCGACACGTTCGTGTTCACCTACCAGGGTGACGGCGACCTGGCCGCTATCGGCACCGCCGAGACCATCCACGCCGCCAACCGCGGCGAGAACATCACCATGATTTTCGTCAACAACGGTATCTACGGCATGACCGGTGGCCAGATGGCTCCCACCACGCTGGTCGGCATGCGCAGCGCCACGACTCCTTATGGCCGCCGCGTCGATCTGAACGGCTATCCCCTCCGCATGACGGAGCTCCTCTCCACCCTGCCCGGCACCTACTACGTGACCCGTCAGAGCGTGCAGAACCCCGCCGCCGTGCGCAAAGCCAAGGCCGCTATCCGCAAAGCCTTCGAGAACCAGAAACTGAAGAAAGGCCTCAGCTTCGTGGAGATCCTCTCCAACTGCAACAGCGGCTGGAAGATGACCCCCGTGGCCGCCAACAAGTGGATGGAAGACAACATGATGCCCAACTACCCCGTCGGCGACATCAAAGTCGACGGCAAGATTGCCGAAGGCATCGACGTCAACCGCCTCGTCCTCGACCACCCGCTGACCGTTGTACAGTAATCCATTGCTAAAATGAAAAGGTTTGCCTTACTTATTTCGGTAGCATTATTGGGTTTCTTTTCGTGTACCAATGAGTGCATGAACAAAGCAGATGTTTCAAATTCTGCCCAACAGATTAACATCACATGGCACAATTTTGACGAAAACAGCAATATTGCCAGTGCTGTTGATGTGATGAAATACTACCAAGACTCGCTAGGTGTGGATGTTTTCGTCATCTCCCACCCTGATAGTACTGGTGTTGGTGTCATTCGCTATGACGACCCGACCGCAGAAGTGTTTCGTAAAGAAATAGAAAAGGCAAAAGAAAAAATGGAATCTGTTCAGCATGGTCCACAGGACACATGTATAAAGAATAACAAAAAATAAGTAATAATATGACTGAAGAAATCATCATAGCCGGCTTCGGTGGACAGGGTGTCCTCTCCATGGGCAAGATTCTTGCCTACTCCGGCGTTATGCAGAACAAAGAGGTCAGCTGGATGCCCAGCTACGGCCCCGAGATGCGCGGCGGCACGGCCAACGTCTCCGTCATCATCAGCGACGAGCGCATTAGCTCGCCCATCATCAACCAGTTCGACACGGCCATCATCCTCAACCAGCAGTCGCTGGACAAGTTTGAGAGCAGCGTGAAGCCCGGCGGTTACCTCATCTACGACCCCAACGGCATCACCCACGAGCCCACCCGCAAGGACATCAACATCTACAAGATCGCCGCCACGGCCAAGGCCCAGGAACTCGGCATCAGCAAGGTGTTCAACATGGTGGTCCTCGGTGGCTTCCTGAAACTGAAACCCATTGTCGATAAGCAGTATATCCACGAAGGTCTGGAGCACTCGCTGCCTCAGCGCCACTGGAACCTCATTCCCCAGAACGAGGAAGCTATCGAGATCGGCAAGGGCATCATCGAGGCCGTCCAGGTGCTGTAATTGTTCTACAGCCCCTCAACAAAAAGCCTTCCCGACGCGGGAAGGCTTTTTTTGTTTGCAGTTTCCGGCGCATGGACAGGTCAATCCAAACTCCACTTGCACCGGAACCTCCGTTCGTACTCCTCGATAAGCATCGGACGGAAGTCGGGATGGGCGATGCGGATGAGGTCTTCGGCGCGGTGCTGCAGGGTGCGGCCTTTAAGCCGTGCAATGCCGTATTCGGTGACGATGTAATCGACATCGTTGCGCGAGGTGCTTACGGCAGCGCCTTGCGCCAAGAAGGGTTTGATGCGCGAGATGGTGCCTTTGGCGGCAGTACTGGGCATGGCGATGATGGCCTTGCCCTCGCGCGCAAGCGATGCACCGCGGATGAAGTCCACCTGACCGCCGATGCCGCTGTACTGGCGTATGCCGATGGTTTCGCTTGCCACCTGGCCCTGCAGATCGACCTCAAGGCAGGAGTTGATGGAAATCATGCGGTCGTTCTTCGCAATAACCAACGGGCTGTTGACATAATCGACCGGATGGAACTCCACGTCGGGGTTGTCGTCAACGAAATCATACAATTCGCGAGAGCCCATGATGAATGTCACCACAGCCTTACCCCGGTGCAAGGTCTTGCGCCGGCCGTTGACGACTCCTTTTTTCATCAGATCCATCACACCGTTGGAGAACATCTCGCTATGGATTCCGAGGTCGTTTTTATCGGCAAGCGACTGAAGTACGGCATCGGGAATGGCACCTATGCCAAGCTGCAGCGTGGAGCCGTCGGCCACCAGCGAGGCACAATGGCGCCCGATAGCCAGTTCGACATCGCCCGGTTCGGGCAGATGCAATTCCTGCAGGCGGTAGGCACAGGGGATGATGTGGTTCACCTGCGACACATGTATCAGCGTGTCGCCATGGGTGAAGGGCATCAGCTCGTTGGTTTCGATAATCACGGTTTTGGCGGCACGGATGGCGGCGTGTGCATAGTCGCAACTCACACCCAGCGAGCAGTAACCTTCGGCATTGGGAGGCGTGGTCTGGAACACAGCCACGTCGCAAGGAATGTCGTTGCCAATCATTGAAGGCACATCTTTGAAATAGGCGGGGAAGAAATCCCCCTCACGGCGTTCTATAACTTCGCGAGAGTTGGCCGACAGGAAGTTGCTCACATGCCGGAAATGGCCGTAACACTGTGGTTTGTAGCAAGGATTGTCGCCGAGGGTCGTCATGTGGAATATCAGCACGTCATTGTATTCCTCACAATGGTCAGCCAGGGTCTGCTGTATCAGCCTCGGAGCAGCGGCAGCATGCCCCATCACCACACACTGTCCGTCGTGAATGTCTTTGATAGCCTCGGTGGGCTTCGACACCTTTCTTCTGTAATCTTCTTTCCAGTTCATATTTGCTGTTTTTATGTTTTAATGATTGCATATCTCTCATTTTCCACATCACCTTGTGACAATGCGGGTTCGTGAAATGACCAATCATAAAATCTACGGAAATAATCTACAGAATAGGGCAGTGGAGCCAATGGCTTTTGACGCGAAAGCATTGTCCGAGACAACTAGGCAGGTATCCTGGCTTTCACCGTCCATCCGGCACCTTCTCAGACGTTGTTTCCGTCCAATGGCATATTCGCCGGGGATCAACTTGTGATTTACAGTTGCGCGACAGCTCACGATTTGCACGTGATTCCCTCTTGGCCTCCTTTTTGTGAGGAAGAACCTAATTGTTCTTATCTTTCAAAGTGCTGTCGCATTGATGGGTATGCTGTATCCACACTCCCACAATGCCACCGCAAAGATACAACAACTTTATGGATTGGCAAGTTTTTTATGGAGGAAAGTGAATCGCAACTGGAGAATCATTGTATGTGGAAAGTCCCGAAAGCCCACCGTCATCAGGCCCTGTTGATCGCCGACCGACGACTGCCGGAGAGTTTGAATTATACTTTTTTTTGGCCGTTCCAAATATTCTTTGTATTTTTGCAAATTAATTTAAACATCAAACACTATGTGTGGAATAGTAGGATACATTGGTGAGCAAGAGGCTTACCCCATTCTGATAAAGGGTCTTCATCGACTGGAATATCGCGGCTACGACTCGGCCGGAGTAAGTATGATCAACACCAAGGGAGAGCTAAATGTCTATAAAGCGACCGGCAAGGTGGCCGCCCTGGAAGAGAAATGCAGTGCCGAGGATACCAGCGGCAGCATCGGCATCGCCCATACCCGCTGGGCCACCCACGGCGAGCCCAACACTGTGAACGCCCACCCTCACCTCAGCCAAAGTCGCAACCTTTCACTGGTGCACAACGGCATCATAGAGAACTACAAAGCCTTGCGCGCCAAACTGGAGAAGGAGGGATACGACTTCTGCAGCGATACCGACACGGAAGTGCTGGTGCAGTTCATCGAATACACCCAGAAACAGCACAAATGCGACCTCTTCACTGCTGTACAGCGTGCCTTGAAGAATGTCATCGGCGCCTATGCCATCGCCATCCTGCAGAAAGACCATCCCGACCAACTGGTATGTGCCCGCAAAGGATCACCGTTGGTCATCGGCGTGGGTACCGACGCCCGCGGCCAGAAGGAGTTTTATCTCGGCAGCGACGCCACTCCCATCGTAGAATACACCAAGCAGGTGGTCTATCTCAAAGACGAGGAGATCGCCTATATGGACCGTAGCGGAAAGATTGACATTGTCAACCTCGCCAATGTACACCAGACGCCCGAAATGCACACGCTGAGCCTGAGTCTCGATGAATTGGAGAAGGGTGGTTTCCCGCACTTCATGCTCAAAGAGATCTGGGAGCAGCCCAATGCCCTACGCACTTGCATCAAAGGTCGTCTGCACTCCAAACGCCACGACATCACCCTCAGCGGAATCATCGAACACAAGGACAAATTCATCAATGCCCGACGCATCATTATCTGCGCCTGTGGCACAAGCTGGCACTCGGCCCTCATCGGCAAGTACTTTATCGAAGAGGCCGCCCAGATTCCAGTGGAAGTGGAATATGCCTCGGAGTTCCGCTACCGCAATCCTGTCATCTATCCCGACGATGTGGTCATCGCCGTGAGCCAGAGTGGAGAGACGGCCGACACCCTGGCCGCCATCCAGCTGGCAGAGCAGAAAGGGGCCTTCCTCTATGGCATCTGCAACGTCATCGGAAGCAGCATCGCCCGCGCCACCCACAGCGGCACTTATCTGCATGTCGGTCCCGAGATCGGCGTAGCTTCCACCAAAGCCTTCACCGGACAGGTCATCACCCTCTGCCTGCTGGGTTTGGCCATCGCCAAGGAGAAACATACGCTGAGTGACGAGATGTTCCACATGCTGGTGGATGAGTTGTCCATGATTCCCGACAAAATGCAGTGGACATTGGAGAACAACAAGAACATCGACCAGTTTGCCCAGATGTTCACTTACTGCCGCAACTTCATCTTCCTCGGTCGCGGATACAACTATCCCGTAGCTCTCGAAGGTGCATTGAAGCTGAAGGAGATTTCCTACCTCCACGCCGAAGGCTACCCTGCCGCCGAGATGAAGCATGGCCCCATCGCTCTCGTTGACGAGGAGATGCCGGTGGTGTTTATCGCTCCCAAACGCGGCATGTACGACAAGATTGTCAGCAACATTCAAGAGATCAAGAGCCGCAAAGGCAAAATCATCAGCGTCGTCACCGAAGGCGACACCACGGTGAAGAACATGAGCGACTACACCTTTGTCATCCCCGACACCCGCGACTGCTTCGTGCCAATGCTGTCGGTCATCCCGTTACAGTTGCTGGCCTATTATATTGCCACGGCCAAAGGCCGCAACGTCGATCAGCCCCGTAATCTGGCCAAAAGCGTCACAGTGGAGTAAAAACAACAAAAACCTTTTACCACAGAAAGACAATTCACTTCCATGGCAAACGTCAAGTGCTCAATACCCAAAGGTACGCGTGATTTCCTTCCCGCGGAAATGGCGCGTCGCAACTATATATTCGACACCATCCGCTCGGTCTTCCGCTCATTTGCTTTCGAGCCCATCGAGACCCCCTCGCTGGAAAACCTATCGACCCTGATGGGGAAATACGGCGAAGAGGGCGACAAATTACTTTTCAAGGTTCTCAATTCGGGTGACTTCATGGAAGGTGTTGACTTCAACGAGGACTACCATAAAGTGGCACCGCGCATCTGCGACCGCGGTTTGCGCTATGACCTGACAGTTCCTTTCGCACGTTTTGTGGTACAGCACCGAGACCAGGTAGTCTTTCCTTTCCGCCGCTACCAGCTGCAACCCGTGTGGCGTGCCGACCGACCGCAGAAAGGCCGCTACCGCGAGTTCTACCAATGCGACGCCGACATGATTGGCAGCACCTCGCTGCTCAACGAGTTGGAACTGGTTCAGATGATAGACACGGTATTCTCCAAACTGGGCATCAACGTCACGGTAAAAATCAACAACCGCAAGGTGCTGGCTGGCATTGCCGAGATGATCGGCGCCCCGGAGAAAATGGTCGATATCACCGTAGCCATTGACAAGTTGGACAAAATCGGTCTTGACAATGTCCGCACCGAGCTGGCCGAACGTGGTCTCACCGCAGAGCAGATTACCGCCCTCGACCCTGTTTTTTCGCTCAACGGAACGGCCGAAGAGAAGATGGCCGCCCTCGAACAGCTGTTCTCCAACGTGGAGACGGGCAAGAAAGGAACAGAAGAACTGAAAGAACTGTTCGGATATATCAGTTCTGCAAATGTCAAATGCGATGTAGAGCTCGACCTCACATTGGCACGTGGACTCAACTACTACACCGGTGCCATTTTTGAGGTAAAAGCCCAAAATGTGCAGATTGGAAGCATCTGCGGCGGTGGCCGTTACGACAACCTGACCGGCATCTTCGGCATGCCCGATGTAAGTGGTGTAGGCATCTCGTTCGGCGCCGACCGAATCTATGACGTACTCACCGAGTTGCAGGCTTTCCCCGAAGGTTTGGAGCAAGCCGCCCGTGTAATGTTCATCAATTTCGGACCGACAGAGCAAGCTGCCTGTATTGGCATTGCCGCCCGGCTGCGTGCCGAGGGAATCGCCACTTTGATTTATCCCGATGCCGCCAAGATGAAGAAGCAAATGGATTTCGCCAACCGCAAACAGGTGCCCTACGTGGCCTTTGTCGGCGAAAGCGAAATGAAAGACGGCACTGTGACCATCAAAAACATGGCCGACGGGTCCCAAAAGACCGTCAGTGTGGAGGAAATGACGAAACTGCTGAAATGAAGAGGCCAATTGCCATATTGATTCTGCTGTGGGCAGGTCTTCTTGCCTCCGCACAAGATACGACAGCTTTCAATATCTCAGCTCTGATTGACTCGCTGAACGAGGTCGGTGTGGGTCAATGGGGCCTGGAAAACGACAGCCATAGACCTGCAACCGATACGGTTTATCTTTATCGAACCGACACCTTGACGGTTTACCATACTGATTCTGTCTATATCTTGCGTACCGACACCGTTACCGTACGAGTGGCCGATACCGCCGCCCTCAGTGCCCTGAGGGAAAAAGAACAATTCTACCGCGAAATACTCTCGGCCAACGGAGTTGACAAGGTGAAACTGGAAGCCGAACGCAACTACTACATTCACCTGGTGGATTCGCTACGAGCCATCGTGCGTATTGCCGAGATAGAAGCGGTACGCAAGGAGGAAGCCAACAAATATCTTGAGGAACGTGCACGTGCCGCCGAGGAAAAGATTGCCGCTGCCACCAACAAAAAGAAGAAAGTACGTCCCATACAGGGCGTAGCCATGCGTTTCTATCGCACACCGGCATGGGAGATACGCCTCAAAGGAGGTTCCCTGCCCAATACCTACGACAAATACATCAGCAACCGCAACGAGGGGAATGTAGAATTCGACTATGTGACGGGAGCATCGGTAATGCTGTGGGACTTAACACCCTACTTTAATCAGAACCACCGAATCGGCGGCGCCAACGGGAAGGAGATACGCCGTTTTGACCAGGATTTTGCCTACGACCTCGGTTTCTATGTCGGCTTCGGTGGCAGCAACCTGTTCAAGAACTTCTACACGGGCCTCAGTTTCCGCTTTGTCGATTTCTTCTACCTGACCGTGGGGGCAAATATTGCCGAATATCAAGTGCTGAAACCCGGTTATTCGAATGGCGATGTTATAGGCGCCAGTCTCAGCATCGACGACGTAACCGCCAGGGCATGGCTCGTCAAACCGTTCCTTGCCTTGAACATTGATCTCGACTTCCTTTCGTTTATCAAGAAATAGCAAGTGCATCAACTCCAGATGCTAAGCTTGCTGAGGAATGAAATATTTTCCCGAACAGCGGACTCAATAACACGGTCGAAAACCATGTCGCCGTCTTGATGGAATGCCACCTTGATGGGGAGGATATATACCGGTAACTCCCCCACAAGGCCTTGCGTGCGGACGGCATCCTTTTCCGTCGTGATGATAATCTTACGGCTTCCCGACATAGCCTTGAACGCCTCGGCAATGCGGGCAATATCATGTGAATTATAGTCGTGGTGGTCGGCAAAACGGAGATGCTGCACCTTGCAACTGCGTCGCAACTCGTCAAGCATCGGTTCCGGATGGGCAATGCCGGTGACTACCAGCACGTGGTCGAGCCTCCTTAAGTCAATATCCGCTGGTGAACCGTCAAAAGTTTGCAACGGCCCGTATTTGAAGTAGGAGAAAAACACTTTCTGGTAGTTCTGCAACTTCAAATCGTTGATGATGTTGTGTTTCTCAATGGGATTCAGACGTGCTGGACTTTTGGTCACAATGACAATACTGGCACGATAACGGCCACTGCGAAACTCACGCAAATTGCCATAGGGAAGAATGTAATCCTTGAAGTATGGATGACGGTATTCCGTGAGTAACAGGTTGATACTTGGCTTGATGGCTCGATGTTGGAGCACATCGTCAAGAATCACCAGCTGAGGACTGTTATCCACCTCCTCTTCCTGCCCTTCCTGCCCTTCCAGCACCTCTGGCACTTCCATCAGGCGCTTCACCCCTTCCACACGATTCTCACATACAGCCACCTGCACATTCGGGTGTTTGCGGGCAATCATGGCGGGTTCATCTCCCAAAAGAGCAGAATCATGGCTCCCGTCGTCAAGAACAAAACCCTTGCTCTTGCGCTTGTAACCGCGGCTGAGTACTGCGGTACGATAACGCTCCGACAGCAATTCAACAAGATATTCCACATGGGGAGTCTTACCGGTACCGCCGGTACTAAGATTGCCCACACCGATGGTGGTAATATGCGGCGCTTCTTGCCGTTTTATTCCAAGGGCATACAAAAAATTCCGCACCGCCACACCGACAGCATACCACATCGTCAGTGGTAACAGCAGCCAGGAGATGGTAGTGCGGAATTTCATAGTGGTTCATCGGCAATGGCCAGTTGGCTGCAGATAGCGCCTATGCTACCCACTGTCAACCACCCACCTATTATTTGAAATAGCGATTCAGCAGACCTTCGAGGGCCTTGCCGTGGCGGGCCTCGTCACGGGCCATCTCGTGGACGGTGTCGTGGATGGCGTCGAGGTTAAGGGCCTTGGCGCGCTTGGCGAGGTCGGTCTTGCCGGCGGTGGCACCGTACTCGGCATCGACGCGCATCTTCAGGTTCTCCTTGGTGCTGTCGGTCAGCACTTCGCCCAGCAGCTCGGCAAACTTGGCAGCATGCTCAGCCTCCTCAAAGGCGGCTTTCTCCCAATAGAGACCCACCTCGGGATAACCCTCGCGGTGAGCCACGCGGGCCATGGCCAGATACATACCCACCTCTTTGCACTCGCCTTCGAAGTTGGCGCGGAGGTCCATCTTGATATCCTCGGGAGCATCTTTGGCCACGCCTACGATATGCTCGGCGGCCCAGGTCTTGATGTCCTCTTTCACTTCCTGCATCGGTTTGCCACAGATGGGGCACTTCTCGGGCATCTCGTCGCCTTCATACACATAGCCGCACACGGGGCAGATAAACTTTTTGCTCATAATTGTCTTGTTTTTAGGATTAATATTCTTGTTCTATTTCAGGTGCAAAGATACACACTTTTTGTGATATGGCGAAATATTTTTAATAAACATCAAAAAAGCCCCGCTGAAAAGCGAGGCTTTATCTGTTGGTTTAAGCTCACTAGTCGAGCACCAGACTCGGGGCGTTGTAGGTGCGGGCGGCGAGCTCCTGGTTGAGCATGTAGAGGCTCTTGGGGTCGCTGCCGAACAGCTCCATCTTGGTGATCATGTCGCGGGCGTTGGTCTCCTCCTCGCCCTGCTCCTTGACAAACCAGTCGAGGAACTGCATGGTGCGGAAGTCCTTCACCTTGTAGGCGGCGTCATAGATGGTGTGGATAGAGGCGGTGACATACTCCTCGTGCTCCAGGCCGGCCTTCAGCACATCCATGTCTTTCTTGTACTTCTTGTCGGGCTTGGCGATGGCGTTCAGCACGATGGGGCAGTCGTTGTTCTGCATATACTTGTAGATGAGCATGGCGTGGTCGCGCTCCTCCATGGCCTGAATCATGTACCAGTTGGCGAAGCCGTTGAGGCCGCGTTTGTCGAAGTAGTTGTTCATGTCGAGGTACAGGTAGCCGCTGTAGAGTTCTTTGTTGATCTGCTCGTTGAGCAGGTCGGAAACTTTCTTGTTAAGCATAACTTTTATTTTTAATTGTGTTATTGTGTTATCGCGCTATTGCGTTAGTGTTGGTGCATCATTATGCTGGTTTTTGACGGTGTCAATCACTAACACATTAACGCATTCACACATTAACGCATTCATTATTGTTTTTCAAAATGACTCTTATCCACCGAGCATAGGGGACACACCCAGTCGGCGGGCAGGTCTTCGAACTTGGTGCCGGGAGCGATGCCGTTCTCAGGGTCGCCCTTCGCCGGGTCATACTCATACCCGCATACATTGCAAACATACTTTTCCATGTGTTTTTGTTTTTAAAGGTTAATAATTCGGCTGCAAAGATACGACTATTTTCTTATATGGCAAAAAATATTTTTCATACGGCGGCAAAACAAATGTGTATGCTTGTCGGCGGTGCTTTGATAATGATGACGTATTATTATATCTTTGATATAATAATCAACCTGTTATGCATCGCAGGAAACTCTATCGTAATTATATGGTAACCCTAGGGTAATTCTATGGTAACTCTAATGTGGTAAGGCTGTGGTAGCCCTGTGGTAAGGCAATGGCAATACACTGGCGATACTGCCGACACAATACCTCCAACCATACACAAATCATGCCCATGATTCCCCCAAAACCCATGAGCATGATTTCAAAGATTTGCTTGCGCTGCAGACCATCAGTAGCATCGCGCCAAAGCGAGGATGGCGAGGGATTTGATGATGTGGTGTTGCATATTGAATATGTTTTAGTTCGTTAATTACATTTCCCGTCAGGGGTGCAGACCTTGGGAAGGAATGAGATGGTGTCGACCTTGTTGTAGTCCAGTTCCGTCACAGGGACGGTGATGTTGCGGATGTCGGTGGGGCCGAAGGTGGCGGTGCCGTCTCTCGCGACGGTATAGGTGCATTTCATGCGACCCCGCGGGTCGAGCAGCAAGGTGGTGGGGATGCCGTCGACACTGGTAATTGTTTGCGGCTGTGGGGCGATGGCGTTGACGATATTGTTCAGTCGGTTGTCGGCCATTTCCCAGCCCAGCCCCTCGAAGGACTGGCCATAATGCCAGAGGAGGTTCCACACCACCGTCCACATGTTCTTCACCATCAGAGGACGGTACTGCGACAGGGTGTCGTCTATCCAGTATCGGGGAGAGTCGATGTGGTAGGTGCGGTAGAGCTCGTCCGCATACTGTGCCGAGCTGTAGCTCTCCACCACGAAGTACCAGCGCACCAGGCTGCTATCGCACTCGGCCATCTTCCGCGGATAGACGTCGCGCATGCTCAGCACACAGTAACCGCAGCAGGGGCTGGTGAGCACCACCAGCTTGTAGTGCGTGGTGTCGGCGGCTATCAGCTGCCGCAACTGCTCCACCGTGACGGGAGTGAGTTCCGGCATCGCGGATACCCTGCGGTAGTTTTTCACCGTAGGCTTCTCCATCATGCAGCCTGTCAGCAGCATCGCGCCCAAGGCGATGGCGGCGAGGGATTTGATGATGTGCTGTTTCATGTCGGATGTGTTTTGCGGGTAATCTATTCTGTCAGTGGGTAGTAGGTATATGTTTCCCCTGTACCATAGGTGATGGTTGTGTCCTCGGGATGGTAAGTGAACTCCACCGGGTCGGTATAACCAATGATGATGCCTTTCATTGTGGCTGTGTCAAATGTGTAGGTCATCGGGTAGGTATTGCCACCGTAGGGATCATCGCCATTGTAGATACGATGCTCATAGATGGTGCCAGTGCTGTCGGTCATAAAACGCCAGATGCTGGTGTCAACGACATGCATTGACGAAGACCACCATTCGTCGATGACTGTTATCCATGCCGTACCGGAGAGCGAGAACGGCTCGGCCACAGGCTGTTGCGGCACGGTGTCAGTGATGCCAGCGGGTTCATTGTTGTTTTCTTTCTCGCAGCCAACGGTGGCCGTCAGCAGCATTGCGCCCATGACAAGGGCGGCGAGGGATTTGATGATGTGGTGTGTCATATTGATTATGTATTTGATGGTTTACTATTTCATTACTACAACTTTTCGCGCCGGACGATCGCCGATTTTGACAAGGTAGACACCGGCGGGGAGGCTGTTGTTGCGGATGCTTCGACCGGTGATGTCGAAAATACGAACAGTCTCGCCTTCGGCACCATCCACGATGATACGGCCACCGAGCGTGTAGATGTTGACGGCGTTAGCGTCGGGGTCGCCGATGCCTAAATTGCAGTCCTCTACAATCTGGTCGGCAAACAGACTCCAATAGCTGTCGGCCAGCCATGTGTTGAGGCTCCCGCAGGGAACGACGATGCTGTCGAGGCGGCCAATATCGTAGAGCGGTCCTTCACCTGTGACGGCAGGGGGGACAGCGGTGGAGAAACGTATGCGGTTGAGGTTGGCGTGGCGGAACACGGCTTCGCCCATCGTGTCGAGCTGGCTACGCACGGTGACCGACCGCAGGTTGTTCTCGCAAGCAGCAAAGGCATAGTCGTCGAGTTTCCTCAGCGTCGGCGGCAGGTCGAGGTGCACAGCCGAGGTGGCCATGGCCGACATCGCCCAGAAGGCCGCATATCCTATCTCCTCGACGGCGTTGCCCCAGGTGACGGAGGTGAGGCGTGGGCAGGAGTTGAAAGCCTCCTTGGGGATGACGCGGAGCGAGTCGGGAATCACTATGGAGGTGAGCCCCATGCACCACTCGAAGGCCTTCTCGCCCATCGAGCGCAGCGTCTGCGGCATGGTGACGTGGGTGAGCTTGTCGTTGGTGGCAAGGGCCAAACGGCCTATCGAATTCATGTGCGCCGGCAGCGCGATGGTGGTGATGGCGCAGCCGTTGAAGCAGTTGTCGAGGATGTCGGTCACCCCCGCCGGGATGTCGATGTTCCTCACCCAGGTGTTGTTCTCGAAGCCGCCGAGGACTTTCACGTTGGGGTTCAGCGTCACGGTGGTTCCCGACTTGTGGCAGGAGACCAGCGTGTCGTAGCCCGCGCTGTAAATCATCAGGCCGTCCATCACATAATGGCTGTTGCCGCTGGCGATGCTGAGGTTGGTGAGCTGCGGGCAGTAGGAGAAGGGGCAGAGGCCGATGCGCGTCACCGTCGAGGGAACGACCACGTTGTTGATTTTCGAGCAGCAGTTGAAGGCGAAGTCACCGATGGAGACCAGCCCCTCGGGCAGCGACACCGAGGTGGCGCGGCTGTTGAAGCTAAAGGCCTGATGGCCGATATGCCGCACATAAGACGGCACGTTGATAGTACCGGTCTCCGCGACGGGCACCACACAGAGCGTCAGGCTGTCCTTGCTGTATAGCCAGCCGCCGATGGAGCGGAAGCGGGGATTGCCCTCGTCCACCGTGACGGAGGCCAGGTTCCGCGCCCAGAACGCGCACTCGCCATACCCCTCGAAGCAGGCCGGCAGGTGCAGCGACGTAACGCAGGAATATAGAAAAGCGTTGTCGCCTATGGTACGCAGCGAGTCGGGCAGCTCGAGCGAGGTGAAGGTGCTGTTGTAGAAGCAATACGAGCCGATGCTGCGGATGGTCGCCGGAAGCGTCAGGCTGCTGACATTGCCGCAATCCTCGAAAGCCGACTCGGCTAATGCCGTTACGGTGTAGGTGTAGCCTCCATGTTCCACCGTCTGCGGTATTGTAACGGCACCACTATAGGGATTGTTCAGCAAGTTGTAGTATGGCTGCACTTCGACGGTCTGCTCCGACGTGATACCGTACACGATGCCGCCTACCTCGAAATACTGCGCCGAGGCAACGGCTGGTAAACATGCCGCCATCAGGACGGCGAAGGATTTGATAAAGCTGTGTTTCATTGTTTGTATGGTTTAATTGTTATTCTTCTATAAATATAATACACCAAAAATGGGTCAAATCTTACAGATTGTTGAAAATTTCATTTTTTTTTGAGGATGTTGATGTATCACGGGCGGCATCGAGGGAGTCGAGGTGGTCGAAAGCGATGTCGGAGGTGGCATTCCATTGCTGGGTGCGGCTTCGCTCGTCAAACTCGTGGGGCATATCTCGTTCTTTGAGTTCCTTATGGTTCTGAAAGAGTATCTGCGCTTCCTCTTCTACGATGCCGGTTTCGTAGATGGTGACGCAGCGCAGGTCATGGAAGATATAGACGGTGACATCGTCGGGACGCATGTCCATCGAGGTAATATGTTGTTCGGGCGTTTCGCGGTGGGAGCGCTGCGTCGTGAACTGTGAGGCATTGCTGAGGAATAACCGTTTTACCTCATCGGGGATGGTGGTGTCGTTGATGAGTTTGTCCCTGTCTGCCGTGAGGCCGAAGAGTCTGTCGAGGGCTGCCCAGCCCTCGTCACTCTCGGCTTGGAGGAGGGTGACGGGGAGGCGGAGGGTGTCGTTGATTATCTTGTCCTGTACGTATGTGACGCGCACGCCGGGGAGCCGCATGTCAGCGAAGTGGCGGTAGACGTCGCTGCACTCGTCGTAGCTCAACGTGTGCGGCAGGAACTTCCACGCCGCCGCGCCGCCCACAAGGAGCAGGGCAAGGATGGTGATTATGAGCGTGCGGTGTCTCATAGTTTGGCAATGAGGGTTGTCTGTTCGATGGTGTTGATGGTTGCGGCGCGTGCTTGTGCGCTGCTGACGTAGTGGCCATCGGGGTCGGGCGAAGCGGCAATGGCTATGACGGCCACCACCGCAGCGGCGCCGATGAGGGTGCGCGTTGCCCGCTGGCGGCGCTCTCGGCGGTGGCACCATTCGGCAAGGCCTTCGGTCATCGCCCGCATCTCGGTTTTATAGTCTTGTTGCATATTGTCTCAGTTTATTCATTATTCGGTTTACGCGCTGATATACAGCGTTGGGTTCTATTTTAAACCCGGCAGCTATCTCCTCGGCCGAGTAGCCTTCAAGTCGCATACGCATCAAGCGTTGCTCATCGGGGGTGAGGGCGGAGAAGAGGTCGTCAATCCGCTCGGCGATATCGCTGGTTTCGGTGGCGACGGTCTCCTCCATCTCAATGGTGATGGGCTCCAAGGGCGGATGCTTGCGGCGATAGAGGTCGACCAGGACGCTGCGTGTCACCCTCCGCACCCACATGCGCTGCTGCCATTCCGACTGGCTGTTCATCGTGTCGAACTTGAGCCAGAGCATAATCCACACCTCCTGCACCATGTCCTCGCAGCGCGGTATGTCGCCACGGGCAAAGTCGTAGCAGACGCGCCACACCGTCGCCTGGTGCCGCCGCATAAAGGACTTGTAGTCCTCATACCGCTGCCTGCTATGTTGCTCCATCTATAATATAAGACGTGATTTTTGCCCCAAATCTTACTCAAGGTGCAAAAAAAAATGAAGAAAAACTGTTTTTTCTTCATTTTTTGTATCCTGTCAGCATCACAGGTGAGGCTAAAATAATAGGACGGATTCCTTATTCCACCAGCTTGAAGTCGCTGGCGGGGTGCTTGCACCAGGGGCAGATGAAGTCGGCGGGCAAAGAATCGCCTTCATAGACGTAGCCGCAGACCTCGCAGACCCATTTCTTCTTGCCACCCTCGGCGGGTGCGGCGGCGGGCTTGGGCTTGATGTGCTGCTGGTAGTAGGCATAGGTGATGCTGGGGCTGTCGCTGAGCACGCGAGCCTCCATCGGCATGGCGATGAACATGGTGTGGGTGCCGAGGTCGATGCTCTTGGTGACGACACAGCTGATGACGCTGTTGATGAACTTGGGCAGGTAGCGCAGGCCGTTGTCGGTACGGAGCTCTGTCTCGCATTCGGCGAACTTGTCAACCGTCTTGCCGCTCTGGAAGCCGAAGTGCTGGAAGGGCTTCATGGTGGCCTCCTCGCTGAGCGGGCAGAGATTGAACTTCAGCGTGCGGAGAATCATGTCGTACGTCAGGTTCTGCTTGTTGACGCATATCATCAGCTGCAGCGGGTCACTGGTGACCTGCTGGGCCACATTGATGATGCAGGCGTTGTCTTTGTCGCCCTGACGAGCCACGAGCACAAAGAGGCCGTAGCTGATATTGAAGATGGCTTTGTTGTCGATCATGATGTAATGGTTATTGGTTATGGGTTATTGGTTATAGAGTGGCGGCGAGGGCATCGGCGAGGGCGGCGAGCTGCTCTTCCTGCGAAGGTTGCAGGGCGCTCTTGAGGCTGAGAGTGTCACCGACGATGGTGATGTCCTTCATCTGCTCCAGCTCGGCGCGCATCAGCTTGCCGCTCTGTGCGGCCCAGCTGCCGTTCTCGATGAGGGCCACCGTGCGGCGTTGCCAGGCGTGGGCCTTGAGGTCGGCCAGGAGGTTCTCCATCGGGGTGAAGATGCCGTTGTTGTAGGTACTGGAGGCCAAGACCACATGGCTGGCGCGGAAGCATTCGGCCACCAGCTTGCTGGCGTGGGTGTGGCTGGCATCGTAGGCCTTGATATTCTTGATGCCACGCTGGGCGAGGAGTGTGCCCAGACGCATGGCGGCGGCTTCGGTGTGTCCGTATATGCTGCCATAGATGATGACCACTCCCCTATCCTCGGGCTCGTAGCGGCTCCATAGGTCGTGCTTGCCGATGAACCACTCCAGATTGCTGCGCCACACAGGGCCGTGCAGCGGACATATCATCTTGATGTCCAATGCTGCGGCCTTCTTCAGCACATTCTGCACCTGCAGACCGTATTTGCCCACGATGTTGACGAAATATCGGCGGGCGTCGTCGAGCCACTCGCGCTCAAAGTCCACCTCGTCGGCAAAGAGGTTGCCGCTCAAGGCCCCAAAGGTGCCGAAGGCGTCGGCGCTGAAGAGCACTTTATCGGTCTGGTCGTAGGTCATCATCACCTCGGGCCAGTGCACCATGGGAGCCATAGTGAAGACAAGGTTGTGACGGCCCAGCGAGAGGGTGTCGCCCTCCTTGACGGCCTGCAGCTGTGCGGGCTTGCTGCCGAAGAACTGCTCCATCATCTGCGCGGCTTTGGCGGTGCAGACCACCGTAGCTTCGGGGTGGCGCAGCAGGAGGTCCATCAGCGTGGCGGCGTGGTCGGGTTCCATGTGGTGCACCACCACATAGTCGAGCTTGCGTCCGGCGAGGGCTGCCTGCACATTCTCGAAGAACTGGCTGGCCACCGATGCGTCGGTAGTATCGAAGAGCGCGGTCTTCTCGTCGAGCAGCACGTAACTGTTGTAGGAGACCCCACGGGGGATGGGATAGACATTCTCGAAGAGGGCGGTGCGGCGGTCGCTGGCGCCGACATAGATCAGGTTTTCGTGTATTTTCTGTATGTTTTGCATTTTCTTTAAGAATTGAAAGAAGGGAGAGAAGTGATTATCCACAACCAGCACATATCAGAGAGTGCGTCTCTCCGAGACGCCATTTTCAGACTGGCCATCAACCCCCAGACTGTACTTCGTTTGTCTGGGGTTATTGAGATTATGCCTCTCCGAGGCATTGTTGCGGCAATCGCGGATAATCATTTCATCTCACTACTAATTAATAACATCAAATCCAAGATACGGTCTCAGGCACTCGGGCATGACGATGCCGTCGGGAGTCTGGTTGTTCTCCAGCAGGGCGGCCACAATACGTGGCAGGGCCAGGGCCGAACCGTTGAGGGTGTGGCAGAGCTGCATCTTGCCGCTCTCGTCCTTGAAGCGCAGCTTCATGCGGTTGGCCTGGAAGGTCTCGAAGTTGGAGACCGAACTCACCTCCAGCCAGCGTTTCTGCGCGGCGCTCCACACCTCGAAATCGAAGGTCATGGCCGAGGTGAAGCTGATGTCGCCACCGCAAAGCTTCAAGATATGATAGGGCAATCCCAGCTTGTCGAGCAAGCCGCCCACGTGGCGCTTCATCTCCTCCAGCATGTCGTAGCTGCGGTCGGGGTGTTCGATGACCACGATTTCCACCTTGCTGAACTCGTGCAGACGGTTCAGTCCG
>DGIA01000028.1:0-38916 GCA_002392965.1 Bacteroidales bacterium UBA3834 | reverse complement strand
CCGCGCACGTCCTTGCCGTAGCTGCCGGCCTCGCGGCGGAAGCATTCGCTGTAGCCCACACGCTTGATGGGGAACTGCTTGGCATCCACTACCTCGCCGCGGAAGATGTTGGTGATGGGCACCTCGGCGGTGGGAATCATATAGAAGCCGTCGAGCGGAATGGCATACATCTGCCCCTCCTTGTCGGGCAGTTGGCCTGTACCCAGTCCGCTGGCCTCGTTGACCATCAGCGGCGGCTGTATCTCCACAAACCCGGCCTTCTGGGCCTCGTCGAGGAAGAAGTTGATGAGGGCACGCTGCAGACGGGCACCCTTGCCTTTGTAGAACGGGAATCCGGCGCCGGTCACCTTGTTGCCCAGCTCGAAGTCGATGATGTCATACTTGGCGCAGAGATCCCAGTGGGGCAGCGCGTCGGCGGGCAGGTCGGGCTTGTGGCCGAATTCGGCCACCACCACATTGTCGGCCTCGCTCTTGCCCACGGGCACGGTGATATGCGGTGCGTTGGGCAGGCTTATCAACTTTTCGTTGAGGCTCTTCTCCGTCGCCGACTGCTGCTCGCCGAGGCTCTTCTCCTCAGCCTTGAGCTCGGCGGTGCGGGCCTTGGCCTTCTCGGCCTCTTCGCGCAGCCCCTGTTTCATCAGACCGCCAATCTCCTTGGCAATCTTGTTCTGCTCGGCCTTCACGGCGTCGGCTTTCACCTGCAGGGCACGGCGGTCGGCATCGAGAGCGATGATCTCACTGATACGTGCCTCCACGTCGGCCACATTCTTAATCTTCAGTCGGGCGATGATTTCGTCGGTATGGTCTTTGATGTACTGTAACTGTAGCATGTTTTTATATGTTTTTTATTGAAAAAACGCGGGTCGGCATGTTTTAGTATGTCGATGAAAAAAAATAGGCAGAGTTTTGCGGACTCCGCCTATCATCAATCCTTCCATCCCCCTAGGGGACTGTGTTTCAGCGGAGAGAGAGGGATTCGAACCCCCGGACCCTCGCAGGTCAACGGTTTTCAAGACCGCCGCAATCGACCGCTCTGCCATCTCTCCGGAACCGATTTTGAAAGTGCAAAATTACTAACATTTCTCCATATAGCCAAATTATTTTTCCAACATCCCCATTGACAGCCGACTATGCCACACCCTCCGCCGTCCGGAGAGGTGGTTCCGGCGTCCTTATGGGTCCGTATCAACTCCACCTCAACACCATATCAACTCCGTCTTTCAACGGAGGTGAGACGGAGGTGAAACGGAGGTGAAACGGAGGTGAGACGGAAGTGAAAGGGAGGGACTATGGAACCAATGACAACCGATTGCGACCAATTGTTGATATATTTATTTTGCCATGTCAAAGAATCTTCGTACTTTTGCATTTTATAATGAAAAGGATTTGGATTGCTGTTGTGAAGCTGTGTGGCTGGAAATTAAACCTTCCCGAGCCCGGCACGCGACCTGAGTTGAGCCGCTGCGTTTTCGTCGTGGCACCCCATACGTCGATCGACGACTTCCTGATAGGCATCGCCTACCTGTGGAGCCTCAAGGTGAATGGACACGTGTTCATCAAGAAGGAGTTCTTCCGCTGGCCGGTGAAACAGCTGATGCTGCACTACGGCTGCATACCGATAGACCGCGGCAACCGTCACAACGGCATGGTGGAGGCGGCCGTAAGGGAGTTCGGCAAAGGCGAGACATTCACCATAGCCATCACCCCCGAGGCCACACGCAAACCGGTGCAGCGCTGGAAACGAGGCTTCTGGGAGATCGCCCGTCGGGCCGAGGTACCCATCGTGCCGGCATGCATCGATTTCGCGCACAAGAAGATATGGCTCGAGGAAGCCATCTGGCCCACCGACGACTACGAGGCCGACCTGCTGCGGGTGCGCCGCTGCTTCCGTGCCAGCATGGCCAAGCATCCGACACAGTTTGTAGAACTAGTTGAAAATTGAAAACAGAATCATATGGTTAGAAGAATCTTTGTAGAGAAGAAGGCTCCCTACGCCGTGAAGGCCAAGGAGCTGAAGAACGAAATGGGCGAATATCTGGGCATCGAGGCCGACGAGGTGCGCGTGCTCATCCGCTACGATGTGGAGAACGTGAGCGACGCCACCTTTGCGCAGGCCAAGCAGACGGTGTTCAGCGAGCCGCCGGTGGATGACATCTATGACGAGGAATTCCCCCACAAAGCGGAGGATTTCTGCTTTACGGTGGAATACCTGCCGGGCCAGTTCGACCAGCGGGCCGACAGCGCCGAGCAGTGCGTCAAGCTGCTCAACGACGCCGAGGAACCCATCATCAAGAGTGCCACCACATACGTCATCAGCGGCCACCTCACCGAAGAGCAACGCCAGGCCGTGGTGAAACACTGCGTGAACCCCGTCGATAGCCGCGTCACCGACGAGCCCAAGCCCGACTCGCTGGAGGACCACTTCGACGAGCCTGCCGATGTCATCGTCTTCGACGGCTTCAAGGACATGGACGAAGCCAAGCTGAAGGAACTCTATGACAGCCTGGGCCTGGCCATGACCTTCGCCGACTTCAGACACATACAGCGCTACTTCCACGACGAGGAGAAGCGCAACCCCACCATGACCGAGATACGTGTGCTCGACACCTACTGGAGCGACCACTGCCGCCACACCACCTTCGCCACCGAGTTGAAGGACGTGAAGTTCGACGAAGGCTACTACAAGCCTCTCATCGAGGGCGCCTTCCAGCAGTACCTGTCCGACCACAAGGAACAATATGCCGGCCGCACCGACAAGTTCGTCTGCCTGATGGACATCGGCACCCTGGCCGCCAAGCGCCTCAAGAAGGCCGGCATCCTCGACGACCAGGAGCCCAGCGACGAAATCAACGCCTGCTCCATCGTGGTGCCTGTGGTCATCGACGGCAACAAGGAAGAGTGGCTCATCAACTTCAAGAACGAGACCCACAACCACCCGACCGAGATCGAGCCCTTCGGCGGAGCCGCCACCTGCCTTGGCGGATGCATACGCGACCCGCTTTCGGGCCGCACCTACGTCTATCAAGCCATGCGCGTCACCGGCGCCGCCGACCCCACCAAGCCCCTCAATGAGACCTTGGCCGGCAAACTGCCGCAACGCAAGATTGTCACCACCGCCGCCCACGGCTACAGCAGCTACGGCAACCAGATCGGTCTGGCCACCGGCTTGGTGAACGAGATATACCACCCCAACTATGTGGCCAAGCGCATGGAGATCGGCGCCGTGATAGCCGCCGCCCCGCGTCGTGCCGTGCAGCGCCTGACGAGCGACCCCGGCGATGTGATCATACTGCTGGGTGGCCGCACCGGCCGCGACGGCATCGGAGGTGCCACGGGCGCCTCGAAGAGCCACACCACCAAGAGCCTCACCACCTGCGGTGCCGAGGTGCAGAAGGGCAACGCCCCCACAGAACGCAAGATACAGCGCCTGTTCCGCCGTGAGGAGGTGTCGCACATCATCAAGAAATGCAACGACTTCGGTGCCGGCGGCGTCAGCGTGGCCATCGGCGAGCTGGCCGACGGCCTGCAGATCAACCTCGACCGTGTGCCCAAGAAATACGCCGGCCTCGACGGCACCGAGCTGGCCATCAGCGAAAGCCAGGAACGTATGGCCGTGGTGGTCGATCCCAAAGATGTGGACCTGATGCTCAAGTATGCCGACGAGGAGAACCTCGAGGCCACCGTGGTGGCCACCGTCACCAAAGAGCCCCGCATGGTCATCAGCTGGCGCGGCAAGGAGATTGTCAACCTCAGCCGCCGCTTCATCGACACCAACGGCGCCCACCAGGAGACCACGGTCTCGGTCACCATGCCCACCGAGCCCATTAAAACCATTCAGCCCACTAAACCTATCAAAGACCTCTGGCTGCAGACCCTCGGCGACCTCAACGTCTGCTCACAGAAGGGCTTGGTCGAGATGTTCGACAGCTCGATCGGCGCAGGCAGCGTGGTGATGCCCTACGGCGGCCGCTACCAGCTTACGCCCACGCAGAGCATGGTCGGCAAACTGCCGCTGCTCGACGGCAAATGCGACACCGTGACCATCATGAGCTACGGCATGGATCCCTACCAGACCTCGTGGAGCCCCTTCCACGGCGCTGTGTATGCAGTGTTGAGTTCGGTGGCCAAGATCGCCGCCGCCGGCGGCGATGCCAGCCGCGTGCGCCTCACCTTCCAGGAATATTTCAAGAAGCTGGGCAACGACCCCTACCGCTGGGGTGAGCCCTTCGCTGCCCTGCTGGGTGCCTACAACGCCCAGATGGGCCTGAAGCTGCCCGCCATCGGCGGCAAAGACTCCATGAGCGGCACTTTCAACGACATCGACGTGCCGCCGACGCTCTGCTCCTTCGCCGTGGGCATCAGCGACCTGCAGCATGTCGTCACCCCCGAACTGAAGCAGGCCGGACACAAACTTGTGCTGCTCGACATCAAGGAGAAGGAGTATGGCATGCCCGACTACGAAGACGCACTGAGCCAGTACGCCGCCCTGCGCAAGGCCATCGAGGCCGGACTGGTGAAGAGTACCTATGCCCTCGGCTTCGGTGGCATCATCGAAGCCGTCAGCAAGATGGCCTTCGGCAACAAGCTGGGCGTGAAGCTCACCACAGCCGCCGAGCTCACAGCCTGCTGTGGCGTCGGCTTGGCCGACAAGCACTATGGCTGGATTGTCGTGGAGGTGGCCGATGCCAACGGCCTGCCGTTCCACTGCACCGAAATTGGCGAAGTGACCGCCGAGCCCGTGTTTGAGGTGGCTGGCGAGAAGATTGCACTCGAGGACGCCCTCGCCGCCTGGCAGAAGACCCTCGAGAGTGTGTTCCCCACACGCAGCACCTCGCCCATTCAGTCCATTCAGACCATCAAGCCTATTAACTACGCGGATGTCCACATCTGCTCGCACAAGGTCGCCAAGCCCCATGTCTTTATCCCGGCCTTCCCCGGCACCAACTGCGAGTACGACAGCGCCCGCGCCTTCAACCGCGCCGGTGCCGAGAGCGAAATCATCGTCTTCCGCAACCAGAACGGCCAGCAGATACGCGAGAGCGTGGATGCCTACGTCGATGCCATCCGCCGCAGCCAGATTGTCATGATTCCTGGCGGCTTCAGCGCCGGCGACGAGCCCGAAGGCAGCGCCAAATTCATCACCAGCGTCTTCCGCAACCAGCGCATCGCCGACGCCGTGATGGAACTCCTCAACAAGCGTGACGGCCTGATGCTCGGCATCTGCAACGGCTTCCAGGCCCTGGTGAAACTCGGCCTTGTGCCCTACGGAGAGATCCGTCCGCAAGCCGAAGATGCCCCCACACTGACCTTCAACACCATCGGCCGCCACCAGAGCAAGATGGCCTACACGCGCGTCACCAGCAACCTCAGCCCCTGGCTGTGCAAGGCCGAGCTCGGTGCCACATACGTCATCCCCATCTCGCACGGCGAGGGCCGCTTCGTGGCTCCGCAGGAGTGGATCGACCGTCTCTTCAAGAACGGGCAGGTGGCTACACAGTATGTCGATCTGAACGGCAATCCCACCATGGACGAGGAGTACAACATGAACGGCTCCTACATGGCCATCGAAGGCATCACCAGCCCCGACGGGCGCGTCCTTGGCAAGATGGGCCACAGCGAACGTTGGAGCAAGGGCAGCGCCATGAACATCCCCGGCAACTTCGACCAGCAGCTGTTCGAGTCCGGCGTGGAATACTTCAAATAAAACATCACCACGCAAAAACAAGACGGGAGCACCCGCAAGGGACTCCCGTCTTTTAGAATCAACAATGAAACAGATTGAGGTTGTAGCAGCTATCATCCATGATGACGAGGGACGTATCTTCGCCACGCAACGGGGATATGGAGAGTGGAAAGACTGGTGGGAGTTCCCCGGAGGCAAGATGGAAGCCGGAGAAACTCCCGAGGCGGCACTGAGGCGCGAGATATGGGAGGAACTGGAGACACGGATTATCGTCGGGAAAGCAGTACAGACCGTGGAATGGGACTATCCCCAGTTCCACCTGACGATGCATTGCTACCTCTGCAGTGTGGAAAGTGGCGCACTGACACTGAAAGAGCACGAGGCGGCACGATGGCTGCCTAAAGACGACCTTGACAGCGTACGCTGGCTGCCTGCCGACATACAGGTACTCGAAACAATCAAGCAATCATTATGAAACACATACAATACCCCACCCAAGGCACCTGCTCGGTGCTGATTGACGCGGTGGCCGACGACAACGACGTCATCCAGCAGGTCCAGTTCCTTGGCGGCTGCCACGGAAACCTGCAGGGTATCTGCCGTCTGGTGCAGGGACAAAAGATTGACGATGTCATCGCCCGCCTCGACGGTATTCGCTGCGGCGACAAGCCCACCTCGTGCCCCGACCAGCTCTGCCGCGCCTTGGAACAACTGAAAAGAAAACAATAAAGACTATGGTGATAGATTTCAACAAGATTCCGGAGATCGCCAATCCGCAGTTCAAAGGCGGCGAAGGTGACACACTGTTCCGCACATTCAACGACGGGACCAACAAGATTATGCGCGGACGGCTTGAGGTGGGTTGCTCCATCGGTTACCACCACCATGAGACCAACAGCGAAATCATCTATATACTCAGTGGCGAGGCCCTTTGCCGCTATGACGACGGTGAGGAAAGGCTCTCCGCTGGGCAGTGCCACTACTGCCCCTGCAGCCACGCCCACGCCCTCATCAACGCCAGCACCACCGAGCCGCTGATTTTCTTAGCCATAGTACCGGAACTAAATGTCGCAAACAAATGAAACGGATAGCATTTGCCCTGTTGACGATGCTGGCTTTGAGCTTCACAGCCAGGAGTCAGGATACCCGTGAATCATTAAAGAGCCCTGACGGGCGGATGGAGGCAAAGTTTGAATTGAAGGACGGTATGCCATATTACAGCCTTTACCGCGACGGGAAAGCAGTGGTGCTGCCGTCGCGAATGGGCTTCACTCTGGAGTGGCGCAAGAGCGACCTCGCATCGGGGTTTAAAATCGGCCACGTGCAGCACAACACCTTCGATGAAGTCTGGCAGCCCGTGTGGGGCGAGGAGGCCAACATCCGCAACCACTACAACGAACTCTGCGTCATGCTGGTACAGGACTACTACCTCGACCACGAGGGCAAACGTGTCAACAAGCCGACGGTGATGGTGGTGCGTTTCCGCCTCTATGACGACGGTCTGGGGTTCCGCTATGAATTCCCTTCCGATATCAACGCACTCACGCATTCAAACAATCACACATTCAATTCCCTCGTCACCTTCTGGCTCACCGACGAGCTGACGGAGTTCCGAATGGCGGGCGACCATACGGCATGGTGGATCCCCGGCGACTACGACACGCAGGAGTTCAACTATACCCAGAGCCGTCTTAGCCAGGTGCGTGAGCTGCACGACAACCCCCATATCAGTGGAGGTTGGCCTTGGAAGAGTTTCTCCGACACAGGCCTTCAGACCGCTCTGCAGATGAAGACCAACGACGGACTATACCTCAACATACACGAGGCAGCAGTGCTGGATTTCCCTACCATGAATCTGGACTTGACTTATAACGAGGAGGTATATAGATTAAAAGTACATCTCACGCCCGATGCCACAGGCTATGTCGGCCGTCTCACCTCGCCCTGCTACTCGCCATGGCGCACCGTCCAGGTCTGTGAAAAGGCCACCGACGTGCTCCGCTCGCGCCTGATCCTCAACCTCAACGAACCTTGTGCCTTGGAGGATGTCAGCTGGATACACCCTGTGAAGTACATGGGCGTGTGGTGGGAGATGATCAGCGACCACAGCACCTGGGGCTACACCAACGACTTCCCCTCGGTGCGTCTGCCGGGCGACCCGTCGCTGCCGCCGTCGCTGCAGGGAGCCATCACCGACTACAGCAAAGCCAAGCCCCACGGCCGTCACGGCGCCAACAATGCCAATGTGCGACGCTATATCGACTTTGCCGCCCAGCACGGCTTCGACGCGCTACTCATCGAGGGATGGAACATCGGCTGGGAAGACTGGTACGGCAAGGACAAGGACTATGTCTTCGATTTCCTCACCCCCTATCCTGATTTCGACCTGCCGGCGCTGAACCGGTATGCCCATGAGAAGGGCATCCGCCTCATCATGCACCACGAGAGCAGCTCGTCGGTGACCAACTACGAGCGTTTCATGGAGCGTGCCTATAACCTTATGAACCAGTATGGCTACGATGCCGTGAAGAGCGGCTATGTGGGCCATATCGTACCCCATGGCGAGCACCACTACAGCCAGCCTATCATCAACCACTACCACCGCGCCATCGTCGAGGCCGCCAAGCACCACATCATGGTCAACGCCCACGAGGCGGTGCGACCCACGGGCCTCTGCCGTACCTGGCCCAACATGATTGGCAACGAGAGCGCTATGGGCACCGAGTTCCGCGGCCGCATCAATCCCGGCCACACCACCATCCTGCCCTTCACACGCCTGCAGGGTGGCCCGATGGATTACACCCCCGGTATCTTCGAGACCGACATGGAGAAGAACGCCCCGTGGAACCGCGACCTCATGCGCCACACCATCTGCAACCAGCTCGGACTCTACGTCACCTTCTATTCGCCACTGCAGATGGCTGCCGACTTCCCCGAGCACTACGAGCCGCACATGGACGCCTTCCAGTTTATCAAGGACGTCGCTGTGGACTGGGATACCAGCATCTACCTCTACGCCGAGCCCGGCGACTATATCGTCACTGCCCGCAAGCCGAAGGTTTCTTCTTTGAACCAGGCCGCCAACGGCCTCGGTGAGCTACCCGACGGAAAAAAAGGAGTCATCAGCAACACTGCCCGCTTCGTCTATGGCCTAGATAATCTAGACAAATTAGAAGGTTTAGACAATCTAGAACCCCTGGACACCTGGTACATCGGCGGCATCACCGACGAGAATGCCCGCGAGGTGGAAGTGAAGCTCAACTTCCTGAAGCCAGGCGTGAAGTACGAAGCCACCATATATGCCGACGCCAAGGATGCCAGCGGCTATGTGTCGGATGTCACCATCGGCTGGGAGGCCGCACAGAAAGAAGGCTATAACCCCAAAGCCTACACCATCACCAAGAAGACCGTCACCAGCAAGACCGTTTTAAAGATGAAGATGGCCCCCTGCGGCGGCTTTGCCGTCTCGATAAGAGAGAGACGATGAAACGGATTGTAAGCATAATATTGATGCTGTTGATTGCCACAGGTGCTTCGACGCAGGAGTTCATCGGATGCCGCAATGACAGCGGGTGGGCGGAGACACCGATGCTGCGCACTACGTTCCATATCGACCACGGTGAACTGCGACCATCCGACTTCCAGACCGTCAGCTTTCAGGTGTCCGTTGCTTCGCTGGGTTACCATGAGGTGTATGTAAATAATACAAAAGTGGGCGATTATGTGATGCAGCCCGCCGTGTCGCAGCTCGACAAGCGGGCGCTGGAGGTCACCTACGACATCACCAACCTCATCCACGAGGGCGATAACGAGCTGATGCTGTGGCTCGGCCAAGGTTGGGGTCGCATCTACGGCACTCCGGCGGTGGCCCAGGCGACGGTGGAGAAAACCGTCTCAGACGGAGAATGCGGACTGATATATGAAATACTCAAAACCGACAGCACTTGGGAGGCTTCGCCCAGCCCCTACAGCTATACCGGCAGCTGGCAACCGGTGCAGTTCGGTGGGGAACGGTACGATTCACGTGTGAAAGAGAGATGGCGTCCAGCATCGGTGTATGACGCAAAGGACATCACTGTCTCACGTCAGGAGTTTGCGTGCAACCGCATAGTCGACGCCTTGGATCCTGTCGAGCAGACAACTTTGCCCGACGGCTCGACGCTGATTGACTTCGGCCGCATGATGACTGGGTTGTTCTATGCCGTATACGGCCTGATGGATTCTGGGCAGGCGGTGACAATGGAGTATCTCGACCATCTGGAGGCAAAGCCTCCTTTCACCGAGACCGACGTCTTCGTCTCCGACCGCGCTCCGTACAATATCTTCCGCAACCGCTTCCAGATGCACTCTTTCCGCTATGTGAGAGTGAAAGGGGCTGGTGTGGGACATGCCCGCGCCTTGCAAATCAGCGCTGTGAATCCCTATGGCGGCGCCACCTTCGAATGCTCCGACCAGCGTCTCAACGCCATCCACGACATGGTGAAATATACACTCAGCTGCCTCACCTTCAGTGGATATATGGTCGATTGCCCCCACATCGAGCGCATGGGCTACGGCGGCGACGGCAACTCCTCCACCAACACCCTCCAGACCCTCTGGGACGTGCGATCCACCTACGCCAACTGGATGCAGGCCTGGCACGACGCCATGGACAGCACCGGCGACTTGCCCTATGTGGCCCCTGCCTTCCGCACAGGCGGCGGCCCCTACTGGCAGGGCTTCGTGGTCAAATCCCCGTGGCGTACCTACCTTAACTACGGCGACCGCAGCCTCATCTACCGCCATTACGACGACATGAAGCGCTGGCTGGAGTACATCGAGCTCCACAGCGAGGACTACATCCTACAGCCGTGGCCCGACAACAAGCGCCACAGCTGGTTTCTCGGCGACTGGGCCGTCCCCGAAGGTGTTGACAAGGGCGGTGAGAGCGTTCTGCACGCCAGCAGCTGTTTCATCAGCGACTGTCTGGCGGACCTGGTGCAAATGGCCCGCATGACAGGCCATCCCGACGACGCACGGCACTATGCCGAATGGCGCAGGAACCTCAACACTGCCATCCATCGCCATTTCTACCATCCCGAAAGCCACACCTACGCCAACGGCACGCCCCTCGACCAGTGCTACGCCCTGCTGATGGACATACCACCCGACAGCGCCACCGCCGTGGCGGTGAAGGAACAACTCATCAAGGACTGTCACGGGAAGTACCGTGACCATATCGCCGCCGGCCTCATGGGTGTATCCATCTTCACCGAGTGGTGCATACGAGAAAGGGAGACCGACCTCATGGCCACCATCCTGCGCCAGGAGGACTATCCCAGCTACCTCAATATGATAAATCAAGGAGCCACCACCACCTGGGAGTCGTGGGACTGCGGCCGTCCCGGCAAGGAGGACCGCAGCCGCGTGCACAACTGCTACAACGGCATCGGCATCTGGTTCTATCAGGCACTGGCCGGTATCCGCCCCGATGAGCAGCAGCCCGGCTACAAACACTTCTTCATCGACCCGCAGCCTTGCGAAGGCATCGAATGGGTTAGATGCACCAAGCCCACCCTCTATGGTACCATCCGTGTGGAACTCGGAAACGGGCAACTTAAGATTGAAATTCCCGAAAGTACAACCGCCACCCTCTTCCCCGACACCCCCAACGAGCGCACTGTCGGGCCTGGAGAATGGACATTTGAAACCAAACCATAAAATTATGGCAAGCAACCCTGACTTTGTACAGTATATCATTGACCAATGCACCTGCGGCACCGCCAAAATCGAGGCCCGCAAGATGTTCGGCGACTATTGCGTCTATTGCGACGGCAAGCCTTTCGGCCTTGTGTGCGACAACGGCTTCTACGTGAAGTACACCGAGGCGGGACGCAAGCTGCTGCGCATCGAGGACATGCGTCCACCCTACCCTGGCGCCAAGCCCCACTTCTACATAGAAGACGTCGATGACCGCGAATATCTGTCGGCACTGGTGCGTGCCACCTGCACCGAACTGCCAGACCCTAAACCTAAAGTCAAAAAGAAATGAAGCTAACCAACGACATACTATCCATCGAGGTGGCCGAACACGGAGCCGAATTAGTCAGCCTCGTGAAAGGGGATCGGGAATATATGTGGTGCGGCGACCCTGCCTTCTGGAACCGCCACGCGCCGATACTCTTCCCCGCTGTGGGCAAGCCGTTTGAGAACATCATCCGCATTGACGGGAAGACATACCCAATGAAGCAACACGGATTCGCCCGCGACAACGAGTTTAAGGCCATGGGAAACGGTCACCTGCAGATGGTGGACGCCGACCGCACAGAACAATACCCCTACCGTTTCTCCCTCGAGGTGAAATACCGTCTCGACGGCAGCAGCGTGGAAATCACATGGACGGTAACCAACTGCGACCGGTGCAATATACACTTCCAGATTGGCGCCCATCCTGGTTTTATACTGCCCGACTACAATGCTGCAGACAAGATACACGGCTATGTGCGCTACTACGACAAGGATGGCGCCTCCGTCAGCCCCGTCATCACCTCCGCCCTCGACGACGGCAACCGCATACCGTTACTTACACCGCGCAGCATCCCGGCCAAAATGTCCCTTGAGGCAGACACCTTTGCCCACGACGCCCTCATCTTCGAGGACGCGCAGATAACCACTGCCGAACTCTGCGACAAGCAAGGGTGCCCCGTCCTCTGCGTCAGCTGCCCGCAGGCCGAGGCCTTCGGCATCTGGGCGCCACACAAAGAGGACTGCCCCTTTGTATGCCTCGAGCCCTGGTGCGGCATCTGCGACACGAAAGGCTTCGCCGGCGACATCAGCGAGCGCACCTACTGCCACCGCCTCGCACCCCAAGGACAATACCGTTTCACCTATACAATCCACATCCTATGAAAAGACTGACCTTTGTACTCGCTCTTACCGCCTTGCTGCTGTCAGGCTGTCACAAGAAAAAAGAATTCAACACCTACACCGTCAGCGATGAGCACTGCTTCATCCAGGTTTTCGACGAGCCGTTCTTTGGCGACATCGACACCGTCGGAAACAAGATTTCCTACTCCATCGTGTGGCCCAACAAAGGCACCGTCAGCGAAAAAGCCCTGCGGGAATTACAGTACCTCTACTTCGACGACAGCACCGTGACCGACATCGCCAATGCCCCAGACTACTGGATGGCCCCCGACGGCATCGACGGATGGTTCTTCTACCCCGACGAGACCGCCAAGATTATACGCGTGGACAGCATCGACGAGGAGCGCGAATACAGCTACATTGACCTTCAGGGCACATGTACCGTAGATTGCAATCTGGCGGTCTTCACCGTCCATCAGGAGAGTTTTCCCTTTGGTGCCGCCCATGGCCTTCATTCAACTAGCTTCTTGACCATTGACCTGGAAACCGGCAACGCCATCCACCTCACCGACCTCGTCACCGACACCAACATGCTGTGCGAGGCCATCGCCCATGCCATACAGGATCTCGACGTGAACAAAGACACTCGCGAGTGCCTCTTCGACGAGTTCACCGACGTGGAACGTATGCCTCTGCCGCGCAACTTCACCATCGACAGCGCCCGCAACGGCATCATCGTCTATTATGGTCTCTACGAGATAGCGCCTTACGCCTGCGGCATCCAGAGCGTCGTGCTGCCCATCTTCTGGCTCTCCAAGCACGCACCCCTCACCCCCTACGCCAAACGCCTCTTCGGCCCCGACAGCCACCTAGAATAACCCAGGCATGCAAACTAATAATACAGGGGAGAAAGCAGAAAACCTTCTCCCCTGTTTTGTCAGTAATAAAACTGTGGCTATTGTCTTACACGCTGCGAAAGGCGGCCGCTTATGACACCAAGAGTATCGATGCGATCAGTATTGGTCGCAACGCCATCATAATTCGACGTCATCACACCTTCCACCGTAAGGTACCTGTCAGTGTAATTGTACTGGGTATTCACCACTTCCTCATAACCTTTTACCGTGAGAATTATCTTCTCCCACCACTCTTTGTCATGCATGTTTGTGGTGGTGAAAGTACTCTCGAGCGTGTTGCCTGTCAGCGTCCACACCTGATGTGTGCGGGTGCTGTAATCAGAAATCAGATTCATTGTATGGTCGGTTTTATACTCCAGTTTTTTCCCTCCAAGATAGGGTGATGTTGAAGGAACACTCCATGTCCCTATAATGTCACTTTCCTTTGCTTGATAGGGAGCGGCCGGTTGCTCTGCCTGGGAGGAAGTCGCAGGCGTTACAGGTTCTTCTTTTTTGCATGCTGTGGTAAGCACAGTGGTTCCCACGATGAGCAACATGGTGATTTTTTTGATGTTTTTGTACATTTTTGTTTGTTTTTTTAGTAAATATCGGTATTCTTGTTCAGCCTTTTGGAATATGCACATAAAAAGAGCGCGGCACTTGTTTGTCTTCATCGGTTATTCTGAGGTCTTGGACTACCTATGCCTTCCAATTACAACATGCAAGTCCACGCCCAACGCGTGGAAATCCTTGCTTCTGTCTGGAAGGCATCTAAAAAGTGTCCAAGTTTTCAGAATAACCAGATTTCAGCCATTTCGCTTTTTCCTATTCTATGATGTGCACACTAAACTATGCGCTATGCTTCATCGGCAAATATTTTTGTTAATACTCATTTAACATCGACTGCAAAAATACACACTTTTCCCGACATACAAAAATATATTTTGTCATGTGGGTGAAAATGCGTAATTTTGCACACGGAAAACAATCAATAAAAACAACATACCTATGAAACAGCAGAAAGACATTCTGAAAGGGCTCAAGCCGGAACGCGTGTGGCACTGGTTTGGAGAGATTATGCAGATTCCACGCCCGTCGAAGCACGAGGAGCGCATCAGCGCCTACCTCGTCAACTGGGGCAAGGAACACGGCCTCGAGACCAAAAGCGACAAGCTGGGCAACGTGCTCATCCGCAAACCCGCCACCAAGGGCTACGAGAAGAGCGCCGGCGTGTGCCTGCAGGCCCACATGGACATGGTCTGCGAGAAGAACTCAAGCAAGAAGTTCGACTTCATGAAGGACCCCATCCAGCCCGTGCTGGACGGTGAGTGGCTCACCGCCGACGGCACCACCCTCGGTGCCGACGACGGCATCGGCGTGGCCGCCATCCTCGCCATTCTCGAGGACAAGAAAATCGCCCACCCTGCCCTGGAGGCCCTCATCACCGTCGATGAAGAGACCGGCCTCACAGGCGCCAACGGCCTCAGCAAGAGCTGGCTCAAGAGCGAGATACTCCTCAACTTCGACGACGAGGACGAGGGCGAGTACTGCATAGGCTGCGCCGGCGGCATCGACACCACCGCCGAGATGGACTACAAGCTGGTGCCCGCCGTGAAGGGTCACAAGGCCTTCCGCGTGAAGGTGAGCGGTCTGGTGGGCGGCCACAGCGGCGACGACATCAACCGCGGCCGCGCCTGCGCCAACAAGCTCCTCAACCGCATCCTCTGGGAAGGCGCCTACAAGCACTCCATGCGCCTGGCTGCCATCGACGGCGGCAACCTGCGCAACGCCATCGCCCGCGAGGCTGAGGCCGTGGTTACCGTGCCCGAAGCCAACGTGCGCGCTTTCAAGACCATGGTCACCAAGATGGGCAAGGCCATGGTGTTCGAGTTCCGCAGCACCGAGCCCGACATGGAGTTCGAGCTCCGAGATATCGACATGCCCAAGAAACTCATCGACAAGGACACCCAGGAGCGCCTGGTCAACCTGCTCTACGCCTGCGCCCACGGTGTGCTGGCCATGAGCCGCGAGATCGACAACTTCGTCGAAACCTCCACCAATCTGGCCTCCATCAAGATGCGCGACGGCGTCATCCACATCGCCACCAGCCAGCGCAGTTCTGTGGAGAGCGCCAAGATGGCCGCTGCCGCCAAGTTGGAGAGCACCTTCCGCCTCGCAGGCTGCCGTGTGAAGCACAGCGACGGCTACCCCGGCTGGACGCCCAACCCCGACAGCCGTGTGCTGAAGGTCGGCGTCGATGTCTATAAGAAGATGTATGGCAAGGAACCTGTCGTGCGTGCCATCCACGCCGGACTGGAATGCGGCCTCATCGGCGAGAAGTACCCCAACATGGACATGATCAGCTACGGTCCCACGCTGCGTGGCGTCCACAGCCCCGACGAGCGCATCGAGATAAAGACCGTCGAGATGTTCTGGAACCAGACACTGGAAATACTAAAGAAACTCAAATAAAAGCAAATCGGGGCGGTCACAAGGCCGCCCCGATTCTTTTTCCACAGCATCCCGTCCCTATATCTCAACCATTTTCTTTTCGAAGCCGGACACGGTGAGTTCCTCGGGACTGACAAACCAGATGAGGTCGCCGTGCTGGAAGATGGTGCCACGTCGCGGATTGACGATCTTCTGACCGCCACGCTCGATGGCTATCACCATCACGTGGTGTTTGGTGGCGAGGATGGAGGTGCCTATCTGCATGCCACACAGCGGGCCACCGGCATCGACGCGGTAGCGGTACATGTGCATCTCATGGTCCGAGTGGTCGTGTACCAACAAGTCGGCCTCCTTCTCAATGTCACCGCGTATCGAACTCACTTGCTCTTCGGTGCCGATGACTGTCAGCACATCCGACGGCATCAGTATATTGTCCTTTGTCGGCAAGTCAATGATGGTCTCACCTCGTTCGATGGTGACGATATTGGCCCCGTACCGGTCACGGATATTATTCTGTGCCAGCGTCTTTCCTGCCAACGGGGAGCTGGGGGTCAGACGCAACCGTTCCATGGCGAACTCGTTTTCCATGCCTGTCGGGATGTGGAACGAAGCCTGCGCCTGACGTGAATTGAAGTTCTTGGTGAAGCGTTCCTCAATCTGGACATAGAATCCGTCGGCCCGACGCGAGAAGAGCACCACGCCCACCACGATGACAGCCAGCACCATCAGGAAACCCACAGCGATATCCACATAACCGGCAATGATGATGCCCACGCTCAGCAGCGCCACAAAGTAGCGCAGCACCAGCATCGGGATGACCACGGCCTGACTGAACCGGTAGGCGTCGAACATCTCGCGTATCTTCTTCTTGCTCACGTTCTTCACAGCCACAGCCCACAAGAAGGGAGACATGATGACCAATGTGCCCACCAGGCCGAGTATGCGGCTCCAGATCTGCGGTATGTCGAGATCGGCAAAAAGCTTGTCGAGGAACGGACGCAGGATTCCGATGCTCAGCAGAGAGATGGCCGTGAGGATGGCGCCGTAAAGCAGGATGTTGGTCAGCTGCTTGCGGATGAACTTGCCGATGGTGGCACGACTGTCGTCGTCGCCTCCCGAGTTCTCGCTGTAGCGGTTCAGACGGTCTTTCACCTTTTCCGGCAGGCGGGGTTCCATCCAGTTGTAGAACGGCAACGCCCCCTTGATCATGTAGGGCGTCACGAAGGTGGTCAGTATCGACACCGAGACGATGATGGGGTAGAGGTTCTCGTCGATGACACCATAACTCAGACCCAAGCCGGCGATGATGAACGAGAACTCACCTATCTGGCAGAAGCAGAAACCGCTCTGCACGGCCGTCTTCAGCGGCTTGCCGCTGAGCAGCACGCCCGTGGTGGCTGCAAACGACTTGAAGAGTATGATGCAAACGGCGATAATCAGCACCGTAAGCCAGTATTTTCCCAGCACCGCAGGCTGGACAAGCATACCCACCGAGACAAAAAAGACCGCGCTGAAGAGGTTCTTCAAGGGGGTGATCAAGCGGTGAATCACATCAGCCTCAATGGTCTCGGCCAGGATGGCTCCCATCACGAAGGCTCCCAACGCCGTGGAGAAGCCCGCCTTGGCAGCCAGCACCACCATGCCGAAACACAAACCCACCGCCACCAGCAGCAACGTCTCCTCGGTCATGTATTTGCGCATCCACCGCAGGAAAGTCGGTATCAGATAGATGCCGAATACAAACCACACAATCAGGAAGAACACCAGCTTCACCATGCTCATGGCCAATTGACCGCCGTCGAAGGTGCGGCTCACCGAGATGGTGCTCAGCACCACCAACAGCAGCACCGCAATCAGGTCTTCCACCACCAGCACCGCCGTCACCGTCGAGGTGAACTTCTGCTGCTTCAACTTCAAGTCGTCAAAGCTCTTGACGATGATGGCCGTCGATGAGATGCTCAGCATGCAGCCCAGGAAGATGCAGTCCATGCTCTTGAACCCTATCAAGTGGCCCACCGTGTTGCCGATGAGGAACATGATGGCCAGCTCGGTCAGCGCCGTCACCGCGCCCGTGGTGCCCACCTTCTTCAGCTTCTTGATGCTGAACTCCAAGCCCAGGGCGAACATCAGAAACACGATGCCAATGTCGCTCCACACATGTACGTTCTGCGTGTCGGTCACAGCCGGGAACCACGGGAAGTAAGGGCCGATAAAGAAACCGGCCAGAATATATCCCAGCACCAAAGGCTGCTTCAGCCATTTGAACACCACCGTAATCACTCCCGCGGTGACCAATATCACCGCCAAATCCATGAACAAGGCAGGCAAGCTTTCCATTTTCCTTTTTTGATTTAGTTAAAATAGTTATGACAATGATTGAGGAATTACAAATCTCACAGCCCGATGCAGGCACTCGGCCTCGAAGCGGCGGCCCTCGACCAACTCGCCGTCGGTGGCCACGAACGAGGGGCCACCCGCCTCGATGACCACCCGCCGCCCGCGGCGGTAGCTCACCACGTTGCGCAGCTCCGGACGTTCTATCAACTCACCGTTCTCGTAGTACTTGATCAACCGGGCGAACGAGGCTATCGACATCGGCTTCACCGCCAGCACCTCGACCATGCCGTCATCCACCACCGCCCGCGGGGCGCAGTGGTAGCCGCCGCCGGCATACTGGCCGTTGGCCAGCGACAGCAGCAGCAGTTCGCCGTCGTACCACGGTTCGCCATCCACCTCCACCCGGCAGTAGTTGTGTCGGCCCGTGGCCAGGCTTTTGACGATACCCGTCGTGTAAGCCATACGCCCGCCGATCACCGGTTTGCGGCGCACGTCGGCCATTGTGCGGCATACCGCCGCCTCGAAGCCGAAATTCAGCGTATTGACCGAATAGCGCCTGCCAAACCGCATCACATCGACCTCCGCCGCAGCGCCCTCCACCAGTCCCTTGAAATCGGTGAAATCGACCCCAGGCCAGTTCTTCACATAGTCGTTGCCGCTGCCGCAGGGGTAACAGCCCACCTCGGCGCTTCCCTCCACACTCATCACACCGGTCACCACCTCGTTCAGCGTGCCGTCGCCTCCACAGGCGTAGAAGCGCAACCCGTCGCCTTCCTTGCGGCAACGGTCGGCCACATAGTGCGTCGCGTCGCGCGGTCCACGGGTGACGTATATCTCGGTATCGGCTTTTATCTCTTTCAGCTTTTCAGCAATGTATTCACTCCTGTCATGCCCTCCGGCCTGAGGGTTCACCACGAAAATATGCTTCATCGGCAAATCGGTTTGCTTTTTCTCCACAACGCAGACACTCCTTTTTTATTATATAGAACCGAAAAAAAGTCAATGACCGGCCAGCCCCACCGTCACAACACCATGCCAGCTCCGCTTCTCCTCCGTTGAAAGACGGAGGTGAGACGGAGGTGAGACGGAGGTGAGACGGAGGTGAAACGGAGGTGAGACGGAGTTGATAGGGAATGACGACAGAAGAAGAACGGAAAGACAGGAATGTTCCCACATGCACTTTTTTTTTGGCTATATAAAATAATACATGTATATTTGCAAGTTTAAACTCCAACACGATGCAGTTCAAAGACATTGTAGGACAGCGAGATGTGATCAACCGGCTGACGGAAATCATCGACAGCGGGCGTGTGAGCCATGCCCAGATGGTGCTCGGCGACGAACGCGACGGCAGCCTGGCGCTGGCATTGGCATACCTGCAATACCTCTGCTGCGAGCACCGCGTGCACCACGCAGAGGGCGACCTGAGGGCCGACTCGTGCGGCGAGTGTCCGAGCTGCAAGAAAGTCAGCCAGCTGATGCATCCCGACCTGCATCTGGTGTTCCCCAACGCCACCACCGAGCGCGTAAAAAGCAACCCGAGCTGCGCCGACTTCGAGGGTGAATTCCGCGAGTTCATCTTGGCACACAAGGGATTGGGAACCCTGGAGCAGTGGTACGACCATCTGGGGGTGGATAACAAGCAGGGCATGATTCGCGAGAGCGACGCAGCCCAGATTGTGCGCACGCTGGGGATGAAGGCCTACGAAGGCGGCTGGCGGATGCTTGTCATCTGGCGTCCGTCGAGGATGAACGCCTCGGCGGCCAACGAACTGCTGAAGACCCTCGAGGAGCCAATGCCGCAGACGCTCATCCTGCTGGTGGATGACAGCCTGGAGGAATTGCTTCCCACCATCCGCAGCCGGGTGCAGGTGGTGAGGATGAAAACAGGCAACGGCAACCGGAAGACCGAGGGCAGCGAGGAATTCGCGCCGATGCTGGTGGGATGGCTTCGTATGCTGTTCAAGCTGAAGATGAAAGAGCTGTCGGCCCAGGTGGATAAAATGGCCGCCATGGGACGCGAGCAGCAGAAGCAGTTCCTGTCCTACACCCTCGACGTGATGCGAGACTGCTTCCTGCAGACGACGGCAGGACTGCCGTGCCGAATCGAGTCGGGTGACGAGAAATTCGATGCCATGTTCCCCAACATGGTCACCGTCAACAATATAGATTTAATCAACGATGCGCTGAACGACGCCCTTTTCGCCATCGGGCGCAACGCCTACGGCAAGATAGCTTTCATGGAGCTGTCGTTCCGCATCAGCAAAGCATTGAAAAAACGATAGATGGAAGAGAACAAAGATAAAGAACTGGAGAAGCCTGCGGTCCCCATTCCCGACGATGTGGAAGAGGTGGCCAGCAAGGAAGACATAGAGGCTTTCATGCGCGAGCGCCGCAAGGCCCGTGAGGACAAGAAGCACACCGTGGAGCGCGAGAATCCCGAAGTGGAGGAATACCGCAGCGAGGAGAGCGCCTTGGACCCCTACATGGAGCCCGACCCCGAGATACCGTGGGTGAAATACGAGGAGCCGGTGTTCCTCAGCCGTGGCTGCAACCGCTGCCCGAAACCCTACATACCGGTGTCCAGCATCGAACGGCAGAGCTGCTCGAAAGTGACCTGCACCAACTGGCTCAGCGGTATCCGTCAGCCTACAGAACGTCCGTTCGACTGTGTCGAGGTGCGGTTCAAGAACAACCACAAGGACTTCTACCGCCTGCCCGACGGATTGGAAGTCACCGAGGGCGACATTGTGGCCGTGGAGGGACAACCCGGGCACGATGTGGGCATCGTGTGCCTAACCGGCGAGCTGTGCCGTCTGCAGATGCGGAAACACCGCATCAACCCGGAATCGGAAAGCATCCGCAAGCTTTTCCGACGTGCAAAGGACACCGACATCGAGCGATGGGCATCCTCACTGCTCGAAGAACGCAAGACGCTGATTCGTACCCGACAGATTGTGACCGACATGGGTCTGGACATGAAGGTGAACGACGTGGAGATACAAGGTGACCACTCGAAGGCCATCTTCTATTACACCGCCGACGAAAGGGTGGATTTCCGTGAGCTGATCAAGGTGCTGGCCGAGGAATTCCATGTACGCATCGAGATGAAACAGATAGGTGTACGCCAGGAAGCCGGCAAAGTGGGCGGTCTGGGCACTTGTGGACGCGAGCTGTGTTGCTCCACATGGCTGACCACCTTCAAAAGCGTCACCACCAGCGCCGCCAAGACCCAGCAGATAATGCCCAACCCGCAGAAACTGGCCGGCCAGTGCGGCAAACTGAAGTGTTGCCTGAATTTCGAATACGAAGTCTATGCCGACGCGTTGAAGAAGTTCCCGCCTGCCGGCCATGCCATCCGCTTCCAGAAAGGGTTGGCGCTATACAAAAAGACCGATGTATTCCGCGGCATCATGTGGTATGCCTATGAGGGCGAAAACGAACTGATAGCACTGCCCGCCGAGAAGGTGAAGGAAATCATGGAGATGAACCGCAACCAGCAGTACCCCGAAAAGATGGAAGACTATCAGGTGGAGCTGATGTCCACCTCGGGGCTGGCACAGGAGAGCACGGACGAGGAGGTGGAACGCGAGATACTGCGTCTGGCCGAAGGCGGCAATGGCGTGGTAGGCGAAAATGCCGACCGCCAGGAACGCCGGCCGCAGGGAGGAGACCGCAAGGGACGTGGTCCGCGCGAACAACAAGGAGACCGGGGCGAACGTCGCGACCGCGACAACCGTGCCCGCGAGGAACGTCACAACACCAACAAGATAAGGCAACAAAGCCAGCAGAACAAGCCCGAGGGCAAACCACGCCGCGAGGATCGCGACCACAACTCTCCCCGCCGCAGTGGCAACAATAACCGTGACCGTCGATGAAAAGGATTTGCACATATCTGGCCTGTATCTTGGCGGCAACCATCATGGCTTCATGCGACAACACCGTCTTTTACGACGAGAGCCGAGCAGTGGATGAGCACGGATGGATGCCGGCTGACAGCGTGGCCTTCGACGTTTCGGTCAGCGACACACAGCGCACGTTCAACTTCTTGGTTGAGGTGCGCAACAGTATTAGCTACCCTTACTCCAACACGTTCTTCTTCCTGCACACCACCTTTCCCGACGGAAGTGTGTCGCAGGACACACTGGAGTTTCCATTGGCCGACCCTACAGGCCGATGGCTCGGAAAACGCACCGGAAGGTATGTGGATACCCGCTTCTATTTCCGTCGCAATGCACGCTTCCCCATGGAAGGCACCTACCGATTCGCCATTACCAACGGCATGCGCGACAGTGCCATCGCAGGGTTGAGGGATGTCGGTTTCCGTATTGAATACAACAAATAGCCGTATGCAGAAAAAGAAACAGGGCTCACGCCCCAAATATGTGAAAATCCTCTGGCGAACCTTTGCTGGATTGTGGATTTTCATCTTCCTGTTTTTCACCATGCTCTCACTCGGATGGTTAGGCTTCATGCCGTCGTTCGAAGAGCTTGAGAACCCGCGCAGCCTTCAGGCCTCGGAAGTGTTGAGCGCCGACGGAGAAGTGCTGGGATTCATCGGGGTGGAGAACAGGAGCAATGTCACCTACGACCAGATTTCACCCAACCTTATCAACGCACTGGTCGCCACCGAAGATGTACGCTTTTACAAACACTCGGGCATCGATTCACGTAGTCTTTTCCGTGTGCTGTTCAAGACAATTATCGGACGGCACGGCTCGTCGGGCGGCGGTAGCACCATCACCCAGCAGCTGGCCAAGAATCTTTTCCCCCGTGGCAAGAAAAGCAAAATCGGCGTAGTGTTTGTGAAATTCAAGGAATGGGTTGTGGCCGTCAAACTGGAGCACAATTACTCTAAGCAAGAGATTCTGGCCATGTACTTCAACACGGTGGATTTCGGAAGCAACGCTTTCGGCGTAAAAACAGCCTCGAAAACCTTCTTTGACAAAAGTCCCGCAGATCTTGAAGTGCAAGAAGCCGCCTTGCTGGTAGGCTTGCTCAAGGCACCGACCACCTACAGCCCTATCCTGCATCCCGACCGGTCCTTGGAACGCCGTAATACAGTGCTGTATCAGATGAAGCACTACGGATACCTCGATGCTGAGGAGTATGAGAAATACAAGGCTATCCCCATTGACATGAGCCACTACTCGCCACAGAGCCACAATGACGGCCTGGCCACCTATCTGCGCGAGTACCTGCGCACCTACATGAAAGACTGGTGCAGCCATCATCGCAAGCCCAACGGCGAACACTACGACGTACACCGCGATGGCCTGCGCATCTACACCACCATCGACAGCCGAATGCAACGATATGCCGAACAGGCTGTGCGCGAACATTTCAGCAAGGAGATACAACCCGCCTTCGATCGCGAACTGAAAAACCGCAAAGGCAATCCCTTCTGCGACATCACCAAAGAGCAGCAAGACAAGTTCCTTACCCAAGCCATGAAACAGAGCGACCGCTACCGCCACCTCAAGGATGAGGGATGGAACCAGAAGAAAATACGAGCCGATTTTGACAAAAAAGTGAGCATGCGGGTCTTCTCGTGGAACGGCAACCGTGACACCGTCATGTCACCTTGGGATTCCTTGATTTACTACAAGAAGTTCCTCAATGCCGGACTGATGTCGGTGGAACCCGGCACTGGCTATGTGAAAGCCTACGTGGGAGGCATCAACTATCGCTACTTCAAGTACGACAATGTGCAAAGCCACCGCCAAGTGGGCTCCACCTTCAAGCCTTTTGTCTATACCATGGCCCTGCAAGACCTTGGGATGTTCCCCTGCACGGAAGTACCCAACTCTCAAGTGTGCTTCGAGGTGTGGAATGCACCCGACTGGTGTCCCAAGAACTCCACACATGAGCGTGAGGACGAGATGGTTACCCTCAAATGGGCGTTGGCGCACTCGGTCAACTGGGTGTCGGCCTATCTGATGAAACAAGGCTCTCCGGAACAGGTAATCAACATTGCCCGCAAGATGGGTGTGCGCAGCCCCATCGACGCAGTACCCGCCATTGCCGTAGGCACCCCTGAAATCACAGTCTATGAGATGGCTGGAGCCATGGCTACCTTTGCAAACAAAGGAGAATATGTAGAGCCTATCTTTGTGACTCGCATCGAAGACAGCAAAGGCATGGTGTTGGAGCGATTCACCCCACAACGGTCAGAAGCCCTCGACGAGCAGACGGCCTACATGATGATAGAACTGATGAAAGGCGTGGTGCAGAGCGGCACCGGCGTAAGACTCAACTACAAGTATCACCTGAACAACTATTCTACCGCCATTGCGGGCAAGACCGGCACCACACAGAACAACTCAGACTGCTGGTTTGTGGGCATCACTCCCAAACTGGCCACAGCGGTGTGGACAGGTGGGGAACTGCGTAGTATCCACTTCCGCAATATGACCTATGGTCAAGGTGCTGCCATGGCCCTGCCCATCTTCGGTCTCTACATGGAGAAGATATACAAAGACCCAAAACTCAACTTTGACCGTGGAGATTTTGACCGTCCATCTGTACCCATTGAGATGGACTGCTCCAACTTCCAACAGGAGATAGAAAATGAAGGCTTCGACTGGGACTTCTGATCTGTTGGGCATGACACTGGAGCAGCTGCAGGAGTTCTGTGCTGCCGAAGGGTTTCCCCGCTTCACGGCCAAGCAGATCTGTGACTGGCTTTATAAGAAACGCGTCGATAACATCGACAGCATGACCAACCTTTCACTTGTCCAACGGGCACGTCTGAAAGAGATTGCCCACATCGGTCGCGAGACACCGGTACGATGCCAAGTATCGAAAGACGGTACTAAGAAATATTTGTTTAGCGTGCCGGCGCAAGTGCCGCCGGCCCATGTCGAAACGGTCTTCATCCCCGATGACGACCGTGCCACCCTCTGTGTTTCCTGCCAGGTTGGTTGCAAGATGGGTTGTCGCTTCTGCGTTACGGGGCAACAGGGATTTCACGGCAACCTTTCTGCCGGTGACATTCTCAACCAGCTCTTTTCCATACCTGAATTTGAACAGCTGACCAACGTGGTTTTCATGGGTATGGGAGAACCTATGGACAACCTCGATGCCATCCTTGCCGCCACTCAGGTACTTACATCTCCCTGGGGGCTCGGATGGAGCCCTAAACGCATCACCGTCTCCACCGTGGGCATTATTCCCGGACTCAAACGATTCCTTGAAGAAAGCCTGTGCCACCTGGCCGTAAGCCTGCACAATCCAGTTCCGCAGGAACGTCTCCAGATAATGCCTGTGCAGAAAGCATTCCCTCTGAATGAAGTACTGGCATTGCTGAGGAAATATGACTGGAGCAGCCAGCGACGCCTCTCTTTCGAATATACCATGTTCCATGGCATGAACGACGACTTGGTTCACGCACAGAAACTTGTCGACGCCTTGAAAGGCCTCGATTGTCGCGTGAATCTCATCCGATTCCACGAATCGCCCGAGGCACCCTACAAGACTTCAACCCCGACAATGATAAAAGACTTCCAAGAATACCTCAACCGCCACGGTGTCATCTGCACTCTCCGTGCCTCGCGCGGACAAGATATCGATGCCGCCTGCGGCCTTTTGGCTGGTAAAGAATAAAACTATAATTCCCTGACCGGAATGTCAAAATAAGTGTCCGGATAGGGTTCGTCCTTGAGGGTGAAATGCCACCATTCACAATCATAGGGTTTGAAGCCGTGACTTAACATGGCCCTACGGAGAATCATCCGATTAGCGAACTGGACAGCCGTGATAGTGTCGTTCTGCCGATAGACACCTGTCTCGGGATTTCCGCCGCAATCGGGATGGCTTTCCCTGCCGAACCAATCGAAAGTCCCACCCATATCCAGCTCCTTCTCCGTCTGCATATCGAAGAGCGTCAGATCGAGCGTCGCACCGCGTGAATGGCCGCTATGTTCGTCAATATACCTCTTGACAAAGAGGTCTTTCTTATCCACCTGAGGATAGAAATACCGACGCATCAACGTGTCGTCAAGTGCTTTGCCCCAACGCACAAAATGATCGACAGCCCGCTGCGGACGATAGGCATCATATATCTTAAGGCGGTAACCCTGTGTCTTAAGGTCATTGCTGACAGCCAACAAACTGTCGGCGGCCTCACGGCAAAGCAGTGCCGTAGGCTGCTCATAGCCATCAATACGGGATCCGACAAAATTAAAAGTACCGAAATAACGAATCTCCAGTATCACATCAGGAACCACATCGGTAATGTTGACAAATTCTCCAGATACCACCCCCTCCTTCTGAACCTCGGCAACGGGGCTATTATGGCATGCAGCCGTCAAACAAAGTGTTACAATCAACAATGAGGGAAAAACAACTTTTTTCATATTGCTTCACAATTATCTTTGACGGGGGAAGGAAGGATTAGCCTTCAGGAAGGCTTGGTAGTCGTCAATCATGGCGGAATACATCTCTTTACGTCCATAGACGTTATAGTTGGGGTGGTACTGTTTCACCACCACCACACCTGTCGAAGGAGAAAACCAGACATGTTCGTTGAACTGTTCCAGATCTTTATACACATACTCTCCAAGGAACTTCACCATAATCCCCTGACCACCTACACACAGGATGATATCGGCATTGTAAAGCGATATCTGTTTCGTCAGCAAGTCGGCGTAGTTGTACATATACTTCTGCAACACCAAATTACTGACTGCACGATGGTCGGGATGCTTCTTGATATTGACGCGTGCAATTGGGGCGTTCTCATAGAACCCCTGCAGACGGGTCTGGTTGTCGGCGCGACTGAAACTCATCACCTTACGGTCAGGAATATTCATCAGCCCATAAACCCATAACTCCAAATTAGGAAAGAAACGTTGGGCTGTGCGGCACGTAAGGCGCGGCGATGGCACACGCCCACTTTCGCCACGAATGTCCCATCCATCATCCTCATTAAGTTCCTTGGTGAGCACCAACATCCGCAAACTGGCATCTTCCCACTGCTGCTCTTCATCGCCGGGACGGCGAACCTGATTAAATCCGTCGAACCACATTTCGCCACGATAGAGCAGTCCGTCTTTCGTGATGTCGTCACTTTCGTGCAGTTTTTTCGCTCGCTCTGCCCAACTGCTGAACAGTCGTTCTTCTTCTTTATGGTAACTCATGGGACAATATGATTTTGTTGTTTCGCCGCTGCAAAATTACAAATAAAAAGCCAATCTTGCAAACCGCAACTGTAATTTAACTATTGTTAAGACTACATAGCAATACTGAAGGTAGCCACACTGATACGAATTCCCGGGACTGCGGCAAGCGCATCGGCACAAGCAGTGAGCGTCGCTCCTGTGGTGAGCACGTCATCGACAAGCAATACATGCTTGCCTTTCAAGGCATCCACCCGACGTACACTGAAGGCCTTGCTTACATTATCGACACGACGGCTTCCTTGCTGTAGGCTCTGCTGACGGGTATAGCGATGCCTTACCAGCGAGGTGGTAAGCACCTGACGGGGCATCACCTCTGCTATTCCTCGGCAAAGCAACTCACTCTGGTTGTATCCCCTGCCCAGCCAACGAAGCCAATGCAGAGGAACAGGCAACAACAAATCCACCCCGTCGAAGCGACCGCTGTGCAGCAAGTCAAGACCCATCTGGCGTCCCATCATCTGGCACAGTTCCGTACATCCGTGGAACTTCATGGCATGCACTGCCTGCTGCACCGTACCTCCCTGCTGAAAACGATAGACCGCTGTGGCAGCCACCAGCGGCAGATGCCCCATCAACCGGCGTTCGGCGGGATTGTCGTGCATGGCGCTGAAGTGGGTTTCGGACAATCTGTTCAGGCAACCGACACAAATCTGCCGTTCACCGGCAGCAAGCACCTCGCCACAGCAAGCACAAGTCGAGGGGAAAAGAGTCTGGAGTATAACCTCAAAAGGAGACATCAAGGCAGGAACAGACAACTGTCACCATAGCTTAGGAAGCGGAATCCATGATCGAGGGCATAGCGGTAGCAGTCGTGCCAGCGGTCACCAATCAGGGCACTGACAAGCAACAACAATGTGCTTTTGGGTTGGTGGAAGTTGGTCACCAGGCCTTTGACGACTCGGTAGCGGTAGCCAGGGGCAATCATCAGCTGAGTCTCTCCGTCCAACCGGTCGATGTCGTGACGTTCCATCCAGTGCAGAATGTTGCCATAGGCATCGGCGTAGTCCATTCCTTGTGCGTCAAGGGTATAAGGATCCCACTGGTTAATATGCATCATTGGCAAGTCGGGTTGCTCTTGCAGCTGCACGCCAAACCAATACAAACTCTCAAGGGTGCGCACCGACGTGGTGCCGACAGCCACTATCGACAGACCCTTATGACCGACCAGACGGTGCAGATTGTCGGCGGTGACATGCACCGGTTCCACGTGCATCTCGTGTTCACCGATAGTGGGAGTATTGACAGGCTTGAAGGTGCCGGCTCCTACATGCAACGTCACATACTCGGTTTCCACCCCACCCCGACGCAGTTTCTCAAGCAATTCGGGAGTGAAATGCAGGCCTGCCGTGGGAGCGGCCACCGAACCCTCATGGTGTGCATACACCGTCTGATAGCGCACACTGTCCGAAGCCTCTGCCTCGCGCTTCAGATAGGGCGGCAATGGTATCACCCCTGCGGCCTCGATGACCTCGGCAAAACTCATTCCACCCGTCCAACTGAATTCCACCACCCATGCGTTGCCTACAGCCTCACGGCGCGTGGCCGAGAGCATAAACTCGCCACCCTCCGATTGCCACTTTCCACTCAGCACCCCTTCCTTCCACTTCTTGTTGTTGCCTATGAAGCAGGTCCATGTGCATCGCTCCCGCTGCTCGAAAGCCTCGCTGACCGCCATGCCGTGGGGTTCCAGGCAAAAGACCTCGATGACGGCTCCCGTCTCTTTATGGAAGAAAAGCCGTGCATGGATGACACGTGTGTCGTTGAACACCAGCATCGTCTCTTTGGGCAACAAATCCGGCAGGTCGTGGAAATGATGTTCACTTATCGTCTCGCCCTTGAGACAAAGCAATTTCGAATGGTCACGTTCGGCCAGCGGATAGCGGGCAATGCGCTCGTCGGGCAAGGGGTAGTCATAGTCCTCGATGCGGAGGCTTTTCAACTCGTCAAGCATGCTTGCGTTGTGTGAAGAGTGACAATACGACATACCATAGGATAATGGCCGAGATGGCAATCCAGTCGTGCAACAGGGCAATAATGACAGCGCAGACAATCAAGAAGATATACTGTATGCTGTTGGTCTTCCAGCTGAGGTCTTTGAAATTGAACTTCAGCGAGAAAAGCGGCAGTTCGGAGACCATCAGCACATCAAGCACGAGGCTCAATGCCACGAAGACCACCGTCAGCCACGGGGTACCGGTAGCGCTGTAATCTATCGACTGGGTCAATGCCACACCCACCCAAACCAACGCCTGACTGGGCACCGGCAGGCCAAGGAACGAGTGGCTCTGGCGGGTGTCGATGTTAAACTTGGCCAGACGGTAGGCGGCAAAAAGCGGTATGAGAAGAAACAGAATCAGCAGCCACCGAAGCCCGAGGTGCCCCAGAGGCCAATAACAAAGGGTGAAAAGTATGGCCGCCGGCGCCACGCCGCTGGTCACCACGTCGGCCAGCGAGTCGAGCTCCTTGCCCATGGGCGAGCTGACACCCAACAGGCGGGCGGTCATCCCGTCGAAGAAGTCGAACAGGATTCCCAGGCAGATAAGCAATGCAGCCTGTACCGGTGCCTGGTATGCGATAGCTGCAAAAACAGACAACACTCCGCAAGCCAGGTTGCAGAGTGTTATCAGATTGGGGATTTGACGCTTAATCATTGTACAGCTTCACGATGAGCTTGAAGTCGGGGTCGTCCCAGTAATCCTTGAACTCAGTATCTACAGCAGCCTTGCGCTTGTACTCATAGGCTTCGTCAATCGAAGCCTTGAGGTTCTTCAGGCAGTTGTCCTTGTCTCCCAGACGGGCGTAAGCCACAGCGCGCAGGTAGTTCACATCCTTGTTCTGGTCGAGGCAGCAGTCGAGGGTGCGGATGGCGGTGCTGGTCTCCTCGTTCATCAACTGTGCAAAGGCCAGATTGTAGGTGCATGTGTTGCCCTTGAGGGCTTTCTGGGCATCGCTGTAGTTGCCGCGCTTGAGGTTGAGGATAGGCACGTTGGCATCGGCATCGTTACTGCCTTGACGCTTGGCCTCCTCGAAGTAGTACTTGGCCAGCGCATAGTCCTTGCGGGCCAGGCAGAGCAAACCGGTGTTGTTCAACACGTCGGGGTTGTGGGGATTCAAGTCGCGGGCCACATTCAGGTAGCGCTCGCACTCATCATAGTCGTCCAGATAGAAAGCCACGGCACCTGCATTGTTCCAGGCCGCCCACTCCTGCGGGTGGTTCTCGGTGGCCCACTTGTAGTACTTCAGCTTGGTGTCGTAGTTGTAGTTGATATAGGCGGTGTACATCAGCTCGTCGAAGCTCAGCTTGGCGGGATTGATGGAAGCCTGCTTGGCCAGCTCGGCGTCGGTCTTGCGGGCCTCGCTGTAGTAGAGGGCTATCTGGGCACGGCGCAGGTTGGGGAAGATCTCGTCGTTCAACTCGCCATACACCTCGGCCATATTGCGAATCATCTGCTCGCGCTTGATAAGGTTCTGCTGGGTCTCCACGATGTTGATGATGGCGTGTTTGTCCTGGATATCCGAAGCCTCGACCATCACCACAAAATGCACCCAGTCCTCACCCGAGGCGCGGGTGGTGATGATGAGTTTTTTCAACTGCTCGTACTTGTAGTACTCGGGGTCCTTGGCCTTGGCACGGCGGGCCATGATAGTCAACACCTCGTCGAGCACCTTGTTCAACTGGGCCGTCGCCACATCGGCACGGTTCTTCGACACACCCACGTTGGCAGTCTCCTCACCCTCCGGCGATGCCCAGCCGGTGATGCTGATCTGCTTGGGCAGGCCCTGCTCCAGCATGATACGCTTGAGGTGCTGCAGCTGGCCGGCGGCGTCGAACTTCTGGTTCATGGCGAAATTCCAATCCAGTTCCGACGTGCCGTTAAGGAAGTAGATGTCGGCAGTCTCCACAATGCCCTGTGTCTTGTTGTAGTTCACCGGCGAAATGGAGATGTTGCCCTTGATATCCACCATCGAGGCTGTGTTGTTCACACCGTCCGAGATGAGCACCGGGCCGAACTCCTTGCCGTGGTTGTCGCGCATCACATCCTCTGCGAAGCGGGCGTCCTCGTTGGTCACCGAAGCCCTGTAGCCTACCGGGTTCAACACCACGCGTCCCGTCTCCATGCCCGGCTTGAAGTCGAACATGTCGCTGTAGGTGAAGCGGCCGCCGTTGGCGTAGTTGATGATGGTGCCGTCGCCATCCACCTTCTCACCCTTCAGGGTCATGGGCTCCAGCGGTATGTTGCCACCTTCCCAGCTGAACACCGGCTGGAGGAACATCACGCACTTCTTGTCGAAATATTTCTCGGGGATGGAACCGGTGAACTTCACCATCACCTTGTCATCCATCGTCTCCACGGGATTCGGGTTGGCAGCGTAGCGAATTTTATTGCTGTTCGATTTCATTTTGTTCAGTCCGCCGCAGCTTGTCAGCAGCACGGAGAGGAGCATAAATGCGAAAAGAGTCCTTTTCATTCTATCTGTATTCTAATGTTTATCAATATCTATATCAAACACATACATAGATTCTTCATCCATGTCTGTGCTGTATCTTCAACCTGCAAATATACGCATTTTTTATCAATATCCAACTATTTTCTGAAAAAACTTTCACCTCCTTGATGCCAAGCCATCAACTCCGTCTCACCTCCGTCTCACCTCCGTCTCACCTCCGTCTCACCTCCGTTGAAAGACGGAGGAGGGGTGGAGGGGAAGCGGTGGTGGGATGGAGGGGATACCAAGTCAGGGGCGCATCGGACAGAAGGTGCGCACATCGCAGTAGCGGCAGGCCTCTTTGCGGGTGGCAGCCCGGAAGGGCACGGCAGGGTCGAGCAGTTCGAGACAGAGCTCCCGGAGGCGTTGCTCGAAGTCGTCGAGCATGGCGGGTGTAATGTCCGCCGAGCCGTCCCACGTGGCCAGGCGCACATCGGATTGCAGGTTGCGGAGGGGATAGATGCCGACGGAAAAGGTAGAGAGTGGCGAATGGGAGGCGGGCAACGAACGGGCATACAGCAAAGCGTAGCACATGAGCTGGAACCACTTGCCGGGGATGACCACCTCGCCCTTGCGGTTGGGGGTGCTCTTGAAGGATATCTCGCTGTTTTCCAGACGTCCGGTTTTGTAGTCGATGATACGCAAGCGCCCGTCGAAACGGTCGATGCGGTCCACCTTACCCCGCAAACGGACGGGATGCCCGTCGGGGGTGTGACCGAGCAAACAGGGCGGCTCGATCATCTGCTCGACAGCCACAATCTCGATGCTGTGACCTTGTTCAAGGAGGGATATCTCCTTCTGCAACAGGCTCCTCAACTGGGTCTCGGCCACCGAATGGTAGAAGTGGTTGCGCCCTTCGGTGTCACGGCCATGCATGAAATAGTCGTGGAACTCTCTGTCCATCAGTTGAGGCAGATGGTCCAACGCCTCGCGGAGCCCTGCGGCTTCCACAGCCCGTCCGGTATAGGGGGAATAGATGTGCTCCAGCACGTTGTGGATACAGGTGCCGAGCTGCGAAGCATCGAGGTCATTGTCGAGAGCCTCCTCCTCGCTGATACCGAGCACACGGCTGTTGCAGTAGTGCAGCGGGCACTCCAGATAGTCGTCGAAACCCGTGGGGGTGAAGCCTTTGTCGGCCTGCCGATGCAGACGTTCCATCATTGCAGGGGTCTTGACTCCATATTCTGCATCTCTGCCTCCACTTTCCTTCGGCGGCTCGCTATTGCTGACAATAAGGTGGTTCACCTCGATGCCGAATCGCGGAGCCAGCTCGCTCTCCACCTGACGGATGAAGCGGCTGGCCTCGCCTTTGCCCATGGCTTCGCTCTCCGAACTATAGACCAGCCAAACCTCCTCGGCGCGGAGCAGCAGATGGTAGAAGTTGTAGGCATAGACGCTGTCCTTCTCCTGGTAGGTGGGCAGGCCGAAAGCGCGTTTGAGCTCGTGAGGCACAAGGGTATTGCCGCTGCGGCCCGAGGGAATCACCCCCTCATTGGCCGAGAGCAGGACGACGCGGTGGAAGTCGAGGTTGCGGGTCTCAAGCACACCCATCATCTGGAGCCCCGAGAGAGGTTCGCCGATGAGCGCTATATTGTGTCGGCGACCGATACGGGCATATATCTTCTCCAGCGTGGAGAAATCTTCCATGTAATGGTAAACGTTCTGCAACTCGGTCAAATAGTCGAGAATACCTGCCAAGCTGGCAGCCGCCTGCTTCTCTTTCTTGTTGCTTTCCAGCAGGCCCGACGACACAATGGCAGCCAACAGCTGCTGCACAGAGGCAATCCATTCATCAACCGAAAGCACGGATTCGGGGAAAAGGGGCTCGACAGATTGGCGACTGTCGGACAGAAACGCTTTCAGCTCCGCCGCATGACAACGGATGTAGTTGCCCTCCTCGAGGAAAGCGGCCGTGCGGCGATGCAGGTTGGGGATATCCAAAAGACGCGCCACATTATTATCGCTCAGCACTTCCAGGACATCGCTACCATAGTAGCCGCGACGGTCGCGGTTGCGATGCAGCCGCAGCAGTTTCTGCACCAGCAGGTGCAGGTTGCTGTCGGTGTAGGCATAACCCATGGAGATGTTGACGCTGTAGTCGTCGCCGGTGTCGGGCAACGAGTTGAGCATCGGCAGCAGCAGGCTCTCGTCGGCCAGCACCACGGCGGTGTTCTCTCCCTCGCTTCCGTGCAGCCAGTCGGGGTGCTGCCCCAGCAACTGACCTGCAAACTTGCATTGCATCACACTCTCGGGGCATTCCACCACGGTGACCCTACGACTTCCTTGCGCGAACAGCGAGGTGCCGGAAGGGCGTATCTCGGGAAACTCGTCCATGTGCTTGCGCAGGAAGTGGCCGGCCTCCTGTTCGGGGGCGAGGAAGTAGGGGTCGCCGTCGGTCAGCAGGTGGCCGATGCCGCGATGCACATACTCGCCGATGATGCGGCGCTCACACTCGCTGATGGCGTTGAAGCCCACAAAATAGACCGCCTGCCATTGGCAGCCAGCCTCCTGCAGCCATTCCCCTATATGCTCGGCCACATGGCGATAGGCCATGCCGCCGTATGCCTTGCCCTGCGCCAGCAGCCGCTCATGCAGCAGACGGTAGTACTCGTAGAGCGAACGGTAGAACTCCAGATAGTTGCGTTGGAACGGGCTGAGCTCCGAGCCCTCGATGTCCCACTCGCCGATGCCCTTCAAGGCATGCAGGTTGCCGAAGAGGTCGCGGGCATCGACACAGTACTGGTCGAGCTCGGAAAAATCGCCCAGCATCAAGTCGCCGAAGGAGATGAACTCGTCGAAGGTCTTGTATTTCCGCCCTTCACCGCCCAGCTCGATATGGATGCGGTAAAGTTCGAAGAGCAGGAATTCGTTGGGCACCACCTCGAGGCCGCCCAGTTCGGCCACGAGGTCGTCGATGACCATCGTCTTGGGCAGGAACAAGGGACGTCCCAAACCATTGAACTGGCGTTGGAAAAAGCGTAGCGAGCGGCGGTTGTTCATCACCACCAGCACCCGGTCGGTATCCTTCGGGTGGCTGTCGGCGATGCGGCGGGCCACCTGTTTGAGAAAAGCATCCATCAGCAGGAACAGTTTGGTGTAACGTATTGTCCGGCAAGGGCGAGGGTCTCCGGCTTACCCACGTCGAGCCATCGGTCGGGGGTGTGCAGGTAGGAGCCGATGCGGCGCCCCTCATGGCTCAGTCGGATATATTCATCGATGACGGGATAGGGATGGTCGGCCTCGGGCAGCAGGGCGAACAGCTCCGGCGCCACGACAGAGATGCCGCTGAACGCCAGCCCTTCGTCGGCGCGACCCACCAAAAGGCCCTCTTTGTCGAAGGCCAGCAGGCGCTTCGTCTGGCGACGGCTCACACACAGCGTCACCAGGTTGCCGTCGGCCTTGTGCCTCCCCTCCAACGCCTGCAGGTCAATGTCCGAGAGGATGTCCACATTATGGACGAGCACGTTGTGCTTTCCGGAGAAGAGAGGCGCCGCATGCTTCAACCCGCCTCCGGTGTCGAGCAGCAAGGTGCGTTCGTCGCTGATATCGATGGAGGCCTGCCACTTGCGGCTACCGACAAAGTCGATGATCTTGTCGGCGAAATGATGTACATTAATCACGATATGTCCGATGCCGGCCCTCTCCAACTTGCGGATGGCCAGTTCCAGCAGGGTGACGCCTCTCACCTCCACCAGCGCCTTCGGCCGGTCGTCCGTCAGCGGACGCAGGCGCGTCCCCAATCCTGCTGCAAGTATAAATCCTTCCATATAAACTCTGGTTGCTTAACTAATCCTGATTCTTTTCTCCAACACATGCAACAAGCCGTTGGGCATCAATGGGCTGAGCATAATGGCCACGCGGTCGGAGAAGCTCGGGACGAGGGTCGCCCTGCGCCTGAACATCGCGCCGAGGGCCATCCGCGCGGCTTTCTCGGGCGACAGCATGACCCCCGTCCGCAAGAGGAGCTTGCGATGACGCATGAAAGCCAGATGCCCCAGCAGCGGTGTATCGACAGCACCGAATATGGCCGTGGTGACGCTGACAGAAGAACCCATGCACTCGATGCGCAAAGCCCGGGAATAGCCCTTCACGAATCGCTTGGTGCAGCCGTACATGCCGATAACGGGCCAATCCATCCAGGCCGTGACGGAGGAGACATTGAGTATGTACCCCCCACCCTGCTCCTTCATGAGCGGCAACAGCAGTCGGCAAAGGAGCAACGGGGTGGTGCAATGCAGCGCCATGATGCGTTGGAGCTTGTCCGGCACGGTCTTGAGTATCGATGTAGCCACAAGCATGCCGGCGTTGTTGATCAGCACCGCCACGCGCCAACCTTGCTCCCGGCATTGGCCGGCCAGCCGTTCGGCCGCATCGGGTGCCGTGAGGTCCATGCAGACGACGTGTGCCGGAACGCCATACTCTTGGACGATCCGGGAAGAAAGCTTGCGGGCCTCTTCGCCGTTGATATCCACCAGCACCAACCCATAGCCCCTCTCGGCCAGCTGGAGGCTATAGCAACGCCCCATCCCCGAGGCCGCACCCGTCACAATGGCGTATTTAACAGGTCCTTCCATCTACATTCATGATTTCACGGGTTTCAGGCCAAACTGCAAATCATCCTCATCCATCTGATATAGACGGAAGAGTTTCTTCAAGATGGCCATCTTGTTCCACGTGCTGCTGTTCGACGGGCAAAAATACAATCCATCGGCGATTTTTTTATAATGCTTGTTGACCGCCGACGAAGCGAACCACACGTTCTTGTTGTTTTTGGCTTCTTCATACAGCAAGAAGGGATCAATGGCAAAAAGCCTGTTAACGACCGACCACATCATTTCCGACCAACCAGCCACATCCTCCTTTTCGTCACGCAGGATGTAGTATTGTATCTTCCGGTTCGTGGATATACCGTTATCCTCCGAAAGGCTGACAATGTCGTCGTCCTGCACCTCCGGCACGAAGTCCGTCTCCGGATAGTTCCAAATGGCCTTGGCCCTCTTTGACAGATCCGCCTTCCGCTGCTCCAGTTCGGCCTCGCTCCATTTGTCGAAACGGGCAATATATTGATTCAGCCTCAACCCACTCTGGCCGAATCCGTTCTCCATCCCCTTCTTGTCAGCGAAAGTTTTGTTGCTGTACTTGATATTATAGCCGGTCAGCGTCAGGTTCGATATGGTATGCAGCCACTTCTTCTGGATTGCCTCCCATTCACTCCCGAGCTCCTGCTTCCAGGCGTTGCTCAGGGTTTGCGGCATTATGTGCTCTATCGTCAGGATACCCTGTTCAATGTTCTCTACCACATCATTCTTCTCCTTGCTGCTACCATTTTCCAAACGCTCGAATATATACATTTTGTTCTTGGCCCGCATTGAATATATATTCTTGGACGTAAACCCATTGATGAATTCCTCGTCCTGAGGGAACGCGCTCGAGAGTTTCTTGCTCTCAAGGATATACGTCATTACGGAGGAATAAGTGTCGGATTCTTTCTTGATTTTCAGCACAGAAGCGTGAAGAGTGGCGAAAATCTTGTTCAACGCATTGGTGGGCAAATCGCACATCAAGCGCCTGAAAATAAAAGTCTCAATACAGGCAAACACCTTACAGACCTCTGTCGCGGACAACTCATTCTCTTTGGCATACACCAAAAAAGCCATCAAAAAGGGGTAGGCCACCGTCATATCCAGCAAATCCAACCGCTTGGCAATCTCATTGGTCTCCTTGTCTCCCACCTGAAACGACCTGATATCGTGATAGGTGGTGGCATAAACCAGCATCTCCCGAAGCACCTCCTCGATGCTTTCGTGCCGCTTGGTAAACTCCTTAAAGGCAAAATAGATCTTCTTCTGATTGGGTATGCTGCCCTGCCGGATGGTCAGATAATTCCTCACAAAGCCGTCCAGCTCGTTACCGCTGCATTTCTCTATCTTGTTCCAATACTTGTCGTAAAACCGCTCCTGGACATCGGGAGCCAGATTCATAAGCACGTAATTCCGTATCTTGTCCGCCTCCGTCAAATCCAACCCCGTGGAGTTGAGACTTTCAAAAATCAACTGCGGATTATCGCCATGCTGCGGCTCCAGTTCGATATCAATTATCTCGAGGCTGTCTATAGCCTTGTACAATTCATCAAGTGTCAGTTCCTTGCCCTGAACTATCCTCTCATAAAAATACCTGTAGTTGATTGTCACCTTAGAATCCTGGATATACTCCGCCTCGTCGTCATAAATCAACTTGTCGAAAGCCGTACAGTCGTCACGGAAAGGCTTCAGCCTCACTTTCCTCTCGTCTTTTCTGTATTTATCCACAATATAGGTGTCCTCCAATATCTCTGCCAGGCGGGAATCCTCCGGGACACAGACACCCTTTTTCATCGCGTTGATCATGGCGATAAGGATCAAAGAGATGGTCGTGATGCGTTGCTGCCCATCAATAAGCACCACTTCCTCTCTGCTATGTGCATACGACACAATACTGCCGAAGAAATGAGTCGCCTTCTTCTCCCTGACGACACTCACAAGGTCATCGAACAGCTGTTTGCAGTTTTCCGGTTTCCAATCATAATTCCTTTGATACACCGGTATGATGAATCTCTTTCTGGCTCCTTCAAGAAACTCCAGTAGATGCGATGCCGTCCCTTTCATATAACATATATTTTTCGGCTGCAAAGTTACTCATTCTTTTTGGAACGGCAAAAAATATTTATCACCATCGGGCAACCTGTCTGCAAAGGCCTGACGGAAAGGCAGTAACACCCTCCCAACGAGGGAGGGACTCCCTTATGGCCGGGCACATCAAAAGTAGAGCGGAGATAGCGAGAATAGTGTCACCCTTTTGCCAGCCCTCTATCTACCCCTTGTTTCACCTTTGTTACCAACTTGTTACAAAGGAACCACCATAGCGTTGGTATAGCGTTGGTATAGCGTTGCCATAGGGTTGGTATCGGGTTGGCAGGTGGGAGAGAATGAATTAAAGAAGGGTGGAAAGAGACTCCGAGAGCGGGTCTTTGTGGAGCTGGGCGAAGCATCACCCT
>DGIA01000003.1:41445-97683 GCA_002392965.1 Bacteroidales bacterium UBA3834 | reverse complement strand
CAAGGATCGCTGGACAGGCTGGCGGAGAAATTCTCGGTGAAGGGCAGGGCCTCGGCACCGCAGTTGGTGCGGAAGGTGACACTCACCATGCCACTCTCATCGCTGCCGCAGACAGAAGTCACGCCGAAGGTGTAGCTGGTGTTGGCGGTCAGGGTGTCAATCACCAGGGCGGTGTCGGAAACGTTGTCAACCAAGGTGGTGTCGAGACCGGCGATGGTATATACATTGTAGCTGTCGGCGCTGCCTTCCCAGGTCAGGGTGGCGCCGGTAGCGGTGACGTTGCTGGCGGCCAGGCCGGAGACGGGATAGCAGATCTCGCCAGTGCTCTCGTCAACATTGATGTTGTCGATGTGCAGGTTGTTGTCGCCGCCACTGGCGGTCGACTCGCCATAGAAAGCTATGCGGACGGTCTCGCCGGCATAGGTGGCCAGATTCACATACTGGGGTATGTAAGTAAGGCTGGCAAGCGTGCTCAGGGCTATGTCGCTGGCCACAGACCAGGTCTGGCCGTTGTTGGTCGATACAAGAATCAGGAACTTGTCGTCAGCGATGTTGGAAACATTTGCGACGGCAGTGCCGCTGTAGGCTGTAAAGGCAGCGTCGAAGGTCAGCAAGGGGTTGGAAGCCGTGGTCAGGTCAATCTCCGGGGTGATGAGCCAATGGTTGCGAGAAGTACCATAGATATTCAAATAGTAGTGACCGGCTGCAATACCATTGTTTGCACTGCTGGCGTAGGTCCAGTTGGTGGGGTTGCCCATGGTCACATTCACACCGTCGGTATAAAGGATCGAAGCGCCGCGCCAGCAAGGATCGCTGGCCAAGGTGGCACTGAAGTCTTCGCTGAAGGGCAGAGCCTCGGCGACGCAGCTGGTGCGGCCGTTGACGAGGGTGTAGGGGGCGTCGCCCGCGGGGCAGTTGGCCTGGACGGCGAAGACATACGGCGTGTTGGCGTCGAGGTTCTCGACGGTGTAGGTGGTGCCGGTGATGTTGGCCTGCTCAAGGACGGTGTCAATCACATCGCCGGTGGTGGTGATCCTATAGACGCTGTAGGTGGCGCTGGCGTTGCTGGCATCGGCCCAGTTGAGGGTGATGCTGTTGGCAGTGACAGCGCTGACGGCGAGGTTGGTGACCTCCAAGCAGGAGGGCATCTCCTCGAGGGTCACATCGTCCATGTAGAGGGAACCGCTGCCTTTCATCACGGCGAGCACCAGGTAGGCGTCGGTGGCGGGGGCGGAGGTCAAGGAAACACTATACTTCGTATGGGTGGTACCGGTAACCTGAACCGAATCCACAAGCGTGGCGGTGGTGATGTCGGTAGGATCGGTCACGGTATAAACATACACGTACTTGCTGTAGGAGGCGCTGCCCATCTTAGCCCAGAAGGTCACGCGGTTGGCGTTCATCGGGTAGGTGGCTACGTCGAGCTCGGGCAGAATCCATGCCATCATGTCGGGGTAGCTGGCACTGGTAGAACCATAATAGTAGAAGCTGCGGCTGCCGGTGCGGAAATTACCGGCGTAGCTGTAGGGATAGTTGGTGCCGCTGGTAGCGCCGGGCGTGACATAACGCTGGCTGCACCAAGGCAGAGCGGTGGCCTGGGTGGTGTTCACAATCTCGTCGGCCTCAAAACCGCAGGTCCAAGGCAGGCTGATGGCGCCGCAGGCGGTGCGGCCGCTGACGGTAGCAAGGTCGGTGACATCGCCGCCGCCGCAGTCGGTCATCACGCCGAAGGTATAGTAGGTGTTGGCGTCAAGGCCAGTGACTGGGTAGGTGGTTCCGCTGACGTTGGAGGCGACAACGGTCTCTCCATTATAGATGGTGTAGGTGGCGCCGGTGTTGCGGGCATCGGTCCAAGTCAGCGTCAGGCTGCTGCTGGTGGTCTGACTGGCATCGATGGCCAGGTCGGTCACCTTGAAGCAGGTGGCAGGAGCACCAATGCGGATGTCGTCAACAAAGATTGCACCACTGCCGTAGTTGGCTGTGGAGAAGAACTGCAGGATAATCGACTGGCCTGCATAGGCAGCCAACGAGATTTCTGCCTCGGTGAATTCACCGGGATTCGTGTAGTCATTACTACCCGTGCTGGTGTAGGACTGCAACTCGGTGAAGGTCGTGCCGTTATCGGTCGATACCTTCACGGAGAATGCACCGCAGCTCGCACGGTGTGAGTAGCTGAATGTCAGGTCGTACGACTCGCCTGCCGGCAGATCGAAGGTAGGCGTGTTGATGAGCGCTGTACCATTCTGGACGTAGTAGTTGTACATGCGAATCATCTTGTTCCCGCTGTAGCTGTACACACCCCAGATGCGCTCTGGGTTGCTGGTCAGCGTAGAGGATCCAGAGGCAGAATTGTCCCAGCAGGTGGGTACCGTGCTGGCATCCATTGCCTCGAAGTTCTCCGTCCAGGGGAATGTGGTGATGTCACCGCATTGCGCCTGCGATGCAAATGGCAACATGAGTGCCAGAAGCATCAAAGTTCGTAGAAACTTTTGCATGATGTTTTGATTTTTGGTTAATAAATAAGGTTTGTTATACATTTGTTTTTCTTTCAATTACATTGTCTCCGGCATCTTGTCTTGTCTTCAACTGGCTCTCTCTCGGATCATCTTCCCGGCCGTTTTTCCTGCGTCGTTTGTTCTCTTATGTCTTACTGTCTGTTTTTGTTGGGTTTGCTTTTATGGGGGTAATACAATCCAATGTGCAAAGGTATGAATTATTTTTCATCCAGCCAAATAAAAAAAGCCTAACGCCGGAGTTATTAACATATCAAGCATTGACAACCTGCGACTTAACAAAAAAACTTTAACTTTTCCACCGAGCCCCTCCCCGCTCCTGCCCGCCCCTTCGCCGCTGGCTTGCCCCCACCCCAGGCTTGCCCTAGGGGTACCCTAGTGATACCCTAGTGATACCCTAGTGGTACCTTAGTAGTACCTTAGTAGTGCCTTAGTAGTGCCTCCGTACATCGTACCTGGGCAATACCAGGGCAATACTAGGGCAATACTAGGGCAATACTAGGTCATAAGGGTTCCAGAGCTGATTGTCAGCCGGTTGCAAAACACCCTTTCCCGAGGGATAAAAATATACCTGCGCGGGACAATAAAACGGCCCCGTTTGCGTTAACAAGCATGCTGTATTTTTACTCGGAAAAGAATCAAACAAAAAACAAACGATATAAACATGTTCAGTAAAGAGACTTACATCGCGCGGCGCGAGCAGCTGCGCAAGGACGTGGGCCACGGCCTCATCATCCTCCCGGGCAACCACGAGGCCCCCTGCAACTACAAGGACAACACCTACTGGTTCCGCCAGGACAGCACGTTCCTCTACTTCTTCGGCCTCCAGCGCGAGGACCTCGTCGGCGTGCTGGATTGCGAGACGGGCAAGGACTATATCTTCGCCAACGACTACGACATCGACGACATCATCTGGACGGGTCCGCTGCCGAGCGTCAAGGAGCTGGCGGCCAGCGTGGGCGTGGAGAACACCGGCACGCCCAAGATGCTGCGCGACATCATCGCCGCCATGAAGTCGCCGGTGAACGGCAAGCCGATGCCGCACTACCTGCCGCCCTACCGCGCCGACATCCGCGCCGACCTGACCGACCTGCTGGGAGTGCCCTACCCGCAGGTGAACCGCCACGCCTCGATGGAGCTCATCCTGGCCTGCGTGAAGCAGCGCATGATCAAGAGCCCCGAGGAGATCGCCGAGATAGAGAAAGCCATCGCCACGGCCTACAACATGCACGTGGGCGCCATGAAACTGGCCATGCCCGGCCGCTACGAGTACGAGCTGGCGGGCTTCATGGAGGGCGAGGCCTGGAAGGGCAACGGCCCCGTGAGCTTCCCCGTCATCATGACCGTGCACGGCGAGACCCTCCACAACCACGGCCACAACAACCGCCTGGAGGTGGGCCGCATGCTGGTGATGGACGCCGGCTGCGAGACCCCCATGAACTACTGCTCCGACATCACGCGCACGGTGCCCGTGGGCGGCCGCTTCGACGAGCGCCAGAAAGCCATCTACGAAATCGTGCTGTCGGCCCAGCTGGAGGCCGCCGCCGTGACGCGCCCGGGCATCACCTACAAGGAGGTGCACCAGGCCGCCAGCCGCAAGCTGGCCGAGGGCTACCGCGCCCTGGGCATCCTCAAGGGCAGCGTGGATGACATCGTGGAAGCCGGCGCCCACAGCCTCCTCATGCCCCACGGCCTGGGCCACATGATGGGCCTCGACGTGCACGACATGGAGAACTACGGCCAGATCAACGTGGGCTACGACGACGAGACCCGCCCCAGCGAGCAGTTCGGCCTGGGAAGCCTGCGCTGCGGCCGACGCCTGATGCCCGGATTCGTCATCACCGACGAGCCCGGTTGCTACTTCATCCCAGCCCTCATCGACAAATGGAAGGCCGAAGGCAAGTGCCTGGACTTCGTGAACTACGACGAACTGGAGAAATGGAAGGACTTCGGCGGCATCCGCATCGAGGACGACGTGCTGGTGACCGACACCGGCAGCCGCATCCTCGGCAAACCCATCCCCAAGACGGTGAAGGAAATCGAGGAAGTGATGGCGTCGTGAATATGCCTCGTGAATATGGGAAGTTATAGAAGTTAAAGAAGTTATCGCGCTACGCGCTAGAAGTTAAAGGCAATACCCAATTATGACAAATACGTTTGAGGATCTTGTCGCATGGCAAAAGGCCAGGGTATTTATCAAACACACCTATCAACTGACAAGCCGGTTCCCCCATACGGAGCAATTCGGGCTCACATCACAGTTCAGGCGTGCCGCCGTATCTATCGCTGCCAACATCGCTGAGGGATATAAACGCATGGGAAAAGACGACAAACTCCGATTCTTTAACTATTCCCAGGGAAGCCTTGAAGAATGTAGATGCTATATCATCTTGTCGCAAGACCTCCAATATATTACAGAAGAAGAAAGCGCATCGCTCCTTCAAGAAATCGAAGACACAAGCCGACTGCTTAACTCCTACTGCAGCGCCATAACAACAAGAAAGAACTGGGACGCCTGATGCATTTGATTTAACTTCTTTAATTCTTTAACTCCCAAGAAAAAAAAACAGCAGAATAGAATAAAGTCGCCAAAAGCATTTGTCTTTAACTTCTTTAACTTCTTTAATTCTTTAACTCCCAAGAAGGAAAACAGCAGAATAGAATAAAGTCGCCAAAAGCATTTGTCTTTAACTTCTTTAACTTCTTTAATTCTTTAACTCCCAAGAAGAAAAAAAATGAACAAAGTCGAAATCGTGCTCGCGAATACGGGCGAACGGATGATGGTGGAGCCGGGGACGCAGGTCTTCGAACTGGCCGCCGATTACACCAAACAGCGTACCGACCAGGACGGCAAGGCCCCGTGGCCCATCCTCGGCGCGCTGGTGAACAACAAGGTGGAGCCGCTGCAATACCGCATCTACAACCCCAAGACCATCCGGCTGCTGGACATCACCAGCCGCCAGGGATTCCGCATGTACCGCAACGCGCTGTGCATGATGCTCTACAAGGCGGTGCACGACTGCTACCCCACGGCACGGCTGTCGATAGACCACTCGCTGCAGAACGGCTTCTACTGCCGCATCAACGAGGGCTCGGAGCCTGGCGGGCTGCCGACCGACAGGATGGAGGTGTGCCGCACGGTGCGCGAACGCATGATAGCGCTGCAGGAGGAAGACCTGCCCTTCGTGGCCAAGACGATGCTCATCGACGACGCCATCGAGCTGGTGCGTCCGCTGCATATCGACAAGACCCTCTACGTCCTGGAGCACCTGAAGCAGCTCTATGTGGAGATGAACTTCCTGGGCGACACCGTGCACAAGATCAACGGCAAGCTGGCCCCGAGCACCGGCTGCATCTCCACCTGGGACTTCCGCACCTATGAGGACGGATACCTGCTGCTCTGCGCCGACCCCGAGCATCCCGACAAGCTGTCGATGTTCACCGACACCCCGAAGCTCTTCGCCATCTTCCGCGAGCACTACCAATGGACCGACCTGCTGCACACCTCGACGGTGAGCGACTACAACCGCATCGTGTATAACGGCGGCGGACAGCAGCTCATACTGCTGGCCGAGGCGCTGCACGAGAAGAAGTACGCCGAGATCGCCGAGCAGGTGAAGCAGAGCGGCGCCAAGATGGTGCTGCTGGCCGGCCCCTCGAGCAGCGGCAAGACCACCTCGTGCCGCCGCCTGAGCGTGCAGCTCTCGGTGCTGGGCTACGACGTGAACCAGCTCTCGCTCGACGACTACTTCCTCGGTCGCGACCGCACCCCCAAGTTGCCCAACGGCGAATACGACTTCGAGAGCATCGACGCCCTCGACATACCGCTGCTCAACGAGCACCTGAACGCCCTCTTCCGCGGCGAGGAGGTGAAGATACCCACCTACGACTTCATCAAAGGCGAGCCGTTCTACAGCGGCAAGACGCTGAAACTGGGGCCCCACAGCGTCCTCGTGGTGGAAGGCATCCACGCCCTGAACCCCAAGCTGACGGCCGAAATCGACGAAGGCTTGAAGTTCAAGGTCTATGTCAGCGCCTTGACCCAGCTCTCCATCGACGATCAGAACATCATCCACGGCACCGACAACCGGCTGGTGCGCCGCATGGTGAGGGACAACAACTTCCGAGGCTGGAACGCCTACCAGACCCTGAAACGGTGGCCCGAGGTGGTGCGTGGCGAACGGATACACATCTTCCCCTACCAGGAGAACGCCAACGTGATGTTCAACAGCGCGCTGCTCTACGAGCTGGGCGTGCTGAAACGCTATGCCGAGCCGCTGCTGAAGCAGGTGCCCGAAGACTGCGAGGAGTACTCGATAGCACGCCAGCTGCTGACCTTCTCGGAGTTGCTGCTGCCCATCGACGACAAGTTCATCCCCTACAACAGCATCATGCGCGAGTTCCTCGGCAACAGCGCGTTCGAGTATTAAAGCGGGACTGCCCCGTCAAGGGGCACAAGAGAATTACAAGACGGGATTCAGACCGTCCAAGACCACGGGAGCCTGAAGATAGAAGGGCTCCCGTTCCTGTAGCTGACGCTCGATGGTGGCGCGCATCTCGGACGCGGGCAAGCCGTGCATCAGCGGCCGCGGGTTGCGGCTGCGGAGGGCCCGCTCGACCAATGCCTCGACGGGCATGCGGAGATAGACGGCAGTGCCGTGGGCAAGGATGAAGTCCATGTTGCCGCTGTGGCAGGGGGTGCCGCCGCCGGTGGCGATGACATGGTTGTCGAGGTCGGCGGTGGAGCGCAGGAGCTGGGTCTCCAGCTTGCGGAAGGCCGCCTCGCCGAAGCGTGAGAAGAACATGGGGACGGTGTAGTGGTAGCGAGCCTCGAAGGCTCGGTCGATGTCGAGGAACTCCATGCCGCGCTCGGCGGCCAGCTTGCGGCCGAAGGTGGATTTGCCGCAATACATATATCCCACAAGGTAGTAGTTCATTTTCAGAAGTTAAAAAGAAAGTAGTCAGGGCAATTGCTATCTCTCCATCAGTTCCTTTGCCGTCTGCAACGCCGCGGCTGTCGGAGGGTCGCTGCTGAGCATGGTGGCCACCTCGGTGAGCCGGCCGTCGGCATCGAGCTCGCGGATGCGCGAGACGGTGCGGTCGCCGTCGGTCTCCTTATAGACCTTCAGGTGTTGCTGCGCCCGGGCGGCAATCTGGGGCAGGTGGGTGATGGCGATGACCTGCATGTGCTCCGCCATGCGGCTCATGGTGCGGGCGACGGCGAGGCTGATGTCGCCGCTGACGCCGGTGTCTATCTCGTCGAAGATGATGGTGGGCAGGAGGGTGCGTGATGTGAGCATGCTCTTGATGGCCAGCATCAGACGCGACAACTCGCCGCCGCTGGCCACCTTGGAGAGGTCGCGCATCTCGGCGCCGCGGTTGGCATTGAAGAGGAACTGCACGGAGTCGTGGCCTGTGGGGCCGTAGTCGGACAGGGGGGCGAGGGCAACGCTGAAACGGGCTTCGGGCATGCCGAGCTCGCGGAGGGTGGGCAGGATGTCGCGTGTCATCATCTCGCCGGCCTGACGGCGGGCCTTGGTGAGGCTGTCGGCGGCCGACTGCACACGGGCGAAGGCTCGATCGACCTGCTCCATGAGGTCGTGGATGCGGTCGTCGAGGGTGGCGATGCCCTGCAGACGTCGGTCGAGGTCGTCGCGGAGGGCGATGAGGGCTTCCACCGACTCCACGCCGTGTTTCTTCTGCAGGCGGTAGAGCAGCGCCAGCCGGTCATCGACCTGCTGCTGGCGTTCGGGGCTGTAGCTGATGCCGTCGGCGGCACGTTGCAGTTCGCGGTTGATGTCGTCGATTTCTATCAACGAGGAGTCGAGCCTGGCGAGCAACGCTTCGGCCTCGGGATGGTAGGCGGCGACATGATCCAGGGCGGCCTTGGCCTGCCGCAAGCCCGGGAGCACGGCCTGAGCCCCGTCGCTGTCGAGCAACGCGGCGGCGGTGGCCAGTCCTTCGCGTACCGCCTCGGCATGGGACATCAGGCGGGATTCCTGTTCGAGAGGTTCCTGCTCGCCAGCCTCAAGGGCGGCGGCGGCCAGCTCGTCGTACTGGAACTGCAGGTAGTCCTGCTCACGGCGGTTCTGCGCCTCGGTGGAGGTCAGCTCCTCAAGGTCGCGCTTGAGGCGTGAATAATCGGCGTAGGCAGCGGCATAGGCAGGCATGGCCGATGCTTTGCCGGCGGTGGAGGAAAGGGTGTCGAGGAGATGGAGCCGGAAGGTGCTGTCGGCGAGGGTCAGCGTCTGATGCTGGGAGTGGATGTCGATGATAGAGGTGCCGAGGCTGCGGAGGAACGGCAGCTGCACCGGGGTGTCGCCGGCGAAGGCACGGCTGCGGCCGGTGGGCAGGATTTCACGGCGCAGGATGAGTTGGTCGTCGTAGTCGATATCGGCTTCGGCAAAGAGCGGTTCCATCCCCAGGCCGGAGATGTCGAACTGGGCCTCGACGATGCACTTGCGTCCTTTGTCGGCCAAGACCGCTGTGTCGGCCCGCTGACCGAGCAGCAGTCCGAGGGCGCCGAGGAGGATGCTCTTGCCGGCACCCGTCTCGCCGGTGATGGCCACGAAGCCCTCCCGGAAATCGACATCGGTCTCGCGTATCAGCGCGTAATTCTCAATATGTAAGGTGGTCAGCATTTTTCTTTTGCAGTTAAAGCTGTCGGATTGGCGGTAAGGGGTTATCCAAGCATCGGCAAAATCCGCTCAAGGGCCTCGAAAAGGGTATCGATCTCGGCACGGGTGTTATAGACGGCGAAGCTGGCACGGACGGTGCCGGGGATGCCGTAGCGGTCCATGACGGGCTGGGTGCAATGATGGCCGGTGCGCACGGCGATGCCGAGTTGGTCGAGCAAGGTGCCCACATCGTAGGGGTGGGCGTCGCCCACGAGGAAGGAGAGCACGGCTGCTTTCTGCGGTGCGGTGCCGAAGAATCGGATGCCCGGCAAAGCGGAGAGCCGTTCGGTGGCATAGGCCAGGAGGTCGGCCTCGACAGCGGCGATATGGCCGATACCCACCTGCTGCATGAAATCGACGGCACAGCCGAGACCCAAGACATCGCCCACCGAGGGGGTGCCTGCCTCGAACTTGAAAGGCAACTGGTTGTAGGTGGTACGCTCGAAGGTGACAGTCTCGATCATCTCTCCCCCACCCTGGTAAGGCGGCAGTTGGTCGAGCATCTCCTCGCGGCCGTACATCACGCCGACTCCCATGGGGGCGTACATCTTATGGCCGGAGAAGCAATAGAAGTCGCAGCCTATCCGCTGCACATCGACCGGCAGATGCGACACCGCCTGGGCGCCGTCGATAAGCACGGGCACGCCGTGGGCATGCGCAATGGCGACGATACGCTCCACAGGGTTCACCGTGCCGAGGGTGTTGCTCACATGGCACACCGCCACGATGCGGGTCTTGGGCGAGAAGAGCTTCTCATAGGCCTCCATGTCCAGCACTCCCTCGTCGTTGAAAGGGATGGGGCGCAAGGTGGCGCCGGCCAGTTGCCAAGGGACGATGTCGCTGTGGTGCTCCATGCCGGAGACAATCACCTCGTCGTCGCCAGAGAAGAAGCGTTTGGAAAACGAACTGGCCACCAGGTTGATGCTCTCGGTGGTGCCACGGGTGAAGACCACTTCGTGGTGGTGGCGGGCGCCTATGAACGCCTGCACCTGACGCCGGACGTTCTCGTAGCGTTCGGTGGCTTCGGCGGCCAGATGGTGGGCACCACGGTGGATGTTGGAGTTGAGGTGCAGATAATAATCGGCCAACGTGTCGATGACCGTCTGCGGTTTCTGTGTGGTGGCGGCATTGTCGAAATAGACCAGAGGCTTGCCGTGCACCGTGGTATTGAGTATCGGGAACTGGGAGCGGATGTCGTTATTCATGTTTGCGTTTTTTGACAAAATGGCGGATGACGAAGAAGAGAACGACGAGCAGGACCAGGCCGATGATGGCATAGCTGATCTCATTGCTGTAACGCTCGACGACAGAGATGTCTCCCGCCAAATGGGCCAGATAGCCCAGAAGGGCGAGGATGAAATTCCAGGCGGCAGCACCAAGGGTGGTGTAGAGCACGAAAGCGCCGATGTTCATCTTGGCCAGGCCGGCAGGAATGGAGATGAGCTGGCGGATGACCGGAATGAAACGGCCCACGAGTGTAGAGGCCACACCATGGTCGTTGAAGTAGGCCTCGGCTCTCTCTATCTTCTCACTCGAAAGCTGGAGCACCCTGCCCAACTTGCTGTTGGCAAAGGCGTAGATGATGGGGCGTCCGAGCCACCGGGAAAGGAAGTAGTTGATGAGTGCGCCAAGCAGCGCCCCCAAAGTGCCGAAGACCACCACCAACCACCAGTTCATGCCGCTCTGGCTCTTCTCGTCGAGAGCCACATAGACAGCGGGCGGGATGACCACCTCGGAAGGGAAGGGGATGAACGAACTCTCGAGGGTCATCAAGCCTCCGACGGCCAGATAGTTCATGTGGGCATCATACCAATGCAACACCGACGCCACCCAGCCGCTGCGGGTGGTATCGACCGATTCGGCCACATGGTTCGCCTGTGCCTGGGCCACAGGTGCCACAGCCATCATGGCCACCAAAAAAAACAGAGCAATTCTATTGTTCTTCATATCTCACGTTGTTGGGTGATTATCGGGTATAAGAGAACTGAGACGTGGATGTTCAAAAATCTCGGGGCACAACTCGTGCAGCAACGCGGTGTCGGCATCGGGCAAGGCATGGCTGGCACGGTTGTAGCGGTTGGAATAGAAGGCCGCTGCCGCCAAATAGGTGGAGTAGAACGGGTGTCCGGGGTAAAGGTCGAGCGATTCGAGTGCGAAATCGACCACCATGTCGTACAGCTGATGATTGAAGAGGAACTGGGTGTAGTGCTGACACTGAATCTCAGTGCAGTTGTCGGTAGCAATCATTCGCTCGAAATAGTCGGATGCAGCTTCGAAGTTGCCTCTGATGTCATAGACGATGCCCGCCGAGCAGAGCACCTCGGGGCTTTCGGGCGCCAGATGGAGGGCTTTTTTGATGAGTGGGAGGGCGTTGCCTTGGTCGCCGGAGACAGCATAGCCCAATGCAAGTGCGGCATAGGCCTCGGCATCCTCAGGATTCTCTTCAATTGCCTTACGGAAATAGAGGATGGCCATCTCGTTGTTGTCGGCACGGGCATAGACATAGGCCACCGTGCGGTAGAGAGCGGCACGGTCGCTGACAAAATCGCGCCCACGCAGGAGGGTAGTCACCGCATCGCCCGGACGCGACATATACTCCTGGGTGGTGGCAAGATCGGCATAGAAGGCCACATTGGACTTGTCGATGGCGATGGCATACTCATAAGCATCCACCGATTGCTCGAAGAGGCCGAGTTCCCGGTAGGCTGTTCCAAGACAATGCCAAGCCTCGCTGCTGTAAGGATGCTCTCCTACAAAGGACTTGAGATAGGTCACGGCATCCTCAGTACGGCCCGCCTGGATGCAGGTGTCGAGGTAGTTGTAGATGGTTGACTCGTCGTAGGTATCGGTGTCGAGGGCCAAGAGATAGTAGCGGATGGCCTCGTCGAAATCATTTAGATGGTAGTATTCTTCAGCGATATTGGCATAGACACGACCCAACAGCCACCCGTCCTCGGCGGCCTCATGGTAGAGTTCAATGGCTTTCTGCCTCTCGCCCACAGCCCCGTAGGCCACTCCGAGGGAATAGGCCACATCGGTGTTGTGGGGTTCTTGACGGCGCAACTTCTGTATCATCTGCAGAGCCGGCTCATATTGTTGCTGAGCGATAAGTAGATGGGCTCGACGCAGACGGATAGTGGTGCTATCGGGATAGAGCTGTTCGGCGTATTCCACCGCCCGCTGCAGGGACTCTTGGTCATTCACCTCAAAATAGTAGTCGATGATGACCTCAAGCTCATCGACATCAAAGAACTGCGTGCCTCCTTGGAGCACGGTATTCTCGAAGTCGAGCACCAGCTGGCGTTCCTCGTCGTCAAATTCGTTGTTTCTATTGTTGTTCATCGTGATACTTGAAAGGAATTAGAAGGACATGCGCAACATCAGGCCGCCCTTGGTGGTTGAGTTGGGATAAGCGTTGGAGATATAGGGGGTGTTGATATTCGTCTGGAAGAAAGCCCGGAGCGTAAAGTGCGACGAAATGGCATATTCGCCACTGAGTTCGGCCATCCATACCTGGCTGCCCGAACTGACCTGACTGAGATTCTGGTTGATCTTGCGGATATTGGTCATGTTGTTATTGTAGGTGAGGTTGAGTTGCAACACGATGTCACTTTTGATGTCGTATTTCGTGCCGGCGAACAGCACTTGGAAAGCGATATCCTTGAAACGGTAGCCTGTGCCGAAGGTGACACCGTCGCGGGTGGTTTCGGTAAGCTGGTTGTTTGAGAAGGAGAGCTGCAACATGCGGGTTTTCTGCACCGACACATTGAATTGCAAGCTATTCACCATGTTTATCGCCACCCTTATCAAGGGGCTGAACTGCTCGTTGAGTTGGATGCCTTCCATGCTTACCGGCGGGATGTAATCGCCTGTGCTGTTGACGATGTACTCCGAGCCGTAATCATAACCCGTAGCCGAAGATAGTGAAGCATCGGTGTAATAGTTTCCAATGCTGTATGTGGCGTTGTATTTATGCGAAATGGTGATGTTGTTGAACCACTTCTTCAAGAACTGCACCTTGTTGAGGCCATTATAATTGACACTCCAGTTAGGCAAGGGGAAAGGCAAGAAAGGAGAGAAAGATTGCCGGGTGGGTTCCTTACCCAGATAGGTAGCCAGGAAAGAGGTGAGCAATACCGTTTGCGAGTTGGCGCTGTAACCTGCAGGATAATAGTTTCCGTTCATGGAGTCGCGCACCATTTGGTCGCTATACGGACTTCCGTTCATCGCAGCAAGACGGCCTGACACTGCCGAGCGATTGTCGAGGAACTGGGAGAAGAGTTCGTCGCTGTTGGCAAAGGCTGTCGAGAGTGCCCATACCGTGGTGGTATAGTTGCCTCCCCGCATGTAAGACATCGGTCCTCGCACCGCATCATATTCCGACAGGTATTTGTAATAGTATTCTTCTCTGGAGGTGTAGTTCTGGGTGGCAGTGATGTCGATTCGGAAATCACGGATAGGCTCCACTTGTGCCTGTAGCGATAAGGTTCGGTTCTCCGTCATTTCATGGGGCATGTTGAACAGCGTGTCGCGACTGAGCAGGTCGTTCCGCAACAGATCGTTGACCACATCCTGATGATAGCCGAGGATATATCCCGCCCCGGGTGTCCAGTAATGACGGGGATCCAATCCTGCAAACATCGGCTCGCCCATATAACCGGGCAATCGGGAACCTGTGGTGACATTGTATTGCATATTGATGTTCTTCACACTGGACACTAACCGCAATGCAAAATAGCCCACCTCCATCAACGACTGCTTGACCTTCTCCTTTCTGAGGCTATCGGCTACTGCCAGCGAATCTTTGGCAGTCATCGGTTTGGTCTCCGTCTGACGACGTCCACGCTGCTGGTTCTGCCGACCACGGTCGTTGTTATTGTTGTTTGCCCACGCCTTTTTCAGCAACGGTATTTTGTTATACAGGTTCTGCAAATTAGCCTGAGCACCTGCCTGCATGGTGGTCGAACTTTGCAAGGTGGCGCCCATAGATGCCAATGCCTGAGTAGTACCCAGATAGGTAAAGTTGGTACGGTAACTCAGCGGCATACGTAAGAAATCCATATACGGCAGCTTATTGACCGGCAGATCATAGGAGGCCGTGATTGCCTGTTGGAAATTCTGCATCGTGCCGCCCGAGGCAATGGATTGCCAGATGGAATCCGTGGCAGTACGGGTCTCGATGCGTCCGATGGGCTCATCGACTCGGGCATTCGCATTGGCCGAATACTGGATATGGAATGACTGCGAGAGGTCATATTGCAACCCATAATTGCGCTGCCACGTGAACTGCTTGTAGTAGGTCGGCTTAATGATAACCAAGGCGGCACTCTTGTTCCTCAGCAACGTCTCTTCAAAGTCACGATAGACCTCGGTCGAGAAGGTCAGGTTCTTGGGTAGATAGTAGAAATTGAAGTCACTGAGCAGCTTCCAGTTCTTGCTTTTTTTGAACAGCGGCACTTTCTCGAACGGCTTCACCGGTTGAGCCTGAATGGCATAGTTATAGGTAAACCCGCCACGGTGCTGGTCTTTGTTGTACTTCTCCGTCTCGTCATCCGAACTACGTTCATTGCTGTAGGCATATGAAAAAGAGAAGTTCTCGATGTCATAGAAATGTTGCTTCAGCCCAGACTTGCCCGTCCGGTTCTTTCGTACATTGGTCAAGGTGAGGTTGGTGGCCGACTTGCGTCTCTGTGTCATCTGCGCCACGCTGTCACGCTCTTCCGCCGTCCGATAGGTTCTCAGGTCGTCATACAGCAGCACATCGGGATTGTAAGGGTTGTACTCCGGACTGCCTATCTCGCGGCTATGATCCAGATAGAGGGGTATGTGCAGCCCCCAATCCTCCGGTAGGAAGCGGCCCAGTTCCATATCCAAAGTTCCTTGGAAATTGAAGGTGTTCACCAGCTCTTCCTTGATGAGAGGATCCTCCAGATTACCGAAGTTGGCCGTGGTGTAGCTACCATACAGCGACAGGTTGCCCACATCGGCCAGATTTGTCCGCGCCAATGCCATTGCCGCCCATCCGCCTTTGTTGATGTAGTCGCTCAAACGCAACTCGTTGACCCACACTATCGCCGACTTTGGCAACATGTTGTTCCCGTCTCCGATGCTCTCCTTGCGCGGATTTCTCACACCTATCATGATTACCTTGATCTTCCCCAAGTTCGGGCTACCCAGCACCGTGTACTTCTTGCCTTCCACAATCTCTGAGTAGAGCAGCGTGGGGGCATATCCCGTCTCGCCTCTACGAATCCGGGTATTTCGGTTGGTCTTGATTTGGGTCATCTTCTGCAGGTCGATATCCACATTATTCTCCGTCGGCCATATTGTATAGGCATCCTCGGCTCCTGTACCCCACGGGGTCAGTTTCAACGGCAATTCGTATTCATAATAGTTGTTCGTATAATCGCTGCCCAGTCGTACAAAAAGCACCATATCGTCGTCAGCTATCGGTTCTGTGGAATACTTCTGCTCGGCGTGGACAAACATCTTCATGTGTCCGTAAAAACGCAAATCGTAACTCGTGGATCGGTAGATGGCTCTCGCATCACCACTCGACAACTGGTCCACATCCAACTCCACCGCCTGCTCGTTCAACTGAGTGTAGCTGCTCCCCGTCGTGTACCATGTCTCTCGCTCGATGCCCGGCGGCAGTACATACGGCACCGGCTGACGGCTGCCGTTCTCCTCAATGTTCACCGTCGAAATGTTGAACGCCGTCTCTTCCGAGGTGCCCGACACATAGTCGCCAGGCTGCAGCAGGTCTTCCGAATACTTTCTCCAAGTGGAATAGACCAAATCCAGTGTGGCAAAACGCAGGATGATGGGTTCTTCAAACTGATTCAGGAACATACGCATGAAGCGCACCGACTGGTATCCGTTGATGTTACCCACCTTCTGGTCCGGCTCGCGAATCGGAATACGGAACTGATACCACTTGCAGGTCGTCGTCTCGCCGTTCGCCAGTTGCACATTCCGAGCCTCTTGGATATCCACGATGTGGTTCTCTCCAATCACCATCCGGGCTGGATTCAAATCAATCACATACTGGTAGTAGTTCTCCGCTTCGCTCAACGTGTTGTCGCGGTTGATGTCCTCCACATTGGGGTAGGCCGAACCCGTAGTGTTGTACGACTCGGTGTTTTCACTCTCCACTGGCGAATTGCCCTCAGCATTATTGTAATACTTATAGCGGTCGTTGATCTTCACGTCGTTCTCATCCCAATAGGTGCTGCGGAAGTAGCGGTAGTCGTCTCCGGACGGGTCCGCCGACGCCATCTGATAGGCTGCACTTGACGTACCGTAGCGTAACGCAATGGCGTTCAAATAATCACCGAAAAAGCTCTGCTCGTCATTGATGCCGTGGGTCGAACTCAATCCGTCATAACCCACATCCTGGTATTTCCTTGCGCCCTCGTCGTTGTCGAAGGCATTCACAATCGGTTGCGTGGTAGGTACACGACCCCATATCGTCGTATCCACGTTTACCACCGTCAGGCTCGTGGGCAGGCCGTTCTCGAAACCCTTGCGGCCGTCGCGCAGAATATCCTCACTGATATCACCCAGGTTGATGTACAACTTACCGCCGCTATGTGTCGGATTCTCGATAAACGGATCCATCAGCCAGAACTCCAGCATTTCGATATTCTGCGTCTCGAAGTCCGTGTAATCCAATTTCCTCATGATACCGCCCCAACGGCTAGCCGGATTTTGCAAGCGGCCGTTCTCATCGATACCGGCACTGTAGGCTGTCGGTGCCACATCATAGTTGTACGGGCCTTTCTCCTCCGGATAGAAAGCCAGGTTCAACTCATAGATGGCTGTCGGCTGGCCGGCCGTCAGATCCTTGTTCGGAAACACCTCCTGCTCCGCAATGCTGCGCGCATAGGGTTTCGACTTGTCATCCGGAGTGATGTTGGGGGGACAGTTGTTATCGTAGAAATCACGGCTGATGCGGTACCACGCCAGTTTGGCGCGGTTAAAACCATAAGCCAAACCTGTACCTGGCGCCGTCTCGGGAAACATGGCCATCGGACGGTTGTAGTCCTGTGGCGTGCTCGAGAGGAACCAACTTGTCGGGCTTGTCAGGCTGATACTGCTCTCTGCCCCCTCGAAGTCATCCACATAGCTCACACTCCCTTCGCTGCTCCCTGTGCTACTTAATCCGGGGATGAAATGAGCGAACTCGGCCTGCAGACTCAACGTGCTCGGCGCCTTCGTGTCGATGCCCGGAAGCAGATCCACCAGCTTCGTAATCAGCGGCACCTCATGGCTGTAGTTCACGTCCAGTCCCCAGATGGTGTTGCTCGTCGGCTCGTCGCCGAAATTGTTTTTCTGCGTCAGCGGCTTCTCGTGCAAGTTCATCACTGTACCCCCGATGTTGAAGTTCGGTTCAATCTCGTAATTCAGATGCAATCCAAGCATCCGCTTCGTCGTCATGCTGAACGAGTTGTTCTCCGAACTCACACTGATCGGCGTGTTCGAACTCAGGATGCTCTCGTTGATGATGCGCACCGTACCCATCGTGTAATCCACCGTGAAATCCACGTTCTCTATCAGCGGCATTCCTCCCGCCGTCACCGTTACGCTTCCCGGCGTCACACTATAACCCAACGATATCTCCCCACTCACCGAACTTGTATAATATCCCTCCAGATAAAATCGGTTCCGGTCGGCATACTGCTGTGCCAAAGTCTGCGTCATCGTGTAGAGTGAGTCGAAACAGTAGCGGTTCGCCAGATTCTCGTCCCCTAGCAAAGCCCGCAGGTCTTTTCCGAACGGCTCCACATAAGGGAAAAACACCCTGCCTGTCGAAGCCTGTATTGTACCTCCCTTAAAAGCCGCCGAGTCGAACCAGTCGAACACTCCGTCGGCGTAGTAGTAGCTCTGGCTCGCGTCCATGCGGTCCAACCCGAACACCTCGATCAGCGGCTTTCCCTCATGAGGGCCCTCTGTGAAGAAACCTATCCCCACCCCGCCGTCGCGACTCTCATACAGCACATTCAACCTGAAATGATCTTTGCTCAGCTGACTGCTCTTCAGAAAATACACATTTTTCATCATCAGCCTCCACAGCGGCCCACGGGTATTCGTTGAAGTACTCTTCAGCAACTTTACTATCAGCGTGTTTGGATCATTCACTCCGTCCGTCGTCAGCTCTCCCACCTGATACACATTTGTGTCGCCCACTACCTGGTATTGGAATGCCACTGCCAGAACCTGGTCGTTGCTCAGAGGCTGGTTCAATGTGATGAAACCTAGTTCGCGGTTGAAGGTGTATTCATTGGAATTCAGCAGACGCGCACTTTCCACCTTTTCATAATCCGTGCCTCCAGTCAAGCCCAGGCCTTGCATGTAGCCCGTCACCGAGTTGACGCTGCGAACCGACGCAGGGTTCATCACCGTCAGCAGGTTGTTGGCGTCGTTCGACGGCAGGTCCCTCGAGCTCGTCCGCACCAGCCGTTCGCTGCTCGGATACGCCTCGCCCAAGTCGGTCAAAGCAAGTATGTTGCGGTTCTGCGTCACCGCAGCGCCCACATTGGTCCGCCACACCTCGATGCGTAAAATCCTGATGTTCGAATTCACGGTCGGCAGGGTTTTCATCGCTTCGTTGTAGTGATCGTAAAAATATTGTGCGATGAAATAATGCCGGTTCTCCTCATACTCGTCGGCCCTGATTTGAAACTCATGGCTACTTGCGCCGCCCTTCACTTGCATGTTCTCCGTACTTGTCTGCTTCTCGCTCAGCACGGCGTCGATGGTCAACTTTCCGAACTTCAGCTTAGTGTGGAAGCCAAACAGTTGCTGGCTACCTTGAATCAAAGTGGTGCTCAATGGGAATGAGACATCCGCCGCCTCGAACAGCTGCAGGATGTCGTCTTCTTTTCCCTCATACTTCAGTTTGATCTTGTTCTCAAAGTCGAACGTTGCCTTGGTGTTCTCGTTGATATCAAAATCTATCAGGTCGCCTATCTTGGCATTAAGGTTGATTTGTATGTTCTCGTCAAAATCAAACGTCGTCACACTCCGCTCATGGGCATCGCGCTGCGGATCATTGCGATAGTTGTTCACCAGCTGAAAAGTCAACTCCGCGCTTCCGCTGGGGGTGACGCTGATGAGGGGCTTGCCGTTCAGCAAATCCAGCTTCTGCACGATCTGGTTGAAGCCGGGTATCTTGCTCAGCAAACCGCCAGCGGCATTGTCCAACACCGTCCCCTCGGTTTTCTCCTTCCAGTACTGCTCCATCAACTGATCCATTTTCCAGTCTTGGTACTCGTCGAAAGACATATATTCACGACCTATCACCGTGTTGCCCACCCTCATCACGCGCTCATAGTCGCCCGTTTCCGCGTTGTACTCCACGGTAGTGCGAATAGACGACGGCGTGTATCCACTTCCCATCGGCGTGAAATCCACACTGTCCGACTGGCCCCACACAGCAACATGCAGAGCCAGCAGCAACAAGAATGCTAGTATGTGTCTTCCTTTCTGCACTGTTAAGGTTTAACAGTATCCATAAACGCATTCCACGCGTTATTATTGCACTAAATATATAAAATAATAATAATGTTGCCTGTATCCTGTTCGGACACAGGCAACAACACTATAGTGCCAGATCGATCACAACCGTTACAGCGCGCTCTTCCTATCTAACCACATTCGCCTTCTAAGCAGGCAAGTCGCCGAGATAGAAGGCAGGGTAACACAACTTTCTCCATACCAATAGCTTGTTGATTTCCGACTGCAAATATACGAACATTTTTGGAAACCGGCAAATTTTTATTTTGGGGGCACAGGGTTGTCCCGTCCACCATTAGGGTAGTACTAGGTTAATACTAGGGTAGTACTAGGTTAATACTAGGGTAGTACTAGGGTACCACTAGGTTAGTACTAGAACGGAACCAGAGGGGATTCAGAGTTCAGTATCAGGGAGTCGTGGGACAGAAAATCACATAAGTCACTGATAGTGAGTGGCTAAAAATATAGAATGAAGGGACTAGAGGCGCCGGAGGGCATCTTTGATGATTTCTTCGACGGACATGGGGGAGCCGTCGTCGTGCCGCCACTGGGAGGAGGAGAGGAGTTTTTGGACGGCGGGTTTGGCGAAGCCGAGCATGAGGAGAGCGGTTTGTGCTTCGTCGCGGGCTTGGTTCTGCGCATCGGATTCCCATTTCCGTTCTCCGGCGACGAGGCCTATCTTGTCGGCCAGTTCGAGGACGATGCGTTGTGCGGTTTTGGCGCCTATTCCTTTGACACGCTGCACGGTGCGAACGTCTTGTGTCTGGATGGCGGTGCGAAGGTCATCGACGGAGAGGGATGAGAGCATGACGCGAGCGGTCTGGTTGCCGACGCCGTTGACTCCGATGAGGAGGCGGAACATTTCGCGCTCGGCGATGTCGTGGAAACCGAAGAGCTGCTGGGCGTCCTCGCGCACCACGAGGTGGGCGAAGAGTTTGACCTGGGCGGCATCGGCACGGCGAAGGGCTTCGTAGGTGTTGAGTGTGATTTCGAGCAGATAGCCCACACCGCTGCAGTCGATGACGGCTTGAGTGGGTTCGAGGCTTGCCAGTTGTCCTTTGATGTATTCGTACATGGTGTCGGTTGATGTTTTTATGTTCAGGGTTTCAGTCGGGGAATTGGTAGCCTTTGCCGGCGGCAGGCGAGGCGTCCTGGAGGCGGTAGTTGTCGTCCGCGGGGTCGATGAATAGGGGGTCGTCAGCGTCGATGCCTTTCACCCAGCAACGTGTGAGGGAAACGGAGTCGAGGTGCTCGCCGTCGGAGGCGATGAGCATCTCGGTTTGGCGAGAGCCCCAGATGATGCAGTCGGAGAAGAGTGCCTGCAGGTCGGCGGCGAGGATGTTTCCGTTGCGGTCGGCGAGGTAGTTGGCCAGGAGGACGCTTTCCTGCTGGCGCGAGGAGTAGGTCCAGTAGTCGGCGAATGTGCAGTGGGAGAAGGAGTAGGTGCCGCCTTGGAGGACGGCGAGGCTTCCGAGACAGTCGTATATGAGCAGGTTGGAGGCTGAGATGGCGCCCCCCTGCCCTATCAGGGCGCAGTCGCTCATGTTGCGGATGACGGTGTTGGAGACAGAGAAAGAGGAACCGGGATAGGCACGGAGGCCGCCGGTGCCGTTTTCGACGACGGCGTGGTCGATGATGTTTCCGGTGCTGCCACCGGTGAACCAGAGGCATTGCCACTGCCCAGGGAGGAAGGAGTACCAACCGTCGTGCCTGAGGGAGGTGAAGAGGATGGGTTGGGCGTCGGTGCCGTTGGCCAGGATACGGGCGTTGGTGTCGAAAACCAGCATGGCGTCATTGGCGAAGTAGAGTTCGTCACCGGGGGTGAGGGTGAGGGTGTTGCCGTCGAGGACAGCGGCGGCGCCGATGATGACATGCGGGCGGGAATGATCCCAGTTGGCGCAGTCGATGACGCTGTACCATGTGGTGTCGGTGGGTTTCAAGCGGTGGAAGACGGCATTACGTCCCCAGGCAGACACAGGGAGACGCTGGCCGTTGGAGAAGACGACGGCATCTTCGACGATGAAGGGAGCATGTGTTGTGTCGGCTCGCAGATTGGCCTGGATGAAGATGAAGATGCTGTCGCCAGCGAGGATTTCCACATTACGAGCCACCATCGAGGTGTCGCCATCGACATTGAGGCGGAAGCGGCTGCCGCTGCCTCCGGCAAGGGTGATGCTGCCGATCAGCACGTCTTTCCCGCTACGGTTATAAACTTTCACATAGCGAGTGGTGCTGCCGAGGGTGGTGAAGAGGGTGTCGAAGGCCACGGTGTCGGCCGAGAATTCGAGTCGCACCTCGCTTTCGCTTGCGTAGTTTCCTTTTTCGCAAGAGAGGGAGAACCACGGAAGGAGCACCAACAGCATCATGTACAACAACCTTTTCATTTGTATCGTATCTTTTGCTTCCATTGTGTCTAATTCGCGTAAAGTCCAATCACGGCCTCAATCCGTTGACGGCAGACGGGGCAGAAGGGAGCGTAGTCGCGCATCATGCAGTGCATGGCCGGACGATATACGCCCTTGGAGGAGTAACCGGCACCTTCATAGACACCCAGGGGGCCGTTTTCCGAACGCGGCACCTGTGCGTCGGGCGTGGGCACCGGGGTCCCCTTGGGGAGCATCGGCTTCCACTTGCTTTGGAAATCGACAAGATTGGTGATGTTGGGTTCCAGGGGCTCGAAGGCGGAGCGGTGCAGGTCGGCGTAGCTGAGTTCTTCATCGACATATTCGTCGGCCAGGCCGCCGATGCCGTGACCCAGCTCGTGCGTGAGCACCATTTCGGCCATCGAATGCAGTGAGCTGACTGAATAGAAATTGTAGATGGCGCCGCCGCCGTACTTTGCGTTGTTCAGGATAATAATGATGTGGTCGGCAGGAGTGTTGCCCAGTTCATCGTGCAGCTGCCATAGGTTGAAGGTCATTGCGTAGCGGTCGGCACCGAAGGTGTTGTATTCCACGCCGGCATCACCACGGATGAAATAGAGGTTGAAATCCTCACGATGACTGCGGAAAGGCTCATTACTGAAGAATCCCTCCGCCATGCGGCGACAGACCTTGTTGTAGTGGGCAGTGTCGTCATCAAAGCCCTGCATGACAAAGGCCAAATCGAACTTGACACTGGGGTCACCGTGCCATTCGTAGGTGTCGGCCACAAAGACCAAGTCTGGCGACAGAACAAAACTGTTATCCGGGTCGAACGGCACGACCGTCTGGAGCTGCAGTTTCATTGTCTTGTCCCGATTCATCAAGGAGATGAGCACCTTCCCCTTGGGCATCGGCAGCAGTAGCGTTTCCTCGAAGCGTCTGCTCACGGAGCGCCCCTCGGGGGTGTCCTTATATTCACGGAAGAGGTTGCTGTAGCCACGCGAATAAAGCTCACGTCCGGTCGCCGCATCCCGCATCACCACGCGGTAATCGCCGTTGTCGAAAGGATCGAGCAACCGGGTGCGCGAACCGAACCACCGTCCGGGGCGGCTTATCCAGCGTTCCACCCATACGGTGTCGCCCAAAGCCGACCCCTCGCGCAAACAATCGATGCGCAGGGTGCCGCCGCTGAACCAGCGGTCGAACTCCACTCCCTGCCCGTGGAGACAGAGTGGCATCAAACACAACAGGAGAAATACCGGTTTCAGTTTCATTTTACCCTTAATAACGACAGGCAGAGTGATTTATTGTGCCCGTTCCGGCCGCCAACATGTCTTTTTTTTGTCACAGTTTGCATTTTTTTTGTACTTTTGCCGAATAATTCAGCCCTACAAGACACCATCTGATCTATGGTAAACGACAAGAAAAAAGAGAGTTGTAGCCCCACGATGGGCTCCAAAGGGAGCATGCTGTGGATTGTCGGAATCACCCTCGCAATGTTCATCATCAGTTTCATCGTCACTCGGGACCTCCCGTGGAAGCCCCAGTACGAGGTCCGGTACGAATTCCGAGTGAGAAACTATTTTAAGAACGTGGAAGGTCCCGAACGAGTGATGTCGGGTCTCTCGCTCCACGACAGCCACTGGCTCTATGGATATTTACAACAACTTCTTATCAACGACCACATTGCAATAAAACTAAAATACGACAACACCGAGAAAATCACCCTGCTTGCTACTGGCTCCGACAGCGCGGCAGTGGCATCCTCCGCGGCAGCTCTCTACCAAATGGCCGACGACACCATGACTCGCTTCGGCGACGATTTGTGCCGCCGTCTGGCGGAGACACTTCGTAATGAGCTCACCCTTCTCCCCAGCACAAGGAACGACAGTCTTGCCGCTTTTGAAGTAGAACTGCACAGGCAGCTGGAGGCTGTGGAGCTGAAGAATGCCGGAGGCGAAAAATACCTTGGACTTCTGAACAAGGCCGAACTGCCACAAGCCCGAAAAACGCCGGCCAGAGGTTGGGTGATTCTCTTGTCGATGGTGGCTGCTTTCCTGTTCAGCACCGCAGCATGCTTCCTGAGAAAAAGAGAAAGAGCACATGAAATCAATCGCTAAATCCGGCTACAAGCTGTTGGTCTCCCCAACGGGCCATCTGGCCGTCTTTCTGGCCATGTATCTCCTGATGGCTGTCGAATACGTCCGCTTCGTCTATCGGAATTACAGCTACATAATGGGGTTCGACCTTCACGCCGCACCTGTACCGATACTCGCGGGGCTGCTCTTTGTAGCCATCCTGACTTACGTGATGTTCATCCTTCCCCGGCCAGACAACAACTCCTACACCATCTCCATGATTGTGTCCCTGCTCTTCTGCCTGCCCTCCATCGTGATGTTTCAACTCGGTCGCGTCACTATCTTTCTCCCTATATACACCCTGCTCTTTCTCATCCTGCTACGCACTCCGCTGATGGAGATGAAGCAATGGAGACTGCCACGCATACCCGTCCGACTGCAACGCTTTGTCTTGCCGGCCATCTGCATTCTCTGCCTGATTCCCTTCCCGCTGGCCTACGGAGGTTTCCACTTCGACCTGTCACTTTTCGACATGGGGCTCCATACCTATGATGTACGGGCCGAGGTAACGGCCAAGGACACCCTCCTGACCTCCTACCTGATGGGGCCGCTCCGCATGGTGCTGCTACCCTTGCTTATCGTCATCGGGCTGACGGACATCAAACGCAACTGGTGGATGACCGCCATCGGCGTGCTCGCCATGCTTTTCCTTTATATGCTCAACCCCGAGAAAAGCACCCTCTTCTCCATCGCCGTCGTCCTCCTCTTCTTCCTGTTCAAAAGCCATCATGCCAAATCGGGAATGATTCTCTATGGCATTGCCGCCATCTGCGCCGCATCCGCACTACTCAATCTCACAACAGGAAATCTCATGGCCGAATCCATCATCCTCCGGCGCATTTTCTTCATCCCCGTGATTGTCAGCGACAACTACTTCACCTTCTTCGACGGACACCCCATGCTCCTCTCCCACAGTTTCCTCCACCATTGGTTCGACTACCCCTACGGGGTGGAGCCCTCTCACCTCATCGGGGAAATGATGTACAACCGCACCACTACCAATTGCAACACCGGCATCGTCGCCGACGGATTCATGAACTTCGGCCACATCGGCGCAATCCTCTTTGTCGCCGGTGGTGCACTCTTCATCCGCCTGGTCGGTGCCCAGATGGACAACCCCCGATTCTTCGGTCTCCTCGCACTCCTTGTTTATACCTTCCTTAACAGCGCCCTCTTCACCAGCCTGCTGACCCACGGCGGCCTCACCCTGTTGTTGGCCGTGTGCTTCCTCATCCCCCATCAGCAAACACAGCCATGATCAATCAGTTGCGTTCAAAACTCGCTTCCAGCGAATTCCTCAAGAACAGCTTCACCCTCTCGGGCGGTGTCGCCATCGCGCAAGTGCTGCCCTTGCTGTTCTACCCCGTGCTGGGACGCATCTTCACTCCCGCCCAGTTCGGCCTCCTCGCAGTCATTACATCCATTGTGTCCGTGCTCGCTGTCGTCGGCTCTGGCAAATATGAAAGCGGCATCCTGGTGGCCAAAGACAAGAAGGAAGCCGCCCATCTGGCCGCACTCTCCGTGGCCGTCGGATTCGTCATCATGGCCGTCATTTGGCCCATCCTGCAGATTCTGTTCGCCGACAACCTGGCACAGTGGATGAACGAGCCCGACCTGGCACGATGGCTTTACGTCTGCCCCATCTCCGCCTTCTGCATCATTGTGTTCAACGTCTATAACGAATGGTGCGTAAGGGAAAAATACTTCAAAGCCCTGTCCATAAACAAAATGGTCAACGCCGGTGCCATCACCCTCGGGAAAGTCTTCCTCGGCTTCGTCCATCTAGTCAGCCAAGGGCTCGTCATCGGCGACATGATCGGCCGCATCGTTTCCGCCCTCGGATGTGCCATCCGCGCCCTTCTCACCGACGGTGCCACCTTCCGGCAGGTACGCCTCTCAGGCCTCCTGCAGAGTGCCGTCAAATACAAAGAATTCCCGCTCTACACTATGCCGGGACGCCTGCTCAACACCCTCGGACAGAGCATGCCCGTGCTGCTGCTGACAGCATTCTTCAACGCCGACCAAGCCGGCTACTTCTCTATGGCCACAATGGTGTTCGTGCTGCCCATCACCGTGATAGGCAACACCCTCGGAGACGTCTATCGCCAGCGGGCCAACGAGGAATTCCAGCAAACCGGCCAATGCCTGAAGAGCTTCGACAAAATCCTCAAACTAACCGTCTTGATGGGATTCGGCGCATTAGTGGTTCTCGTGTGGTTCCTCCCTTGGCTCATGAAGGTGATTCTGGGGTCGGAATGGTACATTGCCGGCCAATATGCCCAGATTCTGGCGCCGATGATGGTGCTGTCGTTCATCGCCAACCCTCTCAGCGGCCTCTTCATTGTCGCCGACAAACTCAAGCACTTCTTCTTCTGGCAGGTGCTGTACGTCATCGCTTCCATCGTTCCCATCTGGTTAGGAAATGCTTTCTTCGGGACGATAGAGGCCACCCTCATCCTCTATGCCGTGATGATGGGCGCCGTCTATCTGACGAGCATCCTTATGACCCGCCACTTCGCCAAAGGGTGAGGTTACCGTGACACCGTGACACCGTGACAGTTTAAAAACTGGTATTCCAAAAGTCAAAATTGAATTCTTATATCTATATATTTATATTAATATAAATATATAGATATAAGGCCTATTTTTAGCAAGTAGGGTAACCATAAAATAAACTGTCACGGTGTCACGCTGTCACGCTCGAAAAAATTTTTTTGATTTTTTTTCGCCGAGATTCGTAAACCGCAATGCGGCGGTTGTATCTTTGCACGCGGAAAGGGACGCGAACTGGCCAGCGCAAACCAATCCAAAACTCTCAAAGAGAGCACTTTGACATACTGAGAAACTATTCAAATATGAGCCTTGGGCAGGCAAGTCCCATGTTAGGCACTTGTTACTCCTTAGTCAAGCCTTGGGTAAACCTTTGTCAGACACTTGACAACCTTTTCGGCATGCGGCTGCCGACACCAAGAATCAGGAGGCAATAGACGAGGGCTATAAACTGCACGCCCATCTGCCGGTTGAGCATCACCTCGAATATATTCATGACGACAACCACCATCACAACCATTACGGCTACGAAGCTGCGGGTTCCCTTGGACAAAGCGATCACCAACGGTGCGAGTAACATGAACAGCAACACTACCAGCCCTGCAATCCCCGTCTCAAGGACAGTCTCAATGTACTGATTGTGGCTGTTGTAGCCGACATCAACTGCTTTCCGGTAGCCTCTCTCCTCGAACTTCTCCCGTAGTTGGGCGCTGCAATCTCCCACTCCATAGCCGAACATCAAATGCCCCTCGGTAGCTTTGACGCCACATTCCCACGCAATCACACGGTCATCAGGCACATGGTTCTCATCCCAATGTGCAAGGGCTTCAAACCGGGAAAACGCCGAAGGTTCGACAAAGTATAATCCCGCAGAAAAAACCAGAGAAACCAGTGCAATGACCATTGCCACCTTGTACTTCTTCCGGAAGAAGGTAAGATGCACCAGGGCAAGAGCGAAAAACAGAATCAAGGTAACAATGCCCGAGCGGGAAAAGGACATGAAAAGATACACCGCAAGAACGACAAGAGCCCCAAAGAGTAGCGGCCAATCTCTCCGGCGTTTTTCCTTAGGAGTGTATATAATGCAGCCATACAAGAAAACAACAGCAGCATCAATATAGAGCGCAAGGTAGTTATGGTGCATCCCCAGCGGGTCGTCCTGCCAGTCTCTCACCTCTACCGCCGGTACTCCTTGAACCAATTGGAATCCGCTGATCACAAGGCAAACCGCGAAGCGGACGAGCAACGTGGCCGTGAACACCTGAAACAAGGCCTTGATGCGGGTTCGTGTAAGGTAGGACGTGTCGGCCAGCAGACACAGCAGCGGGATAATCAGGAAATACAATTTGACGACCGTCCGGAACCACCCTTCGGTATGGTTTGAACTGACAAGGGCAGACAGCGCATACAGGAGCCAGTATGCCACCATCGCCCATAGACAAACCCTCTGAGACAAAGTCAGCGAACGGTTCCCGAAGGTTCGAGTGTAGAACATTTTAATCACAGACAGCCCCGCAAGCACACAAACAGCCACGATACCCAGTCGCCACCACAGAGTGATAGAAACAACCGTGAATGCCAACGCCACAAACACAACCCGCTCCGGCCAGGACAAATCTTTAAACAAATGGTGCGACATCGGTTAGTGGCTTAAATACTGATACATGATCTCAATGGGGTGGAGTGCATGGTGACCCGTGCCGTCAAGTATCTGCTGGCGGCAGGAAGTACCCGGAGCGGCAATATAGGCAGGTATCTCATGGGGCACACTCTCGAGGGCTTTGCGAACGGTGGGGAAAAGCAGCATCTCGCCGATGGCGAGCGAAGTCTGATAGTGCTCTTTCTCATATCCGAAGGAGCCGGCCATACCGCAGCAGGAAGAGGGGATGATATGCAGGTCGCAACCGGGGAGCAAGCGAAGCATGGCGGCAGTCTTGTCGATGCCGACCAACGACTTCTGGTGGCAGTGCCCATGGAGCCACACCTCTATGGTGTCTGACCGGAACTGGTCGGCTGTAATATTGCCTTTGGCGACTTCGCGCATGATGAACTCGTCATAAAGCAGGCAATTGCGTCCCAGCCGTTCGGCATCAGCACGCAAGTCGGAAGGCACCAGGTCGGGATACTCGTCGCGGAACGAAAGGATACAACTGGGTTCGATGCCCACCAGGGGGGTATTCTCTGTGACACAATCTTTAAGTCGGCGTACATTGTCAGTGGCATAACGGGCTGCCAGATGCAAACTGCCTTTCGAAATGGCCGCACGTCCACTCTCGCCATGTTTAGGCACGATTACACGGTAGCCCAAGGAGGTGAGCAATCGAGCAAAAGTCAATCCTAATTCCGCCTCCTGCAAATCAGTGAATTCATCGGCGAAAAGAAGTACAGTGCCCCTGGTGGAAGTTATCGAGCTATGTGTTATGTGTTTTTCAACCAGTTGGCGCATGGTGCACGGAGAGAGAGGTGGAATGTCCCGTCCAGGAGCAAACGAGACGATTTTCTTGATGATGGCTGCACTCCATGGCATATGGGCAAACAGGTTGTACAAGGGCCAAACAATATGCCCCAGACGTTCTATGACAGCCATCCGTGCCACCATCCAGCTGCGGAAAGGTGTCCCATGCCGGTCGTAGAGCATCTGCAGAACCCGTGCACGGATATTCGTCATATCGACATTCGATGGGCATTCTCCACGGCACCCCTTGCAAGCCAGGCAACTGTAGAGCATTTCCTTGATGGCTTTACTCTCTGTCGTATCGGCATCCTTGGGCAATCCCCTGGTGAGTATCTCGCGCAGCACATTGGCTCGGGCACGGGTGGAAAGGAGCTCGTCGTGAGAGAGCTTGAACGTGGGGCACATGGTGCCGCCGATGACGTTGCTCTTGCGGCAATCGCCCGCACCGTTGCATTGCTCTATGGTACACATCAAGTCTTTGTCCGGACAAAGATATGGCTGTTCCACATCATAGCGCAGATACTGATCCATCGGAGGCGTATCCACTATATTGTGCATGTTGAACACCCCATCAGGATCCCAACATTGCTTCACTTGACGCATCAGCTCATACACCTCCTGGCCATAGACAAGCGGTATGAATTCACCACGGAGACGACCGTCGCCATGCTCACCGCTCAAACTGCCACGATACTTACGCACCAACCGGGCCGTTTCCTCTGCCACCTGACGGAAGAGCCGCCGGTCGGACGCCTGCTTCACATTCAGGATAGGACGCAGGTGCAATTCTCCGGTGCTGATATGACCATAATAGACGCAACTGAGTCCGAGACGCTGCATCATTCGCTCGAACTCGTCCAGATAATCGGGGAGTCGTTCGGGCGCAACCGCGGTATCCTCGATGACGCCGATAGGCTTATCGTCCCTTTTACCGCTGGTAAGCACACCCAAACCTGCCTTTCGCACCGCCCATACGCGATTGATGTCGCTGCCATAGACGCGGCTGCAGAAATAAGCAAACCCGCTGTCAAGCAGTTCTTTTTCAAGGGCGTTCGCCTGAGTCTCCATACCATCTCCGTTAAACTCGACGATGAGCAAAGCCTGCGGTTCCCCTTGAACAAAAAAGAGATTCTGCTGTTGCGAATGGTTGCCCCGACAGAACGTGATGAGTTTACCATCCATCAGCTCCACCGCCACAGGACGGTGAGCCAGAGCCACAAGGTTTGCACGATAGCTGTCCTGCAACGAATTGCAATGGACACAAAGCACCATGTTGTTTTGTGGCGGGATCGGATCGAGCGAGAGCTGTATCGCGGTGATGAAAGCCAGCGTGCCCTCGCTACCGCAAAGAAGTTTGCAGAGATCCAGCTCACCCCCGATGGCCTCATCGATAGCGTAACCGCAACTGCGGCGTTGCAGCGAAGGATCGGGGAAATTGTCGGCAATCTGCTGCCTGATGCAAGAATCGTCCGCCCAGGTTCTCAGTTGGGCATATATCTTGGACAGCAAGACATTGTCCTTATCTGGAGATGTCGTATCAAAACGCGCACCATCACTCAAAATACCCTTTAATGCCAGAACATGATGACGAGTACTACCATACACGAGCGAGTGGGTGCCGCAGGAGTTGTTGCCCACCATACCGCCGATGCAGCAGCGATTGGAGGTGGAGGTCTCTGGGCTGAAGAAGAGACCGTACGGTTCAAGCATCTTATTCAATTCATCACGCACCACACCCGGCTCAACCCAAACCCAACGTTCGATTGGATTGACTTCTAGGATTCGATTGAAATGGCGGCTAATATCAGCCACGATGCCGTCGCCCACCACCTGACCAGCGATACTGGTGCCCCCTGCACGGGGAATCAGATGGGTGTGTCTGCGCCGAGCCTCCGCGATGAGTTCGATGATGTCGTCATCATTCTCTGGGTAGGCGACACCCATGGGTAATTCACGATAGATGGAGGCATCCGTGGCGTATGCTATACGATGCAGGGTGTCGGTGAGTATTTTCATGACAAGATATTCTGTATGATTTGTTCGGCAGCATGTCCGTCGCCAAAAAGCGGAGGGAAAGAGACACGACGATGCACCAACTGGTCATAGGCATCCACAATGCGCTGGTAATCGGCGTCGGCAATGATACCAGCCTTATGCTGCACAATCTCTACCCATTCGGTTTCGGGACGCATGATGAGGCATGGACGCTCGAAGAAAAAGGCCTCCTTCTGAACTCCACCGCTGTCGGTCATAACTAATAATGCATTCTGTTCCATAAGCGTCATCTCGAGAAACGAAAGAGGTTCAATAAGGCGTATCAGAGGCTCGTCTTCGAGAAGACGGAGGTGCTGTGCAGTGAGTTTCTTGCGTGTGCGTGGATGCAACGGCAAGATTACAGGAATATTGTCTCTACGGGCAATATCCACAATGGCACGGATTATTTGTTCCAGCCGCTGTGGGTCATCTGTGTTATTGTCGCGATGAACTGTGGCAAGAATGAAGGCATTCCGTTGCAAAGAGAGGCGATCCAAAATATCACACCGTTCCGCCGCCATCTTGGCGAAATAGATGCTGTTGTCATACATGACGTCACCGCAATTGATGACTCGGCGGTGCAATGTTGGATGCTCCGCGAAAAAGCCTTCTTCGCGCAAATTATCCACTGCCGTCTGCGTGGGAGCAAAAAGCAGCGTGGCGAGTTGGTCACAAATAATCCGGTTAATCTCTTCCGGCATAGCACGATTATATGAGCGCAACCCGGCTTCAACATGGAAGATGGGCACATGAAGTTTCGAGGCGGCAACCGCTCCTGCCAATGTACTATTGGTGTCGCCGTAAAGGACAATGCCATCAAATGTCCGGCTCATAAGGACCTCTTCTATACCCGCAATCATCTTTGCCGTCTGCTCTCCGTGGCGCCCTGAGCCTATGTTGAGATTATACTCCGGTTGAGGAATGCCCAATTCGTCGAAAAACACCTGCGACATGTTTGTGTCATAGTGCTGGCCGGTGTGTAGGATATGTTCCGTTACCTTTTTGGCATATCCGTTAGCAATCGCGCGACTGACAGCTGCCGCCTTGATGATTTGAGGACGCGCCCCTATGACCGTGAGGATGTGCATACGTAATCAATGAACTTCGCAGACAGTGTGTGATATTCAAGATTTTCCAGGGCATATTTGCGACCTTTGGAGCCCATCGCCGCACGCTCCTCGGCGGACATGTCAGCAATATTCAGTATGGCATTACGTACTTGTTCTACGTTCTCGGCTTCTACTTGTATGCCACAGCCGATACGCTCCACCTCGCTACCGGGTTCATCAACAGATTTAACAATAGGTTTTCCAGCCAGCATATAGTCAATCATCTTGTTGGCTGAAGTACCGTATTTATGAAGGAAGCTGTGGACTCCACCTTCATAGCAGATGTCGAACTGTTGCACTACTTTTGGTATGCAAGTTTTCTCAACGGGAGGGAGAAAATAGAAGTTTTTTAGCCCATAGCCCTCCACCATGTGCATCAACTCCTCTTTTTGCGGTCCCTTGCCCACCATGACAAATGCCAAATCAGTACGATCCTTAAGTAAATTGGCGGCCTTTATAAGTATGTCCATGGCTGTTGACCGGGTATGTCCACCTGCAAATCCGACAATGGTTTTACCTTCAGAATGTAGTTTGGCATATAAATCAGTATGCTCCAGCGGCAAAGATATGTTCTCCGCATCATCCCATTCCTCTTTCAGATACCCATTGGGCACACAGCAGAAACGGTCTTCTGTGAGCCCGTGGCGCTTCATATGAGGAAAAGCCTTGTCGAGCATCGAGACAACCATATCGCAATGTTTATAGGCATAATTCTCGCAATGCTGCAGCATAACAATGAATGGGTGCCATTTTTTGTAGCCGCCAATGACCATTACAGACAACGGCCAAAGATCGTGTACTTCATATACTAACTTGGCATTTGTGCGTTTGGCGATATAATGGCACGGATAGATGTCAAATGTGTAAACAGATGATGCAATGACTATGTCTGGATTAAAGGCTATCAGTTCTTTTCTGTGTTTATAAACTTGACGACAGAATTGGAACATGGTGAGCACTCGTTTTAGGCCGTTGCCTTCATATTCGCCAGTAGGGAGCCACCAATAGTTGATACCTTCCAAGTTTTCTTGCTCCACAGAAGGTTGTACTTTCCGCAGGTGAGAAAACGAAGCACCAACAACCACAACATTATGCCCCATGCGCACCCATTCACGAGCCATATAATAGGAACGGAACTCCATGCCGTATTGGGGTGTGCCGGCATAGTGGCTTATCATTAGGATGTTCATAAGAATAGTCTTATTACTTCAAATGCTTCGGCATATTGACAGCCCACCTGTACGCCTCGGGTACGGGCAAGCGAACGTACAAATTCTGGTGATGTATAGTCGCGGAAACCCTGGCTTTTATATTCACGAAGTGCTTGGCATTTCGCTGTTACATGGCGCTCTTCTAATTGAATAAAACAATCAGTGTCAAATGTCAGATTGTTCCAGATGAGTTCATAGCCGAGCAATGTGGTCTTCTTAAAGGCGCGGATCGCCTCTTGGGCAACTGTCGTATGATCTTGGTGTATGTCGTGAGAAGAGGGCATGAACACTAGATCATAGTGACGTTCTTTGCGCAACCTAACCATATCTTCCAATAGTTCTTGGCGTACATAGTTCAGCTTGCGAACTTCATAGTTATATACATACAGGTTCTCAGCAGGAATACCCAACTTATGGGTGGCATTCTTGACTTCCGTAGCCAGAATATCTTTAGGAAAACCTTCTGGCACTGATTGATCGGCAGTGGAGAAGGCTGCATAATAGACGTTTTTCCCTTCTTCTATATATTTGCTAATTGTTCCGCCAAGTCCAAGCTCTCCATCATCGGTATGCGGCGCCAGCACAAGTATATTCTCTATATTCATAGTCTTGTTATTTGTTTTTACGAATTTCTTTGGCAGGTACTCCGGCCACAATGGAATCGTCAGCCACATCCTTTAAAACAACAGATCCGAGGCCGACAAACCCTCTACGTCCGATTGTCACCTTTTCCTTTACACTCACGTTTGGTGCGAGGTAGCTTTGAGGGTTCAATACCGCACCACCGCAGACGATGGCTCCAACAGTAACCATACTTTCCCTGCCAATATGGCTGTTATGGCCTATTTGCACCAAGTCGTCTATTTTTACATTGTCCTCGATAATGGTGCTGCCGAGGGTTGCACGTTCTACCGTGGTGTTACTGCCAATAAACACGTTATTGCCAACAATGACATCGCCAAAATGGGGGAAATGCACAGGTTCTCCGTTTTCGTCACGCTCAAACCCGAAGCCTTCCTGACCTAACACAGCCCCTGATTTTATCTCGCAGTTTTTGCCAAGTACCACACGATTGTCAAGTACCACGTTGGGATGTAGTATGCATCCGTCATTCACTATGCTTTGAGATGATATATAGCATCCCGCACCAATAAAAACTTCTTTCCCGATAAGGGCTCCTTGCTCAATATTAGCGGTGGGGTGGATAAATCCTTTAGGCTTTTCTTGGGTAAAAAAATGAGACAATACTCGGATGTAGTCCAATCGTGGATTTTGGGATATGATGTGACTACAAGTTAGTCTGTCTGTGTACTCTGGGGTTACTATAGCCAGAATATTATCGACATCATTTAATTGGCATACAAACGAGTCATTGTATTTTTTTGCGAAAACGATGCTGTGAGGTTGTGGTGAAGACAACTGAGCGTAACACTTAACAGTGATATTCTCTCCCTTAAGTGCTAACTGTAAAAAGTTGGCTATATCTTTTGCTGTAATCATTTTCCTGTTTTAATATTAGCGACCAATGCATCAACTATCACGTGAATGTCTTCATCTGCAAGGTACGGATGCATCGGCAGCGACAATACGCTCTGCGACAGCTGTCGTGCAATGTGGGTGTCAACATATAGATGCAATCCTTTGAATGCCGTCTGCATGCTCATCGGTGTGGGGTAGTATATCATTGTTGGTATGCCTGCCTCTTTCATTCGGGTTTGGAGCCCCGATCGCTGGCTCGCATCTCTCAATTGTATCGTGTATTGTGCCCAACTGCTCATGTATCCTTCTGGAATATTTGGCGTGGTTACAGCATCGTCGCCGAGAGCTGCGTTGATGAGTTTTGTGTATTGTGCTGCCACATGGTTTACAGCGTCGAGCTCTTGTTCTTTAAAAGCATTAAGTTTCACCTGCAAGATTGCTGCCTGAATAGTGTCGAGTCGTGAGTTGAGTCCTATTCTGATGTTGTCATATTTGTTGTGCCCTTTTCCATGCACTCGGAGTGAACGAATAGTCTCTGCCCACTCTTCGTTATTGGTGAATACAGCCCCTCCGTCACCGTAGCAGCCTAGTGGTTTTGCTGGGAAAAACGAGGTGGTGGATATGTCACCGAAACTGCAAGATTTCCTATCTCCTATTCGTCCGCCAAAACCTTGTGCTCCATCTTCAATTATAAAAAGTCCATGTTGTTTTGCAATGGCCGTAATTTGTGGATAGTCTGCAGGCAAACCAAATAGGTCAACCGCTATTACCGCTCTCGCCCTCAGTTCGGTGTCGTTGCATACCCGTTCTATGGCAGCTTTTAGGCTGTTGGAGTCAATATTGAATGTTGATGGATTGACATCTACAAACACGGGGGTGGCTCCTTCCAGGGCAACAACTTCTGCACTCGAGAAAAATGTGAAGTCTGGCACAAAGACAGCATCGCCTTTCCCTATCCCCAATGTCTTTAGCGCCAGGGTAAGAGCATCTGTGCCGTTGGCACAGGTCATACAATATTTTACTCCAACATAATCAGATAATTGTTGCTCCAATTCAGCCACTGCATTTCCCATAATATAGCCCCCTGAGGCAGCCACCTCCTGCATCACACTGTCCAATTCTGCCTTTAGTATCTGATACTGTTTCTTAAGATCTCTGAACTCCATAATGATATTCATGTGTATAACAATGATTTGTACAAGTCCATAAGAATTAATTCTTGTGTGGACCAATTGTATTCTTCTTTCACTGCCCTACGTCCATTCTCCCCCATTCTATGAGCCTCTTCCGGGTTGTTGATTAAATAGTTGACCGCTTCGGCAATCGCATGGATGTCATGTGGGTCAATGCATATACCACACTGATGGCCTTCAATGATTTCTTTCCACAAATCAAGGTCTGTGGCCACCACTGGAATACCAGCCATCATGTATTCAAACATCTTCAAAACCCCAAGTGTGCCACGATGATAACCCACATTGGGCGAATAATCGAGTAACACAATGCCTACTTCCGCCTGGCGGTAGAGATCCATTACCTGATTAGGAGGCAAAACTCCTTTGTAGTCCACCCTTTCCCAACCAGGCAAAGCCTGTAGCATTTTCATGTACGATGGGATAAAGCATTCTCCAGCCAACAGGTAACGTGCCTGAGTATACATCAAACTCTGAATGACATACTCATGCATATACCTCTCGTCAACACCTCCGGCAAAACATATATAGTGCACATCTCCTGAGGAAATTTTACGCTGAGGGATTTCTTGATAATTCGGATAGTTTGTAACCATATAACTAGAAGAATTGATGGTTGCCAAACGATCGAGTATGCTTGGAGTTACCGTGACCAAGGCATCGTATTGTTTTAGGTAGTGTCGCTCATATTGAGCGTATATTGCAGACAAAGGCTTTCTGCTCCTTTTTGGCAAGTATTCTTTGGTTAAGATCTGCATTGGTACATCTTCATGTGAGTCAAAAATCACTCGTGCACCATGACATTTCAGACGCGGCCCCATTGGAATCAGTTCGGGGTCATGAAGATGATAAACTGCTGCGTCTATTTCCAATGCTCGCCGCAACACTCGTCCCAAAAACAGTTGGCGTTTCAAACGTCCCTTAGGTAGTTGTACCCCACATCTGTGTACGCCAAGAAGTTCATCGTCCTGAATATTCGGTGCTATCAGATAAACCTCATATTCTTGTGTCAACGAAACACATTCCTTGTAGAAAACCCGTACATCATCGGCAGGATGGACACTGGTAATATGGCAGACACGGATAGCCATAGTGCTTAGTATTTCATATCATCCCAACCAAAAGGATGTGGCGCCAACGGCATCTTGGCCAGGGGGTGATAGTCACCCTTTAATCCAACAGGGGTAGAGTGACGGATGTCGCTGACAATCTGTATGCAGTTTCGCGCCTCGCTGATACGGAAACCCCGACCCGCCAGTATCTCTTGATAGCTTTTCGTGTGTAACTCCGTAAAACCTTGACTGAACTCAAACTCATCTCCATCAATCATAATGGTGCGGTAGGTCTTTTTCTCTCCTTGCACCGCATTTGGGGGTAAACATGCTGCATTAATGCTGAGGAAGTAGCGCACCCGTGCTTTCTTTAGACGAAGGAAGCCTGCTACACGGTCGTGACTCATAACGTGCACAATGTTCTCCTCCACAGGTCCGAATATCCATTGCAACATATCATAAAAATGCACCCCAATATTGGTGGCCACACCGCCGCTTTTGTGCACATCGCCTTTCCATGACGAATAGTACCATTTGCCGCGCGATGTGATATAGGTCAAATCGACATCATATACTTTATCCTGCGGTCCCTCATCCACCTTCTTCTTCAGTGCCACAATAGAATCATGCAAACGTAACTGAAGTATAGTATAAGCCTGATGGCCTGTCTCTTTTTCCAATTCGACAAGATTGTCAATATTGTAAGGATTCAACACCAGTGGCTTCTCACAGATAACATTGCAACCCAATCGCAAACCATATCGGATGAATGCATCGTGTGTATAGTTGGGTGTGCATATACTGAGCCACTGCAGCGGGTTGTCGGAGCGTTGCTGCTTCGAACAGAATCGGTCGAACTGCTCCTGCTCGGTAAAAAAGGAACATTCGGGGAACGAACTGTCAAGCCTACCTACGCTGTCGAACTTGTCATATGCAGCTATCAAATCGTTTCCGGTGTCAGCAATAGCCTTCAAATGTCGTGGGGCGATATATCCAGCTGCCCCTATAAGTGCAAAATTTGCCATAAATCTATTGTCTTTTAAACACTCTATAGCCTTCCATCTACCAATTCTCTCGGCATGATGGCTTTTACATCAAAAATAACGTGATTTTTTTCCAACAGAGTATCGAAATCTATTTCCATTTCACGGAACTGGCGATGAGCAACCGCAACAATAGCAGCACTGTATTTGCTCTTCGGAAGCTCGTTGACAATATCGATGCCATACTCATGCTTTACTCTTTCTGGCGATGCCCAAGGGTCAAACACGGTAATATCGGCATTATATTCCTGCAATGCATGATAGATATCAATCACTCGGGTATTGCGCACATCGGGACAGTTTTCCTTAAATGTGAATCCCATTATTATAATTTTCGAACCGAGTACCTGAATGCCCTTTTTCAGCATCAGTTTAATCGTTTGGTCGGCCACATATGCTCCCATGCCGTCGTTCATGCGACGACCTGCGAGAATAATCTCAGGATTGTATCCCAACCGCTGGGCGCATTGCGCCAAATAGTAAGGATCAACCGAAATGCAATGCCCGCCCACCAAACCTGGGTTCATCTTGATGAAGTTCCACTTGGTACCAGCCGCCTCAAGCACATCATAAGTGTCGATGCCCATGAGGGTAAATATCTTGGAAAGCTCATTGACAAAGGCAATATTGATATCGCGCTGGCTGTTTTCGATCACTTTGGCCGCCTCGGCAACCTTAATGCTTGGAGCTTTGTGCGTACCATTAATCAGCACTGCATTATACACCCTATCTATCAACTCAGCCACCTCTGGAGTCGAGCCAGAAGTGATTTTCAGAATCTTCTCCACCGTATGCACCTTGTCGCCCGGATTGATACGCTCGGGGCTGTAGCCCGCAAAGAAATCAGTGTTGTATTTCAGCCCGGACACCCTCTCCACTACCGGCAGACATTCATCTTCTGTCACACCAGGATACACTGTAGATTCGTACACCACTATATCACCTTTCCCTATCACCTTTCCCACCACTTCGCTAGCTCCATACAATGGCGTTAGGTCTGGGTTGTTGTTACGATCAACCGGAGTAGGCACTGCAACAACATAAAAGTTGCAATCCTTGATTTCTTCCATATTTGCTGTACAACGGAAGCCGTGTTTATTGATTGCATCTTGCAACAATTCGTCACTCACCTCCAGCGTGGCATCGTGGCCTGCCATCAATGCATCCACGCGTGCCTTATTCATATCGTACCCAACAGTGGGGAACTTTGTGGAAAACAACCTCGCCAATGGCAGGCCCACATAACCCAACCCAATGACGGCAATACGTATGTCTTTCGTTTCCATAGAAATGTTTATTTTACGATTTATCATACAGCACATCAAGCAATTGATTGATATACAATTTCTCTTTTCATAATAATATGCATTGCAAAAATACAAAAAAATTCGTGCATGCAAAAAAAAAGTTGTATTTTTGCATTTTGAAACTCATATTCTAGCAGTTATGTATTACATTATAGCCACCATCACGATCATTGCTCTTGAGCTCTTCTATTTCTTCATTGCCAAGAAGTTCCATATCGTTGACCGACCCAATGAACGTAGCTCGCATCACCGCCCCGTACTCCTCGGAGCAGGCATCATTTTCTACCTTTCCATGCTTTTCTACTCACTCACCCACGGCATGGCTTTCCCCTATTTCATTATTGGGCTCTCACTATTGGCCATCGTGAGTTATGTTGACGACCTCCATCCACTCCCCTCTTGGCTGAGATTGTTCACACAACTGGCGGCAGTGCTCATTTGCTTCTGGGCTGATATCAACTCCCTTGAGATCTGGCAATTAATTCTTTTCACAATTGTTTTTGCCGGCATCCTTAATATCTACAACTTTATGGATGGTATCAATGGTATGCTCGCCGCCTATTCCCTTGTTCTTGTAGGCACTTTCGGTTACCTCGCCCTTTTTGAGCACCGGTTTATCAATCTCGATTTCCTCACCACACTCCTGATTGCCATCCTCGTTTTTGGATTTTTCAATTTTCGCAAAAAGGCACGCTGCTTTTCTGGCGACGTGGGAAGCATCTGCATGGGACTCATCTCGCTATTCCTACTTGTGCGATACACAAACACCGGCTCCGTACCTGGAATGAATGTCAGTCGCTTGTGTTTCATTATTGTCTTCCTTGCCGACGGACTTTTGACCATTGCCAAACGGTTCCTTTCCGGCCGCAACATTCTGGAAGCACATCGTGAACATGCTTATGAAACCATGGTCAACGAACTGCATATACCTCATCTTTACGTTTCCGGTGGATACGCTCTCCTGCAACTTCTTATTAATATCGGATATTTAATGGTTTCCGACAAAAACCTCTACACCCTGGTGGTGTCTGTCTTTCTTATCACGGCCTACGGATTGTTTTTCTTCTACTGCAACCGTAAAGGCAAGTTACCCACACAACAATGATTATCAAACTCTATAACGAGAACACCAACGTACGAGATGTAAGACGTATAGCCGACGCCTTGCGCAACGGCGAAGTAGTCGTTCTCCCCACCGACACCCTCTATGCTTTCGCCTGCTCCATGGATCACAAACGCGCCGTTGAGGAGATTGCACAGCTCAAAGGGTTCAAAGTGAAGCAGGCCAAGTACTCGATGCTCTGCGCCGACCTTAGCATGGCCAGTGAGTATGTTCGTTCCATGGACCGCGATACCTTCGCGTTGCTCAAACGTTCCCTTCCAGGCCCCTTCACCTTCATCATGGAAGCGGCCGGCTCCGTGCCCCGCAACTACCAGAATCAAAACCACACCATCGGCATCCGCATCCCCGACTGCGGCATCACACGTGCCATCATCGAAGAGCTGGGCTCTCCTCTCATCAGCACGTCGGTGAGACCCTTGGACGAGGAGGATGGTGAAGTAGAGAATTATACCGACCCCGAACTCATCCACGACCGTTTCGGCAACCGTGTCTGGGCCGTCATCGACGGCGGTGTCGCCGATGCCGACCCCTCCACCGTGGTCGATTGCAGCGACGGCATCGAACTTATCCGTCAAGGTAAAGGAAAAATTGAATTATAACACCATGAAACAGATATTAAAAGCTGCCGAACTCACCTCGGCTGTCAACACCGCTCGCCAAGAGGGCAAGCAAATAGGCCTCGTGCCCACCATGGGCGCCCTGCACGAGGGGCACCTTTCGCTCATCGAGCGGGCTTTGAAGGAGAACGACCTCGTCGTCGTCTCTCTTTTCGTCAACCCAATCCAGTTCAACAACAAGGAAGACCTCGAGAAATATCCCCGCACCATCGACAACGACCTCCGTCTCATCGCCAACCTGGTCGCACAAGACGGCTTCCGCGCTACGGAGTTGCTGGCATTCACGCCGACTGTCGAGGAGATGTATCCCAACGGAGAGCCAAAAGAAGTCTATCACTTCGGCCCTATTGAGGAGGTAATGGAAGGACCGCGCCGTCCGGGTCACTTCAGTGGCGTCGCAGTGGTGGTGCGCCGCCTCTTCGACCTGGCGCAGCCCCACCGCGCCTACTTCGGCGAGAAGGATTACCAACAGATTGCTGTCATCCGCAACCTGCTGGAGCAGATCAAGTACCCCATCGAGCTAGTCCCCTGCCCCATCGTGCGCGCCGACGATGGTCTGGCACTCAGCAGCCGCAACATGCGACTCTCCCCTGCCGCTCGCCAGATGGCCCCCGCCATCAACGCCACCCTCGAACAGGCTGCAGAAATGGCCGAGTATGAGGATGTGGACGATGTCAAGGAGTGGGTACTTGACACGTTAGCCTCGTGGCACGAAGTGAATGAGTGTGGCGACGGACTGCAGTTCGAGCCAGAATACTTCGAAATTGTTGATGCAATTACCCTCCAACCCATCGAAAACTGGGATTCCACCGACAATGGTGCCGTAGGATGCATCGCCGTCTGGCTCGACGGTGTACGCCTGATAGACATCGTCAAGTTCTAACAGAACAGCACCGCATCACATCGTTTTCCTATGAGAAGAAGACCTGCTCTTCTTCTCTTTTTGTTGCATACCCTCCATCTCGGTGCGGCCAAGGCGCCAGGTGAGGCCGAAGCTGACATACTGACTGGTGAGGGTACTCTCGCTGGCAGAGGGGTTGTATGGGTTTACGCTCTTTCCGCCGGTGCGGACGGTACCAAAAAGGTCGTTGACGTTAAGGAAGAGTGAAAGACGACGGTCGAAGAGGTCGGTGCTCACACCGCAGTCGAAGCTGAAGTAGGGATCAACCTCGGCCAGCAGGGTCTGTGTGCGACTGCGGTAGTTGGCGTTGGCAAACACCTGAAGCTTATCCCATAGCTTGGCCCAGAAGTTGAGCCGCAGGGAGTAGCAGATCATCTCGCTTTCGGCCCACCGCCCGGGACGATACTGCACACGATAGTAGTCGTCGTATAGATTGGCGTAGAAGCGGATATTCATAAAGTCGGACGGCCGCAGGGTGGCGTTGAGCCCGAGGCCACCGTTGCAGGCGGTGCTGATGTTGAACGGCTGGGTGAAAGCCACGATGCGGTCAAAGACATCGCTGTATGCCACGTCGGTGAGGGTGCCTGTCTGGTCGCGCATGGAGTTGTACCACGCACTTACGCCGATGCTGCCGAGGTGGTCGAAATAGCGTTCCCAGCCAAGCTCGATGTTGTCAGTATAGCCTTTCTTGAGCGTGGGAGCCCCGGTGGAGTAGCTGTCGTAGCCGTAAACGGTGAAGCGCGTGAGTTGCGTGGCTGTGGGTGGCATGACGTAGTGAGTATAGCTGAAGGTGAAGTTGTGCATAGACTCGGTGCTGTACGAGGCGTGGACCGTAGGACTGAAGGTGAGATAGTGCCTGCTCACGTCGCCACTGTCGGCCGCTGGGTATCGGAGACGGTACCATGCATTGTCCATCGAGAGGGAGGCACCAAGGGTGAATCGGCCAAAATGATGCTCGGCACCGGCATAAATCGAAAGCTCGCAGGTGCCGTTAGTGTAAGAATAGCTGCGCAGCGTGTCAGCGAGGCCGTCAAGGGTTTCATCTACGTTTTTCCACTCCGGTGCGAGACTGGCCATGACGCCAAAGTCAACCTCGCCGTGACTGTTGTAAGGCAATGCTATGTCGGCGGTGATACCGTGCCACTGAGAGGGGGTGATGGTCGAGCGACGGCGGACGAAATCAAGGGTTGTAAGGCTGTCGTGGGTACGCAGGTCACTGGCGAAGGAGCGGCTACGCGTCAGTGTGCCGGTATAATCGATGAAGAGCATCCCACCCAGCGTGTCGAGCTTCTTCTCCAACATCATGCCAAAGGCGGCATCGGACAGCATACTACCGTTGCGCTGCACTTCATTGTACAGATAGCGGCCTGCACCGGTGAGAAACTCTGTACGCTCGGTACGGCCGTCGAGGCCACTGCTGTCGTGCGTGGCAGTCGTCCACAGCCAGAGGTTTACCAACGTGTTGCTATCGATATTGTAGTCGAAGTCCAGGCCAAAGTTACCGCCAATGGTGCGGTTACGGCTGTGCCCCCTGGTGCTGACGACCGACGAGAGGGTGCTGTCGGACGCCAGCAGACGGCTGTCGCTCTGTTGCGCGCCGCTATAGCTGTCGTAGTCGCCGCTGACGAAAACATTGAAGCGCACCTTCTCGTTGCTCCACACATAATCCACCCACGGCCCTACCTGCGGCTTGCTGTTGGCGTTGAGACCAAGGCATAATAAATCGTTACGCTTCACTTTGGCGGTGGTAACGATGTTAACCACACAGTTCTGCGTATGGTATTTGGCCGAGGGATGGGCTATAACCTCGATGCGCTGCAACGTACCCGCAGGCAGCGATTTGAGGTACTGCTTCAGGCTTTCGGCCTTGAGATGCGACGGCTTGTTGTTTATCCAGATGGAGACCTCGGCGCCACCGCGATACTTGATGTTACCCTCGGCGTCAACTTCTACACCAGGTGCGTTCTGCAGCGCGTCGGTGGCGTTGCCGCTCTGCACACTGGGGTCGTCGCCGACATTGTAGAACACCTTCTCGCCGTCGGCAGAATAGAGCGGCCGGCTGGAGGTGACCTGTATCTCCTTCAGTATTGTGGCGTTATCCACAATCTCAATGGTACCGAGGTTAGTGTCCTGCATGATGGCGACATCCCGCCAGTAGGTCTCATGTCCCACGGCACTGATACGCAAAAGATAATTACCTTTGGAGACACCCGTCAGCGAGAAAACACCGTCGAGGTCACTTGTCGTTCCGTAGGCGAACTAGCTATCCGCCGTTTTTAACAGCACGCAATTGGTGAAAGGAAGCGCCTGATACCTGCTGTCAACAAGGCTTCCCCGAAGCGAATACGAGGTTTGTGCCATTGCGGCACCGGCAACGCCTATCAACAGCATTGCCCAAACAATTTTTTTTCAGCATATAAAACAAATGTTGAACATGAAACAATAAGGAGTATCCCATTCAAGGGTCTCCAACCAACGACATAAAAGAGTCCTGCATCAGGGAGCTCTCAATACTTCGTGGAACGTTATTGCCTCGTTATTCAACATTGTCTCATTTATATTAATGAACGTAAAGCCATTTCGTAGCCCTGCAGGCCAAAGCCGCAGACCATGCCGCGACAAGCACTCGTCACGAGCGAATGGTGGCGGTATTCCTCACGGGCGAAGATATTGCTCAGGTGAACCTCCACCTTGGGGGCTGGCACCGCCAACAGCGCGTCGCGCAAAGCCACACTGGTGTGGCTGTAGCCACCGAGGTTGACAATTAGGCCATCTCCAGAGAAGCCCACCTGCTGGATGCGGTCGATGAGTTCACCCTCCACATTACTCTGGTAATAGGTAATCTCCACCTCGGGAAAACGGGCACGCAGCCCCTCGAGGTATTCCTCCATCGTGGTACAGCCATAGACCTCAGGCTCCCTCTTCCCAGTCAGGTTGAGGTTGGGACCGTTGATAATTTCTATATGCTTCATCATTTAAATAACGACGGCTTTCCATTCTTAGTATGTCCACTCGAATTTCCACCGATACAATTCCGATTCAACTCCGGTTTTTCTCCGACTTCAGTCGGACCAACGACGGAGGTGAGACGGAGGTGAAACGGAGGTGAGACGGAGGTGACAGATAGTCATAACAAAAGCAGAAAATAACAAAATGCTGTATTTCAAATCTCTATACCTATTGTACAAATTATGATTAAAAAAATAATCCACCACGCACAATAATGTTTTTTCTGTGCCGTTATTTTGGTGATTAAGTTTTTAATCCAAGGTCTAAAAAAATACATCAATCATTATGGCACGCAAGAAACAAGAATCCACCTCCACCCTGACCAAGGCCGAGGAGCAGGTGATGCAGGCCGTCTGGCGTCTGGGCGAAGGCTTCGCCGGCGACATTGCGGCGGCGGTGGAAGAGCCCAAGCCGGCATACCGCACGGTGCTGACCGAAATCCGCATCCTGGAGCAGAAAGGGTTTGTAGGCCACCGCGAGATGGGCGGCAACAACCAGTACTACCCGCTGGTCAGCAAGGCCGACTACTCGGGCCGCATGCTTGGTACGCTGATGAACAACTACTTCGGCGGCAGCTACCGCCAGCTGGTCTCCTTCTTCATGGAGGACAAGGGTATCGGCAAGGAGGACCTCGATGCCCTGGCCAGCATCATCGAAGAAAAGCGGAAGGAGGTGCAGTCATGAACTACCTGCTGTTGACCGCCACGGCGACGGCCCTGTTCTTCGTCGCCTACTGGTTCTTGATGCGTCACGAGAAACGCCACACGATGGTGCGGTGGTATCTGGTGGGCACGCTGCTGCTGTCGTTCCTACTGCCGGCCATCCACCTGCGGCTGGCGGTGCCCACGTGGTACCCGCAAAATAGTTCAGAGTCGCAGGATGTCGCGACTCTTCAGGTCGGCACAACGTTAGCCGTCACGGGTGAGGAACCTGTGAGTGCAACGATAACCCAGCATGTTGACGTTGAGCAACCAAGCCCTGCCGGCATGCCGCTATGGACTTGGATATGGATGGCGGGGGTTGTAGCATCGGCGGCGCTGCTGGCTGTGAGGCTGGTGGTGCTGTGGCGCAGGATGCGCGGCCTGCCCTTCGTGGAACGCGATGGCATGAAGGTGGCGTTGGTGAACGACGACACAGCCGCCTTCTCGTTCGGCAACCATATCGTGGTGGGTACCAAAGGCTTCTCTGAAATAGAAGTGCAACAACTCGTGGGTCACGAGACGGTGCACGTGCGACAAGGCCACACCGCCGACACGCTGCTTTGCGAGCTGGCCAAGGTGGTGCTGTGGTTCGACCCTTTCATATATCTATACGCTCGCGAGCTCAAACGCGTGCACGAGTACATCGCCGACAGCGCGATGATGAGCGCCAGCTATGCCGAGCTGTTCTATCATCAGGTGAGCGGCCGCCGCTACAGCCCGCTGGCCCACACGTTCGACTACCGCATGGTGCACCAGCGCATCGCCATGATGGCCCGACGTCGCAACCGAAGCGGATGGTTGAAGCCGTTGGCGACCTTGCCGATAGCAACGGCAGTGCTGCTGGCAGCCTGCACACCCAAAAGCAATCCGCTGGTGGGACAATGGGAATATGTCAGCGGTACGACCGAACACATTTACCACGGTGACAGCCCTTATCCAGGTTTTACAGCAGACATGGGCGAGGAGCATCTGCTGGACGATCTGGACTTCAACGCCGACGGCACCGCCACGGTGATGGCGTGGAACTCGAATTGGGAGAACCATAAGATGGACTACCAACCCTACGGCTGCGAGTGGCAGATGGTGGGCGACTCGCTGTTGCTGCGCAACGAAAGAGGCGAAGAAGTGTGGCATATCCAGCAACTCGACAACGACACCCTCGTCTTCATCGACAGCGATATCTTTACCTATCATGGTGGCGACGGCCACGAGCGCCGCACTTACACCTATCGCCGCAAGAAATAACCTAAACCTCACATAATCATGAAGCATACAGCAGTCATGCTGCTGCTCCTCGGGGCAGCGGCGGGTGTGGGATACGCCCAGACAAATGACAGTATCGTCCTCGACAGTCTCTACATTCCCGAGTCGGTTCGGCAGTTGGAAGAGATGGAGATCACCGCCGAGCGGCCACTCTACAGCATCGACGGCGAGAAGCAACTCTACAACGTCAGCGACGACCCCAGCGTGCAGACCGGCACCGCCAGCGACGCCCTGCAGAATGCCCCGGGCGTGGAGGTCGACGCCGAGGGCAACATCACCCTGCGCGGCTCACAGAGCGTCGACGTGTGGATCGACGACCGTCCCTCGAACCTCAGCGGCGAGGCCCTGCGGCAGTACATCAAAAACCTGCCGGCCGGCGCCATCGACCGCATCGAGGTCATCACCAACCCCTCGGCACGCTACGACGGTGGTGGCCCGGTGGTGAACCTCGTGATGCGCCGCAAGGTGAAGCACAACGAGTTCCTCACCTTTGGCGCCAGCGGCAACCTGCGCCCGCAGGTGTCGCCATGGGTCAGCTACGTCTATGGCGGCAAGAAATTCTCCTTCAACATCTACGCCGAGTACGACTATTCCCACACCTGGACCGACCAGAGCGGCAGCAACATGATGCTCACCCCGCAGGGCGACACCAGTGCCGTGCGCAGCTACACCTCGCACAGCGACGCGCGGCGCCACGGCAGCTACCTGTGGCTCAGCGGCCACTACGACATCGACACCCAGCGCACCGTCCGCCTCTGGGGTGGCGCCTATCCGTCGGTCTACTTCAACGGAAGCAACACTGAGTGCCAGTGGCGCGAGCTTATCTATGCGCCAGGCGACTACAGTTACCGCAACACCTCCGACTACCGCTTCCCGCAGGCAGGCGGCTTCGGTGGCGTAGAATACACGCGACGCTTCAACACTGATGGCGAGAAGCTGTGGCTGCAACTCGGAGGCAGCACCTTCGGCTACCACAGCAACGGCACCAACACGCGCACCTACACCGCCCTGGTCGGGCAGGACATCACCCTGCTGGACGACACCCGCAGCCGCGGTGGCCTCAGCACCTACGTCGATGCCGGCTACACGCTGCCGATAGGCAAGCTGTGGGAACTGGAGGTGGGCCTCGGCGGCGGACGCGACTTCCCGAGCAGCTATGTCTATATCTCCGACAGCCTCATCGACGGTATGACCGTACACGACGTGTTGCGTAGCATGAACAAAAGCGAGAGCAGCTGGAAATACCAGGCCTATGCCACCCTGCTGCGCCACTTCGGCGACCTCACCGTCCAGCTAGGCCTACAGGCCGGTCGCAAACATGTGGAGGGCACCTGGGACGGATACACCACCGCCACGGTGGACCGCACATGGACCATGCCGGTGCCGTCGGTCCACCTTACCTATCAGACCAAAAACATGCACACCTTCGCCCTCAGCTGGACGCGTCGCACAGAGACTCCAACGGCCGACAACCTCACCCCGTTCGTCAACTACTACACCGAGAGCTACGCCGTCGGCAATCCGGCGCTGATGCCCACCGTATCGCACAACGTCGAGGGTCGTTGGGACAAATACTACGACGGCTTTGGCTCGGTGGGGGCCGAATTCTACTGGCGCGCGACGCGGAACAGCATCAGCGAGATAGGCGATGTAGCCTATAGCGACGTCCTCGGCCGCGAGGTATCATTCACCATGCCCCTCAACATCGGAGACGCCGACCTTGCCGGCGGCACGCTGAACATCACCTACCGCCCCACGGCATTCTTCAACCTGCGCCTCTCGGCTTCAGCCTATAACTACCACTATCGCCTGCAATTCCGCCCTGGTGAGTGGACCGAAGACGCCGCCTGGAGCGGCCGTCTGCGGCTCAACGCATGGGCTAAGCTCTGGGATGTGCTGCAGGTGTTCGGCACCGTGAGCTACACCACGCGGCAAATCGCCCCGATGAACATTCACGAGCCGGAGTTCCGCACCGACCTCGGCGTCAGCGCCGACCTGCTCGAGCGCCGACTGTCGCTCTACCTCAACGTGAAGGATGTCTTCGGCAGCGTCGGCGAGGAGTGGCAGACCACCAACCCCTACTACCAGGGCAGCGGCCGGCGCACCTACGGCTCACAGTACATCTCGCTCGGCCTCACCCTGCGCTTCGGCAAGATGGAACTTGAACAACAAGCTCGCACAGGCAATTCCAACAACTGATAAAACAAGAAGGCCGCTCTGTCGAGCGGCCTTCTCTATGTAGGTGTTACCTAATGCGAAATTAGATGATACCCTGAGCCACCATAGCTTTGGCAACGCGCATAAAGCCGGCGATGTTGGCACCCTTCACATAGTTGATGGTACCGTCTTTCTCCTTGCCGTGCTCAACGCACATGTCATAGATGTTGTTCATGATGGTGTGGAGGTTCTTATCGACCTCTTCGGCAGTCCAGTTGCGGTGCTCAGCGTTCTGGCAGATCTCGAGGCCAGAGGTGGCAACGCCACCGGCGTTGACGGCCTTACCAGGACCGAAGGGCAGTTTGGCCTTCTGGAAGGCGGCGATAGCGGCAGGCTGGCAACCCATGTTCGAAACCTCGGCAACATACTTCACGCCGTTCTTGATGAGGGTCTTGGCATCCTTCTCATCGAGCTCGTTCTGGAAGGCGCAAGGCATGGCGATGTCGCACTTCACAACCCAGCTCTTCTTACCGGCAGTGAATTTGCAGAGTTTCGGGAACTTCTTAGCCATATCCTCAACCTTGTTGCGGTTGCTGGCGCGCATGTCGAGCATATAGTCAATCATCTTCTTGTTGATACCGTCGGGAATCTCGCAGACACCATCGGGACCGCTGATAGCGATAACCTTGGCACCCAGTTCGGTGGCCTTGGTGGCAGCACCCCAAGCAACGTTACCGAAGCCAGAGAGAGCAATCTTCTTGCCCTTCATGGTGTCCTTCTGCTGTTTAACCATGCGCTCCACATAGTAGATGGCGCCGAAGCCAGTGGCCTCAGGACGGATGAGGGAACCACCCCAACCGTAACTCTTGCCGGTCAGAGCACCAGTGCTGTGCTCACGGGCCAGTTTCTTGTAGGCACCATAGAGGTAGCCGATCTCACGGCCGCCGACACCCACGTCACCGGCAGGGCTGTCCTGATCGGGACCGATGTTGCGCCACAGTTCATACATGAAGGCCTGGCAGAAACGCATGATTTCGGCGTCGCTCTTTCCAACGGGGTCGAAATCGGAGCCACCCTTACCACCGCCGAGAGGCAGCATGGTGAGGCTGTTCTTGAAGATCTGCTCGAAGCCGAGGAATTTCAGCATGGAGACGTTCACAGCCTTGTGGAAGCGGAGACCACCCTTGTAGGCGCCGAGGGCGGCATTGAACTGCACGCGGTAGCCGAGGTTGGTGCAAACCTCACCCTTGTCGTTCACCCAAGTCACGCGGAAGGTGAAGATACGATCGGGCTCAACAATGCGCTCAACAATTTTGTTGGCCTCAAACTCGGGGTGTTTGTTGTACTCTTCCTCGATGGTTTCCAGAACCTCGCGGACAGCCTGCAAGTACTCGTTTTCGCCCGGATGTTTGGCTTCCAGGTTAGCCATAATTTCGTTTACTTTCATGGTATTTAGTGCTTTAAATGAATAAATTTTTGTTTTTCAATTCGGCAAATATACAAATTAAAATTCAATACACAAAAATATTTTTATTTATTTTTCACAAATCATACCAAATCAAGCGAATAGTGCAAACCGACATTCTGACGGCGGGCACGTGCCATCTTGATAATCAGGTATGCACAGGCTATAAGGTTGCGCAACTCGCTAAGCGGTTCAGTAAGCACACTACGGTTATAGAGATCCTCCGTCTCGCGGAAAATGAGGTTCAATCGGTCAAAAGCACGTTGCAAGCGCAAATCGCTGCGCACAATGCCGACATAGTTCCACATTATCTCCTGCAATTCTTTCTTGGTTTGCGTGATAAGCACCATTTCCTCGTTGAGCACCATGCCCTCGGCATTCCAATCGGGCACCTCCTGCTTGAATCCGATGTTCTTCACCTTCTCCAAAGCACTCTGCGCCGCATTGTGGGCATACACCACCGCTTCGAGCAGCGAGTTGCTGGCCAGGCGGTTGCCGCCGTGCAGACCTGTGCAACTGCATTCGCCGGCTGCATAGAGATGATGGATGGAGCTCTCTCCATTGCGATCCACTTTAATGCCTCCACATTGATAGTGCGCTGCCGGACGAATGGGAATCATGTCGCGGGTGATATCAATACCGATGCTCAGACATTTGGCATAGATGGTCGGGAAACCCTCAATGAGCTGTTTTTTGCCGATGCCACGGGCATCCAGATAGAGGTAGTCCTTACCGCTAAGCTTCATCTCGTTGTCGATGGCACGAGCCACGATATCGCGCGGTGCCAGGCTCAGCCGTTTGTCGTACTTCTGCATGAATTCCTTCCCTTCGCGGTCCTTCAACACAGCACCGGCTCCGCGCATGGCCTCGGTGATAAGGAATGCGGGTTTCTCGGCCGGGTTGTAAAGGCTTGTGGGATGGAACTGCATAAATTCCAAGTCGCTTAGCACGCCACGGGCACGGTGCACCATTGCCACTCCGTCACCAGTCGAGATCACGGGGGTTGTGGTGGTACTATACACGTTGCCCATACCGCCGGTGGCCAAGAGGGTCACCTTGGCCAGATAGGTGTCGATGCGGTTGGTATCGCAGTCGAGAGCATAAACGCCGTAGCACTCGATGTCGGGCGTGTGTTTCGTCACACGTTGTCCCAAGTGATGCTGAGTGATGATATCGATGGCAAACTGCCGCTCCTTGATTTCGATGTTCGGATGGCGGCGGGCGGCCTCCAGCAGGCCGCGCTCTATCTCTTCACCTGTGTTATCCTTGTGGTGCAGGATGCGGAATTCGGAATGACCGCCCTCCCGGTGCAAGTCGAACTTGTCGCCCTTGCGGTCGCGGTCAAATTCCACCCCATACTGCACGAGTTCCCTGATGCGGTCGGGAGCCTCGCGGATGGTCATCTCCACAACTTCGCGGTTGCAGATACCGTCACCGGCCACCAAGGTGTCGTGTATGTGCTTGTCAAAACTGTCGCTGTCGTACATCACTGCAGCAATGCCGCCCTGTGCATAGCGGGTCGAACCCTCGCTGGCCTCACCCTTGGTCAGGATGCACACCTTTCCGTAGGGCGCCACCTTCAAAGCGAAACTGAGGCCGGCGATACCGGATCCCACTACCAGAAAATCTACTTCGTAACGCATGGTTCAATGTTGAATGATGAACGATGAGTGCATGCCACCCATCTTCACAAAATAAAGTCCGTCAATAAGCGAGCCGACATCGATTTTGTTGTCGCCCGCCGACACCTGCTGCTTCAGCACCGTCCGTCCCGTCACATCCATCACCCGGATTTCTCCAGGCTCCGTCACCATCAAGTTCACCACCCTGTTGGCAGGGTTGGGCCAGAGGCGGAGGCTCGTTCCATTCACGTCGCCGATGCCACCGTAGTCGCCAAAGACGGCGGTGATGGTACGGTTCGAATGGATAACAAAGGTGTAGGGGTTCTCCCTTATGGTGTCGCCCGTTTCGATAATCCAGAAGTCGAGGCTGGTGGCGCATCCCTGCACAAAGCCTTCGAGGGTGACGTTGTCGCCATCGTCATAGACACCGGCTCCGGTGACATACGAGGGATCGACCTCTCTGCCGTCATGCAGTACGCAATTGACCGTCACCGTGTACTGCGGCACGGGAGGCAAGGCCTCGAAGGTGGCCGTATAAGTGATGTCGGCCGTCACCGTAACTGTACGCAAGCTGTCGCTCAAGCCGTCCTGCCAATGCACAAAGCGGTAACCCTCACGAGGTGTGGCCACGATGTCAATCTGTGTGCCTTCAGCAAAGGTTCCACCGCCGCCGACCGTACCCCAGTCGTTGTTGTTGCTCTCTACCGTCACCGTGTATTGCGGCACGGGAGGCAATGCCTCGAAGGTGGCCGTATAAGTGATGTCGGCCGTCACCGTAACCGTACGCAAACTGTCGCTCACGCCGTCCTGCCAATGCACAAAACGATAGCCAGCCAAGGGCGTAGCCGTCAGCTGGACAAGGGTACCCTCGTCATAGGTCCCGCTACAGCAGGCGCTACCCCACTCGTCATTGTTACTTTCCACAGTGACGGTGTATTGCGGAGGTGCATCTTCTTCAAATATTGCGGTGTAGCTCGCATTGGCAGTCACGATGATATTACGCGGATTGTCGGTCACCCCATCCTGCCATTGGACGAAGTGGAAGCCCGATGAGGGATTGGCCGTCAGCTGGATGTGCGTACCTTCATCATAGGTACCGCCACCCACTACGCTACCCATGCTCAGATTGTTGCTCACCGCAACAATGGTGTACTGCTGCACCGGAGGAGCCACCTGACTGATCACCACGTTGTCCAAATAAAGGTAATACATATCGTTGCTGAGGTAGCGGAACACGATGCGTCCTCCACCCGTGGCCGGCACCGTGAAGTTCGCCGACCGATCCACCAGGGTCGTCGAGTTCAGGGTCTCCTGAAAGAGCTGGGTGGCCGTCGTACCGTCGTACCACAGCACCTGGTAGGTCTCAGGAAAGGTCGTGCTCCTAATGCGTGCCTTCCAAGTCAGAGTGTAGTTGCCGGCAAGGGCAATGGTCGGACTCATAAGCCAGTCGTCACTATTGTCGGCATACTTGATGCCCATACACGTAGTGCCGTTATAGCCATAGGTGCCGTCGTAGAAACCCCACTTGGAGGTGCCGCCGTTGGCGTTGTAGGTCTCCCAGCAGGGAGCCGTACCATCATCGAAATTCTGTGTATAAGGGAAGGTTATGAGGTTGCACGGATCAGGGATGGGCGAACCGTCGCTAAAGATACCCTTAATCATTGCTGTGACGTTCCACGAGAGACCCGTCTCGCTGAAGTTGCTGCCCCACACAAACGAGGCGGCCACACCGCTGCCGTAAGTGTAGGAAGCGGGATAGCCACTATCATTGTAGTTGAACACTATCCACAGATCCTGCGTAGCGGGGACAGGATTGTTGAGGTAGATGATCTTCCATGAGTCGAGAGCAGCGTCGGAATAGGTCACCGTGTCCGTGGCGGCTACGGTGTTGTGCGACGAACCGGTATAGACAGTCATCGTATAAGTGCCGGTGGCGGCGACATAAAGCTGCACAGCGCCGAGATAGTTCGACGCATTGAGCACCGATGCCGGCAGATGGACGCCCCATACGGTGGCGCCCGAAGTGCTGCGGTAGTTGTTGATTTTATGGTTGCCCGGACAATAGTGGAGGGTATCGCCACTAATGGGTGCAAAGGTAGCCGTGAAGGTGTAGCTGCCGCCGTTGGCAATAATCTCACGTGGGTTGAACTTGCAGCCGTCACTCCATCCGGCAAACCGGTAGCCGCTGTTGGCGGTAGCGCTGAGGGCAACCGTGTCACCAAACGAGTAGCTGCCGCCTCCGCTGGCGCTGCCGTGGCCCGTCGTAGTGGTCGTCACGGTGGTAATGCCCGTGGTGCTCCAGTTGGTATTGGGCCGTATGCCAATCAAGGCCACGTTGCCCATGTTGTAGGTGCCGCTGCTGTTGCCGCCGATGCCTCCCACTCCGGGATTCAGCGACCCCAACTCGAAAAAGCCGTCGTTCGAGCCGCCCCAACCCCAGTTGACATGGAACTTGCCGCTTGCGTCGTAGCCGTCGAACACAAAGCTGTGGCCGCCGCTCGTGTTGCTTCCATCGAAGAGGATGGGCCTCTGCTGGTCGAGCTCGGCACGCAGGAGGGTGCCCATCTCGGCATTGCTGTAGTCGTCGCGCATCAAGGGGGTCATATCGGCACGATACTTGAAATTCTTCATCAAGGCCGTCTGCGACGAGGGGCGGATGGTGCCGCCGAAGTTATAGTTGTGCGCTCCGCTGGCAGCAGGGCTGTAGCTCATCTCGATGGCCACACCCACGTGGTACATCAGCGTCGCCACAGCGTCGATCTCCGTCTGGCTGCTGACCGATGTCAGCGCGTTGGGCATATTGCTCCATTGGTAGGTGGTGGCGCCAAAGTCGGCCGTCAAGTTGGGGAACAGGTAATGGATACCGTTCTTCGTGCGCTCGCTGGTGTAGGTGTTGCTGCCGTAACCCGTCGCGGGATGGTTCCAGAATTTCATCACCTGGGCGGTGGCGGTAGCCACGCAACCCGTCACCGAGCGGGCAGAGGTCGCCGAGTCATACGGGCAGAGGTCGTTGTAGCGCGGGCTTTGGTTCCAGGTGGTGGTGAGCAGCGGCGCCACCGCCGTCTGCAGCGGCTCGACGGGCATCACCCCCGCCTCCAGCATCGTCCACTCAGCGCCGGACGCAGTCGGTTCTCCGCTCAGCGCATTCGCCCTGCAGAGGCGAATATCGTTTTCATAGCCCTCCAACCAGCCTTTCACGTTCTCCGGCATATCCTTCGTCTCGAAACGCGAGGCGAGGCTGTAGCCCAGCACCGGCACCGCGCAGTCGTCGCCGCTCACGAGGACGAACCCGCCCTCCGGCGAGGCAAAGACATAGAACTCCGTGAACGGTGTCTGTGCTGTCACATCGGCCAATGCCGAAGGGTTCTTCATACCCTTGGCCTGCATGTAGTTCTCCGCCACACGGCGGGCACGGGTGGCATCCACAGGCTTCGCCGACACCCCGTGGGCAAGCAGCAGCACGACAACCGAAATGCTGAAGATTTTGAGCGTTCTATTCATAGTAATTCATTTATTATCAATCCAATAATCATACCTATACTGATAGGTACAAATTGCAAATGTACGAAACTTCCACAACAAAAGCAAACATTTTTCTCACTAGAATTTCTAATATTGCACTCACCAAGCAATATAGTAACCTAAGTGTTCCTTAAGCATGATACCTCAGGTATGACTAAAGTATGGTTCAAGTATGACTCAAGTATGCCTACAGAAACACTTGGGCATGATGAAGGT
>DGIA01000003.1:3129-41326 GCA_002392965.1 Bacteroidales bacterium UBA3834 | reverse complement strand
GGTCATAACGGATTCATGGCTTAGTATCAGGATATTACCGTGAACCATTTAGATCAATTGCCTAAAAAAGAGGGTAAAAAGTTGCAGAAATGGTTTTTATTTCGTATGTTTGCAAATCGACCTCTCCCGCCGGAAACAACGGGAAGGCATGATTATCAACCGATTGTAAATAATAATTAATACTATACATTATGAAGAAACTTGTATGCTTGACGATGCTCGCGCTGCTGACGGCAGGGAGCCTGTGGGCGAAGCCGGTCGATGAGAGCCACGCCCGACGCGTGGGACAGACCTACCTGTCGGCGATGGGTCACCGCGACGCCTCACGGATGACAACGGTGAGTTCACCCTTCACGGAGTTCTACATCTTCAACGCCGGCACGGAGGGCTTCGTGCTGGTGTCGGCGGACGACTGCGTGCGTCCCATCCTGGCCTACTCGCTGACGGGCACCTTCCGCACCGACGAGATGCCCACCAACGTGGAGGGCTGGCTGGAGGACCTCGAGAAGGGAATCAAGAGGGTGAAAGAGGCTGAGAGCGCAAAGGGGAACAGCTCGCACCAGTCGCCGTCGGCCACGGAGCTTGCGCAAGAGTGGCAGCGGCTGGGTGCCGGCGTGGCTCCGGTGCCGCTGATGCTGGAGAGCGTGAGCCCGCTGCTGACGACCACATGGAACCAGAGCCCGCTGTACAACAACTGGTGCCCTTACGACACCGACTATGACCAGCATGTGGTGACGGGCTGCGTGGCCACCGCCACGGCCCAGATCATGAAGTACTGGAACCACCCTGCCACCGGCTACGGAAGCCATAGTTACTATGCGAGCAACGACCACACCAACTACGGCACGCTGACGGCCGACTTCGGCAACACGACCTATCAATGGAGCTCGATGCCCAACGCGCTGACGTCGGTGAGCAGCCAGACGGAGATAGACGCGGTGGCGCAGCTGATGTACCACGTGGGCGTGGCCATCGAGATGAACTATAATGTAAGCGCGCAGGGCGGCAGCGGGGCCCACAACTACAGTTGGGACGGCACGCCCCGCCCCAGTTCGCAGTTTGCCTTGATGCAATACTTCAAATACTCACCCGACATCGCGGTGATTCCGCGTTCGGGTACCGACGACGCCATCTTCAGCGCCACCATGCGGGCGGAGCTTGACCAGCAGCGGCCCATTCTCTACTCGGGACGCGACTATTCGGGCGGCCACAGCTTCGTGTGCGACGGTTACGACCAGTACAACTACTTCCACTTCAACTGGGGCTGGGGCGGCTACTGCGACGGCTACTACACCGTGGGCGCCCTCAATCCCGCCCCCGGCGGCACGGGCGGCAATGCCACCTACACCTTCAACATTTCCAATGTCATCATGACCGGCATCCGTCCGAACACGACTTTCGGACAAGGCGGCACCGTGACCGTGGGCACCACGGGCGGCAACTCCACCTGCACCGCCACAGGCGGCGGCACCTACAGTTTCGGCGACACCGTGACACTTTCGGCGACGGCCGGCGAAGGCTACCGTCTGGCCGAGTGGAGCAACCATGGGAAGTTCAACCCCTACACATTCATCATGAACGGCAGCAACGTGAACGTCACAGCCCGCTTCGAATCCCTCGGAAGCGACACGATGAGCTACTGCGGGAACCTGGGACAGCTGAACACCTGGGGCGAATCGACTCCCAACACGGACAAATACTGGGGCATCAAACTGCCCGCCTCGGCTCTGACGGCAGGCCGGACGCTGACCGCCGTGGATCTTTTCGTCGTCACCCAGGGACAGTACGAGCTGACGGTGTATAGCGGCACCACAGCGCCCACCGATGTGGTTTATACCACCTCGGCATGGATCAACTACAACGAGCAGAACGACTGGGTGGCTTTCTATCTGCCGCAACCTTATACCGTGGAGGCAGGCAAGAGCCTGTGGCTGACGTTCCACAACACCGACGTGAACTACCCGGCGGCTATCACCAGCAGCTGTGGCAATCCCGACGGCTTTCTTTACGGCAGCTCGTTCGCGGCCGACCCCTGGTGGAACACCTACACCTTCATGATTCGCGGCCGCTTCGTGAACCCGGGCCTTGACGTGCAAGGCGACACCATCAGCTACTGCGGCAACAAGCCCAACATAGACGGCTTGAATTTCGCCGAATGGGGCATCATGATTCCCGCCGCCGAGCTGCAGGGGCGCAACTACCTGAAAGCCGTGAAACTGTTCAGCCCCAACGGCGGCATCTATACCCTGCGCATTTACAAGGGCGGCACCAATGCCCCCGCCACGCTGGTGCACACGCAACCCGCCGACATCGAATACACGGGATGGAACGAGGTGATGCTCGACAACACCGTCACCCTCAACACGACGGACAACCTGTGGATTACCCTCAGCGGCAACAGCCTCTCGTCGGCCGCCGCCTGCCGCTACACGGGCAACCCCAACAGCGACTGGTTCACCTACGGCGACAACTGGCAGCATCTGGGCACAGTCCTAAGCTGGGCGCAGGAATCGTGGATGATCAAGGCCGTCACCTCGGTCACGGCCCCTGTGCCGGCACCTCCCACGGTGGCCCTCAACGGCGAGAGCCATGTGGCCATCAACACCGTTGCCACCTTTACCGCAGCCCACACTACCGGCACCACGGTCACATGGAATATCCAGGGAGCCACTCCCTCGACGGCCACCGGCGACCAGGTGAACGTCACGTGGAACCAGACGGGTTGGTATCTGGTCTCCGCCACGGTTTCCAACAGCAACGGCACCGGCACCGACGAATGGTGGGTGAACGTGGTGGATTGCAACCAGGCCATCACCCAGTACCCCTACCACATGGGCTTCGAGGCAGAAGAGAACATGGTGTGCATCAGCCTCATCGACGGCAACAACGACAACCGCGAATGGTACCGCCAGACTTGGGGCTATAATGGCCAGTACTCCTATTACTCGCAGGGGTTCACATGGAGCAACGACAGCCCGCAAACCCTGGCGATGGACGACTGGTTCATCCTGCCCAAGATGACCACCCACCAAGGGACAGGCATCAACTACAACATGAGCTGGTTCGACATGGCCGACTGGATGGAACAGGGCACCCATGCCCACTACGGTGTCTTTATCGACACCACCTGCAGCACGAACACGGCCAACTACGTGCTGCTGCAGGAATTTGTCACAGAGAACGACTGGTGGGAGATGAAGACCCTCGACCTGAGCGCCTATGCCGGCAAGACCTTCCGTCTGGCCTTCCGCCACTACAACAACGGCGGCTATAGCAGCCTGTACATCGACGACATCACGGTGAACGAGAACATACCCTTCTTCCGCGAAGGCGACACCATCTCGTACTGCGGCTGGCGCAACTGGCAGAGCAATCTGGGCTACAACAGCGGCAACACCTACTGGGGTGTGAAATTCCCCACATCGCGTCTGGCAGGTTGCGACACGCTGAAGAGCGTGCTGGTATATACCCTCTCCGAGGGCAACTACACCCTATACGTCGCCCAGGGCGGCGAGGACGCTCCGGGGACAGTTTTACGCACCAAGGACACCGTATTCAACACCCAGGGCTGGCATGAAATCAGCCTCACCCCCGCCCTCGTCCTCGACGGCAGCCAACCGCTGTGGCTCATTTTCTACTCCACAGCCTCCTATCCTGCCATTTATACTCAATACTGCGGCGACCCGAACAGCAACTGGCTGAGCGGCGACGGCACCAGTTGGGCTCACGCCACCGACTACAACTTCAATGCCTCCTGGATGATCAAAGCCGTGACAGCCGGCATGGCTGGATGCAGCAATATTGCGCTGCCCTACACGGCCGACTTCACGCAGTGCTGGAGCGCCACCGGCGGCGCCACCATTATCGACTACAACCACGCCTCGTTCCCTGCACAGGGGCAGAAACTGACCAGTCCGTGGTTCACAGCCCCACAAGGCATGTGCTACATAGCCTTCAGGTTGACACGCGACTATAATCCCTCCGGATGGAATGATTGGGATTCGGTACGACATTACAAGGTGACCATTGAAGATGAAAACGGATACAGGTATGAAAATGAATTCGAATCAACGCAAAGTTGGGACGGCAGGATTTCCCATTTCAACAGCAGCGGAGGCCTTTATCGGGTGAGCTTCGAATACACCGACGCACAACCCGCCCATTTGATGCATCTGAGCGACGTGAAGGTCTTCAACTACCCATGGACGATGACGATAAACGGGCCGTCCACCGCCCACATAGGCGATACCGTGACCATGCAGGCCATCGTATCGATGCCCAACGGGGATACGGTGGATTACTCGTACTGGGACATCTATTTGAACGATCAATGGATTGTTTACAACGATAGTGCGCTGACCATCATAGCCTCAACCAACAATAGCCGGACAGTGGTATTTCATTCAACGGGGACATATGGGTTCTCCGTTTATTTCCAGAAATATCTTTCCGATGTTGAAACCACCGCCTATATCAGTGATTGGTTCTCCATGAATGTCTATGATACCGTCACGGTGAATTGCGACGACATCAGCCTGCCCTACACGGCTGACTTCACCCAATGCTGGACAGCCGAGAACGGAGCCAGCATCATTGACCCGCAGCATGCACAACTGGGTCAACAGTGGCAGAGACTTCTCAGCCCGTGGATGGAAACCGAAGCCGGCAGAACCTTCATTCACTGGGAAGCCAACCACGACGGGGCCCACAACTGGAATGACGCCGAACTGTATCTCGTCACCATATATTCGGAGAGCGGACATGAGGTGACACACTTCTATGAACATGCCTCAAACGGCTGGCTCTCAAGGATCTTTGACAGCCCCGGCGGACGTATCCAGGTAGTGTTTGAACAAGTGGGCAACGGCAGCCTGCAGTCGTTCCAGATATTCAATTTCAACGCCTATCAGTATGACATTAACGTCACACTTGATTTCCCCGGCATAGTCAGCGTAGGGGACACGGTGACCATCACCGGCCACCCCTCCCTGCAAAACGGTGCTGCACCAGACCATTTTGACATGTGGATGTACGACCTGCCTGATTATAACAATTACTACGACCTTATGCAAGACAACGCAGACTGGGGTTCGATACATATCACTGCACGGACCGACAGCAGCGTCACTCTTGTGTGGGACGCCCCGGGAGACTTTGAAATCGGATGCAACGTGGAAAAATATGGAGTATATGGTACCCGCGGTGCATTCTTCTCCACCTATGGCAATATACACATCACGAACCACTCATTCTATGAAGAGGACAGCATCTACTACAGTTCGGCGGCCAAGGACACCGTCATCGGCAGTCATCCGTCGTTGCACATCGCCAACCTGCCTACGAGTGTGCGTGTCATCAAGGACTCCGCTTTCTATAATTGCTCATCTCTCTTCGAGCTGCACCTGCCCGATGGGCTGACCCATATCGGCCATTTGGCTTTCTACTACAATATCCGACTCAGAGAGCTGACCATTCCCCGTGGGGTGAAGTTCATCGGCGACAACGCCTTCTACAAATGCTCTGCATTGACCACCATCAACTTCAATGCAGACAGCTGTCTGACGGCAAGTCCCACCACCAACTCGTCTGGCAATTACTTCCCGGTATTCATTGACTGCAACAACGTCAGAGCCATCAACATCGGAGAAAATGTCACTCGTATCCCCGACCGGCTGTTCAGCTACTGCAATGATTTGATTGACACGCTGGTCATCCCCGACCGGGTGACCTACATAGGCAAAAACGCCTTCTACAGCTGGAACGGGTATGCACCGCTGATAACCCTTGTGCTGGGTCGCTCGGTCAGCGAGATTGGCGACTATGCTTTCCCCGGCCCCTACGGGCGGGTGCGTCACGTCATCTCCCTCAACCCAGTGCCACCCACGCTGCAGTCGGCATCGTTCTACACACTGCCCGACAGTTCACTGGTCACAGTGCCCTGCGGCAGCAAGTCGGCATACATTAGAAAGGCCTACTGGAATGAGTTCGTCATCGAGGAAGACTGCACCGGCATCGAAGAGGTGGAAGAGGCCGCCGATGACATGAGAATCCTCACCTTGGAGGAGGGATTCATCATCAAAGGCGCCCTGGGCGAGACTGTCGATGTGTTCGACATGATGGGTCGCCAGATTGCCACCACGGTGAACCGTGGCGAAGTCATCGGGCTGCCCGCCACAGGTGTCTATATGGTTCGTGTGGGCGAACGTCCCGCCACGAAGGTGGTGTCGATACGATAGCCGACATCACCGAACAAAGAAGGAGGCTGATCCCTGAGGGTCGGCCTCCTTCTCTTTTATTGTTCTGTTCCAATCACCACTCCAATTGTTCCCACTCGGAGGCAGGCATGTAAAGGTAGATGCCTACAGAAACCCCGTTCTTCAGCACACCCGTCAGCTTGAAGACAGCGGCGGCATCATCCTTTTGGATGATCAACGTGCCGTTGGAGAAACTGCCCGCATTCTCATATTCCGTTTCCCCGATGTTGCCACTCAGGTCGCCGTCGTGACAACTCTGGCTGAATCCCGGTATGTCCTGCACATAGGAACTGACGCTGAAAAAATAATTTCCGCCTTGCGTAAGGTCGAAGGTGTCGGTGGCCGACACATCGGAGACGATGTAGAACAGGGAAGAGCCCTCTGCCGTTGTGTCGATGGCACTGGCATCCACATACCCACGCCCGCCCTGCGAGATGCTATATACGCTGTTCAGCTGATATACCCTGCCGTCATACACAAAGGTGTTGGGGGCAAGCCCGGGTCTCTGCTGGGCAGGCAGGGCGAGGTTGTAGCCGAAGGAGTGGTTGTTCTTCAAAGTACCGCTGAAAGTAATGAAAAGCCCGTCATCGGTATAACGGATGGTGGCCGTACCGGAACTGAACATGGACTCGCCATCATAGCCTTGGTCATCAAGCGAACCCATCACCTTCTCTCGTACATTGTCATACATCAATGAGAAGAATCCCTCACCTCTGAAACTGAATCCGAAATGAATTCCCGGGAGATATTGGGTAAGGTCGTAGGTAGCCTCATACGGTTTAGTAGGAATCTCGTCAATGATACCGCCATTGAGGGTGAACCGCTGTCCGTTGGCATCGACGCAGCGGAAACCGGCCTCACCGACAAGTTCCACCGTCATCGGATAATCGACTCCGTCGATGGTCAGGGTATTGACAGCCGACTGGCTGCCGCCGCCATTGCCACCGGTGGGAGCAGGAGCGGGATTGTTGGTTTCTTCCTTGGTGCATGCAGCGAAAAACACCATGGCCGCAGCAGCGAGCAACATCAATCTTGTTTTCATAGTGATCTATTTTAATGGTTTCTTTATTATACTTTCAATTTCTTGTAGTGGATGCGGTGGGGAGTGTCGTCGCCGAGACGCTTCTTGCGGTTCTCCTCATACTCGGTGTAGCCACCTTCGAAGAAATAGACCTGAGAATCGCCTTCGAAGGCGAGGATATGTGTACAGATGCGGTCAAGGAACCAGCGGTCGTGGCTGATGACCACTGCGCAGCCGGCGAAGTTTTCCAAGCCTTCCTCGAGGGCACGCATGGTATTGACGTCGATGTCGTTGGTCGGCTCGTCGAGCAGCAGCACATTGGCTTCGCTCTTCAATGTCAGCGCCAGGTGCAGACGGTTGCGCTCGCCGCCGCTGAGCACGCCGACCTTCTTGCTTTGGTCGGTGCCGCTGAAATTGAATCTTGATATGTACGCGCGCGAATTAATCAGCCGTCCGCCGACCTGCAGATTCTCGTTGCCGCCGCTGATCATCTCATACACACTCTTCTCGGGGTCTATCTCGGCGTGTTGCTGGTCGATGTAGCCAATCTTCACCGTTTCGCCCACCTCAAAGGTACCCGTGTCGGGCTTCTCCAACCCCATAATGAGACGGAAAAGTGTGGTTTTGCCACAGCCGTTGGGGCCGATGACACCCACGATGCCAGCCGGCGGCAGGCTGAAAGTGAGGTTCTCGTAGAGCAGTTTGTCGCCATAGGCCTTGCTCACTCCGTTCACCTCCAATACCTTGTTACCCAGACGGGGACCGTTAGGTATAAAGATCTCGAGGTTCTGCTCTTTCTCCTTCACGTCCTCGTTCAGCAACCGGTCGTAGGCAGCCAGACGGGCCTTCCCTTTTGCATGACGGGCCTTGGGGGCCATACGCACCCACTCCAACTCGCGCTGCAGGGTTTTGCGGCGCTTGCTCTCCTGCTTCTCCTCCATGGCCAGACGGGCGGTCTTCTGCTCCAGCCAGGAGCTGTAGTTACCCTTCCAGGGAATACCCTCTCCCCTATCCAGCTCGAGAATCCACCCGGCCACATGGTCGAGGAAGTAACGGTCGTGGGTGACGGCGATGACAGTGCCCTTGTACTGCTGCAGGTGCTGTTCCAGCCAGTCGATGCTTTCGGCATCGAGGTGGTTGGTAGGCTCGTCCAGCAAAAGGATATCGGGCTCTTGTAGCAGCAGGCGGCACAAAGCCACACGGCGGCGCTCGCCACCGGAGAGGTTCTTCACCAGCTGGTCCTCGTCGGGGCAACGCAGGGCGTCCATGGCACGCTCGAGCTTCTGGTCGAGATTCCAGGCGTCGTGGGCTTCGAGCAACTCGGTGAGCTCACCCTGACGGGCGATGAGCTTGTCGAAGTTGGCGTCGGGCTCGGCGAAGGCATTGTTCACCTCGTCGTACTCCCTCAACAGATCCACCGTCTCCTGCACAGCCTCCTGCACCACCTCTTTGACGGTCTTGGTGTCGTCGAGCTTGGGCTCCTGTTCCAGGTAGCCGACGCTGTAGCCGGGCGAGAACACCACCTCGCCCTGATAGTCCTTGTCAACACCGGCGATAATCTTCATCAGCGAGCTCTTGCCGCTGCCGTTCAAGCCGATGATACCTATCTTGGCCCCGTAGAAAAAGCTCAAATAGATATCCTTCAATATCTGACGCGAAGGCGGAATCAACTTCCCCACCCCTACCATCGAAAAAATAATCTTCTTGTCGTCTGCCATATATTGTTGTATTTTTTTGTAATAAACAACGAGGAACAGGTGTTTATATTGTGTGACAGACCGGCAATAATTATTCATTTATTGCGTTTTAGGGGTCGTTATGAAAAGAATAGCATTTATACTTTGCACCATACTGCTGCTGTGCGGCTGTGGCAAACGGGATGATGAACTGAAGATTATTTCGTTCAATATCCGTTACAATTCGTGGAACAACATCGACGGCGAGAACGGCTGGCCCAACCGTCGTGATGCCGTTGTGCGTATGATTCGCGAGGAATGTCCGGCGGCCATAGGCCTACAGGAAGCCTTGATAGACCAGCTGCAGTACCTCGACAGCTGCCTGCCCGAATACCAACGCATAGGCGTTGGCCGCGACGACGGCAAGGAAGCAGGCGAGTTCATGGCCATCTACTACGATACCACGCGGCTACTCCTGTTGTACGATACCACACGCTGGCTCAGCGAGACGCCCGAGGTGCCCACAAAAGGGTGGGATGCAGCCTGCTACCGCACTGCTACCGAAGTGTGCTTCCGCGACCGTCGTAGCGGCAAGCGTTTCGACTACTTCAACACCCACCTCGACCATGTCGGCAAGACCGCACGGGCCGAGAGCACCAAGTTTATAGCCACGAGGATAGAAGGGGATTGCTACGACATGCCTGCCATTATTGTGGGCGGCGATATGAATTCCACGCTGGATGACACCATCTTCAACGCGTTCTACAAGGCCGGCCTGCAAAATGCCGGCACCACCGATAACGCCGATACTTATAACGCCTTCGGCAAAGATCCTGGCTCGGCTATCGACCACTTCTTTGTCCGAGGCATAACGGTGAAGGAATACCGGATTCTCGACGGCGACTATGGTGTTCCATACATATCGGATCACTATCCGATAGAGATCACGGTGAGGCTATAAACGACAAGGCCCCTGCAACGTGTTGCAGGGGCCCTTTTTTTGTAGCTCTTTTCAATCTACAAACTTAATATCCTTGACGTTGAGCTGTATCTCGGTGCGGCCGCGCCAGTAGTTCTCCTCCAACTGGTAGCAGAGGTCGAACAGCTCTCCGCGGCGCATGTGGCTCAAAGCCTCACCCTGCTGGAAAGCGATGGCGGGATAGGGCGATGTGCGCTCGGCAATGGGGATGGCATTGAACTTCAAATGGTTGGTCCCCACTATACGGGCATTGCCCGTATCCACCAACTCACGGCTGACAAAGACCGGCACATTGTTGTCGGGACCGAAGGGGGCAAACTGCTTGAGGATGCGCAGGAACTTGGGCGTGATTTGCGAGAATCCGATTTCCGCATCCACCTCCACCTCGGGAACCACCTCCTCGGAGCCGATGCCCTCACGCACCAGCCGTTCGAAACGGTCGAGGAAAGCCCGCATGTTTTCCTTTCGCAGGCTGACACCGGCGGCACTCTTGTGACCGCCGAAGTGCTCCAGCAGGTCAGCACACTTCTCCAATGCCTCGTGCACGTCGAATTCCTTGAGCGAGCGTGCCGAACCGGTAACAAGGCCGTCGCTGCCTTCGGTGAAGACGATGGCGGGCTTGTTGTAGGCCTCCACGATACGGCTGGCCACGATGCCCACCACTCCGCGATGCCATGCAGGGTCATAGAGCACCAGTGACTGGCGCCCCTGATAGAATGGGTCGGTGTCGATGCGTCGCTTAGCCTCTTCGGTGGCGGCGGTATCGAGATCCTTGCGTTCCATGTTGTAGCTGTTGATGTCGTCGGCCAGCTGACGGGCGATATTGGGGTCGTCGGTGAGCATCAGGCGCACACTGTCGAATGCCGAGCGTATGCGGCCGGCAGCGTTGATGCGTGGCCCCACGAGGAACACCAAATCGCTGATGGTGAGTTCCTTCTCAAAATATCCGTTCTTGCGCTCCGTGTCCGACTGATCGCCTTCGGGCTGACGCTTATCGACATGACCATACTTGAGGATGGCCTCGATGCCGGGACGCGGCTTGGTGTTGAGCACACGGAGACCGAAGAAGGCCAGCACGCGGTTCTCGCCCATAATAGGCACAATGTCGCTGGCAATGCTGACCGCCACCAAGTCAAGGTACTTCAGCAGATACAACTTCAACTCCTCCTGGCGTTGACGACGGGCGTCGTCGAGCTGCTCGGGCATGTCGCACAGCCTCACCCCCATGCGTTCTTCGAGGTGGGCTTCCACGATCTTGAAGCCGATGCCACAGCCACTCAACTCCTTGTAAGGATAGGGGCAGTCGGACTGCTTGGGGTCGAGCACCGCCACGGCCCGTGGCACCTCGTCACCCGGCAGGTGGTGGTCGCCGATGATGAAGTCGATGCCGAACCGAGCGGCATAATCGACCTGCTCCATGGCCTTGATGCCACAGTCGAGGGCGATAATCAGTTTCACGCCCGTCTCACGGGCATAGTCGATGCCCTGGATACTGATGCCGTATCCCTCGCGTTCACGGTCGGGGATATAGAAATCAATATTCGGGTCCAACTCCTTGAAGTAGGAGAAAACCAGCGCCACGGCCGATGTGCCATCGACATCGTAGTCGCCATAGACCATAATCCGTTCTCTGTTCTTTATTGCTGCGTTGATGCGATCGATCGCCTGTCGCATACCCTTCATCAGGTAAGGGTCGTGGATCTGATCCAGTCCCGGACGGAAGAACCGTCGCGCCTCTTCAAACGTGCCAACACCCCGCTCGACAAGCAGAGTGGCAATGATTCGGTCAACGCCCAATGATGCAGCAAGATTTTCAACAGTCTCTAAATCATAGTCTTGTCTAATTATCCAATGTTTTTCTTTCATATTTTTCTGGCCGTAAAATTACAACTTTTTTCCGATACACGGACAACATTTTTTCAACCTTTTTCTATCCGCCTGATGTTCAACCCTTAGCAGGCAGTCCCTCCGGGGTTGGTCCGTAGTTGCTCCGTAGTTGGTCCGTAGTTGGTCCGGCGACAGACGGAGGGACAGCGGTGCAACGTCGGTGGCGACTGGGAGGAGGTGGCTTATCAACAGAAGGGGGTTGAGAACTTTATTTGCGGGGTCGCGGGAAAGGACGTATCTTTGCAGCACGAAACACTCATGGTCTGTTTAGGGAATCGTGTGAAAATCACGAGCTGACGCGCAACTGTAAGCTTCATTGACGGGCATTCGCACAAGGCCATTGGGTCCTCCCTTGGACCTGAGAAGGCGCGGATGACGGGGGCAAGCCAGGAGACCTGCCGTGAGGGAGAGACGCTTCGCGAACAAAAGCACATAATATATATGGAAACCAGTACATTTACCATTACAAAGCGTGACGGCACGACCGAACGCTTCTCGCTCGACAAAATCATGAATGCCATCATCAAGGCATTCGCCTCGCTCGACCAGCCCATCGACCTGGGCCGGCTGTCGAAAATCCTGTCGCGCCTCGACATCCACAACGGCATCACGGTGGAAGAGATCCAGAACCAGGTGGAGGTGGCGCTGATGGAGGAGGGCTACTACGCCGTGGCCAAGAGTTTCATCCTCTATCGCCAGCAGCACACCGAGGACCGCGAGACGATGGAGAAACTGCGTTTCCTGAGCGAATATGTCGATGCCGCCAACGCCGCCACGGGCAGCAAGTACGACGCCAACGCCAACGTGGAGCACAAGAACATCGCCACCCTCATCGGCGAGCTGCCCAAGAGCAACTTCATCCGTCTCAACCGGCGCCTGCTGACCGACCGTATCAAGAAGATGTACGGCAAGGAACTGGCCGACCGCTACCTGGACCTTCTGACGCACCATTTCATATATAAGAACGACGAGACCAGCCTGGCCAACTACTGCGCCTCCATCACGATGTATCCCTGGCTGCTGGGCGGCACCGTCTCCATCGGCGGCAACAGCACCGCCCCGACCAACCTCAAGTCGTTTTGCGGCGGCTTCATCAACATGGTCTTCATGGTTTCCTCGATGCTCAGCGGCGCCTGCGCCACGCCCGAGTTCCTGATGTACCTGAACTATTTCATCCAAAAGGACTACGGCAAAGACTACTGGAAGGATCCCGAACGCGTGGTCGATCTGAGCTTGAAACAGCGCACGATGGACAAGGTCATCACCGACTGCTTCGAACAGATAGCCTACAGCCTCAACCAACCTACCGGCGCCCGCAACTACCAGTCGGTGTTCTGGAACATCGCCTACTACGACGAGCCCTACTTCCGCTCGCTCTTCGGCGAGTTCCGCTTCCCCGACGGATCGGAGCCCGACTGGGACGGTCTGAAATGGCTGCAGAAACGGTTCATGAAGTGGTTCAACGCCGAGCGCACCAAAACGGTGCTCACGTTCCCTGTGGAGACCATGGCATTGCTGTACGACAAGGACGGCAGATTTGTGGATGAGGAGATGGCGCAGTTCACCGCCGAGATGTACGCCGAAGGACACTCTTTCTTCACCTACATCAGCGACAACGCCGACTCGCTGAGCAGCTGCTGCCGTCTGCGCAACGAAATCACCGACAACGGCTTCAGCTATACCCTCGGCGCCGGCGGCGTGAGCACAGGCTCGAAGAGCGTGCTCACCATCAACCTCAACCGATGCATCCAGTACGCCGTCAACCACCAGATGGACTACCGCGAGTTCCTGACCGACATCATCGACCTGTGCCACAAGGTGCAGCTGGCCTACAACGAGAACCTCAAGGAGCTGCAGAGCCACGGCATGCTGCCGCTGTTCGACGCCGGCTACATCAACATCGCCCGCCAGTACCTGACCATCGGCGTGAACGGGCTGGTGGAGGCCGCCGAGTTCATGGGCATCCCCATCAACGACAACCCGCAGTACCGGGAATTTGTGCAAACCGTCCTCGGACTGGTGGAAAAGAAAAACAAGGAATACCGCACCAAGGAGGTCATGTTCAACTGCGAGATGATACCGGCCGAGAACGTGGGCGTGAAGCACGCCAAGTGGGACCGTGAGGATGGTTACTTCGTGCCGCGCGACTGCTACAACAGCTATTTCTACATCGTGGAAGACCAGTCGCTCACAGTGCTTGACAAGTTCCGCCTGCACGGCGCCCCCTACATCGAGCACCTCACCGGAGGCTCGGCGCTGCACTGCAACCTCGAAGAGCACCTGACACAGCAACAATACATGCAACTGCTTGAAGTGGCCGCCAAGGAAGGATGCAACTATTTTACATTCAACATTCCCAACACCATCTGCAACGATTGCGGCCACATTGACAAGCGCTACCTGAAGGAGTGCCCCAAGTGCCATTCACACAACGTCGATTACCTGACCCGCGTCATCGGTTACCTGCGCCGCGTGTCCAACTTCAGCAAGCCGCGCCAGCAGGAAGCCGCCCGTCGCTACTACGCCACCATGTAAGATGCTCAAATACGTCAACACCGACATCGTCTTTCAAGAGATACCCGACGAGGTGACCCTGGCCGTCAACCTCAGCGGGTGTCCCTGCCGCTGTCCGGGATGCCATTCGAAACACCTCTGGGGCGACGAGGGCGAACCCCTGACGGCCGATGTGGTGGAATGTATGCTGAACCATGGCCCCAAAGGGGTTACATGCCTGAGCCTGATGGGTGGCGACGCCATGCCGGCCGAGATCAACTCACTTGCCTCGACACTGAGAAGCCGTTTCCCGAAACTGCACCTGGCATGGTGGAGCGGCCGTACGTTGCTGTCGCCGGCGGTATCGTTGAACAACTTCGACTATATCAAACTCGGCCCTTACCTGTCCCATCTAGGCCCATTGAAGAGTCCGCGCACCAACCAACGCCTCTACCGCGTGGTGGCAGGACGGCTCGACGACATCACTTCCCGATTCTGGAGAAAATAAAAAAAGAGAGACATTAAATGTCTCTCTTTTTTTTGAGGTCGCTTCCGGATTTGAACCGGAGTAGCAGGTTTTGCAGACCTGTGCCTAGCCCCTCGGCCAAACGACCTTTTCGAGGTGCAAAAGTACTAACTTTTTCCCAACTGGCCAAATAAATTTGCAAGAAAAACTGTAAGTTAGTGATTTTTAACCGTCAATTTGGTATTATTTTGTATCTTTGCACCATGAAACCCACAAGAATAATCCTTATTGCGGCAATGGTTTTGACGGTTTTGGGCTGTCAGAACAACGTGTGTATCGACCCCTTGAAACGGTCGCACGCCGACGGGCTGAACAAGGAAGCCTTTGTCAACCGGTATCGGCAGCCGGATTCGTGCATCGCCTTGTCAGAGCGCGCATTGCAATACATCCAGGACTCGCTGCCCGACTATGTGGATGGCAGCCTGCGGGCGATGAACAACATGGCCTTCGCCTATTACCAGAAGAGCGATTATGCCAACGCCAACCTGATGCTCGACCGCGTGGATAAAGCCATCGGTCTGAGAAGCAAAGGTATGCGCAACGGCGATATCGAGTGGGTGATCCATAACTTGGTCCGCGCCCGCCTACTGCAACGCAGTGGCTACATCGCCGACAGCTACCGCATTCTCTATGACATCGGGCGCAGCCATGTGTTGGAACACAACCGCGGCCACCTGCTTTTCAACTACGCCCAGTCGGAGTACTACATCACTATGTTGGTGCTCAACTATCACTACCGTGACGGCAAGGATGCCGATGTACGCACCCTGCTGGAGGAGGTGGAGGCGCAACGCGACCACCTGAAAGTGGATTACGCCCAGGACATGGCACTCAACTACGCGTTGGCCTACGGCTGGCAGAGCGCCGGTGAAAGCAACCGCGCACTGGACTACTGCGACCTGAACTACGACATCCTGGACCTTGGGCCGTCGGCCTACTGCACCTACCACTATGCCAACACCCTGCAGATGACTGCCTCAGCCCTGAAGAGCCAACCCGGCAGCGTGCCTCCCGACAGCGTGCTGTCCCTCTACGACCATGCACGGCGCCTTTTTTTCGACTACGGAGACCCCTACCAGATGCTGGGTGGCACCATATCGACAGCCCGCTTCGCCCTGCTTGTCAGCGACACCGCCGAGGCCCACCGAGTGTTGACCGAATGGCGTTCACTGAAAGGAACATGGAAGCCCTTTGCCGCACCGAAGATGGAGATGGGCTACTTTGATGTGCTGCTGCGCAGTCGTCTGGCTGAAACAGCCGACCAGGCCCGGAAATGGTATGAGCACTACTCTGAGTTGCAGGAGCACATCAAGCAGAGCGAAAAAGAGGACTTTGTCCTGCAACAGACACTGGCCGACGCCACACGCCGCAGCCATTGGATGACCCGCACGGCCATGGTGGTCAGCATATTGACCCTCCTGCTGATGGCGCTGACGGTGCTGCTGTGGCTCAGCTTCCGCCGCCTGCGACGCGAGAAACGGCAGCTGGAACAAGCCAATCGGCGCGACGTGGAGCGCATAGCCAATGTGGAGACCTGCCTCAGTGTAATGCGGCACGATGTTAGCCCCTTCATCGGCTATCTGCGCAATCCCAACCTCACCCCCGAACTGCGCGACGAAGTGCTGGGTCAGCTGCTGCGCACCTTCGACAACATCAAGAACTGGACCCACCTTTCCGTTCCCACGGGCCTCACTTTCAACGCATCCGGCTTCCCTTTGCAGGAAGTGTTCAATGATGTGCGTACCCAGGTGATGCGTCCGCGGGCGGGTGTAACACTGGGATTCGAAACGGTACAGCAGCGGGTCTGGGGCGACCGGCTGCTACTTACCATCCTGCTGCGCAATCTCGTCACCAACGCCCTTCAGCACACCGACGAAGGCCACGTTTCAGTTGCGGCACAGGCCGACGGCGAGATGGTAGAGATCACTGTCAGCGACACCGGTTCCGGCATGAGCGCCGAGCAACGGGACAGCCTCTTCCGGGCCGACAAGGAAATTGAAGGCGAACATGGCTTCGGCCTCATCCTCTGCCGCTACATCATCAAGAAACACGACGACCTGACCCGCCGCGGATGCAAGTTGTGGGTCGAAAGCGAACTTGGCAAAGGCACCACCGTCCATTGCCGCGTAGCCATGAATAAATGACAAGAACCATGAATATACGAGTTATGATGGTTGACGACGAGCCGCTGATACGCAAGCTCGTCAAGATGGAGATGAACGAGCGAAGTGCGAACGCGACCGAAGGGAGCGAACAGCGCTTTGCTACCGTTGAAAGCGGCGACGTAGATGGCAGCGTCATGCGGCCTGTCGAGATGGCGGAGACCTACGCCGACGGTCCTTCACTCATGGCGGCGTTGGAGAACACCCCCGCACCCGACTACCTGCTGGTCGATATGGAGTTCCAAGGCGAACCCACCGGTGGGCTCACCATCACCCGTCGCGTCCACGAACGCTACCCCGACGTGAAGATTATCATCTTCTCGGGACGATTCGACAATCCTACCGCCAGCGACAACCGCACCCAACGCCTGCACGACATTGGCCGAGTGGTGATGGAGGCCTTGGAACTGGGGGCCTCGGCCTTTGTCAGCAAGAACGCCGTCGGCGGATTCTCGGTGGAGAACATCCTGCGGGCCATCGCTTGTCTCGAGCGCGGCGAGCGGTTCTACTTCAACTATCCCGTCATGCTCACTCTCAAGGAAGCTGCCGAAGGCTACTTCCACATGGTCTCCGGACACGACCCCGACTTCGGCCTCAGCGACACCGAACAACGGCTGCTGCTGCTTGAGGCGGCGGGGTGCACGGCGGCGGAAATATCAAACCAACTCTGCGAAAGTGACAAGGTGATACAGGAACGGCAGAAAGACCTCTCCAAACGGCTCGGCATCGTCAACAAAAGCGCCGCCCGCGTGGCCAAGGCCATCAGCCTCGGCCTCATCTCCCCCACCGATGTCCATTTCCTGCCCCGACAATAAACAAGACCTTTGTCCGCTTGTGATTAAGCACCTGCTTACGTTCTCGCGCGACCTGGTCAGATAAAGATGTATCTCAACACAAAGAGTATCGCCAGCACCCACATGGTGGGGGTGATGCTCTTGATGTTGCCACACAGGGCGTTGAGGAGCACATAGCTTATCAGACCGATAAGGATGCCGTCGCTGATGCTGAAGCTGAAGGGCATCACCACCATCGTGATGAAGGCCGGCAGCGCCTCGACGGGGTCTTTCCAGTTGATCTTCAAAACGGGTGTCATCATCATCATGCCCACCACGATGAGCGCAGGGGCTGTGGCGGCAGATGGGATGGCGAGGAAGAGCGGCGCGAAAAGGAGCGCTATGGCGAAGAAAATGGCGGTAGAGAAGGCGGTGAGACCCGTACGGCCACCGTCGGCCACACCGGCGGCGCTCTCCACATAGGTGGTCGTGGTGCTGGTGCCGAGGGCGGCGCCGCAGATGGTACCTATCGAGTCGGCCATGAAGCATTCGTTGATGCCGTCAACATTGCCTTCTTTGTCTACGTAACCGGCTTTCTCGCTCACCCCGATGACGGTGCCCATCGTGTCGAAGATGTCAAGAAAAAGGAAGGTGAAGAGCACCACTATCATGTCGAGAATACCTTTGGCACCGGTGAGCTCGCTCCAGGTGAACTGGAAGGCAATGTTTTTGATGCTCGGCGGCACCGAGACGATGCCGTTCAGCGAGGTGAGGGCCGCACGGCTCACGGCGCCGTCCGCCCCCACCACATTGTACATGGGTATGAGTCCCAGCGCCGTGGTGGCCAGGATGCCCCAGAGGATGCCACCGCGGACGCCTTTCATCACCAAGGCACCCGTGACGATAACACCTAGAATACCCAGCAGGGCGGTGCCGCTGAAGGACCCGTCGGGCAGCTTGAAGGCGAGGGTAACCAAGGTAGGCCCCTGACCTACGATGCCGGCGTTCTGGAAGCCAAGGAAGGCTATGATAAGGCCGATGCCGGCACCCACGGCATATTTCAGCGACAGCGGGAGGGCGTCGACAATCCACTTGCGCACATTGGTAAGCGTGAGGACGACGAACACGATACCTTCGATGAACACCGCCGTCAGCGCAAACTGCCAGCTATGGCCCATAGCTATGCAGACGGTATAGACGAAGAACGTGTTGAGTCCCATGCCGGGGGCAAGGGCGAAGGGCTTCTTGGCGATGAATGCCATCGCCAGCGTGCCTATGATGGCGGCGAGGGCCGTAGCGGTGAAAACGGCGCCGTTGGCTTTCGACATCTCGCCGCCCAGCGCATCGAAGACATTGGGATTCACGGCCAGGATATAGGCCATCGTGAGGAACGTGGTCAGCCCGGCGAGAATCTCCGTCCTGACGCTATGCTTTTCTGGGTCAAACCCCAGCCATTTCAAGAATTTCATAATAGCTTATTTCGTCGCTAACTACAACGACATAATCCTCCAGTTTATTGCATAACCATACAAGAAAAGCTCCACCAAGATGGTGAAGCTTTCGTTGTATTGTCGCTATACGGACTATTCTTCCTCGGCGGCGGCTTCCTCGTAGGCCTTGAGGAGGGCCTGCTGGACGTCGGCGGGGACGAGCTCGTAGCTGCTGAATGTCATGGTGAAGGTACCGCGGCCGCTGGTGAGGGAGCTCAGGGCGGTGCAGTAGCGGTTCATCTCGGCCAAGGGGGCCTTGGCTTTCAGCGTGGTGTACTTGCCTTCGGCATCCATGCCCATGACGATGGCGCGGCGACCCTGCAGGTCGGTCATCACACCACCCTGTGCCTCGGTGGGCACGGTGACGGCGATGTCGTAGATAGGCTCCTTGATCTTCGGGGCAGCCTGCTTGAAGGCCTCGCGGAAGGCGGTACGGCCGGCAATCTTGAAAGCCGTTTCGTTGGAGTCCACGGGGTGCATCTTACCGTCGTAGATGTTGACGACGATGTCGCGGGCGTAGGAACCGGTCAGAGGACCCTGCTCCATCTTCTCCATGATACCTTTGAGGATGGCGGGCATGAAGCGGGCGTCGATGCTGCCGCCCACGATGCAGTTGTTGAAGACCAGCTTGCCGCCCCACTCCAGCGGATACTCCTGGGTGTCGCGGATGGGGTACTTGGTCTGGTTGGGCATGCCGTCGTAGTAGGGCTCGATGAGCATGTGCACCTCGCCGAACTGGCCGCTGCCGCCGGACTGTTTTTTGTGGCGGTACATGGCCTCGGCGCTCTTGGTGATGGTCTCGCGGTAGGGGATGTTGGGGGCCGTGAAGTTGACGGCCAGCTTGTACTGGTTCTCGAAGTACCACTTCACGGTGTTGAGGTGCAGCTCGCCCTGGCAGCCGAGGATCACCTGGCGCAGCTCGCGGCTGTTCTCGAGCGTGAGGCTGCGGTCGTAGGTGACGAGGTCCTTCAGGGCGGCGCCGACCTTCTCGTCGTCGTTGCTGTTGGCGGCCTTGACGGCGACGGTGTAGATAGGCGTCGGGAACTGGATCTCCTCGACGATGTCGTCGGTGTTCTTCGGGGTGGTTAGGGTGTGGTTGATCTTCACATCCTTCAGCTTGATGGTGCAGACGATGTCGCCGGCGCAAGCCTTCTCAACGCGCTGGCGGTTGCTGCCGCTGCACACGAGGACCTGGCTGACGCGCTCCTTGCTCTGGTTGCAGGCGTTGACGACATCCTGAGCCTCGGCCAGCTCGCCGTCGAAGATACGGAGATAGCTGATCTCACCGAGGTTCTTGTCCTTGGCGCTCTTGAAGCAGAAAGCCACGGTGGGGTTGGCACCGTTGCTCTTCAGCTCTTTGCCGCCCTTGGTCTTCTTGCAGTCGGCCACCTCGCAGGGAGCGGGGACGTTCTGGCAGATGAACTCCAGCAGACGGTTGACGCCGAAGTTCTCCTTGGCGCTGGTGCAGAGGATGGGGAAGAGGTCGCGCTTGTCGATAGCAAGCTTCAGGGCCTGGGTGAGTTCCTCGGGGGTGAGGTCACCGTTCTCGAAGTATTTCTCCATGAGGGCATCGTCGGCAGCGGCGGCTTCCTCGACGAGGGCCATGCGCATCTCCTCGGCCTTGTCGGCATACTGGCTGGGGATGTCGGCCTCGGTCATCTTGCCGTCGGTGAAGGTGTACATCTTGTTGGCCACGATGTCGACCACCTGGTTGAAGCCCAGACCGGCGTTGGTGGGGAACTGCAGCACGGTGCACTTCTGACCGAAGAAGTCCTTGAGCTGGTTGACGGTGTCGTCGAAGTTGGCCTTCTCGGCGTCGAGGTGGTTGACGACGAAGATCATCGGGGTGTCGAGCTTGGCAGCGTAGCGGTTGGCGATCTCGGTGCCGACCTCGACGCCGCTCTGGGCGTTGACCACGATGACGGCGGCCTCGACCACGTTCAGCGCGCTCACGAGCTCGCCCTGGTAGTCGGCGAAGCCGGGCACATCGAGGATGTTGACCTTCTTGCCACCGAATTCGGTGTACATGAGGGTGCTCTCCACGGAGTAGCCGCGGTCGTGCTCGATGTCGCGATAGTCGCTAATGGTGTTCTTGCTGTCCACGCTGCCACGGCGGTTGATGAGGCCACCGCAGAAGGCCATGGCCTCTGCCATGCTGGTCTTGCCACTCTTGGCACCACCCACAAGGGCGATGTTACGAATGTCCTGAGTCTGGTAAATTTTCATTGTTATTGTTATTATTTATTTTGTTTCTATCTTCTTTGTTATGAGTATGCTACACACCGTCGGCACTCCTGTCGGCGGTGGGTAACGAGACGGCAAAGATACAAAAATATTTAATATCTGTGCAAAAAAGTTTTATAAAACTTCATGTAATAAGGTTTACTCGAAGTTGCAGTCGTCGCATAGACGCACATGGGTGTTGCCACCCACAGGGCCTTGGTTGCCGCCACCATAGACATCTCCGCGCACAAGGGTGTTGCCTTTGAGCAGCACGTGGGTGTTGCCGGTTACAGCACTTTCCTCGCCGCCGCCATAGACGCTGCCGGTGCCGGCTTTGAGGACCGTGCCTTCGAGGGTTCCCACTACGGTGTTGCCCTTGAGGGTAAGGGTGACGTCGCCGTCGACGGTACCTAGGGCGTCGAGGTCCTCGGTAGTGTAGAGAATGTGGTTGGTGTTGTCGACGCTGATGGAGTTGCCTTCCTCCCAGGTATAGGGGGTAGTTTGGCCTTTGACACCGGTACGGTATGTACCGAGTTCGGTATAGTAATAAGGCTCCACTCTAAAGCCTACCGAATCCACCTCGACGGTGGGCAGGGAGGCGGAGAAACCTGCGCCATAGACATTGCTGTTCACGATGCAGGAGGTCAGGGTGGAGGTAACAGAACCGGAGACCTTGCCAAGGCTGCCACCGCCATAGAAATTGCCTGTGATGGTGCATGATGTCAAGGTGGAGGTAACCTCGTGAGTGGTGGCGAGGGAGAATTTGACAAAGTCGACCAAGATACGGGCCACGTTGGTCTTGTTGTCAGACATGGGGAGGAACTGGTAGAGGAAACGGGTGGAGACGCCGCCGTAGGTGGCGTTGTATGCCCGGGTGTACTGCCCTCTTACCCAGTTGTTCCAGTTGATATTGGTCACGTTGTTCTGGTTGCTGGGTGCATAGCGGCTATAGGAGTTGCCGCCATAGCCGGCACCGAAGAAAGTGCCGAAGGTACAGCCGGTGGCGTTGGTGACGACGGTCTTGTTGGCGCTCATGTCGCCGAACTTGGGGCCACCGCAGAAGATGTCCACATGGCTGTCGACGATGGTGGTGGAGAGATTGCCCGTCACGGGCTTTGCGGCGTTGAGGCCGCCAGCGTAGAACTCGCGGATGTCGGCGTTCTGGATGAGCCAGCTGATGTCACCTGTATTATCGGCACCATTGGCTTTGCCGATGCCCTCCATAGCGGCGCCGCAGACGGTGCCGAAGCGGCCGCCGTTGATGTAGCACTCGGCATTGTCTGCGTAGTTGTCGAGGCCGGCATTGGCTACATAAAGTCCGGTGAGGTAGAACTCATCGAAATCGCCACCAGTAACCGATATGGGTGAGTGTTTAGTTGGCTGGAATCGATTACCTCCACTTGTTTGGTTTTTATCTTGGTGACAGCCTGTGTGGAACTCCTTGAACCACACGTTGCCGCCCACGTGGATGTAAGGTATTTTGTTTGATCTACCTTTTTGGTTGTAGCTCACCCATTGCTCCATGACGCCGCCCTGCACGATGAGTGCATCAGTCTCGCTTCTGGCCTGATTCTCATACTCAAACTGGGTGAACCGTAAGAGCGAGGTGTTGGTGCTTTCGTACCATCCTTTGGGAATCAGGATACCGAAGTTGTAGGAGCCTGTGCCGCCGGTGGACTTCTGGGCCATACCAAGGCCGGGGATATTGATAAAGTCGACTCTCACGGGGTGGCATTCAGTACGACCGTCGAAGCGGATGATATAGGAGTAGTCTGGCTCGTTGTCGCCATCAAGGTCGATAGAGGTAACCGTGTAGGGGTGGGCTTTACTTGCTTCTATTTTGCCAGTCCCGTAATAATGATGATAATTGCCCACAAGCACAACTGCATAGTCATAAACGGATTGATTATTTGCATCCCCTACAATGCCCACAAAAAGTCCTGTACTATTCGAGCTAGAGATAGCGTTGCCCATCGAGGTGTAAACCAATTGGTTATCTCCTGCAATGGAATAGCTGTTGCCATTGGTGAATATCTTTCCGCCGCCTACATTGGATACGTCGTATCCGGCCGACATATCAGATTTGTAAATCTTGTCGGCGTTGGGGTCGGCCAGATAGACGCATTTGGCCCAGTAGGGTTCGATGGTGATGGCCGTCACCCCTTCGGGTACATCCCAGTAGGCGCCTTGGTTGAAGATGCGACCGCTGACGGAGTAGAGGTCCTTGTTGGTGCAGTTGCGGTCGGCGAAGTTGTATCCGCCCCAGGTGTCGGAAGCGGTGAAGGTGCCGGGCGTACCACCTGTGATGGAGACAATCTTCCAGCCGGTCACTGTGCGGTTGCCGTTGTAGTTCTTGGTACCCACCTCGTTGTAGTAGGGCAGTTGTACTTTATAGTAGTTGAAGTTGTAGCGTGCGGTGTCTTTGTCGGTGATGTTGAGGGTGAGTTGGGAGGTGGTAATTGCAGCTCCCGAAGGTTTCTGGTACACTGCGCCGTCGCCCATCTGAATATTCACCGTCAGCGTCCCCAACTTGCCGCCTTGGTTGCGAGGTTGGTTTTCCTGGGCATTGGCGGCATCGATGTTTACCACCGATGGATACTTGCCCTGCTGCATCAGAATGGGGTAGGGATGGTCGGTGCCGAGGCTGTCGGGCAGCAGAACCCACTTGAGTATGTCGTCCTTGCTGTAGGTGCTTGTGGCCCACCATCCCGCCAGCTGGCGCTGGCCGTTGAGGATGTGACGGTAGAACTCGAAGCGCTTCAGGAAACGGTCTTCGGCGCCGAGGGCACAATTGTAGGTAACACCTGTCGGCTGCACGTATGGTGCTTCGAGGCGGAAATAGTTGAAGTTGCTCACACCGCTGGTGTTGTTGTCGCCCGCGTTGCTGATGATTGTACCACCATAAACGGGAGATTTGGTAGAGCCACCTGTGATGTCGCCATAGAACATACAGGCGAAGACCATTGTCTTTTGATTGTTGTTGGCGGCAGAGGTGGATTGGTTGTTGTAACCCACGATGCCGCCGACGTTGGTGCCGCCGGTGATGTCGGCGTAGGAGTAGCAGTTGACCACACGGGCGGTGCCGTCCAGGAAGCCTACAAGTCCACCTACATTGCCTGTGCCGCCCACCGAGCCGCCGAGGATGCCGACGTTGTAGATGCGGGCCGCGCTGTTCGCCGTGCAGGCGATGGCGCCCACATTGGTGCCGACGCTGATGTCGACACTTTCGATCACCAGGTTCTTCACCGTGCCGGTCAGCGTTGTGAACAGGGGGACGCTGAGGTTCTTGATGCGGAAAGGCATTTTGGTGGCGGGGTCGATGGCTGCTTCCAGCGTGCCGCTGAAGGAGGCGATGGAGTTCAGGGTGCTGGCGTCGATGTCTGCCACAATGACAAACGAGGCGCTGCTGCCACTGACGGCGGCGAGGTCTGATGCTGTCGAGACGGGTGTTTGGGCCAGCACAGAAGCAGGTACGAGCATGGCTAAGAACAGCAATACACAGCGAAGCAGGGGTTGCGGCAGCAGGCGGCTGCGGCGATATGGCAGATTGGGGGAAGGTAATTTGGAGGTGACGACTGAGGGGGAGTGCACACAGAGTGTTTCAGACATGACAGTCTCGCCTCTCTCGTTGCCGTCCACGGGGGCGATGTTATACATGTCCTGAGTATGATAAACTATGCAATTATTGCTGTTATTCATTTTGTTCATTTTTGTTTGAATATCAACATACAACATAGCGTCGGCGGGGGCACGCCGGTGGACAATGCGATTGCAAAGATACGAAATTATTTTGGATATGTTATGCGTTGAGGATTTTAAAAATGATATTTTATGCCTCTCAATTCATTCTACGGGCTTTTTCAGCACCTGAGTTTTTTTTACAGGTTGGCATTGTTCCACTGTTTATGATGTGCCTATGTTATGCTTAGGATATGCTTAGGATGAGCTTAGGATGAGGTGGGAGGCGGGTGAAAGTTCGGTGGTTGAGTTTTAAAAAAAAAGTGTATCTTTGCCGAGGATTTGCTATGAAGGCTATACGAGCTATATTACTAACAATCAACCTGCTGCTTATTGCAGGGCTGTTGCTGACGACGATGGCCGGGACGGTGAGCCCGTCGCGGATGATGCTGCCGAGCCTGCTGGCATACGGCTATCTGCCGCTGCTGGGGGCCAATGTGCTGATGGTGGTGGTGTGGGCGATGATGAAGCGCTGGGAGGCGCTGTTGAGCGTGGCAGCGATAGCGGTGCGGTGGAGTATGGTGGGGTTGTTTTTCCAGGTGGGGGGTACGCAGAAGGTGCCGCCGCGCGCGGAGCATCCAATGATGGTGACGGTGATGAGTTACAATGTGCACCAGTTCCAGGGTCCGGAGGATTGCCCGATGTCGTCGGACAGCAATGCGCGAAGCTTTCTGTCGCTGGTGAGCGAGGAGGGGCCGGATGTGCTGTGCCTGCAGGAGTATGCAGCACCGAAGACAGTGCGTGTGACGGACAGTTTGGTGCTGATGGGGTATAACCACTACTATGGCGCACATGCTACGGGCAGAGGGGTGCCGTATGGCACGGTGGTGTTCAGCCGGTTACCCATCACATACGTGAACCGACTGGATAACACGAAGATATTGGTGGAGATACTGAAGGAGGATAGGAGGTTGCATGTGTGCAGCATACACATGGACAGTTACCGTTTTGACGCTACAGACCGCGAGGAGATAGACCGAATGCGCCACGGCGAGGTGCAGGAGTCGAGCCGGCGGACGCTGGAGAAGGTGCGCGAGACGATATTGAGCCACCAGACGGAGTGGGAGCAGCACTTGAGGCCTGTGGTGCAGGAGAGCACGGTGCCGCTGGTGTTGGCTGGGGATATGAACGATATACCGAATTCGTGGCTTTACAATCAGATAGACAAGGAGATGACGGACAGCTACCGCGAGGAGGGGTTCGGCTTTGTGACCACGTATAACGGTGGCGACGAGCAGTTGCTGCCGATAGGGAGCGGATGGCTGCCGAAGTTCCGGATAGACATGGTGTTCCACAACGAGGGGTTGAGGACGCTGAGCTACAGGAGAATCAAGACACGCATCTCGGATCATTACCCGATAGTGGTGGCGCTGGAGGTGAAGGAATGAAGGGACCAATTGGTTATACAGATGAAGAAACAGGAGTTATACGACAGGGTGCTGGCGTGGTTCAAGGAGGCGATGCCGGTGGCGGAGACGGAGCTGCACTACGACACGCCGTTCCAGCTGCTGGTGGCGGTGGTGCTGTCGGCGCAATGCACCGACCGTCGGGTCAATATGGTGACACCGGCACTCTTTGCGGCTTATCCTACGGCCGAGGCGATGGCCAAGGCTACGGAGGAGGAGATTTTCAGCTACATACACTCGGTGTCGTATCCACACAACAAGAGTCGGCATCTGGCCGGGCTGTCGCGGATGCTGGTAGAGGAGATGTGTGGAGAGGTGCCCGACGATATCGAGCAGCTGCAGCGGCTGCCTGGCGTGGGTCGCAAGACGGCCAACGTGGTGGAGGCGGTGTATTTCGACCGTCCGGCGATGCCGGTGGACACGCATGTGTTTCGCGTGGCGAACCGCATAGGTCTGACCCACAACTCAAAGACACCGCTGCAGACGGAGCGCGAGCTGGTGAAGCACATACCAGCGGAGTTGCTCCCGAAGGCGCACCACTGGCTGATACTGCACGGGCGCTATGTGTGCCAGGCGCGTAAGCCACGGTGCACGGAATGCGGATTGACGGAGGTGTGCGGATACTATAAGAAGGGAGAAATAGGAGCAAGTGTCAAATAAGAATAAAAGCGATTAAGTAAGATAATGATGTTCACTTATCCGGCGTTTTTGTGGGGCTTGCTGGCGGTGCTGATACCGGTGGCGGTGCATCTGTTCAATTTCAGACGCTACCGCAAGGAATACTTCAGCAATGTTGAGAGACTCGCCGCCTTGCACACCGAAAGCCGGAGACAGAACACCCTGCGCCAATGGCTGGTGCTGGCCGCCCGGGTACTGGCTGTCGTCGGCCTCGTATTGGCCTTCGCTCGCCCCGTGCTACCTACCACAGACGACAACCGCGTATCAATGGGGGATGCGGTGGTAAGCATCTATATCGACAACTCGTTCAGCATGGAAAGCGCCGACCACGACGGCAGCCGTCTGGAGACCGCCCGGCAGAAAGCCCGCGAGATAGCCGACGCCTATAGCCCCGGGACACGATTCCAACTGTTGACCAACAGCATGGAAGGCGAAGAAATGCGTTGGCTGAACCGCGACGAGCTTGCCGAAGCCCTCGACGAAGTGGCGGTGACTCCCGGTTCGCGGATGATGAGCGAAGTGGCTGCCCGGCAGGGCGACTTTATGCGCAACAACGCCCCTGGCGGAAATGGCTCCCACCACGCCTACCTCATCAGCGACTTCCAGCATACCGCGACCGACCTCGAGGCGATGCCCACCGACAGCACGGTACTCTACACCTTGGTGCCGCTGGCGGGTGTGGAAGCCGACAACCTGTATATCGATACCGTGTTGCTCGACGCTCCGGCCTACTTCACAGGTGGCAGCGTATCCGTTGCTGTCACCCTTCGCAACAGTAGCGGACGTGCGGTGGAGAAGGTGCCGGTGAAACTCTACATAGACAACAAAGAACGCGCCCTGACCACCCTCGACCTTGAACCCGAAGCCTCGGGCAACGTCACCCTGCGCTTCAGCATCGACCATGCGGGTTGGGTAGATGGACGGGTGGAAATTGAGGACTACCCCGTCACCTTCGACGACAGCTACCACTTCACCCTGCTGGCCGGCGAGCCGGTAGGCATCGGGGAAATAGATGAACACGGAAGCAACGCCCACCTACAGAAACTGTTCGAAGCCGACGAGTCGGTAGAATTCCACAGCATGAGGCACATCCCTCCCACAATGGAAGACTACAGCTTCTTCATACTCAACGAGGTGAGCCATCTCTCCTCGGGCGAGGTGCAACAGCTGACCGAATGGGTCGGCGAAGGGGGAAGCCTGCTGGTGGTGCCTTCGGTCGATGATGCCGAAGGACTCAACATTTTGCTGGCGACACTCCAGGCACCACAGCTGGATCATTGGGTGAAACGTACGGTGCGTGCCAGCCAGATTGACTACGCCGGCAGCCTCTATCGAGGTGTGTTCAACGGCACAAATGACGAGATGGAGATGCCCACGGTGCAAGGCCACTACACCCTCGGGCAGCAACAGGCGGTCAAACAGAGCATCATCGGGCTGGCCGACGGTGGCGAATTGCTGACCCTCACACCCTACGGCGAAGGCAAGGTATATCTCCTTTCCACCCCGCTCACCGCCGATTGGACCGACCTGGTGGGCCAGGCGCTGTTCGTGCCTACATTCTACAACATGGCTCTCTACAGCCGACCGCTGCCTCCCGCCAGCCATACCCTCGGCAATGGCGCCCCCATTGTGTTGCGAGGAAACTATGACCTTGAACGGCAGTTACCGGAACTCACCGACGGTGGAGACATCAGATTCATTCCAGATCTGCGTCGGGTGGGAAACCGACAGGTGATGGTGCCGCACGGTGAGCTGACCACAGCAGGACTCTACCGGTTGGCCGACGAACATATCGCCTTCAACTACGACCGACGCGAATCGGAGATGCGGTTCCTCACACGTGAAGAATTAAACCAAGCCCTCAAAGGCCGGCCTGAATACACCCTGGTGCGCAACAGCCGGAAACCGCTGGCCGACGAGCTGCGACGGCGCGACGGCGGACGGCAGCTGTGGCATGTGTGCCTGTTGCTGACCCTGCTGGCATTGGCGGCAGAAACAGCATTGCTGAAGAGCAGACCTAAAAAGAAAAAGTAAAACATATCGACCTATGCTACTGCAGGTAGAACATATAAACAAATCCTTCAATGGACATCAGGTGCTGTCCGATGTATGTTTTGACGTGCAGGGCGGTGAGGCAGCAGGGCTGCTCGGTGCCAACGGTGCTGGGAAAACCACCCTTCTGCGCATCATCACCCGATTGATGGAAGCCGACAGCGGCCGGGTGCTTCTCAACGGGCATCCGCTGATGCAGGACGACCTGCGGAGGATAGGCTACCTGCCTGAAGAACGTGGCTTGTACCGCCACATGGGGGTCGGAGAACAGGCGCTCTACTTCATGCAATTGAAAGGGATGTCGCACAAAGCGGCCGAAGAAGCGTTGCACGACTGGTTTCATCGGCTGGGTATGGACGACTGGTGGGGACGCCCTGCCGGAAAGCTCAGCAAAGGCATGCAGCAGAAGCTGCAATTTGTGGTCACCGTGGCACATCGGCCCGACCTGGTCATTCTCGACGAGCCCTTCTCAGGCTTCGATGCCGAGAACAGCGCCATGTTGAAACAGGAAATATTGAACCTCAAGGCCTCTGGCACTGCCATCCTTTTCTCCACACACAACCTGACGGCCGCTGGCGAGTTGTGTAACAAAACCATACAGTTATGAAGAAACTGATGCTGATACTCCGACGCGAATACCTGTTGCGGCTGCGCCGTCCTTCGTTCTGGGTGCTGACGTTGCTGGTGCCAGTGGTGCTGGCCATACTCTACGCCCTTCCCGTCATCGCCGCCCAGAAAAGTGCCCGACAGGCCACGGTATTGGTGGTAGATCAGACAGGGTTGTTCGAGGGGGCGCTGGTATCGACCGACGAGGTGCATTTCCACACCATGCCGTCGCTCGACTATGCACGCCAGCAAGCCGGGAAGGACGACCTGGTCCTTTTCATCCCCATGCGAGAGACCACTATCCCGCGCGACGCCTTCCTGTATTACTCGGGAAGCAGCCCGTCATCGACTCTGCAAAGCACGGTGGATGGGCAGTTGCAGACGCTGTTGCGCAACGCCATCCTGGAGGATGTCTATCAAGTGGAACCGTCGGTCTATCACTCTGTGGAGACCACCAATATCAAGTTACACACCCAAGAGGCGGGCAGCGGGAAAGAGAGTTTCGTCCGTGTCAAAACGGTGGTGGCGGTGGTTCTGGCGATACTGCTGACCTTGACCATCGTACTGTTCAGCCTACAGATGATGCGCAGTGTGCAGGAAGAAAAACAGAACCGTGTGGCTGAAGTGTTGGCCTCGACGGTGAAACCTGTACAGTTGTTGGTTGGGAAAATCAGCGGAGTGGCGCTGACGGCGCTGACACAGACCGTCCTGTGGATTGTCCTCACCACCCTCTGTATACAAGGCATACAATCCACCGCACCCGACCTCTTCGCCCAAGCCCGGGAACAGCAGGAACATCGCAGCCTTGCCACCAAGGGCGTGGCGGCCACAGCCCAATACGACAACCCCGTTCAATTGGTCGATGAAACGGTACGTGGCCTTACAGCCATCCATCTACCATTGGTGGCAGGGATGTTCTTGTTGTATTTCCTGTTGGGATTCCTGCTTTATGGTGCCTTGCTGGCGGCATTGGCTTCCCGGCTCGACAACGATGCCGATGCCCTGCAATGGGCTTTACTCACAGCATTGCCACTCTTCGCAGTGCTGATATTGACTCCGTTGCTGCTGCACAATCCATCCGGCAGGCTGGCATCGTGGCTCACCGTCATACCCTTCACGGCACCAGTGGCTTCCATGCTACGCCTTCCCTTCGGCCTGCCCACTTGGCAAACCATTCTAGGAATCGCATTATTGCTGATTACTTTCTCCGCAGCAGCCTGGATAGCAGCTCGCAGTTACCGACGCCACCTACTCAGCTAAAGCAGTTTGTATGCTCATCTCGTAGAGCTCGGTGAGCGAAATCCCCATGGCACGAGCCTGTTTGGGCACAATGCTTTCGGCGCTCTGCCCGGGGATGGTGTTCACCTCGAGGAAATAGAGCTCCTGCTCTTCGATGTTGTAGATATAGTCGAAACGGACAATGCCGCGGCATCCCAGCAGGTCATACAGACGGTACGACACCTCCTGGATGTGGTGACTAATGGCGTCATCGACCTCTGCGGGGCACACTTCGTTGCTGAATCCGTCGTACTTAGCCTCATAATCGAAGAACTCATGTCCTCCGATAGGGATAATCTCCGTGACAGGGAAGACCAGTTTGTGCTTGAAGTCGGGATTCCATCCCTCATATTTGGAGCCTTTCGGAAACTGCATGACTCCACAGTCAAACTCGCGACCAGGGATAAATTCCTCCACCAGGACCTGATGATCTTCCGTAAACGCCTCGCGAATGGCGGGCAACAGAGCTTCGCGGCTCTTCACCTTGGTGGTCGCCACACTGCTGCCGCCGGCAGCAGGCTTGACAAAGACCGGATAATGCATGCCTTCCATAAGCTCATCGAGTTTGGTTTTGGTAGGTGGCTCCTTGTAGAGCAACACCGACTTGGCGACCTTGACTAATCCGAAACTCTTCACCACAGGGTTACAATAACCCTTGTGGAATGTGAGGCTGGAGGTATAGAATCCGCACGTGGTGTAGCGGATACCCAGCATGTCGAAATACCCCTGCAGAACTCCATTCTCACCTGGATTGCCGTGAATGATGATAAACGCCAGATCAAAGTGGATTGTCTGACTCTTGTCGGTCACCGTGAAATTGCCACGATCCACAGGTCGGTGCTCCTCTCCGTCCAGCCAGTACCAACCGCCACGGTCGATAACAATCTTATAGACATTGTACTTCGTATGGTCCAACTGGCCATACACCTGGTTTCCACTGGCGATGCTGATATCGTGTTCACCACTGAAACCACCCATGACAAGAGCTATATTCTTCTTCATCTATGATTCATTTTTCTGCTGTAACGCTTTTTGTCGTCTTTTTATTGCGCTGACGGATTGACTTTTCTCCCGGCACACACCATTTGTCGAGTCGCATGATACGCACCGATTTGTCGCTGCCGACTTGCAGGCGGCTGCACCGGTTCACCTCGCCGGTGTCACAGAAGCCGCACTTTTCCATCACCTTGCCGCTGGCTGGGTTCTCGGGAAAGTAGTCGGCCCAGAGGGTGCTGAAACCTCTCTCTCGGAAGCAATAGTCAATCAACGCCCGCAGCGCTTCGCTGCAGAGCCCCTGGTTCCAGTAAGTCCGCGCCACCCAGTAGCCCACTTCGGCATCGTTCTCACCTATGTCGATGTTGCTCTCGCCATGGATATAGTATCCTATGCAACCGATGGGTTCTCCCGTTTCCTTCAGCTCCATGGCCCAGGTATGGTCATTACAGAAGAGGGTTCGGATAATCTCACGACTTTCCCCGACACTTTTGTGCGGCGGCCACCCTGCCCGTGGCCCCACCTCCGGGTCGGAGGCATACTTGAAAAGTATCTCCGCATCGTGCTCAACCCAAGGGCGGAGTATCAACCGCTCTGCAGGAATAATCACAGCAGTGCTCATCTTTGATTTTGGACATCGGCGACCAACCGGACGGAGCGTCCATAGCCACGGTCTTTTTCGTAATGGCATTCGGCGCTGGCATTGACCAGACCATTGATGAACAACAAGGCATAGGCCTGCCGATTGGCGTTGCATGTCGCCGCCCAGTAATTACCACCTTCGCCTACGGTAGAAATCCAGGTACCGCCACGGAATCCGGCTGCCGGAAGGAACACCGCACCGGCATCCTCCATCAACTTCCACGTTTCTGTGTCATAGACATTGTCGCTGAAGTCGAAAGCCAAGTCGTCGGGATTGATATTGGCAATCGGAGCAAGGGAGGCAGGACGTTCAAACTGGTCGGGCAGGAGTATAAGTCCCTTGACACCGCACACGGTCGCCTCGGCATAGCGGGCGCTGTCGATACCATCGACAGAGGAAGCCGCACGCCTGTTGACAAGGTAATCCCACTCATCGCGTGTCAGCGTGCGCCATGTGCCCGGCACACCACTGCCTATGGCATTATACACTCCCCAGTCAGCATACGACTCACTGCCGCAGAGGCTCTCGATGTCATAGTCGCCATCTTTCTCCGAGCAGGGAGCCACATGCCATCCGCTGCTGCCCCAACAGAAGAGGTCGATCCATCCTGTGTTGGTATCCGACACCAAGGCGTTGGCTTGCCCGACGTAGTCATATTGGTGTTCTGCGAAACGGAAAACGCCCATCGCAGTTCCCTCGACGGTGGCGTGGCTGCCGGTGGAGCAGAACTGCAGGTTGCCTCGTGAGAAGCGTACCTGACGTCCCTCGGCCACACTGAACCGCGAGTGCAGAATTCCGTCGGGCTCCGACGGCGCATCGGGAACCGCAGCCGGTCGGTCGCCTCCTTCGGGCTTCACCTCTTCGCGTCCGCATCCGGCACCAGCCAGACATATCAATGCCACCGTTAACAAAAGCAATGTTTTTTTCATAATAATGCAGTTTGACAGTTATTTAAAGTTTATTGTAGTAAAACACTTTGTTTCTCATGCAGATGACGACACTAAAGAAATCCTCGGGCAGGGTAATCTCGACGGCAATACCTCCTTCGGGACCCTTCACAAAGTATTCCTGCGTCCGGCATCCGGCAAGCGACAGCAATCCCAACGAGGCCAACATCAAATAAAAAACGGTACGTCCCATACGTTAATCATTACACCACAATCAAATCGGCGAGTGTGCCTTTGGCGGCACCGAGGAGGTCGGCCGGTGCAAGACGGAACTGAAGTCCACGCTGTCCGGCGCTGCAATAAACGGAGTCATACTGCATGATACTCTCATGAAACCATGTGGGCAGCGGTTTCTTCATGCCGATAGGCGAGCAGCCTCCACGGATATAACCCGTCAGCGGCAACAGCTCCTTCACGTGGATCATCTCCACCTTCTTGTTGCCCGTCACCTTGGCGGCTTTCTTCAAATCCACCTCCCCGGCCCCCGGGACGACACATACGAAAAGACCCGTCTTGTCGCCTCGAAGCACCAAGGTCTTAAAGATTCTTTCGATGGGTTCGCCAAGTATTTCGGCGATATGTTCGGCACCTAAATGTTCCTCATCCACCTCATAAGGGATAAGCTCATAGGCAATCTTCAGCTGGTCGAGCAGGCGTGCCGCATTGGTCTTTTTCATTCCCTTGTCTGCCATCAGGCCTCCTTCCAGTTGAAGTTCTCCCGTCCGGCGGCCACCTCAAAATTGTATTTGACAATGCCGAGGTCGAGTTTTGCCCACCCCACCATGGAGAATCGGGCGTGTGCAAGGACAGTGTGGTCATCCACCAGTTCGAACTCGAATTTCTGCTGATGCACCGCCGTGGGAGCCAGCATGGCGGCGTCCATACCGCGCCTGAACCATTCCGGCATCGTGCCATTCACCTTGACGTAGTTCTCCACCGGCCGCATGGGGTGCTGCACCCCTTGTGTGATGCCGTAGCCGAGGGCGACGACGCAGTGCAGCTTCTCGCCCGCACCGATCCGATAGCGGTCGGGCTGCCTGCCTACCGACATGCCTACCCAGCAGCTGTTCAACCCCAACGTCTGTGCCAGAAGCACCAGGCGCTCGCCATAGTAACCGATGGCCTCGTCGGCCTTTTTGGGACCAATCATGGCCAGATAGTTACGCACACCCACAAAGCGGCCGTACTTGACCATGCCGCCGACAAAGGCTTGCGGTTCATCGGTGACCAACTGGATGTGCAACCCACCCTCACGATTACAAAGGGCTATCTCTTCATTGAGTCGCTCTACAATCGCGGCATCAATGGCCTTCTCCCGATACTGCCGCACCGAATGGCGTGCGACGATGGCTTCCCGCAATGTCATCATTTATTTTGTTTTCTATAGAATTCCCATGTGTCGCGGTGGCCGTCGCGGTAGGTGAAGCTCCACTGCAGGCGTTCGGCTGTCAGCGTGTCGATGTGGAACTTGTACTCATAGTCGATGCCTCCGCTGTAGCGGTCAATAATCTTCTGCGCCAGCTCCAGCCCTTCCTCTCCCTCCGTCACCTCCATGCGGAAGCTGTCCTTGATGCCGGCGAAGAACAAGGTGTCACCCTCCCGATGCCAGCGGCTGGGGCTGATGTAGTTATATACCCATGTCACCGTGCTGCTGTCTGGCAGGGTGACGGAATACACCTGCCGCGCCGAGTCGAGGGCCGTGCCGTCGGCATAAAAGTCCATGCTACCGGTTTCGTTCACGTCGAAGTGGTTGCCGTCCATGCTATAGTCGAAGGCGTGTTCATAAGTGTAGTGGCCTTCCACCTGGGGCTCCGGCTGCCGAGGGCTGCATGCACTCAGCATCAGCAGCAGGACCGTCAATGTCAAATATTCTATCTTTTTCATAATCTTTCAGTTCGATGGATGCAGCGGTATGTGTTTCTCCTGTTTGTGCTGTTTCATGTTGTAGTGGGCCTGCTGGCGGACGGCGGGATGCATGGTGGCGTGCTGGAACCGCTCCCACACCACATCGACGGCCACCGGAGTGGGATGGGTCATCTTCTCGTCAAAGTAGCGGTAGTCGCGCAGCTCGTCCAGAACGATCTCGTAGGCCGGGAAGTAATGTATTCTGGATTCCGGATTCCGGTCTTTGAGCAGTTCGTCGATAGCCAATAGCAAGGTGGCCTTGCTGAGCTGGTTCCCGTGCGCTCCGTCGGCCATGTGACGGATGGGCGACACCGTAAGGAGAATCTGCAGCTCGGGATAATAAGCCGTAAGTTCCTGCAGCAGGGGTTGCCACAAGGAGACAATCTCCTCCACCGTCATCCGCCGACGCTCGAACAACTGCGGCGGCAACTTGTGGCAATTGGCGACCACCTTCCCCTCATGCTCAAAGACCCAGGCCGTGCCCCAGGTGATCATCAGCAGGTTGGCGTCCTTCAGCACCTGATGCGCACGATGGATGCGGCTGTTGCACGCCGTCAGGGTGGCGGCGGGTGTGGTATGCGAGAACGAGCCGTGATGATGCCACGAATGCCAATATCCCTCGTGCTTCACCAAGTCCTCCTTCCCGATGGGCCTGTCCTCTATCAGACGGCGCAGAGCCGATGCGATGGAAGCAGGATTGTAGAGAGCCCCGAAGGGGTTCATCTCCACGTGGAAATCGCCCTCTCTCAGCCGGGTGCCTATCTCATCGGAGAAACAGGAGCCGAGGCTGACGATGCCGCTGGCAAAATCGAGCTGAAACGGCAACTTGGGCACAAGCACAGGGGTGGTCAGGTTCGGCATCATGATTTCTTGATTGGCTTTATGTCGAACACCCCCTTGATTTTCTCCAGATCCGGGATGATCTCGCGGGGGTTCACCATGAGGTTCTGGGCGTTCATCGTGAGGGCTATGTTGTGGGTGGGGTCAACCACGACAGCCTGCAGCGGCACCTTCCCTTTGTGTTTCTTGACCAGTTTCTCGATACTGCGGCTGAAAGCCTCATCGACATCGGACAGCGCCACCTTGAAGGTGAGCTTGGCGGTGTATCTCTCCAGTACGTTGGCCAAGTACAGCATGGTGTTGATGTACAACTTGGTCGAGGTGCGGGGATTGTTGTCCTTATCGACATACTGGCGCGTGATGATCCGGCCACGGGCATAGATGAAGGTGTTGTCCTGGATAAAGGTGCCGAAATCCACATAATCCTTCTTGAAAAGACGCAGCTCATAGGAGCCGCCGTAGTCGTCGATGGTCATGCTTCCGTAGCCTTCCCCTGTGCGGCTGGTCATCTTCTTGGCGTTGGACACAAGGCCGGCGAAACTCACCTCGCAGTCGCCCAAAGCTTCCAGGTTGTTCAGCTTATCGACCGTGATGTTGGTCATCATCTTGATTTCGTACTTGAAGTCGTCGAGGGGATGGCCGCTGAGGTAGGTGTTGATGACCTCCTTCTCGTAGCGGCACCGCTCGATGTTGCTCCACGGTTCGCATTCCGGTATCGGGGGATGATCCTCCTCCGCCAGCTCCTCGCTCATGCTGAAGATGGACATCTGGTTCGACGCCGCCCCGTCCTGCCTCCGTATGGCCCACCTCACCAGCTGGTCGAGGTAGGTGGGCGTGGTCTCCAATTGGTTTTCCTTGTAGAAATACTGCGCTCGGTGCATGCTCCCCAAGCCGTCGAAGGCGCCGGCCTTGATGAGCACCTCCAGGTTCTTCTTGTTCACCGAGTGCATATCCACCCGCTTCAGGAAGTCGAAAATGTCCTTGTAGGGGCCGTTTGCCTCGCGCTCGGCGATGATCACGCTCGAGGCCGCCTCGCCCATGCCGCTGATGGCCTGCAATCCGAAGCGGATGCGTCCCTGGCTATCGACGGCGAAGTCCATCTGCGAATCGTTGACGCTCGGGGCCGCCACCTCCACGCCCTGCTTCCGGCAGTCTTCCATCAACTCGGTGACACGCTTGATATCCGTCTGCGCCGATGTCATCACGGCGGCCATATACTCGGCGGGATAGTGCGCCTTCAGGTAGGCCGTCTGGTAGGCCACCCACGAGTAGCAGGCGGCATGGCTCTTGTTGAAGGCATAGGAAGCAAACTTCTTCCACTCCTCCCATATCTTGTGCAACGTCTCGCGCGGGTGCCCGTTCTTCTCGCCACCTTCATAGAAGAGCACCTCCAACTCGTTCATCTTGTCTATCTGCTTCTTGCCCATGGCCTTGCGGAGCGTGTCGCTCTGTCCGCGGGTGAAACCGGCCAGCAGGCGGCTCAGCAACATCACCTGCTCCTGATAGACGGTGATGCCATAGGTGTCCTTGAGGTACTTCTCCATCACCGGCAGGTCGTAGGCGATGGGCTTGCGCCCTTGCTTGCGGTCGATGAACTCGGGGATGTTGTCCATGGGGCCCGGACGGT
>DGIA01000003.1:0-3086 GCA_002392965.1 Bacteroidales bacterium UBA3834 | reverse complement strand
AGAGGGCGTTCATGGCGATGAGGTCGTCGATGACGTGGGGCTGCAGTTCGCGCAGGTACTTCTGCATGCCGCCACTTTCAAACTGGAACACACCCACCGTGTTGCCCTCACAGAAGAGCTTATAGGTCAGCTCGTCGTCGAGCGGCAGATGATCCACATCGACATCAATCCCCAGCCGCTTCTTCACCATGCTCACACAGTTCTTGATGATGGTGAGGTTCTTCAGCCCGAGGAAGTCCATCTTGATGAGACCCACATTCTCCACCACATGGCCGTCGTACTGGGTCACCAGCACATCCTCGCCGCTTTCCTTGTCGTTGATGACGCACACCGGCGCCACGTTGGTGATATCCTGCGAGCCGATGATGACGCCGCAGGCGTGGATGCCTATCTGGCGGTTCGTGTCCTCCAGCTCCTCGGCATAGGTCAGCATCTGCTTCAGCTTCTCGTCGTCGCCCTCCATGATGCGGTGCAGCTCTGGCACATATTTGTAGCAGTTCTTCAGGTTCACCTTCGGAGTCTTGCCCTTCTCGTCCTTGATGTTGTCGGGGAAACCCCGGTCGGGGATGTATCCCTTGAGCTGGTTCACCACGGCCAGCGGCACCTTCTCCACCCGCCCCACATCGGCGATGGAACTCTTCGTCGCCATGGTGCCGTAGGTGATGATGTGCGCCACCCGGTCCTTGCCGTATTTCTGCGTCACCCATTCCAGCACCTTGCCGCGACCCGCATCGTCGAAATCCACGTCGATATCGGGCAGCGAGATACGGTCGGGATTGAGGAAACGCTCGAACAGCAGGTCGTAGCGCAGCGGATCCAGGTCGGTAATCCACAGGCAGTAGGCCACCACGCTTCCGGCCGCCGAGCCGCGCCCCGGCCCTACCGACACACCCAGCTCCTCGCGCGCCGCCCGTATGTAGTCGCTCACGATGAGGAAGTAGCCCGGGAATCCCATGGTCTTGATCGTATGCAGCTCAAAGACAATACGCTCCTTCACCTCGTCGCCCAGCTCCTCTCCGTAACGCTTGCGGGCGCCTTCCCAAACCAGATGCTCCAGATAGTCGGCCTCGAACTTGATGCGGTACAGCTTGTCATAGCCGCCCAGCTTCTTGATCTTCTCCTCGCCCTTCTGCCGGCTCATCACCTCCTCGCCCTTCTCGTTGCGGGTGAACTCGTTGAAGAGGTCCTCCTCGCTGTATCTCGCACGCCATTCCTCCTCGCGGCCGAAACTCTCCGGAATGGGGAACACCGGCATCAGGGGGTCGCTGTCGATGCTGTAGGTCTCCACCTTGGCGGCCACCTCCATCGTGTTCTCCAGCGCCTCGGGCAGGTCGGCAAAGACCGCCGCCATCTCCTCGGGGCTCTTCAGCCACTCCTGCTTGGTGTAGTGCATGCGGGTGGGGTCGTCGTAGTCCTTCTGCGTGGCCAGGCATATCAGGTGGTCGTGCGCCTCCCCGTGCTCCTCCTCCACAAAATGGGCGTCGTTGGTGGCTATGATCTTGATATTGTGCTTGCGGGCCAGCTCGATGAGCACCGGATTCACCTTCTCCTGCTGCTCATAGGTCTGGTAGTTGGCATTCGGCTTGTCGGTCTTGTGGCGCATCAGCTCGATGTAGTAGTCGTCGCCAAACAACTCCTTGAACCACAGCACTGCCTCTTCGGCCTCCTTCAACCGGCCGCCCAGGATGAGCTGCGGTATCTCGCCGCCCAGGCAGGCCGAGCAGACGATAAGCCCCTCGTGGTACTGCCTCAACACATTATGGTCGATGCGGGGACGGTCGTAGAAGCCGTCCGTGTAGGCGATCGAAGCCAACTTGCACAGCGAGTGGTAGCCCTGCAGGTTCTTGGCCAGCAGAATCAAGTGGTAGCCGCTCCTATCCACAATGCGCTCACGGCCATTCTCCGGGCTGATCTCCTTGAAATTCTTGTCCTTGTCGTACAGGGTGCGGCGGGCACAGTAGGCCTCGGTGCCGACGATAGGCTTGAAAAACTGGCCTCGCAGCGTCTCGATCTCCCTTCGTGTACGCTCCAGCTCCTCCTGCACCTCGCTCAGCTTCGGAGTCCCCTCGGGCACCTCCGTGAGGGTATATACCTCCTCCAGCTCCTTCAGACGGCCCTCCAACTCGCCCACCTTCGCCTCCGCCTCCTTGATCTTGCCCTTCACCTTGCCGTTCTCCTTGGCCACAGTGTCAAGGAAGTCCTTCACACCGAACATGTTGCCGTGGTCGGTAAGCGCCATCGCGTACATCCCGCAGCGCTTGGCCTTGCCCACCAGGTCGGGAATCTTCGACATACCGTCGAGCATAGAGTAGTGCGAATGCACATGTAGATGAGTGAATTGAACCATACAGCCGGAAAATTAAACCTGCTGCAAAGTTACGAAAGTTGAGCGATATGGCAAAAAAATATTATTGACATATCCGAAATGAAGTAACGCCGGCAAAGCCAAGGTTACACATAAAATCCGACATATAGGGCATTGTTGATAACTATTCCCATGAATCCTCCCGCTTTCTTCATCCCGATTCTCAGAACCCACATAACTCACTGATACTAAGCCTTGAATCCGTTATGACCTAGTATTGACCTAGTATTGACCTAGTATTGACTATATAGAAAGTACTAGGTCATTGCCTGGGAAAGTGGGTAGTGTTCAGTGTTTAGTGTTTAGTGTTTAGTGTTTAGTGGGCGCAGGGTGTCGAAAATATCATAAAAAATGTTAAATTTTACTGTTGATGTAACGTTTCCGAAAAAAAAGCGTCTTTTATTTATAGCAAAGGCCGAAATATACTCTTTACAAATCGATATATTGTTTTTTTTCGTATCTTTGCACAATGAAACTTGACTGAAAACGCATAATCTTGACAATATGAAAAAGACAGCTTTATTCTTGGTTTCGGTGCTGCTGGTGCTGGGTGGTGCGGCGGCGCAGAATAGTAACTCGTCGGGGCGGTTCGAGTGGGTGCGGGGGTATGCGCCGGGGGAACATGTCAGCATCGTGGGGTCGGTGACCGACAGCGTGGGGAACCTCTATATCCTGGGTTCTTTCAACTTCGAAAGCCGGTGGGAGAACGGGGAACTAATCA
>DGIA01000022.1 GCA_002392965.1 Bacteroidales bacterium UBA3834 | reverse complement strand
AGGTCGCCGCCAATTTTTTATAAGGGAATCACGAAAGTGGTTCCCTTTTTTGTTTATTCTTTCTATATTGTTTGTATAATCTTTCTATAGTCGTTGTATATCCATTGTATATGCAATGGATATCCGGGAAATATGGTGGGAATATGGTGGGAATACTTTGGTGAGAATACGTCCATCGCTTGGGACCTTTATCCCATCCATTTTTTCTTGATTGTTGTTTCCCGACAATGTAATGGAAACGGCGGGTTCTTTACTTGCTGTAATTACAAACTTGATTTCAGAAAGTCAAACCTAATTTGAAATTCAAGGTTGATGCCATACCGTTTATTTTGTCTGTAGTCGCTACATCGTAATAACTCAAGGAGTAAAATGTGTGATGGGCATTTGGGTAATTTAATCCAATAGAGATAAACATGGTGGTTGTTTCGTCTATAGAAATACTTAACCCCACGGCAGGCTCATAAAATAAGCATTCGGTGTTTTTGTGCTCCTGATTTTGACCGACATCAATAGTCGTTCCAAGGTCAAAGGAAATCATCGGCCTGACTGACGAACTGCCAAACCGATAACACGCACGAACATAAATCGGAACTAAATATTTCCCATCATAGCTTTTGTGTCCTTTCGATTGCAATGCTCCGAATTGATAATATGACTCATACGAACTGTAGTAAAGAGCGTTTGTATATCGAAAACCGGCACCTGCGCCAATGAAGAAGTTCTCAATTCGTGCACCATGAGTTGTTGATGCTCCGACAGAATATTTTGTGTGAGAATCGAGTGCGGGGCCTCCTTGCAACTCGATGGATTTCTCATATGAGGCTTGTCCAAATGCAGATTGCAGGACACAAACCATTGCTACCAATAATACGATTCTTTTCATTTTATTATAACGGTTTACTGTATTGCTCTAATTTTCGACTGCGCGTTTTGAATAAGGATTTTCAGGTCCTCGGCATCCTTGTCATTTAATGTCACTGTAGAATTCTGTTTGTACTCACCTCCACAATCTTTGCGGAAGTTTATCCAAACAGTAGCTTCTTCTCCTGCTGTCAATTTCTGGACGCTTATGGAAATGTTTTTTAGCCTGCCGATCTCATAGACATCAAGATGAACGAGTCGGCCACTATTCATTATGCTGTCTATTTCGTGCAAAGCCACAGCAGGGGAGTCGATTGTTGCTTGTTCTGTCAATAGGTTCTTGCAATGTGTTGTGTCTTCCACTGAAGGAAGCTAATCCCCACAAGGATAGGATGGCTATAAAAAGAATCAACGAGTTGCATCTGTTCTTTCTTGCCTCTGGCCACATTCGGCGTGGTCCGATGGAACCTGATGTCCGATGCCATGTTGTTTGTGCACTTTGTTGCACCTGATTAGATTTGTCCATATCTTTCTTTGTTTTCTTCAGTCTGTCCGTACCGCAACAGACAACTAATAAAAAGGCGTGGCACCGTATGCCATTTCTTTAGTTGGAGGTCGTAGGAAACCTTTGAAAGCAGAACTGGTAAGGTACCACGCTAAAATAGCGCGAACCGTTACACCGAACTTGCTTTCTATGGAAGTGTCCTACGTTTCCAACCTCAAGAACGGGCATAACGCCTTGTGATTTCCATGTGAAATCACATTGCAAAATGTACAAATAAATCCTGATGTGGCAAAAAATATTTTGCCACGTTAGGGAAAGTGTGTACTTTTGCAGCATGGAACAAAAGGTGATTTTGATTACCGGTGCGAGCAGCGGCATCGGGCGCGACACGGCGCAGGCATTGGCTGCCAAGGGACATAAGGTGTATGCCGCCGCAAGGCGCATGGAATTGATGGAGCCTTTGAAAGAGCAGGGGATAACCCCGCTCAGGATGGACGTCACCGACGAGCAGTCGATGGCAGAGGGGGTGCGGTTTATCCTCGACCGCGAGGGCCGTATCGATGTGTTGGTGAACAACGCGGGATATGGCTATTTCGGACCTGTGGAGAATGTGGCTATGGCTGAGGCGCGCCGCCAGCTGGAGGTGAACGTCTTCGGCTTGGCCCGGCTCTGCCAGTTGGTATTGCCCACGATGCGTGCGCAGCATTCCGGTCGTATCATCAACCTCTCATCGGTGGCTGGCCGCACGGTCATCTATTTTGGCGGCTGGTACCATGTGTCGAAGTATTCGGTCGAGGCTTTGAGCGACGCCATGCGTATGGAACTGAAGCCTTTCGGTATCGATGTGGTGAAGATACAGCCCGGTGCCATCGGGACCGACTGGGGCATCATCGCCGCCGATCACCTTCGCCAGTCGTCGGAGGGAACTCCCTACGAGGAGGAGGGCACACGATGGGCGCGCACGATGGACAAGATGTACCGGAGCAGATTCCTTTCTAGTCCCAGTGTCATCACCCGCGCCATTTTGAGGGCCGTCGATAGCCGCCATCCACGCACGCGCTACTGCACCGGCCGTATGGCGCACCTGATGGTTTTCTTCCACAACCTGCTGCCTGCCCGCTGGTGGGATGCCATGATGCGCACCTTCAGCCGCTTGAACATAACTTGACCGCCCGGTCCCATTCGGTGGCGGCCAGGCGGTCCAAGCTATTAATCCTAAAACAAAAAACGGACTTGTGACAGGCTATATCAGTTCTCCATTTTCTGATGCAAAAGTACCACCGTTTTCACAACCCTGCAATACCTAGAAATGGTGATTTTTTCATTGTATTGGTTTTCCGTGGATTCTGTATAATGTCTTCGCATTACTTTCGTTTTTCCTCCGTTTTTCATTCGTGCCTCCTCCGTCTCACCTCCGTCCATCGACGGAGGTGAGACGGAGTTAAGACGGAGGTGAGACGGAGGTGAGACGGAGTTGATACGGAGGAAAAGGCTGGTCAATGGGGTGGGGAAAAATAATTTTTTGCCAGTAAGTAAAAAAGTTGTATCTTTGCAGATTGAATGAATTTGAAAATAACTGATATATAGTGATGTTATGAAAGTAGATATTAAACAATTAGGTTTGGTTGAGATGGACTCCCCGTGCTCTATCATTGATTTGATACTGCAGAAAAAGCCCGAGGAACTGAACAACTATTGTGCCGCCAAGATTGACGGCAAGGTTGTGGATTTGAGAGACATCGTGGAGAACGACTGCGAGATTGAACTGCTCGACAAGAATGCTCCCGAGTCGTTGCCCATCCTCCGCCACACTACAGCCCATATCATGGCCGAGGCCGTGAAGCACCTCTATCCCGAGGCCAAGCTCACCATCGGCCCCTCGACCGACAAGGGGTTCTTCTACGATTTCGATTTCCGTCCGTTCAACCGTGAGGACCTCGACGCCATCGAGAAGGAAATGAAGTCTATCATCAAGAAAGCCACCCGCCTGGAGCGCCAGATTGTCTCGCGCGACGAGGCCCGCAAGATCTTCGAGGAGAAGAACGAGCCCTACAAGCTGGAGTTGCTCGATGCCATCGCCCCCGATGCCCGCATCACTATCTACAGTCAGGATGACTTTGTCGATCTCTGCTCCGGTCCGCACTTGCTCAACACCCGCCTCATCAAGGGCTTCAAGCTGATATCCAACTCGAACACCTACTGGCGCGGCGACCGCAACGGCAAGTCGCTGACCCGTATCTTCGGCGTGGCCTTCTTCAGCAAGGAGGATCTCGAGGCTCACATGGAGTACCTGGAAAACATCAAGAACCGCGACCACAACAAGCTGGGCCGCGAGCTGGAGCTCTTCACCACCGTCGACGTCATCGGCCAGGGTTTGCCGCTGTTGCTTCCCAAAGGCGCCAAGATTGTGCAGACCATGCAGCGTTGGATCGAAGACCTCGAAGACAACGAGTGGGGCTATATCCGCACCAAGACGCCGTTCATGGCCAAGAAGGACCTCTACGAGATTTCCGGCCATTGGCAGCACTACCGCGACGGCATGTTCGTCATCGGCGACCCCGAGGACCCCGAGGTGCTGGCCCTGCGCCCCATGACCTGCCCGTTCCAGTATTTCGTCTACAAGGCCTCCCCCAAGTCGTATCGCGACCTGCCTAAGCGCTACAGCGAGACTTCTGTGCTCTTCCGCAACGAGGACAGCGGCGAGATGCACGGCTTGACGCGTGTGCGTCAGTTCACCATCTCGGAGGGCCACCTCATTGTGCGTCCCGACCAGATGGTGGAAGAGTTCAAGAAGTGCCTCGCCCTGGCCAAGTACTGCCTGACCACCCTCGGCTTGCAGGACGACGTGACCTACCACCTCTCCAAGTGGGACCCCGCCAACACCAAGAAGTATATCGGCACCGCCGAGGACTGGGAGGCCAGCCAGCAGCACATCCGCGACATTCTCAACGAACTGAACATTCCCTTCGTCGAGGACGACGACGAGGCCGCCTTCTACGGTCCCAAGGTCGACATCAATGCATCGAATGTCTATGGCAAGGAAGACACCATGATCACCATCCAGTGGGACGCCCTGCTGGCTCCGCGCTACGATATGTTCTACATCGACCAGAACGGCAACAAGGTGCGTCCCAACGTCATCCACCGCACCAGCCTTGGCTGCTACGAGCGTACGCTGGCCTGGATGATTGAGAAGTACGAGGGCGCCTTCCCCACCTGGCTCTGCCCCGAGCAGGTGCGTGTGCTCCCCATCTCGGAGAAGTTCATGGACTACGCCAATGCCGTCAACGCCGAGTTGGTCAAGGCCGGAGTGCGTTCGTCGGTCGATGAGCGCGCCGAGAAGATTGGCTACAAACTGCGCGACCTGCGTCTGCAGCGCATACCCTACGCCCTCATCGTTGGTCAGAAAGAGCAGGATGAACAGCTGGTATCGGTGTGGAACCGCAAGGCCGGCGACAAGGGTGCTTCCAAGTTGTCGGATTTCATTACGGTGATTCGCCGTGACATCGATACCAAGGCGCTCTGTCCGGAAGGGTAATAGAGAATCGCCACCGCAACCAACGATACCCCGCATGGATTACACCGAGAAAACATCCGTGCGGGGTATTCTTGTGCAGGGGAATGTGCGGAAACAAAAAAATATTTTTGCCGATATGAAAAAAGTTGTATTTTTGCAGTTTGAATCATATATCGTAGAAGTATTATAAATATAATAAAATCAAATAGTTGTCAGTGGAAAAGCTGACGGCTGAACATAGGAGAACCAAGTTATAGCAGCACCTTTCAACCCCAGCGGTCCCCGTCCGCAGCGCGGACGCGGCCCGGTCAGAAAAGAGCCGGAGCACCAGATCAACGAGAACATCGATTCGCCGATGGTCCGTGTGGTAGGCGAGGGCATGGAGCCCACCATCATGAATACCAAAGAAGCTTTGCGTCGTGCTTACGACGAGGGTCTCGACTTGGTCATGATTTCGCCCACGGCCAATCCGCCGGTGTGTAAGATCATTGAGTATCAGAAGTACCTCTACGAGCAGAAGAAGCGCGAGAAGGAACGCAAGGCCAACTCGCAGAAGATTGTCATCAAGGAGATTCGTCTGAGTCCGCAGACCGACGACCACGATTTCGAGTTCAAGCTCAACCACGCCATCCGCTTCCTCAAAGAGGGCAACAAGGTGAAGGTCGATGTCTTTTTCCGCGGCCGTAGCATTGTGTACAAGGAACAGGGAGAGCAGCAGCTGCTGAAGTTTGCCGAGGCTCTGCTGGAGTACGGCAAGCCCGAGCAGATGCCCAAGTTGGAAGGCAAGCGCATGTTGATGGTCATCGCACCGAAAAAATAATAAGGAGAAAGTCCAAACCGTATCAATAACAGTCTAACTTAAAAAAACAGTAAAGTAATGCCGAGAATGAAAACCAAGGCCGCTGCCAAGAAGCGTTTCACCTTCACCGGCACCGGCAAAATCAAGAGAAAGCATGCTTACCACAGTCACATCCTGACCAAAAAGGAGACGACCCAGAAGCGCAACCTCGACCACACTGCTCTGGTGAGCCGTGACGACGAGGCCCGCGTGAAACGCATGTTGCTTGCTTAAAACAGGAGTTATTAACCATTATTTAGCGCCGACAAGAGCAGCAGGTTAGAACCGCAGAGGCACCGCGCTGCCGCCTAAATGAAAAAACAATTGAACTATGCCAAGATCAGTCAATGCAGTTGCCTCCAGGGCACGCAGAAAGAAAATCCTCAACCGCACCAAAGGTTATTGGGGCAGAGGTAAAAACGTATGGACCGTTGCCAAGAACAAATGGGAGAAAGGTCAGACCTACGCTTACCGTGACCGTAAGAACAAGAAGCGCGAGTTCCGCTCGCTGTGGATCAACCGTATCAATGCCGGTTGCCGCATCAACGGTATCTCGTATTCCGTCTTTATGGGCGAACTTCACAAGAACAACATCGAGCTCAACCGCAAGGTGCTTGCCGACCTCGCTATGAACAATCCCGAGGCCTTCACCGCTGTTGTCAAGATGGTAAAGAAATAAAGAGTTTAACCGCTAAAGAAACTAATAGTCATGGGAAAGAATGAAATAATGCAGTATGTCGAGACCCTTGTCGAGCGCAAGGAGTTCCCCGAGTTCAAGGCTGGCGATACCATCACTGTCCATTACAAGATTAAAGAAGGAAACAAGGAGAGAATCCAGAACTTCCAGGGCGTTGTGCTGCAGCGCAGTGGAAGCGGAGCTACTGAGACCTTTACTGTCCGCAAGGTCACGAACGGCGTCGGAGTGGAGCGTATATTCCCCTTTGCCAGCCCGTTCATCGAGCAGATTGACGTCAACAAGCACGGCGCTGTGCGCCGCGCCCGCATCTTCTATCTGCGCGACCTTACCGGTAAGAAAGCCCGTATCAAAGAGAAACGCCGCTAAGCGATCCTTTGACGATACGGTCATGGACTTTAATGCAACGTGTGAATCAACACGTTGCATTTTTATTTTGTGGAAACGATAAATGTTTGTACATTTGCACCACCGAAGTAAAGTATAAATTACCTTATTAAGATCACTTCAATATGTTTGGCAAGTTAAGGTTTTTCACCTTTTTAGCAATACTGGTCGCCAGTGTGCTGATTCTTACTTCCTGTTCCAAAGAGAGCCTGATTGTCGGCAAGTGGAGAATTGCGAAGGCTTCTATCAATGGCATTGAACTATCAGCGGACAAAGGTGAGACTTGGACTTTCAAGGAGAAAGGTGTTTTCTCTGGTGTTGTCCAAGGGATTGATGTTAATGGGACATGGAATGTCTCAAGGGATAATCTGACTATTAACTTCGAAATGGTGGGCGGTACCAAGGTTTCCGGCGTTTTTGCCATTGGCGAGCTCAGGAGTAAGACGATGTCCCTCTCGGGTAATTGGTTGTATAAGTATGAAGATGGGTCGTCCAAACTGAAAATCAATTATGTCTTTGATAAATATTAGGGTAGAAGGGAATGTGAATTTTGTTGAACAGGGTTAAGAGAATACAATTATTATGATAAATTATATGTGGATTTGGTTTGTTAATCAATGTGTTGCATTTTTTATTTGGCAGGAACGAAAAATGTTTGTACATTTGCATCATTGAAAAGAATAAATATTAACCCATTAAACCTCAAGCATTATGTTTAAATCAGTAAAAACTTTTGCCATGGTCGCTCTTTTGGCCGCCACTGCGCTGATGTTCACCTCCTGCTCGAAGGACGCCCAGATTGTAGGCAAGTGGAAAATCACGAGAGCCGCTTCTTCTGATTGGACTTCTGTCTCTGACGACAGAGGAGAAACCTGGACTTTCAAAGAGAAGGGTAAAGGTACAGTCATCATCACTGGTTCCGATTTCGATATGACCTGGAGCATTTCTTCCGACAACCTGACACTTGATGTGGATGGTGTGTATCTGGGAGGCGAGAAGGTTAGTTGCACCGGTGATTTTGTCATTGACGAGCTCAAGAGCAAGACCATGACCATTTCCGGCAACTGGATTTTCAAGAGTGAAGGCACTCAGGTGGCCAAACACAAGGTTACCTACGAGTTCGACAAAAAATAAATTGTCCGTTGTGGATAAGGCATAGTTATGTGACAATATGGCTATGCCTTTTCAATTGAATTGCAATCACGAAAAAAAATCATGTGTATGAAACTGAAACTTTTTGCCATGGTGGCTTTGTTGGCTGCCACCACTTTTATGTTCACTTCGTGCTCCAAGGAGAGCCAGATTACCGGCAAATGGAGAGTGACCAGGGCCAATTCGTCGGAAATCAATGTGTCCAACGACAAGGATGAGACTTGGACTTTCAAGGAGAAAGGCAAGTTTTCCGGCTATGTGGGAAATCTCGATGTCAGTGGCACCTGGAAAGTTTCGGGCGACGAATTGACAATTGAATCCGATGACAAGCTTTATGTTGAAGGTGCTTACTTCAATGCGATTGCAGAGTTCACCATCGACGAACTCAAGAACAAAGATATGTCCCTCAGCGGCAATCTGATCTTGAAGAACGCCGAATACGGTTCGCTCAAATACAAGGTTAAATACGAACTGGAGAAAAAGTAAAGCCTTTTTTTGAGCAAAGAATCAAGTCCGGGCCGCAAGTAATTGCGGCCTTTTTTATTGCCGGGTGTATTGGCTGACGGGGCCGAAGTCGTAGCCGTCGATTAGGATACGCCCTTTGGTGGTGCGGCCGAGGAAACAGCAGTTGAGTCGTGCCTCATCGACCTTGAGCAGGAATAGGTCATCGTGTTCCTCTTTGACGGCAACAAGGTAGCGTCCCGCCTCCTCGCCGAAGAGAAAGGCGTCGAGCCGCACCTCGCGGGGGGTGAGGATGTCGTATCCCAGCGGTGAAGTGAATTGCAGCAGCGAGCAGAAAAGGCCACCATAGGCGATGGACTGGTGGGTCAGGATGATATCACCCCCGAGCAGGGCGTCGAGAATCATCTCTATATACTGGCAATCTTCCCGGTGGCCGCCGGCTCCCATGGGTTCGCTGACCAGATGCAGGCAACGTCGGGCATATTCCGAATCGGCAAACTCGGTGCTCACATTGCCTACCATGTAGAGGAGCAATCCTGTGGTCAGTGTTAAGTGGTTGATGGCCGGCGTCAGGTTACGGCAGAGCTCATTGGCAATGGTGAGGCAGTCTTTGACGCGAGGTTCGCGGACGGAACGGTGGTCGGCGGTGCCGGTATAGAGGTATTCGTTGCGCTCCACCGTGTGTCGTTGGCCACGCAGCCACCCATAGAGGCTCTGCTGCCGGCCGTTGCTCTCCCACATGGCTAGCAAGGTGGAAAGCTCCTCCATGGTTGGGATGCGTCCCACGATGTCAAGCACCTCGTCGAATGCTTCACGCGAGATGCCCATGGCTTCGACTTGTTCGAAATCAATGGGTTGCTCCGTCATTGACGTTGTGCGGCTTATTTCGTGGGCAGTTGGTTGAAGATGGCAGTGCAGCCTGCGAAAATGTCGCGCCAGGCGGCGGTGAAATTACGGGTGAACCAAGGATCGGCCACATCGCGGTGCTCGCCTACGAGGTCCATCATCAGGTGCAGTTTGCCGTCGGGGTCGCCGCCGAACATGAGTTTCATGTCCTGCATGTTGGCTTCATCCATGCCGACGATGAAGTCAAAGTTGGCATAGTCGTCGGGCGTGATTTGACGGGCCTGATGGCCGGGACAACCGATGCCGTGCTTGGCCAATTCCTGCCGTGCCATTGGATAGACGGGATTGCCAATCTCTTCGTCGTGGGTGGCAGCTGAGGCCACGTGGAACTCTTCCTCACGTCCCGCCTGGCGGAGCATTTTCTTCAGAATGAACTCGGCCATGGGGCTGCGGCAGATGTTGCCGTGGCATACAAATAGGATCTTTTTCATGGTGCAAAGATACGAAAACTTTTGGAAAGGGACAAAAAAATGTTGCTGTGTTTTATAAATAACTGGTAATTAATTATTGCCTGTCATGGATTTCTGATATTTGTCATGCCCCGTTGCTTCGGCAGATGCAAGCCAGTCCCTCCGTCTCACCTCCGTCTCACCTCCGTTTCACCTCCGTCTCACCTCCGTCTTTCAACGGAGAAAGGACGGTGGTGATATGGATGGGGTATGGAGGGAGTGGGGAATCAGTGGAGAGGGAGGATGAGAACTTTTTTTTGGCCATGTTATTATTATTTATTATATTTGCAGTTGCAAGATACAATATGATACAAACACAAACGATTGATAATGAGACCGAATTTTCAAAATGTCGATATCCGCAAGGCTGAAGGAAAGCAAGAATCCTTCGCCGAGTGGGAGAAAGAAGTCCATAACGAGAAGAACTGGAAGACACCGGAGCAGATTGACGTGAAGCCTGCCTACGGAAAGAAAGACCTCGAGGGCATGGAGCACCTGAACTATGCGGCAGGCATTGTACCGTTCCTGCGCGGACCGTATTCGACCATGTATGTGATGCGTCCGTGGACCATCCGTCAGTATGCCGGTTTTTCGACCGCCGAGGAGAGTAATGCCTTCTACCGCCGCAATATTGCCGCCGGACAGAAGGGCTTGAGCTGCGCCTTCGACCTGGCCACGCACCGTGGCTACGACTCGGACCACGAGCGTGTGGTTGGCGACGTGGGTAAGGCCGGTGTGGCCATCGACAGCATCCTCGACATGAAGATTCTGTTCGACCAGATCGACCTGGGCAAGATGTCCGTCTCTATGACCATGAACGGTGCCGTGCTTCCCATTCTGGCGTTCTACATCATCGCCGCCGAGGAGCAGGGGGTGCCGCAGGACCAGCTGCAAGGTACCATCCAGAACGATATCCTGAAGGAGTTCATGGTTCGTAATACCTATATCTATCCCCCGCTGCCGAGCATGAAGATTATCGCTGACATCTTCGAATACACCTCGAAGCACATGCCGAAGTTCAACAGCATCTCCATCTCGGGCTACCACATGCAGGAAGCCGGTGCCACGGCCGACATCGAGTTGGCCTATACGCTGGCCGACGGTCTGGAGTATCTGCGTGCCGGTGTGCAGGCAGGTATGAGTGTCGATGACTTCGCGCCGCGCCTGTCGTTCTTCTGGGGTGTGGGTATGAACCACTTCATGGAGATTGCCAAGATGCGTGCCGCCCGCATGTTGTGGGCCAAGATAGTAAACCAGTTCAACCCGAAGAACCCCAAGAGCCTGGCTCTGCGTACCCACTCGCAGACCTCGGGTTGGAGCCTCACCGAGCAGGACCCGTTCAACAACGTGGCCCGTACCTGCATCGAGGCCATGGGCGCCGCTTTGGGCCACACCCAGAGTCTGCATACCAATGCCCTCGACGAGGCCATCGCCTTGCCGACGGACTTCAGCGCACGTATTGCCCGTAACACGCAGATTTACTTACAGGAGGAGACCAATATCTGTCGCGTGGTCGATCCATGGGCTGGCAGCTACTATGTCGAGACCCTGACCCACGAGTTGGCCCATCGCGCTTGGGCTCACATCCAGGAAGTGGAGAAGTTGGGCGGCATGGCCAAGGCCATCGAGAGCGGTGTGCCCAAGATGCGTATCGAGGAGGCCTCGGCACGCAAGCAGAGCCGCATCGACTCGAATGTGGATACCATCGTGGGTATCAATAAGTACCGTCTTGACCACGAGGATCCCATCGAGACCCTTGAGGTTGATAATACCGCTGTGCGCAAGGCTCAGATCGAGCGTCTGGCCAAACTGCGTGCCGAGCGCGACAACGCCGCTGTCGAGGCCGCACTGGATCGCCTGACCGAATGCGCCCGCACCGGGGAGGGCAACCTGCTTGACCTCAGCATCGATGCTGCCCGCAAGCGCGCTTCGCTGGGTGAAATCAGCTATGCATTGGAGAAAGTGTTCGGCCGCTACAAGGCTAAAATTAATCTTATCAGCAACGTGTACAGCAGTCAGACCAAGGAGAGCGACGCCTTCAAGAAGGCACAGGAGCTCACAGATAAGTTCGCCAAATTGGAGGGCCGTCGTCCCCGTATCATGGTGGCTAAGATGGGACAGGACGGTCATGACCGTGGCGCCAAAGTGGTGGCCACCGGTTATGCCGATATGGGCTTCGACGTGGATATGGGTCCGTTGTTCCAAACCCCGGCCGAAGCTGCCAAGCAGGCCGTGGAGAACGACGTCCATATTTTCGGTGCCAGCTCGCTGGCCGCAGGCCACAAGACCCTGTTGCCGCAGGTTATCGAGGAACTCAAAAAATTGGGCCGTGAGGACATTATGGTGGTGGCTGGTGGTGTGATTCCGCCGCAGGATTACCAATTCCTGTTCGATGCCGGTGTGGCTGCTATCTTCGGCCCCGGAACTCCTGTCAGCACTTCGGCTATCAAGATGATGGAGTTGTTGCTGGCGGCAAGAGAATAAGCTCTTATGAAAAAGATTTTGACACTGACAATGCTTCTCACCACTTTTTCTATGGCGAGGGCATTCTCTTTCAGCCTCGACACGCCGCAAGGACAGCGCCTGTACTACACGGTGCTGACTGCCAACACAGTGAAAGTGGTGGCCCCGGGCGGAAGCGATGGATGGGATGGCTACAACGACCCTCAGGGCCGGCTGACGATTCCTGCCGCGGTGACCCACGATGGAACAACCTACAGTGTGAAGGCTATTGACAACTCGGCATTCAAGGATTGCGACCGCATTACCTCGGTCAATGTCCCTGCTTCGGTTACCACCATCGGTGCATTGGCATTCGCCAATGATTCGGCCATGACCTCACTCTTCATAGAAGAGGGGCTGACCAATATCGACCGCTTGGCATTCCATATGTGTAGTTCTCTGGATACCATTCAGCTGCCATCCACTTTGACGCGTATCGCCATGCAGGCGTTCTACGGCACGGCATACTACAGGAATGCCGACAATTGGTCGGCGAGCCTCGTGCTCGCCATCGGTGACTGGGTGGTCTCGGTGGCCAACACGGTGGCAGGAGAGGTCTTGGTACCTGAGCATGTGACGGGTATCGCCAACAATGCGTTCTATGGCTGCCGTTATATGGACGGGGTGGAACTGCCTGAGAACTTGCGTTATATCGGTGAGGCTGCATTCCAAGGGTGCAGTGAACTTGACACGGTGCGCATGCGTGCTTCGGTGCCTCCGGTATTGGCCGACGATGCCTTCCAGGGGGTGAACACGGCAGTGAAGGTGCCGTGCGGATCTCTGCAAGTTTATCAAAATGCTCAGTATTGGAATGCGCTTACGCTGGTTGAGGCGACATGCCCGATAGCAGTCGAGCAGGTGGAACAGCCGGCGCAACTGACAGTTGTCGCAGTGGCCGACGGTGTTGAGGTTGCACATGCCGAGGGCTGCGGAATGGAGTTGTATGACATGGCTGGACGCTGCCAGGTGGTTGTGCGTACAGCTTCCGAGAGGCAGCTTCTTAGACTCCCGGCAACGGGTGTCTATGTGCTCCGTTTGTCCGACGGACGGACGGCAAAGGTCTTTTATTCAAAATAAAGGGTATCCTCGCTTTCCTTCGGGTGAAGCGATTGGTGGATAATTTGTGTGACCACCTCGGTGGGTTCCTTCTCGGGCCGTTCGGGGTGGCGCAATTGTATCACCATGTGGACAATCAGGTAGATGCCCAAGCTGATCAGGATGGTTCCCATGACACGGTTCACCACCGACAGTACTTTGGGTGATAGAATGTTGTGCAGCATGGAGGCTAATCGGCATTTCAGGATGCCGCCGGCCAACTCCGCCAATAGCATGCTGATGAAGAATAGGAAGATTTCCAGATCGTTGAAGTGGACCTCGGCCTTGACGACGGCAGTCATGGCGGCCCAGTAGAGCCAAACAGAAGGGTTGGCTGTGTTGAGGGCAAATCCGTAGAGCACCAGTTCACGGCTACGAGGGGCTTTTTTCATCACCACCCTGATGCGACCTTTGTTCTCAACGGTCATGGTCGGGCGGCGTAACATGGTGATTAGTCCGAAGATAATCACTACTGAACCACCGATGATGGAGGCCACAGGAGTGCGTAGGACGGTGGTGATGGAGTCTTTGTTGAACAGGGTGAGCAGCAAGACAACCATCACAATGTCGCTGAAGTTTACGCCAGCCTCGAAAGCCACCCCTTTACGGAAACCATAGTGTATGCTGTTCTGTATCAGCCCCCAGAAACCAGGTCCGAAACTGAAGAACAGCGATAGCACCAAGCCGCAGAGTATGCCGATCAGTATTTCCATTTTGGCGAAAATGAGGCTGCAAAAGTACAAAAAAAAAGTGATTCGACATAAAAAATCAAACATGTGCAGGAAAAATCAACTGCAAAAAAGAAGATTTTTTTTGCCAGTTTAAATAATCTTTGTATTTTTGCAAACTCAATAGGAGTGAGAAATGGGCAGGAATGACGATAGAGTGATTCGCTTTACGGGTTTGAAGTCAGGAGTTTATAGTTATAAGTTCCTGCTTGATACCCCCCTCTTCGAGGACTTCAAAAATGAAGAAATCAAGGGTGGAAAGGTGAATTTCGACGTCAAAATGGAACGAATGGAGCACGTGTTGTTGTTTACTTTTTCTTTTGCTGGAGAGGTGACAACACAGTGTGACCGATGCCTCGGAGAGATGAAGGTGAATGTGGAGGGAGAAGAGCATTTGAGTGTGCACTTCAGCGACACCGAGGTGAGTGATGATGAGGAGACGGCGATTCTGCCCGAAGGTGCCAACGAGATAGACCTCACACCGTGGCTATACGAATACGTGGCCGTGAGGATACCCCTGCAGCACATGCACTCTGAAGGAGACTGCGACCCAGAGATGGCGAAGTATATCACCGGCGACGAGCCTCAACGCGAGGCCGACTATACCGACCCGCGATGGGAAGCTTTGAGGAAGTTGAAATAAATAAACAAAAAAAATAGTAATATGCCACATCCAAAACACAGATTCTCGCAGACCCGTACGGCTAAGAGAAGAACGCATGATGCGTTGGAGAAAGCGCAGTTGACCACTTGCAGCAACTGCGGAGCCCAAGTTATGTACCACCATGTATGCCCCGAGTGCGGCTACTACCGTGGTAAGCTCGCCATCGAAAAAGGTGCCGAGGAGTAAATCTTGAGCCAAGAGAGAAGAGGGTGCTTCAAGCAATTGAGGCACCCTCTTTTTATGTGATCGTGATAAAAAAGAGGGTTTGTGGTTTGGAGGTGTGTGGCTATTATTGGATGGTCTGCCTTGATTCGATGTAGGGCGCACAAATAGTGAATTTGGGCAGTGTCGAGATGGAGACGGGTGGCTATGGCCCTCGATGCGAAAGCTTTTCTGTGCTTCCTGTTACGGGTGTGAGGTAAATCGGCTTGGGCGGGTGGTCTATACTGCCATGCCGGCGGCATAACCGGTGGAGAAGGCTATCTGGAGGTTGTAGCCACCTGTGTCGGCGTCGAGATCCAGTAGTTCACCGACGATATACAGGCCATGTACCAGTTTGGACTCCATAGTTTTGGGGTTCACTTCGCCCACGGCGACTCCTCCTTGGGTGATGACCGCTTCTGTCCAATCGTGGGTGCCTGTGAGCGTGAATACCACGCCTTTGAGCCATCGACCCAGTCGCCGACGTTCGTCGCCATTGATTTGGTTGAGCCGTTTGTAGTATTCGATGTGTAGTTGTTTGAGGGCCAATGGTATCAGTTCGGCAGGCATCCAAAGTCGCAGGGCGTCGTTGAAGATTCGTGTGCCATTGGCGTCCAGATCGGCTTGGAGACGTTTGTCCAGTTGGTCGGCGGTGAGGGCGGGTTTGAGGTCGATCCGTGCAGTCAGTGGTTGTCCTTCGTGCAGAGGGCGACTTGCCACACGGCTGGCACTGAGTACGATGGGGCCAGCCAAACCGTCGTTGCAGAATGTCATTTCGCCAATGGGGGAGATGTAGATTGCACGCTGGGTGTCGAGGATTGAAAGTTGGACGTTTTTGAGTTGGAAGCCCATCAGTTCTTCGGGAATCGACTCTTGGCATTTGAGTGCTACCAATGCGGGTACGGGCTCCACGACAGTGTGTCCCAACTCTTTGGCAATGCGGTAGCCAGCACCGGTGGAGCCTGTGGTGGGGTAGGAGAGGCCTCCGGTGGCCAGTATGATCTGGCGGCAGGCGATGCGTTCGCCGCTTTGCAGGATGACGGCAGTGGCCTGTCCGTCGTAGGTTTCTATCTGCTTGACGGTGGTGTTTTTGCGGATGTTCACGTTGTCGCGACTTTCCAGTTCGTTGACCAGGGCGAGAAAAATGTCCAGAGCCTTGCCCGATGCAGGATAGACACGGTTGCCGCGCTCCACGGTCAACGCCACGCCGCGGCTTTCAAAGAAATCCATCAATTCGCGGTTGAAGAAGCGGCCGTAGGCATTGCGGAGCCACCGCGAATCGGGTCCTATATGCGGCAATGTGTCGCGCAAGGGGTTGGTGTTGGTAAGGTTGCACCGTCCTTTGCCGGTGATGCGCAGTTTGCGTCCCGCCTGGTCCATCTTTTCCAATAGCAGGATCTTGCGTCCCCGCTCAGCTGCGGTGACGGCGGCCATCAGCCCGGCGGCACCACCTCCCACAATGACGGTGTCGAACACTGTATTGTTATGTAAGTTTGCCTCCATCCGGTCGCGCCGTCACACTTTGGCGGCAATGTTGATATAATCCTCGGGGTGGATGCAGAGCACGGGAATCTGGGATTTGTGGACTACCTGCTGTGCGTTGGTGCCGAGGAAGAATTGCGAGATGACGCGATCTTGTTCTGTGTTGATGATCACAAGGTCGGCCTTGATTTCGTCGGCATAGCCCAGCACCGTGTCGCTGTAGCTGGAATAGGAGCGGATTTCGAATTTGTAAGGCACTCCTTCGCGTTCCAGGTAGTCGATGCTCTGTCCGATGTAGGTACGCAGTGCGGACATCTCCTCTTTGAGGTCGAGTAGTCCGAGGATGTGTACCTCCGAACCGAAGATTTTAGCCATGGTGGCTGCGGGCGGCACCTTTTGGCGCGAGTTGACATTGACGCGCAGAGGCACCACGATGCGTTCCAGCCGTTTGTGGAAATCGTAACCCTGGCGCATGGTCAGCACGGGGCAGGGCGAATCCTGCACGATGCGGGCTGCCTGGCTGCCGATGACATATTTCTCGAAGCCCGAGGCGCCGTTGGTGCCGATGACAATCATGGGCGCCAGTTCACGGCGGGCAGCTTCGGCGATGGCTGTCGATACACGGCCGCTAATGATACTGCTGTGTATGCTGCCGCTGGTCATCTTCGGGGCGTATTTTTCACAGAGGGACTGCAGCTTCTCCTTGGCTAGGGTGGTGAGCATGTCCATTTGCTCGCCGGTGAAAAGCATCTTTTCGCGACGTACCCACACCAGGTTGATGTCACACTGCATGCGGTTGGCTACATCCACAGCCAAATCGAGAGCCACATACGACCCTTCCGAGAAATCGGTTCCTACGATGATGGATTTCATGGTGTTTTTCGCTCGTTAAAATTTAGTATATATATGTCATATGCAACGCACATTTCGTTCGTTTATTGTATCGAGGTGTATTTTTTCTTTGGTGTCGATTCGTGATTGCATGCCTCATATCAGGTCTCTTGTCCCCTTATGGGTCTATGCCATATACTGAACCAGAACTGAGGCAGTACGGAACCAGAAGGGATTCAGAGCTAAGTATCAGGCTGTTGTAAAAAGCGCGTAAGATCTTGAAAATGAGTGGTTGTTTTTTGTTTTTGCGATGCTTTTTGTGTGGTGCGGTTATTATTTTTTTGTCATGTCTGAGAAAAGTCGTATTTTTGCAGCATGAACTGAAGGGCACACGCACCTTGTAAAAAAAAGTAACAGTGAGTAATGATAATTTGGAAGGCCGAAGTATCTCTGCGAAAGAGAGGGAGATAGAGCGCGCGTTGCGCCCTTCGGGGTTCGACAGTTTCGCAGGTCAGCAGCAGGTGGTGGAGAACTTGAAGGTCTTCGTCCGTGCCGCCAAAGAGCGCAGCGAGCCGCTCGACCATGTGTTGCTCTATGGCCCTCCAGGCCTCGGCAAGACCACATTGAGTAATATTATTGCAAATGAACTGGGGGTGAATATTAAGACCACTAGCGGCCCGGTGCTCGACAAGCCCGGCGACCTGGCAGGCCTGCTTACCTCGCTGCAGCCCAACGACGTGCTTTTCATCGACGAGATTCACCGCCTGTCGCCTGTGGTGGAGGAGTATCTCTACAGCGCCATGGAGGATTTCCGCATCGACATCATGATCGAGAGCGGCCCCGCGGCACGCTCGGTGCAGCTCACACTCAAGCCCTTTACCCTCATTGGTGCCACCACCCGCAGCGGAATGCTCACCGCTCCCCTGCGTGCCCGCTTCGGCATCAACTGCCGTCTCGAATATTATGATACCGATACCCTCACCCGTATCGTCAACCGTTCCGCCTCATTGCTGCAGGTGAAGATAACCAGCGAGAGCGCCATCGAGATTGCGCGCCGTTCGCGTGGCACCCCCCGTATCGCCAACCGCCTGCTGCGCCGTGTACGCGACTTTGCCCAGGTGAAGGGCGATGGCACTATCACGCTCGACATCGCGCGCTACGCCCTACAGGCCCTCAATGTTGATCGCAATGGATTGGACGATATGGATATCCGTATTCTCACCACCATCATCGACAAGTTCAAGGGCGGCCCCGTGGGCATCAACACCATAGCCACCGCCGTCGGCGAAGAAGCGGGCACGGTGGAGGAGGTCTATGAACCCTACCTCATCCAGGAAGGCTACCTTATGCGCACTCCCCGCGGACGCGAAGTCACGATGCTCGCTTACCAGCACCTCGGCAAAATCAAGACCAACGGCAACCAGCAGGAATTGTTCTGAAGTGATGAAGAAAGCCGGACTGATACTGCTGTTTGTTGCAATGGTTCTGCCTGCCATGGGACAGTGGGCACTTATGGATTTGCCGTATTTCCCTACGCATACTGCCAAGCCTATCAAAGTGATACGCACTTATTCCATTGATACATTGACTGGTGCACGGATGCTGAAGCATACAGAGTACTATGACCGCCACGGATACAGTGCCGACACCGCCTATCGCAATGTGTATGACGATCTGGGCCGCCTGGTTTTGCACGAGACTTATCAATGGGTCAGTTCCTCCGCCAACCCGATGCCGCGCCGCGAGTTGATGTCACGATGCAGTATCGAGTATGCCGCTGACGGTATTGTGCAGCATGTCAAGCGTGAGAGTTTCGGCAAGTATCATGAGGGCGTAAGCGAATACCATCTCTATTCTCGCAAGGTGCATCCCCGTTTCGGCCTTACGGAGTGTGTCTATGTTATTGATTGGGGAAAGGAATATAGCGATACGCTTCGTTATTTGTGCGAGTATGATTCCGCAGGGCGCATGTTGCATGAGTATTGCAACGACGAGGGGTCGGGATACCGCGACCGTAATCTCTTCTATGATGCTTCGGGACGCATTGTTGCCAGCAGAACCTATTATTATGAATCGTGGGACACACTCGACTATAACTATGATGCCAACGGGGTCCTCGTCTCGCAGACAGGAAAGATGTACGATCTGGACCTAGAGGCCGATGTAACCATTACCTTCCGTCCCGACGGCACTCGCAAGGAACGCCGTGAGCATTGGAAAATCTACGATGATCCGACAAACACAGAACCTTCCGATGAGTATTATCGCTACGACGAACGCGATGTGCTAATCTATGCGAAAACCCCGATGGGTATCATCGAATATGAAGTAGAATATTGGGAATAAAAAAAACAAAGATATATGCGAACACTTGTTAGGAATATCAAGGAGCTGGTGGGTGTGGAGACCTCACCGAAACTGCGCAAGCAGGGCAAGGAGATGGCCCAATTGGAGACCATCAAGGATGCCTACATGCTTATTGAAGACGGTAAGATAAAAGCTTTTGGGCCGATGAGCGAGTGGGATGGTACCGCCGAGAATGTGGTGGATGCCACAGGACGCATGGTAATGCCGTCGTTCTGCGACTCGCACACGCACATTGTTTATGCCAACTCGCGCGAGCATGAGTTTGTCGATAAGATACGCGGGCTGAGCTATGAGGAGATTGCGAAGAGGGGCGGAGGTATCCTCAATTCGGCCAAAGCCACCGCCGCCGCTTCGGAGGAGGAGCTCTACGACATGGCCCGGCAGCGCCTCGACGACTTGATGCACATGGGCACGGGTGCCATCGAGATAAAGAGTGGCTACGGCCTCTCGACCGAGAGCGAGTTGAAGCTGCTGCGCGTCATACGCCGCCTCAAGGAGAACTCGCCTATGACCATCAAGTCGAACTTCCTCGGCGCCCATGGCATCCCTTTGGAATACCGCGGTCATCAGGAGGATTATGTGGATTTGGTGATAAACGAGATGATACCCAAAGTGGCAGCCGAAGGATTGGCCGACTTCATCGACGTATTCTGCGACCAGGGCTTCTTTACCGTCGCGGATACCGCACGAATACTTGAGGCTGGCATCAAATACGGCATGCGGCCTAAGATACACGCCAATGAAATGGCTGTATCGGGCGGCGTGCAGGTGGGCGTGAAATACAATGCCATATCAGTCGATCACCTGGAGCAGATGGGCGGCGCCGAGATAGAGTGCCTGAAGGGTAGCGACACAATGCCTACCATACTGCCTGGCTGCGCCTTCTTCCTCAACCTGCCGCTCTCTCCTGCCCGCCGGATGATCGAGGCAGGCCTGCCGGTGGCTATGGCTTCCGACTACAACCCTGGCACGTCGCCCTCGGGCAACATGCAGCTCATCCTCTCGATGGCCTGCATCCGCTACCGCCTTACACCCGAGGAGGCCATCAATGCCACCACCCTCAACACCGCCTACGCTATGGGCGTCAGCGACGAGGTTGGCTCTATTGCTGTTGGCAAGAAAGCCAATTTTTACATAACCAAGCCAATGGCGAGCTACGAGTATATGCCATACGCCTACGGCGAGAACAAGGTAGAACGGGTGTTCCTGAACGGAGTGGAAGTTTAGTAGTTAAGTCGTTAAGATAATAGTGTGATACAAGCAATAAATATCAATAAGAGTTATGGGGCGTTGCAGGTGCTACGCAACATCAATTTGACCATCGAGAAAGGTGAGGTGGTGTCGATTGTCGGTGCCAGCGGCGCAGGGAAAACCACATTGCTACAGATTCTTGGCACTCTGGATTGTCCCGACAGCGGAGGAATTATGTATGGTGATGTGGATGTCACTCGGTTGAAAGAGCGAGAGTTGGCACGCTTCCGCAACGAGAAGATAGGCTTTGTGTTTCAGGCTCATCATTTGCTTCCCGAGTTTTCTGCAGTGGAGAACGTGATGATTCCTGCGTTGATACGTGGCGAAAAACAGGATGAAGCACGCAGGAGAGCGATGGAATTGCTTGATCATCTGGGTCTTGCCAACCGTTCGGAACATAAGCCGTCGGCCATGAGTGGTGGTGAATGCCAGCGGGTGGCGGTGGCGCGGGCATTGATGAACAAACCCATGGTGGTGCTGGCCGACGAACCCAGCGGTAACCTCGATTCCCAGCATGCCCGTCAGTTACATGAACTTCTTTTTACCCTCCGTCAGGAAATGGGGCAGACTTTTGTCATCGTCACCCATAATGAAGAACTGGCCGCTATGGCCGATCGAAAAATAACAATTGTAGATGGAAAAAGCAGCGAATAAACAGCAGATGATCTATGGTTTAAGGCCTGTGATCGAGGCTGTGGCAAGTGGCGCACAAATGGAGCGTGTGCTTGTGCAGAATGGGCTCAACAGCTCGCTTATGGGAGAGTTGCGGACTGCTCTGAAGGAGCACGACATCCCTTTCCAGTATGTCCCTGTCGAGAGGCTCAACAAGATGACCACCGGCAACCACCAGGGTGTGGTGGCTGTCATTGCAGCTGTCAAGTACCATAGTTTTATGGAACTTGTCGAAACACTGGGTGACAATGCGTTGGTGGTTTTGTTGGATCGAGTCACCGATGTGCGGAACATGGGAGCCATTGCTCGTACGGCTGAGTGCACTGGTGTCAGCGCGCTGGTGGTGCCCGACCACGGGAGTGCGGCCTTGAACGAGGATGCAGTAAAGACGAGCAGCGGTGCTTTGTTGCGGTTACCTGTCTGCCGAGAACAGAATCTCAAGACCATGGTTAATCTGGCCAAGCAGTATGGATATCAGGTGGTGGCTTCGACAGAGAAAGGCGCTGTGCATTACCGTAAGGTTGATTTCCGGCGTCCTACGGTACTCATCATGGGTAATGAGGAGACTGGAATTAGTTCTGAACTGCTGAAGATGAGCGATGTACGAGCCAAGTTGCCCGTCGTGGGCGAGGTGTCGTCACTCAATGTCAGTGTGGCCGCGGGCGTGATGCTTTACGAAGCTCTCGAGCAGCGATCTTCGCTCGGTTGATTCCCGGCAGCGAATCTCCATTACATTTCAATGTCCGTTGAGGTCGAACAGGCTGTCAATTAGGCGTCTGTATTGTCGTTTTTGATACCGATGCTGGCGCATGGTGCCGATAGTCGTTTGTAATGAAAGAGGTGCTTTTTAGTTTTTTTATATAAAAAAAAACACCGGTATTCGTTTTTTTTAGTATTTTTGTACTAGGTTTAACAGGCTCCGAACGGAGGTTTGTTATGCCTGTGAATAATTGTAAATAATTGATATTGAAAAAATAAAGATTGCATTATATGAAAAAGAGGATTTTCTTGTTTGGTGCTATTTTTGCTTTTTTAGGTGTGTCTGTGCAGGCACAGATTCACCAGATGCACTATCAGGGTTTCGAGAGTGGGGAGCCGGTGAACTATGCGGTGGTGCCTTCGACGGCATATAGCCGGACGATGTCTGTATCGCGAGGAGGCGATTATTCGCTGCATGTCCATCAGTTGAAGGATAACGAGGTGGAGTTTTATCTGGATACGCTGGATTTCACGCAAACTCAGGAATTACGTGACATCCGTTATATTTCGTTGTATTTCGATCATATTTGCAAGTTGCCGAAGAACACGACGTCGGGAGCCGGTCTTATGATGGGTGCGATTTATTACAAGTTGGCTTATCAATCTACGTGGACGCAGTTGACGAGCCAGCATTATGCGACACCTGCGGGAGAGCGGAGTACGGAGTTTGGCGGTAATGGAGGTTTCAACAATAAGTCGTACAGTGGAAGCGGATGGGACGATACCGCCAGTGGGCCGACAAATGCGCAGTGGAGGAGTGAGCGATTCAATATCGATAATGCGTTGACGGCGTCGGTGGCGGCGAATGAGCGAAAGGTGATTATCAAGTTTGTGGTGAAGAGACGTTCGTTGAGCGGACCTGCTGACACGAATCGGTACGGTTGGTGGATTGACAATATCAAAGTGGATGCGAGTGCGGATCGTATGTTGGCGCCGACGTTAAAGATGGTGGCATATCCCGACGGGGAGGTGTTGGCAAGCAGCCGAGGAGCAAGGATTGAGTTTTCGGCAAAGACATCGTTGTCGGCGGGAATGAACAGGGATTCGGTGTATGTGGTGTATCGTGTGGGTAGCGACCCGACGGAGCATCGTGTGGCGACGACGTCGTACACATGGGAGAGTCCTGTGACGCTCCCGACTGACTTGGCAACGCGTACGGTGTATAGTGCCCGCATACCGTTCGCGGGGTATGACACGATGATGTATTTTTACTGTGTGGCACGAGATTCGACGAGTAACAGCAACATGAGCAGATTCCCGAGTTCGTCGGGAACCTGGGCGAGGTACTATTGCACACGAGGGACTGCGCAGGCTGCGGAGTGGACGAGTGGTATGGAAGGATCGGTGAGTGTGTATGGGAAGTCGTATCCGTTCCCCGGGGGGGCCGATAGCAGAAGTGAGTGGGTGTATGATTCCGCGACGATGAGGAATGCTGGATACGGACCGGGCGCAATGACCTCGATGAAGTTTATGATTGGAGAGAGTATGACGGCTCCGCAGACACGCCAGAAATTCCAGTTCAGGTTGAAGAATGTGCCGACAGACTACAAAATGGACCCGAGTGAGTATTACCGTGCGTTTACGGGTAGTTATATGCAGATTGTATATGATTCGGCGTTAACGATTCCCCAGTTGAGTGCGAACACAGAGTTTAATGTGAACTTGAAAGATACGTTCTATTATGCCGGTAAGGGATTGATGGTGCAGGCTGTGTATGACGACACATACGACCCAGCGGCAGTGTCGGTGAAGACGAGGACCATACCGGCAGTGGACTCGTTGAAGACGATCTATTATAGTGTCGTTAATGCGAGTTACCACGGCAACGGTTATGAGTATGAGAATTCGAATCTGGCTTATGCGTATCGTCCGGCGATGGTGTTCTACCAGAGTGCCAATCTGCCGTTGCTATATGACGCGGGGTTCGATACGGTGACGACGTCGGCAACGTATGGGTTGGTGACGCCGAACTACAATGTGCCGATGACGCCGGAGGATCACAGTGTCCAAGTGCGATTGAAGAACTGCGGAGCGTTGCCATTCGACGCCATAAGGATAAGTTTCACCATTATGGGAGCGAATGACACGGTGAGTGACTTTTACGATTGGAGCGGAAATTTGGCGGCGGGTGCGACAGAGGCAGTGACAATAGCACCAAACGTGCCGTTGGCACCAGGATTCTACACATTGAAAGTGTGGGTGGAGGATACGCTGACGGCCAATTCGCATAGTTACCGAGACCATGAACCGTATAACGATACCATCAAGACGGAGTTTATCGTATGTGCAGGGCCGATGAACGGTGTGCGTAATATCGGCGGAGCCAACAAGCATTTCAGCACGATAGAGGAGTTCCTTTTCTCGTTGAGTCGTTGTGGAATAGATGACAGTTTGATAGTGAGGTTGGCACCGGGCAGTTATCCAGCGTTCACGATGCCCATGGTAAACGGACTTACGGAAGCACATTATATTGTGTTTGAGTCGCAGTCGGACACAATGGCGACTCTTTATTACGATGAGATGCAGACCCAGGGGTCGATAGTGAATTTGGAGAATGTGGCACATGTGCGTTTCCGCAATATGGAATTTGTGCGTCGGAATGGAGCATTGGAGCAGATGGTGCAGATGGGACAGAATAGCGATGGCTGCCGCTTCGAAGGGTGCCGGTTTATAGATAGTCTGGCCAATCCAGAGGCATTGATGCGAATCGGAAGCATGGTCAACAGCGGTTATTCTGATGGAATGCAGGTGTTGGGATGCACTTTTGAGGGCGGTCTTGTAGGAGTGAAGGCATTGGGGTCCTCGTCAGAGAGTCTGTCGATGGGAGTGGCAATCTGTGGAAACCGTTTCAGCAACCAATACAACAATGCAGTGCAAGCTGTCTATCAGACCAATCTTACCATCGACGGCAACGAGATGTACGATGTATTGACCAACGGAGGTTTTGTGGCGCAGGTGAACGACTGCTACGGAAGCATCAGCCTGCAACGTAATCGTATATTCACAAGCAACGGTGCCGGAGCCATGGGTTTGAGCGGACTGACGGGTACAGCGACAGCGCATGCGTTGGTGGCCAACAACATGATGGTATGCGAGGACAACGGGAATGCCAATTCGCAGTGGACGCCGTTCAATATAATCAGCGGATCGTATATTGAGGTGGTGTATAACTCGGTGAAGATGAATGCGCCGACTCGAAATAATGTGGCCGCCACAACTTTCGGAGGTTCGGGTATCAGCAACTGCACTTTTGTAGATAATATAGTGGCAGCGATGGACAATCGCAATTATGCCCTCAGTTATCAGCCTGGCAATAATACGAGTAATACACTTAGCAACAATGTATATTATTCGAACGGAAGTGTACTGAACCGCCGAGTCACAACTTCATGCCTCACGATTGAAACATGGAAAATGGCCGAACCAGCCGACTCACTGTCTATATCGGTGAATCCAGGCTTCTTGAACGGCAGTTTGGTTGATTTGCGTACGTATAATCGAGCCGTAAAGGGTGTGGGTATTCCTGTGGCGAGTGTGACGACCGATATTTTTGATACGCTCCGTGGCATTATGGTAACATGTCCTGGTGCTTTTGAGTTCTCGTCGTTGGCATACGACTTCGAAGTAGAGGCTTTGCTCAATCCTCCGTCAGAGGATTGCTATATGCCAGATTCTGTGGAGATGGTGCTACTGATGAGAAACAACGGTATGAGTGTCTATAATCCTGCTACCAGCCTGCCTCTGGGCCTTTCATACCAGATGAACGGTGGGGCTGTGCACAACCTGACAGTGACGCAGACGGTTCCAGCAGAGGATTCGGTGTCGATACATACGGGAGTAATGTTACATTTGCCAGCCAACGGACATTACGATTCGGTGTATAGCATCTGTGTGTGGACCAGTTTCGGAAACGATCCCAACCAGACCAATGATACCAACGTTTTCCGGGTGGTGAGCCATTCCCATCCTTCCACACCGGCTGACGACACAGTGCAAGTGAATTACAACACGGCGATAAGCATTACTCCAACTGAAGGAGTGGAAAAATGGGACGTATATAACTCTACCACAGCACCGCAACGGTATTCGCAGTTGTTCTGGTACAGTGACTCTATCGGCGGAGAACCGTTCTATGTTGGAAATAGTTATACGACCGACAGTATGAGAGAGAATGCGGAATACTACATCATGCAACGGAGAAGCCTTCCGATTGTGCGCATTACGCAGGTGGAGATTTCGACAGCTGCTGCGGCTCAGGGAACGACACCCAATTCGGGATGGGATACTTGGCGGGTGTCCAACAGAAAAGGTGCGGTGCAGTTGACCAATATAGGAGACGCCACAGCCTACTTGCAAGGCGATACGTTGCAGACCGTGTCGTCGACTTCCTCTCTGAACACTGTCTTTGTAATGCCCGATGTAAAGATAGAACCAGGGCAGTCGTTGGTGGTGCAGTACGGTAGTGTGAGTGGAAACCCTGCATCGGACAGCAGCAAAACTATCCGCACGCAGACATCCCCGTCATTCAACTATAATTCGAATGTGGGCTTCATCTATCGTCGTGGGGGTGTGATCGAAGATGCTTTGGCTTTCAATAGTGTGATTACAAACGGCACCTCGTGGACTTCGAAGAATGTTCCTTCATACGTGTGGAGTGGTTCGTCAATCAGCGTGCCAGCTACGAGAGCTGGCGTTGTTCGTACAGCCTTCAATGGCAATTCGTCAGACTGGACGCTCTCGACTGCAGACAATCCGATGTTCCTTGATCATAACAACCCAGCGTGGATTCGCTATAGCGATAATGGATGCGAGGGTGGCAGAGGCAAAATAACGGTGGAAGTTATCAATGTGCCGACTGTCGATATATCACTGAGTGCCCTTGTGCTGCCAGAGGGAGGATGCGCTCTTGGAGACGAGGAAGTGTCGGTAATGGTTCACAACTTTGGTGTCCAGGCTACAGACACGATTGTGCTTAATTTCAGAGGTGCAGGCGACACCGTATCGGAGGTGATTGCCAACGGTATTGGAGCCCGAGACTCGATGGTATATACCTTCACCAATAGACTCCATCTTGATCTTGATGCCGATACGTTGGTGACGGTTCATGTGTGGGTGAATTCGATTCAGCAAGATGTGACAAGTGCCGACGACACGGTGTGGGGGACAGTAGATGTGAAGTACACCCCTGATGCGCCGGCAGCTATTCCCGACCGTCAGATTACCTACGCCACCCGTGATACCATTACCTATATACCGACACACAGCGGTGTCGTTCCGGTGTGGTACAATTACAATATGAATGCCGTGGATACTGGTTTCACACATGTGACGGATATTCTTTATGCTGGTGGAACCATGGGCATGAGCCTATTGGTGGATAAGGGGCAGGATGCCATTGTTGGTACGGGAACGAATACTTCAGCCAAGACTTCACTCCCGTCACCATACCAGCCTAACAACGCTTATGTACGGCAGCAATATATGTACAGTGCCCACGACCTGGCCACTGCAGGTCTTACGGCTGGAGGTATCTATTCCATCAGTTTCTTCCTCGATTCCATCTATAATATCAATACTACGACACCGAGAGATTCTGTGGTGTTTGACAACTATTTTATCGCCATGGGATTGGTTTCAGATACCATCTTCGGCAGTACTTCTTCGTGGAAGACGGTGTCACAGGTGTATGAACGTCATCCGATGGTGATTTACCGCAGACAGGCGAAAGACTGGGTGCGGTTAGACCTTGACACACCGTTCCAGTGGGATGGAACCTCGTCATTGGTGGTACAGGTTGCCTACCAACTGTCCACCACAGTGACTACAGGTACGAGTATCCGTTACACATCAAAGGCAAATACGACCCTGTATAAGGCTCAGAACACAGCGATGTCACCCTCTATCTTTGGCTATTCCGGCACAGGTTCAAGAAGTGGCAACCGACCGAATATTCGATTCGATAAGATAATTGGCTGTGGGAGCCCGGTTACGCCTTTCAATATGCATCTGGTGGGAGTGCCCCAGATGGATATGGCAATGATTGGTTTCGCTGATTCTTTAGTTTATAATTCGTGCAGCAGTGTCACAATTCCCGTACAGGTACGCAATCAAGGAGAAGACACCGCCACTGAAATCAAGTTCTATTACTATCTCGACAATCAGCCTGTCGATTCTACCATGCATGCAGTCAGTATTGTGGGAGGTCAGTTTGATACACTCACCCTCTTTAACAAGTCGATAGAGCCTGGGCGTCACTCTCTGACAGCTGTGCTAAGTATTGCTGGCGACAGCATTGCGTCGAACGATACCCTACGTACCACATTTGTGGTTCGTTATTGCGGAGGTGTCTATACCATTGCTGCCGACAGTACAGGTGACTACACTACCTTCTCTCAGGCTGTGGATACATTGAGTGCTGTGGGTATTGTAGGACCGGTGACATTCCAGGTTGCCAACGGGGTTTATGACGAGCAGGTCACGGTTTCTAATGTTTCCGGATCCTCACAGATCAACAGCATCAGTTTTGTGGGTATGGGAGATAGTGTGGTTTTGACTTATGCCCCGACGGTTGATAATAACTATGTGTTAAAATTCAATGCTGTCTCTAATATCAATTTGAGCAATATGACGTTGGTCTCCAGACCGACCACTACATCAGGCAAAAACTATGGTAATGTCCTTCTGCTGCAAGATGTTCATGGTATGCATTTGACAGAAAGCAATCTCAAAGTGTCTCGCAATATCGTGGCTGGCGACAAGAATGTCAATAATTTCTTGTCGAATGTCTGTTTGATGGGTGATGTTTCGGGATTGCATATCAATAATTGTACGATTGACAGTGGATTCTATGCTGTCAAATGTGAAGGTGCAACGGGCAATTATGACCACATCTATATAGATCACAATACTCTGGCTAACTTCGCCTATGGCGCAGTTCTCTTGCGTGATGTGAGCGATCTTTTCATACGTAGCAACGACATCCGTTCCTCTAATTCCTCGTCATCCCGTGGTTTGACAGGCCTTTATCTCTCTCAAGTCACTGACTCGTTCATCATAGAGAAGAACATGATTTACCTCATTTCCGATAACCAAGGTGCCAAACGCGGTATGCAGTTGGAGAATGTGGGGTGCGACATCAATAATCCTGGTTATGTGGTGAACAATATGATTAGTACATATGGCACAGGTTCGGCAGGTCTGGACAATGTGAAAGTGGGCAATGCCAATAAGGCAGCCTCGGCTGGTATTATCATTGACTCAACATCGTCATACGTCAATATTCTGTTCAATACGGTGAGGGTCTATGGTACCACCTCGACTGCCGCCAGTGTCAATGATCTCACGCTGGCATTCCTATGCGGTCTTGCACCTACCAATCTGCAGGTGATGAATAATATCTTCTCCAACTTCAGTAATGGATATGCATACTATATAACTTCCTCTACAGGTGTTACCACCTCCAACTTCAATGCTTATTATTCCGAAGCAAACAATAAATTCGGATGGGGGACGACAGCACTTGCGCAGTTGACAGCACTGCAGGCTGCCAATAGTGACGATGGAAACTCTGTCTTTGACGAACCCTTCTTTGAGGCTATTGATGACTTGCATCTTTTGAAGACCAACTTCGCAGAGAAGGCTCAGTACAATACCGAGGTAGTTGACGATATTGATGGTAACAGCCGTCCGCAGATTCCTGCTCCCACAATTGGTGCTCATGAAGCACCTCGCCTCACTCACGACATGTCGGTGGTCCGCATCCATGCGCCGGTAGTGCCGGCCAACCCGCTGAACATCGAGACCGACTCGCTGAAGGTGGTGGTCTCGTTCTATAACAATGGACGTTCCAATGAGACCGATGTCTCCTGGTATGCTTATATTGAGGGCTATGAAGATTCTACCCGTTCTGTCACCTGCAACCTGAGTCCGTTTGCTGCAGGGGTCACAAAGAAGGATTCAGTGATGTTGCATACTATCTTGGGACTTATTGACACTCAAGTTGTCCACGTTGTGCTGCTTTGCCCAACCGATACCGCACTTGCCAACAACGAGATGACCGCCAAGGTCTATCTGGCACCGGCATTCAATCTGAAGGCCTCCAACGTGACCGTTACGCCCAATGGGTGCAATATGCAGAACGCCGAGGTCAAGATAACCCTTCAGAATGTGGGTTACAAACCCTTCCCCGCTGGCACACAAATCAAGATTGGCTACCATACCGAGATTAAATCACCGGCCAATGTGGTTATACCTACTTTGCCCGACACGGTGGAGCAATATATTACTTTGCAGAATACCCTGCCTACAGGAAACTCCAGTGTGACTCTGACCTTCGACAGCCTTGCCAACCTTTATCCCACCGACACCGCCATTAATATTGATGTTTATGTGAAGGGTTGGTGCCACTATCAGTATGATATTATTCCGCTTGCCCCCGGAGCTGATACCACAGCATTTATTACTAAGAACTCCTACTTCACCCCAGCTGCTCCCGTGGGATATGACACCGTTTTGCCTTATGGTACTTGGGGGGCTGTCAGGGCCTCGCAGGAAAACGGTTTGCCCATTCGCTGGTACAACGACACCACATCGGCCAGCTTCTTCTTCCCGGGATCCAACCAAGTATCTATCACTACAGCCAACTACAACCGTTCCACCTTGTGGAACAATACCCCGCAGTTCTTCGACGACACTGTCTATTATTTGCGATGCTATAGTAACAAGAACTGTCCGAGCGAATTCTCATCCGTGAATGTCACAATGGCTCCGCGCATTCCCAACGATATCGCCTTCAAGGAGGTGCTTGCCCCACTTGGCAATCGTGTCTATATGGAGAATGATACCGTACGGGTCAAGATATCCAACTTCGGCACCGCACCGCAAAGCAATATTCCAATAACCTATGTGCTCAAGCAGGGCAACAATGTACTGCAGACTGTCACCGAAACTATCCACGACATGGTGCCGGCAGGCCAGGATTATGTCTATACTTTCGATTCTTTGCTCAACACACCCTATCCCACCACTGCCAAGACCTACACTCTGCAGGTATGGACTGCTTTGCCCAATGACGGTGTCCGCCGTAACGATACTATTCGTCAGAACTACACCTTCAGTTCCTTGGCGGTGACAAAATACAATACGTTCCAGCCGCCGATACCCACCGAAGATGACACTAGGTGGGATATCACGCGCATCTCTTGGAATGGCATCGACATGGACCTTACGCCCCTAAATCGCTCCTACACCAATTTGGCCGCTTATCCCAGTCCTGAATATCCGACTCTCCATGTCACCCGTGGTACCACTGATACAATCATCATCCAAGTCACTCCGCTCGACGGCGAGGCACAGCACGACAGGTGTAAGGCCTGGGTAAGCATCGACTTCGACCGTAGTGGTATCTTCAATGACAATGCATCTTGTAATGAACGTCCGGTCAATGCGATGCCCTTCTACGACGACTCTACTTTCAAGGCCGAGGTCACCATTCCCGAGTGTGCTTCGTTGGGTTATCAGCGCATGCGTGTCAATGTTACCAGTTACAGTGGTGAGCAGTCGCTCGGTCACGCGATGGACTTCCTCCTCTTTGTCGATGAGAATGCCCCTGCCAAGGATTTGGCCATCGCCGGCATCTATAGTCCCCGCAGCTATCTGATTCATGACGATACTCCACGTGAGGTGAGCTTCCGCATGTACAACCGTGGAACCCAAGCAGTCTCCGCTGCCGACATCCACTACAGCTTTGCTGGCGATTCCCTCAATACGGGTGTCCTCCACTGGACGGGCAACCTGCTACATGGTACTTCCACGGTGGTTACCCTCCCCATTCATAGTTTCTGCCTCGGTACCACCACGCTCACTATCTGGCACGAACTTGAAGGTGATGTCGATAGTACCAACAATATCCTTGTTTATGAGTATCACCGCTTCCATACTGTCAATGCACGCTATCTTGACAACTTCGACTCCCTCGACCTGTGGTATGCACCTACTGGATACAATGCCTACACCCGCAACTATTGGGAACTGGGTGCTCCCAACAAGACTCGTCTTGACACAGCGTGGTCTGGCACTCAGGTCTGGGCCACCGACCTCAATAGCAATATTTCGTCAGGCACCCGCGGCAATATCAGCTATCTCTACAGCCCCATCATCGACAACTCGATGATTCACATTGACACCATCTCCTTCCGTATGCGTCGCAACTTCACCAATGGTAGCACAATGCATATCGAGTACCTCAACTTCGAAGGACGTTGGGTCAAAATGGCGCCTGACTCAGTGCTTACTTGGTACAATAACACAGAAGATATGGTGTTCAATGGCACCTCGACCAACAGCGGCGACCACTACACGCGCTACTGGTTCAGTAGTTCTGCTACCCAACTAAGCGGCAACTATCCCGAGAAGATGCAGATCCGTTTTGTCTATCGTTCGCCTGCCGACAACAAGTCCTCCTATGGTGAGGGATGTGCCATCGACGACTTCTATCTCGGCCGTGCGCGGCGTAACTATGATGCAGGTGTGGTGGCTATCACCAAGCCGGAGGCCCCCAAATTCGGACAGACGCTCTATCCCGAGGTGGTGGTGAAAAACTATGGTTTCGACACAATCCGCGAATTCGACTTGGGCTACACACACTATGGTTCCATCCTTTCCAAGATCTCGCATTTCTCCGGTGTTAGAATCCCACCCGATGGAACCGACACTTTCCTCTTCGACGCTCCCTTCATCGTCACCAGCGACTACCCCGACTCCTTCTACATATCGGCTTATGCCAGCGTTCTGGGCGACATCTACCATGACAACGATACCTGCCAACAGCTCTTCTATCTCTACATGCTCGACAATGACATTGCGGCCGACAGCATTATGGCTCCGCTTAACTATGTCATTGCCGGCGACACCGGCGTGACCGTCACACTCCGCATCCACAACTTCGGACTCAATCCCATCCACACTGCCACAGCATCCTATTTTGTCAATGGTGTCAATCGTGTGGATGAATTTATCGATTTCGACAACAGCCTGAACCACCGGCCGCTGGCTTCCGATGAATACATCAACTACACCTTCCGGCATAAAATACATGCCGCCATGGGTCTGATGAATCTCACCGTCTTTGTCAAGACCGACAGCAATGATTACCTCTACAACGACACTGTCTTCCGGCGAATCGAAGGTATCACCTCCGTCTCCGACCTGGAAGCAGCTTCCGTCATTGTGGACACCTCCTCGTTCAACAATGTACGTATCGGTCTCGTCATCGAAAACCGCGGCGCCCGGGGGGCCAACAACTTCGAAGTGGGCTATTGGATCGACAACGACACCTCCACCATGGTGCGTGAGACCTACTACCGCGCCCTCCCGCTCCCTGCTCTCACCACAGGCTACTATATCTTCGACGCCGACCTGCCCACCCGTGCCGCCCCCTACGACCATGTCAATGCCTTTGTCCACATTGACAACGACAACAACCCCAATAACGACACCACCGACCTGATCGCTGAGCAATACACCGACATCGAGGTCACCAAGGTCATTGTCGAGGAAAATGCCGGCAACGAGTGTCGTGTCTTCCTCGAACTCCGCAACATCGGTAACCTGGCACTGGTCGATAAACAGTTGCGTCTCCGTGCCACCGTCAATGGCAACGACCTCTCCTACAACGTCCGACAGCGCGTCAATCCGGGGCAGGCCATCCACTTCCAGTTTGAACAAACGATCCCCAAGTCTCCCACCCGCCAATATGAAGGCACCGGGCGTGTGCTCGACATCGCGGGTGACGACAACAGCGCCAACAACCAGACTTCCATCGTCGAAGTGGTCAACTACATGGAAGGCATCCCCTTCGTCGATGCCGGACAGCTGGTCCTCGAGCAGAACTACCCCAACCCCTTTACCAAGCAGACCACCATCCCCTTCATCCTGCCCAACGCCGCCCACGTGCACTTCTTCGTCATGGACGCCATGGGTCATATCGTCTATCGCGACCACCGCTTCTATCAGGCTGGCAACCACTCGCTCAACATCGACATGGAAGCCTATCCCGCCGGCTTCTACTACTATGGTATCGAAGTGGATGGTCAGCGCCAGATGCGTAAGATGATCCTCAAGTGATGCTCGACCGCTTCATGCAATACATTGCAGCGCAGCACCTTGTTCCCCCAGGGAGCAAGGTGCTGTTGGCTGTCAGTGGCGGGCGTGACTCCGTATGCATGGCGCATCTGTTCCATTGTGCCCGCATCCCGTTCGCCATCGCTCATTGTAACTTCAATCTCCGTCCCGGGGACTGCGACCGCGATCAGGACTTTGTTCGTCAGTTGGCTGAAGAATACGGTGTCGAGTTCTTCACTACGTCGTTCGATACCCAAGACCATGCCAACCGCTACCGTCTCAGCATCGAGGAGGCTGCACGCAACCTGCGCTACGGCTTCTTCTCCTCTATCTGTTCGAAGCATGGTTACCAGCGGCTTGCCACAGCTCACCACCGCAACGATGCCATAGAGACCCTTTTCCTCAACCTCTTCCGGGGCACCGGCATCTCCGGCCTTCATGGCATCCGTCCGCTCAGTGAGATTTTCGACATCACGGTCATTCGGCCCATGCTCTGCTTCTCTCGCCCCGATATCGACGACTATGTCATCCGGCATCAGTTATCCTATATCGACGACTATACCAACGATTCGCTCGACTATCGGCGCAACCGTATCCGACTACAGCTCATGCCGCTTGTTCGGGAACTCTATCCCTCTGCCGACGCAACCCTGATGGCCGACATGAACCGTTTTGCACAAGTCGAGCAGATATATGACAAGGCCGTCTCTGAAGTCAAGGAACGTGTCGGGCATAGTGAGCAATCTCCCTTTGGATTCGGGTACAAATGGTATGATCTCGACGAACTTCGGAATCTCTCTCCGCGTGATACCCTTGTCTTTGAGATCCTTCGCCCCTATGGGTTCTCCCTCGCAACCATCGCCAACATCATTGACGCCCTCTCGTCGCCTCAAACCGGCACCCGCTTCTTCGGCTCCGGCTATATGGCCCTCATCGACCGCGACCGCCTCGTTGTGACCGGGTCTTTAGCCCCCCCTTCGGCTCCTGTGGTGGACGTCTCTCCTGTCGCGATGTCGCAGTTGCCCAACCTGGGCGCCCCTAAAGACCGCGGTGTTGAATACATCGATGCCGACAGCGTCCAGCTGCCGCTCTCTGTCCGCCGTTGGAAATCCGGCGACCGTTTCTGTCCGCTCGGCTTGTCCCACCATCGCCTGGTCAGCGACCTCTTGAAAGATTGTAAGTTGAACCTGATCGAAAAACAGCATATCCACCTCCTCGTCGATGCCCTCGGACGCATCGTTTGGGTCGTCGGACTGCGTCTCGACAACCGTTTCCGTCTCACCCGTAATACACGCCGCGCCCTCCGTCTCGAGGTCACCGATTGGGGCAATGCATAGATCCTATCTGATCGTCCTGGCAAACCCCACTATCCGGTCGGCACGATCGGCGGGGCTGCGGTAATACACCGTCGCCGTGTATCGGTTCGGAGTCTCGCGGTGGTTCCCCTCTAGCGGGCGGGTCTCTCCCTCCCCTTGGTGGCCTCGTCTCACCAGCAGCTGGTAGGCGTAGTACCCCTGCTTCAGCAGCAGCCGCAGCGTGTAGGCCCTGTAGCGTGGATTGTACTCCATGGCCGACGTCGAATCCATGCGCCAGTCAGTCAGCGCACCCACCACATGGACGCTCCCGTCCAGCAGCGGATGCGCCATCGGCAGGCTGAAGTTCACCCACACATAGTCCGCCTCCAACCGCGGATTCTCCCGGTCCCAGACGTTCACCTTCATGCCGCCCGTCAGGGCCTTCTCGCTCAGGTAATGCTTCCCGCTCCGGTCCTCCTCCGGCCGCAGGATGGCAAACAGCTCTCCCCCGTACTCCTCCACCCGCGCCACATTGTACATCGGCGCCCGCAGGTTGCTGCAGTCGAAGTAGCGGAATGTGTTTCCCCCTTCGAAAATGTTGCACTGCCGGTATCGGTAGGCCAATGCACCCCCGTCGTAGCCCGAGAACGTCAGCTCCCTCCGGTTGTCCTCGCGGCCGTTCTGCTGCACCATCACGCTCATATACTCCGGCCGCAAGCTCACCGCAGGCACACCGTTATCGCTCCCCGCGAGCACGCGGACATCCACCTCCTGCCTACGGTCGATGTCAATCCCGTCGTATGGTCGCCCCACCGTGGCCTCCGTCTTCACAGCCCCCTCGCTCACGCAGAACCGTTTGCGCAGCAGCACATCCTCCCCTCCCGTCACCTCCACCACATAGTTGCCCGAATAACTAAACTCCGCATACTCTCCCGGCACCGTGGCCGTGTAATGCACATAGTCGCGCATCGTCGTGAACGAGAAATCATAACCCTCCATCGCCCCCTCCGCGAACCCCGTCATGAACTCCACCGCCGGCAACCCGTCCTCGCACCAATGCCGGTCGCAATGCACGATGTGCCAGCGTAGCTCCTCCGGTTCGCTGCCCAGCACGTCGAACTCCAGCACCAGACGACCCCTGCCCATGGGCAGTATCGGAAAATCCAACTCCGACCCCGCGCAGTAAAGCTGCGCCGTCTTCACATCCCCGCGCAGCGCCCCATCCGCAAGCACCTGACACGCCGCGTCCCGACACGACGCTATCAGGTTGAACATAAGTAGTATAACAGCTATCCTCTTCATCTCTCTTCAACCGCAAAGATACAACTTTTTCTTAGACCGTGAAAAAATCTTCCCCTCCTCCCTCCTCACATCCTTCCTCTCATCACCCCACAACCCCCATAATCTCCCCCTCATCCCCATCTTTCTACGTCATCTTTTAACCGTATAACTGCCTGATACCAATCCCTGAATCCCCCTTTGGTTCCGTTCTGCCGCCGTCCTGCGGTTTCTGCGGCTCTCCGTCATCGGGCTCATCGCCGCCGCTGCTCTGGGGTTGATGACCACGGAGAGTTTCGGTGTCCCGGGGCTTAACCTTCGGTTCGGGGTTTCTATGCTGATATTTGTCGCCGTTTTTATCCTCTCCCTCCGGCGCAAGGCCAGCCCCATCGTCCTCATCTTTGCCTCCGGCCTCGTCGGCCTGTTGGCCTATAGTCTTTGAATGGCTTGTTGTGATCTCTATAACATCCTGATACTAAGCCTTGAATCAGTTATGACCTAGTATTGACCTAGTATTGACCATATAGAATCTACTATGTCAGAAGGGTGTGAGAAGGGAGGCAATGGGTATCCGTTGGAGAACCAAGGCCTTGTGATAAAATATTTTTTGCCGGTTTCGGAAATGTTCGTATATTTGCAGTCGAAAATCAATACTAAACCAACATGAAAAAGGCCGTATTTTTCCTTGCTCTGACGCTGTTCTCTGCCCTTTCCGTGACGGCGCAGACGAGATACACCTCGGCGGTGATGACCAACATTTTTGTCACCCACCCCGACAAGACGCCGTTTGATACGTGGGGTGACAAGTTTTTTGTCGCCTTCGGCTATACGGAGGATTCGGTCCTGCATCCGGCCTTTTATCTGGTGGATTACAGCAGTTACAACAATCTCGTTCCGGCCATGCCGATAGCGACACCCGCATTCGCCGAATATCTGGTCCAGGTGACGCTTCCGCCCGAGTTGTTCGGATTCTCGGTCAACGACATCTATGTGGCGGACGACTATGCTTTCTTCTGCGGACAGGGGCTTGAAAAGACAGATACTGTCGATGTGGCGGTGGTGGGTTATTTCAATCTTAATGACTTCTTCACGAACAACGTACATATTGACTATCTGATACTGTACGACAGTAACTCTCTATACTTTCAATATCCTTTGTCATTAGATCAACTTGTTGCCTATCGCTCCTCGTCGGGCTACGATGTGGTGGCATACGGTGAAAAAAAAGACGGTCAGAATCAGGTGGTCGAAATCAAAGATGTCATGTCGTCGCCGTCAATTTTTAGTTGGGCCAACATGCCGTTTGTCTCCAATCCTCCATATCCTGACATACTGCAAATAGACGATATCTTTCTCACAGAAAAAAATGTAATTTTTACCGGCCACGACCACAACGTCATCACCACCTCTACAAACTATCCGTGGTACATTGTCGGTAAAAAGGGAGACGTGGTTTTGTCCATCTGCTTTCCCCATAACAAATCGTACTATTTGCCTTATCCTAATGAATCCGAAGGAGGTGTGTTGGGTACGGCATTGGAAGGGGACCGGTTCGCCATGGCGTATGTACATCCGGATGATGTCACAGAGCAACGTTTTATACGTCTGCGGGTGATAGACCCCGACGCGGTGAAGAATCCCTATTCGCAGGAGTTTGACGTGGATAAAGGGGAACTTGTTCACAAGATGGTCTATCTAAAGGGCGCCGGTACGGTTGATTTGATTGTAGAGGAACCCACCTCTTCCCGATTCTTCCAGTTGAAGCCATCCACCACCTCTTCCTACAATTCAATCTTCTTTGAACTTGGCGGGTCATTCCGACGGATTCGTGTCAAGGACGCTGTGCATTTCATATCCTCCTATGGAAATCACTTCTACATAGATGACCGCACCGCCCACCTGCCCCATTCAGACCAATCCTGTCCGGCAAACAACGACAAATTTGTGGATATTATTCCGAATATACCACCCGTCAATGCAATTCCGGTGTTATATAGCAATGGTTCATTAATTCCGACCGCTTCCACCGACGCTGTCCAAACCCATGCCATTACGACCGATTGTTTTTCATTTGAATTAGACCAATGATATGAAGACCCGATTGTTTTTCATTGTCCTGCTGATGTGCGGCCTGATGCCGGCCATGGCGCAGCCTATGGTGCATGTGAACACCCGCGACACGGTGCGCTACGGCGACCCGTGGTACACCTTCAAGCCGTTGCCGGCATTGAATTATGTTGCACAATACCATTCAGTTTTTTATTTTAGGAATCCGAGCTATTGTCAAGTATATACATCTGACAAAACCTTGCTTTACGGAATTGCTGTGACCATGGACAGCTTGCCTGCCCCCGCAGACAGCGCATGGCTCAGGTGCTGGCGAGGTGTATCTACTCATCCAAACTCCAATCCACTTTATCTGGAATACGTATGTTTTGACAGTGTGGCCCATTCGGATTCCATAAACCCGTGCAACCCGCCGTTATTGAAACAGTGCGTGTTCGAGTACCATGTGGGTGGGGCAGGAGACGATGGCGTCTATAAATCCACTACGCCAACCAATTGCTTTGAGTTCTATTTTGATGAACCGCTTCCGCTTATTCCGCAAGATACATTCCTTATTGGGGGCTATTCCAACACGGCGGACCCAGTCCATTATCGACCGGTGCCTGCTTATGCGGGCGTTGACAGGGACGGTTGCAGCCAAAGCTGGATGCAAATAAATCGATTAGCTTTATGCCATTATTACGAATCCGATACATCGGCATCTTCTGCCGACCATTATCGATATCTGTGTACACTCTATCCAAACAACAGTTATTTCTGCAATACGGATGGATTGGGAGCACTATTTTGGTTCTGGGGGATGGTGTTTCCCATCACGGAGCTGAGGTGCACCAAGCCGAGGGGGCTGGAGGTGGATTCTGCATTGCGGACGGTGCGTTGGGACTACGATGCCGACGGGGTGCTGTTCCAGCTGTCGCTGTGCGCCGACGGCACGTTGCCCGACAACGGCTACATCGTCACCACCACCGACACGACGCTCTCCTTCACGTCGCTGCCGTCGCTGTCGCCCGACACGGTGTATCGTCTCTACCTGCGGAAGCAATGCGACTTCAGCACCTCGCGACCCCACACGGTGTGGAGCGACTGGTGTGAGCCGGTGGTGCTCAACCGCAATGCGGGGCACGGCACCGAGGGCATATCGGAAGTCGAGGCCAATGGGCTCCGCATCCATGCCGAGGAAGGCCGCATCGTGGTGGAGGGTGCCGAAGGGATGGAAGTGAAGGTATATGATGTGAAAGGCATCCAAGTCGCCAACCGAGACCTGCCTCCCGGAGTGTATATGGTTCACATAGGCAACTTCCAGGCAAAGAAGGTGGTGATTGTCAAGTGAATTTTGCCCTTTTTGTACTCTGACGATGCAATGTCGAAAAAAATGCGTATTTTTGCATTTTGTTTTTCGACCTCCCCATGGAGAAAATATATATAGAAACGTATGGTTGTCAGATGAATTTCGCCGACAGCGAGGTGGTGGGTGCCATCCTCGGCAAGGCGGGTTATGGATTGTGCAACGAGCCGTCGGAGGCGGATTTTGTGCTGATCAACACTTGCGCTATACGCGACAATGCCGAGCAACGGGTGCGTCACCGTGTACGTGAGTTGCGTGCGTTGCAGACACGCCGTCCGCATTTGCGGGTGGGAATATTGGGTTGTATGGCCGAACGCCTGCAAAGCCGTCTGATGACCGAGGAGGACAACCTCTCCTTTGTCTGCGGCCCCGACGCTTACCGCCGCCTGCCTGTGTTGTTGCGTCAGGTGCGTGAGGGAATGAAAGCCGCCGAGGTAGAGCTGAGCACCACGGAGACCTACGCCGACATCGAGCCTGTACGGATGGACAGCAACGGCATTACAGCCTATATCAGCATTATGCGCGGTTGCCAGAATTACTGCTCCTACTGCGTGGTGCCATATACGCGTGGCCGTGAGCGCAGCCGCGATCCGCAGACCATCGTGAATGAGGCACGAACTTTGTTTGACAATGGATACCGCGAGGTGACCCTGCTGGGACAAAACGTGAACAGCTACGCCTGGAAAGAGGAATGCGAAGGGCAGGGAGTTGGATTCCCGGAATTGATGCAGATGGTGGCGGAGGTTGACCCGCGGTTGCGGGTGCGTTTCGCCACGTCGCATCCCAAGGACCTGAGCGACCGCCTGCTGGAGGTGATGGCGCGGCATGAGAACATCTGTCGCTGCATCCATCTGCCGGTGCAGAGCGGCAGCAACCGCATGCTTCAACTGATGAACCGTAAATACACGGTGGAATGGTATTTGGACCGAGTGGATGCCATACGGCGTTATCTGCCCGACTGCTCCATCACCACCGACGTGATTGCCGGATTCAGTGGAGAAACCCTCGAAGACCACCAGGCCACCCTCGACCTCTTCCGTCGTGTGCGCTATGACTACGCTTTTATGTTCAAATACTCGGAGCGTGAGGGGACCTATGCCTCGCGTCATCTGCCCGATGATATCTCCGAAGAAGAAAAGACCCGCCGGCTGAATGAGATTATCGCCCTCCAGGGACAGATTGCATTGGAGAACAACCGGCTGGAAGTGGGACGCGTGTATGATGTGCTGGTAGAGGGCGAGAGTCACCGGAGCAAGGTCCGCCTTTTCGGCCGAAACAGCCAGAACAAGGTGCTGGTGTTCGACAGAGAGGATGCGCACCCTGGCACCTACAGGCGTGTGCGCGTCACAGACTGTACGGCTGCCACGCTGTTAGGTAAGTTGGTCCCGAATGAGTCATAAGTGAATAGTGTTTAGTTATGAAAAAAGAGAATTTCTTCAAACGTTATCCTTGGGCACTGCATCTGCTGTTGATGGTGGGGGTGTCGGTGATCATATTGGTGCTGGTGTTCTTTTTCCTGCGTCTTTATGCCCGTCAGGGTCAGGAGTATGAGCTGCCCGATGTGGTGGGCTTGAAAATCGAGACACTGGAACACGACAATCCACTGGAGCTGGACGTGGTGGTGATGGATTCCATTTTCCGCCCGGGCGAGGAGGGTGGTCTCATCCTGACTCAGGATCCCAAGGCAGGCACCATGGTGAAGAAAGGCCGCAAGTTATATGTCACTATGACAGCTTATACCCCCGATGACGCCGTGCTGCCCGAATTGGCGGGCTTGACAGTGCGTCAGGCGGTCAATGAATTGTCGGCTTGTGGTTTGTCGGTGGGAAAGTTGAAGTTTGTGGAAGACCCGTACAAAAACAATGTGATAGACCAGACCTGCAAGGGCAAGGCTATCTATGCCGGCCAGCAGATTGAACGAGGTTCCGTGGTGGATTTGGTGGTGGGACTTGGCGATGGGTCGGGCCGTAGCATTGTGCCCTTTGCCATCGGCAAGACTCGAGAACGGGCCCGGCGCGACATTCTGGCGGCCTCGCTCAATGTTGGAAGCGAGCATTTCGGAGGTGTGCGTAACAAGAACACGGCAGTGGTATTCCGGCAGGAACCTGATTATACCGGAGTGTCGAAATATCCCTATGGCACGTCTGTGGAGCTGTGGTATGTGGATGCCGATGCCACCGATGTAGAACGCATGGTAAAGGAATTCAAAGTGGATTCGAGCAAGATCGAATATGAAGATGATCCCGAATTTATCAATGACGGGCGCCCTACCCCCGACGAGATAGAGAGTAGGGGAGACTGGACGTGGTAAAGCAATGGGGCATAGGACTGTTGATGATGCTGTTGCCTTTGCTGGCAGCGGCACAGGAGGTGCTGACTCCGCTGCAGTCAATTCTGGTGCCGTCGCGTATGATGGTTGGCAAGGCGGCTCCGAGGGCTCTTGAACTGCCTTTTTTTGACGATTTCGCCGATGGCGCGCTCAGCGCATCACGCTGGGAACAGGGTGGGGGAGCGACGGCTACGTTCGATGTAAGACCGCTGGCTCCAACAGTAGGTGTACTGACGCTCGACGCCATAGATGTACAGGGTTGGCTTTATGATGCAGCATCGGTGGAAGTGTTTCCTGCCGATACAGCCACATCGCTTCCGGTGAGGCTAGACAGCCTCAGTCCTTCAGATTCGGTGGTGTTGAGTTTCTACTATATGCCAGGAGGCGGTACAGGACAGATGTGGGAGCGTATGGGGTTCACTCCAGATGCACAGGATACCCTCTTTTTGGACTTTTACAAGGCTGCGGACAGCATGTGGCATACGGTATGGTTTTGTGGTGGCAGTGAGCGTGAGGAAGGAGAACCGAGATGGCGATATGCGGCAGTGGCTCTGACAGACATTGGCTATTTTGACAGCACGTTCCGCTTCCGTTTCCGCAACTTCGCCTCCCTGGAGTCAACACCAAAGGCTGGCAAGGCTGGCAATTGTGACTATTGGCATATTGACTACCTGTTGATGGACAGTAGCCGTACGATGACGCCAGAACCGGCAATGCGTGACATTGCTTTTGCTGCACCGGCCCCGAGCTTGTTACGGGGCTATAGGGCCATGCCTTTCAGGCAATATGTTGCGGGTGACATGGTGACGACGATGGAAATGAAGATTACCAACCGTTACTCGTCGGAGCTTGCTACGCAGTATGGCTTTAGTATTCAAGACAGTCTCGGCAATGAGTTGTATTCTTATGATGGTGGGTATGAGAATGCTCCGCCGTTTGCCACAGGTGGCTACCAGACCGCTGCAGGACATGCTTCCCCTCAGGTGGGTTATACTTTCCCGACAATGACGGAGCCAACGACTTATGAGGTGGTGCATACTGTGAGGGCTGGTTCGTCCGGTGATGATTACGGAAAGAATGATACGGTGCGTTATCGCCAGATATTCAGCAACTATTATGCCTACGACGACGGCACACCGGAGAATGGTTACAGTCTTACTTCCACGGCACCGAGTATGTTATTGGCCTATCGGTTCGATTTGAGTGTGGAGGATACGCTTACTGCAATAGATATATTTTTTAATTCAACGCTTGACGAGGCTAATGCCGACATCGATTTTTACCTCATGCTCTGGACCGTGGGAACTGACGGAAAGCCTCAGGAGGTATTGTACCGCGACGAGGCTCGCCGCAGGCCTGTCCCAGGACGTTTCAATCGTTACATACTGGAAAGCCCCGTGTTGGTACAAGGTGGCCTGTTTGTGGGATTTGAGCAACAAGGTAACGATTTTATCAATTTGGGTTTTGACCGAAGCAACAATACTGCCGGTCGTATTTATTCCCACACGGAGGGCGATTGGAAACAGAGCTATCTTAGTGGTTCCCTGATGATTCGTCCTTATTTCGGCATAGCTGCGACGGTGGAAATAGATAAGCCTCAAGTAATGGCTTTCTGTCCGGTGGTGTATCCGAATCCGGCATCAGAATGGGTGAGAGTGAATACCGAAGTAAGATGTTTGGCGTTGTATGACATGTTTGGCCGCAAGGTTGCAGAATCGCAACAGGCATCGCTTTATGTCGGTAGTCAGCCCGATGGCGTTTATCTTCTCAGAAGTGTGGACAAGGATGGACAAATTGGAAGAAATAGATTGATAATAAGGCACTGAGAATGGACGACGAGTTGGAAGAACTGGAGCAAGAGCAGCAAGAGCTGTATGAACATCATCGCTTTACGGTAGATCGTGGCCAAGAGAGCATGAGGCTGGATTTGTACCTGCAGATGCGTTTGGAAGGGGTGTCACGCAATAAAGTGCAAGCTGCAGCCAAAGCGGGGTGTGTAAGGGTGAACGATAAAGAGACCAAGTCCAGTTATAAGGTGAAGCCGAAGGATGTCATCACTGTGCTGTTGCCCGAACCGCCTCATGAGTTTGAACTTTTGCCTGAGAAGGTGGATTTCCCAGTGGTGTATGAGGACGAGGATGTGTTAGTGGTTGACAAACCCGCAGGTCTGGTGGTTCATCCTGGAGTGGGCAATTGGACAGGTACGTTGGTAAACGGATTGTTGTATTATTTCCAAGGTTCGGAAGCTAAGCCGTTGCTTGTCCACAGGATAGACAAGGATACTTCAGGTTTGCTCTTGGTGGCCAAGAACGAAGATGCACAAGTGGTGCTGGCCAAACAGTTCTTTGACCATACGATAGAACGCAAATATAATGCATTGGTTTGGGGCGATTTTGATATGGACGACGGTACCATTACGGGCAATCTGGCTCGTTCACCGCGTGACCGTAGAGTGATGGATGTATGTGACGATGAACATGGTAAGCATGCTGTGACGCATTGGCATGTTTTAGAACGGTTTGGTTATGTCACATTGGTGGAATGTGTGCTTGAGACAGGTCGCACGCACCAAATCAGGGCTCACATGCGCTATATTGGCCACCCATTGTTCAGTGATGCCTCATATGGGGGAGATGCCATACTGAAGGGCACCACATTCACTCGATACCGCCAATTTGTGGAGAATTGTTTTGCACTTTGTCCTCGACAAGCCTTACATGCACGGATATTAGGATTTGAACATCCTCGTACGGGCAAGCACTTGCACTTTGAAAGCCCATTGCCGGAAGACATGCATGCATTGGTGGAAAAGTGGAGAAAATATACTGAAGCGAGGGATTAATATTCCCACATATCGCTTTCAATGTTGAAGATTTTGTCCTCGATGCGTTCGCTTTCGAGTATGGCGTCCTCTCCAGTCAGATATTGGTTGATGGTGCGAAGGTAGCGGTTGCTTTCGCGTGTGATATATGCGCTGTAGTACTGATTGACAAATACCCAGTCCCAAGAGGTGCGGCCGATGAGATTGTTGGCATCGGTGTAGGCAATGCTTTGGGCTAGTAAATGGCGTACGGAAGGATGTTGCATGGGAACCCAGAATAGGGGAAGCGTGCCGAGAAAGAGTTCCTCGTCGGTATTGGCAAACTTCCTGTAGTACTTTTTCATTGGAGCCAATGCTAAGCGCCGTGAATCTTGACGAGAGTCTTGCTTCCCGATAAACCATGCTTCCCGGATACCATATTGGATAATGTCGGCACCATCGAAGTCGTTGGGACGGATAATTGTCTGGTATTCCTCATTGTCGTCGTCGTCATACCCAATTTCCAATACGATGGTGTCGGGTTTTGTATAGCGCCGAACAAAGATTTCGTGATCTAGCGGAATGGTTAACTCGTCATCCTCAAAAATGGGAATTTGTCCTTCTGCCATAGCATCCCAAAGTGTGTAGGCAAGGCTTTTCTTACCGGAACGGTCAGGATTGTCGAGAGGGAAATAAAAGAACTGGTTGAATAGTTCGTTGACAGGAATGGTTTTCCAAATCATGGTGCTCCACACCACGTCACACTCCCTTAAATGAGGGTAGGACATGGATTCTTGCTCGCTGTTTAGATGCTGGGGATAGAACTCATCGGGCGTTTGTGCTTGCAGCCCCAAGAACAGCAAGAGGAGTATTATGAAGGGACTTCGTTTCATGTCATTGGTGGCAAAAAAAAAGAGCTAAGGGTTGGATGAATCAACGCTTAACTCTTTTCTATTGGCTGATGGAGAATTTAATACTCCCACATATCGTTCTCTATGTCAAAGATTTTATCTTCGATGAGTTGGGACTCATAAATAGCGTCTTCTCCAGTCAGGTAGTCGGTAATCTCGCGGTTATATTTGTTGCTTTCTCGGGTTACATAACTATCAAAGTAGCGCTGGATGAAGATATCATCGTAGGAACGTTCGGCCACATCGTTGTTTTCATCATAGGCATTTGCATTCACGAGCACCTGACGTACACGCATGTCGTCCATAGGAATCCAGAAACTCCACTCTGAAATCTCCTCGCTTTCACCAGAACGAAGGATGTTTTTGGAGAAACGGAAACTGAGGCCGGTGATGCGAACCTTCTGACGTGAGTCTTGTTTGTCGATATACCAATACTCTTTCAGTTTGAGCATCCTGGCAGTGGCAGGGTCGAGGTTCTCTGGAATGGTGTCATAGAATACTTCCTGCTCGCCGAACTCATCTTCTTCTCCATAACGGGCTTTGGTGGATTTTCCCTGAAGGTTGGCAAGGGCTTTGCTCCATTCTTGCGGCACTTTCATGTCGTCGTCCTCATAGACATCAAACTCACCGTTTTCAGCAGCGTTCATGATGAGGTTCACCAGATTGATACGGCCTTGTTCGTTTTTACCCTGCTCATAGGGATAATAGAGGAATTGGTTGAAGTTCTCGTTGAGGTCTATATGACGCCAAATTGCCATTTTCCAAACAACATCGCTCTCACGCAGGAAAGCATATGGCATGGCACGTTTGCCGACGACAATCCCGGTTTGGTAGAAATCATTGGGGTTACGTCCGTCTTCGGCGTCAATGACACTCTGGGCGTTGGCGCTGATGGTAAGGACTGCCATCGCGAAGATGCTTAACAAAACCTTTTTCATATTCTTATTTTTTTAGTTTTCTTATTAAGAGTAATCATTACTTGGAGATAGTCAAGATGCAACTGCTGGTCCGAGGAATACCATCGGGCATCATGACTTTGGCATCAACATATACTTTGTCGCCACGGTTGGCACGCTTGATGGCTGACAACGCTTCGGGGTCTAGCATATTGCCATTGGAAGGGAAGGGCTTGTTGCCCACGAACACCTCCAGGCTCATCACACGGATGGTTCCTTTGGGGATCTTGAATGTGAATCCTTCGCCGGCACGTGCCACGACCTGGGCTCCGGAAGCTAAATTGGAACGCGACACTTTCGCACCGTTGGAGAAACCGCCAACGGTAATGACGGGGTCGGGGATGGGTTTTACCTGGAATGTAGGAGCTCCCATGCGAGATGACTTTTTGTCGATGACAGCATCCACTCCGATAATCATCTTCTTGCTTCCGGGGGTGGGTTTAACCATGTATTTTCCATCACCTTCACTAGGAGTGAGTGTGCCTTGTCCTTCAAGAATAGAGGCTTTGATATTGCGACTATCCACGCCGGGAACTGAAACGGTGATGGGGTTGTCGATACCAGCATAAAGCACCTGCATGTTGTCAAGAGAAACGACAGCTACGGGCTTGGCAACGAAGTAGTTGTCGCTAATTGGGTATTCCTGTGTACCGCCATCGGGATTGGTTACATATGCTATACCAGTGATGCGCTGTACGCCGAGGTTATTACACACAGTGCGGTAATGTACTGAACCGCTGTCGTTGGAATTGAGCTGTTGGCCGTTGACAGTAGCTGTAAAGTGCTGTTTGGAGTCATATGCTGCCACGTTGATATCGGTTTCATAAACACCTCCCTGTACGATATAGGTGGATTTTGGCCTGGAAATCATGGCGATTTGGTCAAATTTGAAGTCACCCTTGCTCACGTGTTTGTAAAGTGCATTGACGGCATCGAATTCGGCATTCATGGTTTCGGCTTTCAGTCGGGTCAATGTGACTAGTGCAGAACCAGAAACCACTTCATTGAAACTCACGATTTCCCATTCCTGAGGATTGTTGTCCGGATCCAGTACCTTCCCTTCCACATTGAGGGCGATGTTCAAACTTGTTGAATCTTCTCCAAGAATCTCTTTGATTTTTTGCTTGTACTCAATTATTTTGTTCTTAAGTTCGATGCCTTTACCGCCTTTGCCGTTCTCCGAAGAGAAGAGATTGGTACTTTCGTGGAGTTCATCCATTTTCAGCCAACGGAAACCAGCAATGTCAATGGCTTTCTTGATGCTGTCAAAATTGGGGGATCCGTCAGGGTTGACAACCGACATTTTGTATTTGACCTTGGGGTTGTCAAAGTCGGGATGAATTTCAGCAGTGTTGTTGATTCTTGCCATCAACACATATTCAAGGCTGTCAATATAATTGCCCATTTCGGTTGACAGGCGTCGCACCTCCTGGGCTTTGTTGTAGTCTTCCTCCACTTTGTCCTTACTGTTTTGCAGTGCAAGGTCAAAATTGGCATATGTATCATCGAGTTTCACCTGCAAGTTCTCATTGCTCTTTGTCATGGCTGAGCCCACGGTCTTGAAACCATCGACCACCTGTGCTGACACATTCAGAGCCAACATAGCGGTGTACACGAGGTACATCATTGTAATCATCTTTTGTCTCGGGGTTTCCGGACAGTTTGTTGCACCCATTGTCTATTTCCTTTCTTTTAGTTACACGTGGTTTTGGTTAGACGTGTGGTGGATTAAAGACGGGTCTGCATAGCGGCCAGCATATTGCCATAGACATTGTTCAATTCGGCAACCTTGCGGGTGAGGGCATCGACTTGTTCTTTGTACTTCATAATGCCATCGGCGGAATCGGTGAAGTTGGCGAGCATGGAGCTCATCTTTTCCTCGAATTCCTTGTTGAGATTCATCTGTGTCGAAGCATTGTTGATTTGCATCTCGTACATGGCATTGATACTGCTCAGGCTGGCCGACATTTTCTTCATTTCTTCCACATAGCTCACTTCGCCACCCAGCGATTCGGCAGTCTCGCGATAAATCGTGGAAAGTGTTGAGATGGCCTCGGGGGCACCCTGCATGCTTTCAAGCAGTTTGCCGGCCTGTCCGGCGACGCTATCCAAATTGTTGACAAACTTGTCAGTAGCGGCTGTCACATTGGCCATGCTGTTCATCGAATTGGCGCTTTCTGCCAGATTCTGCATTCCTTGACCCAGGCGATCGATGAGTTCAGGACTGATGTGGGCATCTTCGAGCATCTTGTCAAGCTTGGCGCTCAGCGGATCTTTGCTGGCTACTTCAATGGGGTTGCCGTTCTCGTCAATCTCAATGGGATTCTCCTCCACCATTCCTGCCAATTCAGGATACACCAAACTCCAGTCCCATTCTTTGTGAGGCGGTTCGAAAGCCGAGAGGAAGAAAATGACGGTTTCCGTACCCATACCGACAATCAGCATGAGGTTGGCTCCAGGCCAGTGCATGATTTTGAACAAGGCACCAATGATAACGACGGCCGCGCCAATGCCATACAGCTTGGCCATGAAATTCTTATACGCTTTACTGCGAACGATATTGTCTAAGACGCTCATATTACTTGTTTTTTGTGTGGTTGCTTATATATGTGTTAAATGTGTTTTGTCTTTTTACTGGGCCACGTTGCTGGCGGTGCGCAGGTTGTCCCCCTTCACACGGCCGAGATAAGGCTGTACGCAACGGAAGCCGATGTAGCATTTGGCAGTGTCCATAAACTCATAGCTACGTGTCTGCACCTGGATGAAGTATTTCTGATCTTTCCAGCTGCCGCCGCGGATGACTTTGCGTTTCATGGCCAGAGGATCGTCGTCTTTGGCGTTGTAGTTGTAGTAAGGAGTCTGGGCGTTGGCAATCTGATAAGTGGATTCATTATAGGCATCCAAGCACCACTCGCTTACGTTGCCGGCCATGTCGTACAGGCCATAGTCATTGGGGGCATAGTGACCCACCATCAAAGTCTTCACGCCGCCATCGTCGTCATAAGCACCGCGCAGGGGCTCGTAGTTGGCCAGGAAGCACCCATTTGGATTGCGCACATAGGGGCCACCCCAAGGATAGCTCTGAGCAGCAATACCACCGCGGGCGGCAAACTCCCATTCACTCTCGGTCGGCAGACGGAAGTCGTTGAGGGTTGAGTAGTTGATGCTTTCGAGATATTGGTTCAGCATGTTGCTGCGCCAAACGCAGAATGCTTTTGCCTGACGCCAGCTGACACCCACCACGGGATAGTTGTCGAAAGCGGGCGACGAAAAGTAACTGCGGCTATAGTCCTCATTCATAGAGTAAGTGTAGTCGTGTACCCAGCACAGTGTATCAGGATAGATATTGATGTATTCGCGTTGAATCTGGCTTGAGCGATTGTTCAAACCTTTGGGGCGTACAGAGAAGGATGTTCCGCGATGCTCGTTTTTCGTATTAATGCCATTCTCTTTCTTGGAAACTTCACTATAATCTATATAATAATATTCATAATTCATCTTCGACACATCAACCGCACGGCGGTGGTTGATGTCAACAATATAGAAGCCTCCGTCAATCAAGGCCTGGCGCACATCGGCGTCGGCATAATCAATCTTGGTCTTGTAGTTGAGAATCGGCGGGTCAAGGGGCTCTCCGTATTTGTCCTCTTCGATAAGGAAACCGTCGATGCCAGCCTCTCCCAGGATGCGACGTGCCACCGAATCCCGCACGGCATAGACGAACTGGCGGTATTCGTTGTTGGTAATCTCGGTTTCGTCCATGAAGAACGAACCAATCTGCATTTTGCGGGGCTGAACAGGCTCTCCGTAGGTGACGCCTTGCACGCCGGCTCCCATGGTGTAGTTGCCTTGGTTGACGAACACCATGCCTTTAAGGTCGATGTCTTCAAAATAGGGTCGGTCGTTCACGCCAACAAGCTCTCCCTTATTGGAGGAACTGCAACTATAGAACAAAGTTGCCGAGGCGACGAGAATGAAAACAAATTTTTTCATATTGTGACTATTTTTATTATTAACGCGTTTTTGACGAAAATGTTTCTTTTTTGAATAAAATGCTTGCAGAGTTTATAGCAGGAAACGTGTGGTTCTGGATACCGTTGGCGGCTTCTTGGGCACGATGATGCGGAATGTGCCGTTGGCGAAGATTTCCAGTGAACCCCAGCTTCGTCCCACCTTGTAGGCACCCAGTTTGGAGGTTGTCAGGTCGTAGGCCACACCTATGCGTAACCAGTTAAGGCTGGAAAAGTTCCAGTTGATGCCAGCCAGGAAGGTAAAGGCGTCGTTCCACCGGTAGCCCATGCCGGCCCAGAAGAAGTTCTCATAATCGAAAAGCAGTGAGGCTTCCGCCTGGAAGATGGAGAAGTCCGCTGTTTTCGCCATGATGTGGGGCTTCAGTTTGAAGGCTGGGTTGTATGGAAACGTGTATTCGTAGCCTCCCATGAGGTATAGTGTGCGGGTGTTGCGGAATGCAAGCTGATCACTATGTGAACCCAATAGGTTCTTAACAGACAAGCTGACATAATATTCACCCGGCACTTGGTAGTAGAGGCCGGTGGCCAGGTCGATGAGGAAGTCCGATGCCTGTTGACCATTGATGGCGGGGTCGTTCGAACGGCTGATGGGATTGGTCGGGTCTCCGGTGAAGTCACTGATACCCACAAGGCTTTCTGTGTTGAAGGAGAAATTGTAAAGATTCAATTCAACGCCAGCTGCCAAGTTTCCGCGTCCCCAGTAGATACGGAAAGCATAGTCCAGATTGATAGTCGTGTTATCGTGATAACCGATTTTCTCAGAGTTGAATGTCAATCCAATGCCACCATGCAGGAAATTCACCGGCATGTCAAACGACGCCAAGTAGTTGGTAGGCGTCTCGCCGGCTTTGCCGTCCGATGTTGGAGCTTGTAATTTCAAGCCCATCCATTGGTTGTTGTAGAGCAGGTTGATGGACAGTGCTCCCGAGCTGCCGGCATAGGCTGGGTTATAGCTCAGCTGGTTGAACATGAAATGGGAGTATTGACCCTCGTTTTGTGCTGTGGCGATGGGTAAAAACAGCATCATCATTACAAAAAATGACGCCATTTTTTGTCTCACATGTTGTCCTTTTTGTTTATATAATATCGCCACAATGGACTGTTTTTTATTCTTTTATATGTCTATTTTGTCAAATTCGAAGTGCTTTCATGCCTGCAAATTTGATTGTGCAAAGATAATAATAATTATTTAATTGGCCTAAAAAAGTTTAATTTTTTTTCTTTTTTCACTCCCCGTATGGTTCAATCCTGGTGTTGGGGAAAAGGGTGTTGAGGGCTGCTCTCAATTTCTCGGCATGCTGCCGACTTAGGTTGATGTTGAGGAAAAGGTTGATGCTGTCGTCGTCGGAGACTTGTTCTATGGACACTTTACTTTGATATTCTTCCGGCAGTTTCTTGATGAGGGTGTAGGCTTCGCTATGTGAACCTGCCATGCCCAGGTTCAGTTGGTAGCCGGGAGTGTTTTTTGCTTGTGGGGTATAAACGGGAATCTTGTCGGAAGATGTTGGCTGTGTGCTTGGTGTCGGACTTGTTCTGGTCGGTCGGGTAGCTACCGAGTCGAACATGCTCTCCTGTGCCGCCCAGCGGCTTTCATAGCCGCTAGGCAGGATACGTACTGTCACAGGCTGGCAGCCGCGGATGCCGATAGCCGAGGCTGCACGGCGGGTGAGGTCTATCACTCCTCTTTTGGGACAGCGGTCGTTAACTCGTACAATTACCTGTTTCCCGGTGTTTCTATTGGTGACGAGGATATAGGTCCCCAATTTGATGCGCCAATGGGCAGCCGTGAATTTGTTCTGGTCGAACACTTCTCCGCTGGCTGTTTTCCTTCCCACAAACCTGTCATGGTAAAAGGTGCCATGGTTGGGATATTCCGTCACCGTGTCGGCCGATGAGTAGTTTTGTGCCGCTGTTGGCCATGCCGCCAGCATCCACAGCAACCACAATAGTCTGGTATGTCGCAGGTTCACCATATCACAGCATCGGGGTGGAACCAATCGCCCCGCAGGCGAAGCACTTGCTCTATGACATCGCGCACACACCCTTTGCCACCCTCGTAGAGCGAAATGTAATCCACCATCTCTTTGATTTCCACCGCTGCATCGGCGGGACAGGTAGATACTCCGGCCCGTTTCAGCATGGGGTAATCCGGTAGGTCGTCGCCCATGCAGAGCACCTCCTCGTCGCGCAGTCCGTTCTGGGCGAGGAAGCGTTCGTATGTCTTGATCTTGTCGCCACAGCCGGTGTAGCATTGTTCCACTCCCAGCATGGCCATTCGGTTGTCGATGCTGGCTGAGGTGGCGCCGCTGATTACAGCTACAATATAGCCTTTTTTTATGGCATATTGCACGGCGAATCCGTCCTTGATGTTGCCACACCGTACCGTTTCGCGGTCGGCATAGACCCACACGTCCCCGTTGGTCATCACGCCGTCGAAGTCGAAGACAAACGCGCGTATCGGTTGTAGTTTTTCTTTGTAGTTAATCATGATGTTCTGTCGGTTTTGCCATCTCGAGCATTTGTTCATACACTTCGCGCCATCCTTCCCATCCATAAAGGTCGCACAGGTTCTGGTTGTGAATAATGAAACAGAAAGTTCCGCCTACCGTCTTTGTCTTCTCAATCAGTGTCCTGTATCGTTCCAAACCTTCTTCCGGGCTGAGCTTCAAATATCGCTGCAGCGTGGTGTCCATGACGCAGAATGGATGCAGGATGAGCTCGGTTTCGTGGTCGCGTTCGAGATCGTAGAATGGATATGGTGAACTGATGCCGGCACGGAATCCTGTGATGTCGGCATAGCCCATGGTATAATCGTCCTTCAACCCTGCACGGATGAGTGTGTTGTAGCTTTTCGGCATCTGCAAACGCAGGAAATGGTAGCGCGATTTGGATATGGTGCGGTGCAGGATGTTTTCCAGTCGGCGAGTGTCGTTGTCCACCACCTTCGGATCTTCCAATGCGTCATATCCCGGATGGATGCCCATGCTGGCGTAGTCGTCGAGATGCTGAAGCAGGTCGCGGGTATGAGGATTTTGATGGTTGGCGGGCTTGTCGTATTGGTCGTAGTCTGATACCAAAGTGAAGAATATCAGCTTGCTGCCAGGCCGCTTCTTGTATTGCTCCAGAATGTAGTCGAAGGTGTCGTAGGGGTCTTTTTCGCGGCCGAGGAGTACGCGTATGCGGCGCCCCACCTCGGGCAGGTCGTGACGTACGAAGATGTCTCGCAGGGTGCCTACCATGGTACGGAAAATGCCTTTGTGCAGATAGCACCATGCGGCATCGATATCTACCGTTTGTACAAAACGGTAGTGGCGTGCGGGCCATGTATGGTCGGGATAGTGTTTTTCGATGATCTGCTGCAGCATCAGTGCCCATTGGTCCACCACGGGCTCGTCGGCGAAACCGCTCTGTACGGCGAGGCATTCCTGTGATGCGAAACGTCCATGCTCGTCCTCGCGATGAGGCAGGTATTCCTCGTAGCGGCTTACCATGTAGAATGTGGCCGCCAGCGGGTCGAAGGGCAGGTCGGTGTCGTGTCCATAGACGGGGAACATCATCCATTGCCCGTTGCGTTGGAACGGGCGTGGCTCCTGTTCTTCTATTGACGTCTCAAAGAGCAGGTTGCAGCTCTTGATGTACGGGCCGTCAGCTATCTGGTGCGGTCCGTAGCACAATTTGGTCCCCTCATAGGCTTGGAATTGAGCGTCGTCGGTGGTAATGCCGAACTCGGCACGCAGCACGTGCTTGAGGAGCACGTTGAGTGTATAGCCTAGGCGGTTGGTCAGTTTGGGTACGTGTATGAGTAGCATTCAAGGTGCAAATATACGACATTTTTTTGAATCGTTGGATTCCAGGCGCATTTTTATTCCCATGGGGATGGCTAAGTTGTTGTCGCCCAGATGTCCGAACGGGGCTCCGAAAACCACTGGGCAGCCCCGGCCCGCCATGGCTTCGCGCACGATTTGCTCCGCCGTGCGGCCGAATGGCACCGTGTTGTCGTGCATGTCGGTCATCCCGCCGACCAGCAGGGCCGCCAATCCGTCGAGCATGCTGGCACGCCCCAGTGCCTGCATCATGCGGTCGATGTGGTAGAGGTATTCGTCGAGGTCTTCTATCAGCAGTATCTTCCCGCGTGTGTCTATTTGTGAACGGGAACCCAGGAGGCTGTATAGCATGCTTAGGTTCCCTCCGGTCACTATTCCTTCCGCCGTCCATGCTTCGCCGTCCGCATCCCAGATGTAGTCAGTCTTTTCTCCGAAGAGCGCCTTGTGCAGACTCTCGGTGGCGGCTGTGGGCTTCGGCCCGAAATTGATGGGCATGGTGGCGTGCAGTGTAGGCAGGCCCAGAGTGCGTTGTATGTGGCTGTGCAGTACGGTGATGTCGCTGTAGCCCACCATCCATTTGGGCTTTTGTGCAAAGCGGGAGAAATCCAACCGGTCGATGATGCGCACCGTGCCGTAGCCGCCGCGGCAGCAGAGGATGGCCTTGATGTCGGGGTCGTCCAACAGGTTCTGCATCAGTGAGGCTCGATGGCTGTCGCTGCCGGCCAGCTGGCCGTCGCGTTCGTAGAGCCCTTCGGGTACAACCACTTGCAGGCCCCATGACTTCAGCTCCGCGATGGCAGGAGCCATCTCCTCGGGGCTCACCGCCCGTGCCGGTGCCGCCAGCGCCACCCGGTCGCCCGCACGCAGTGGGGGTATGATGGTGTTGTTCATGAAATGACGAACTTTGTTTCTAAGTTCCATAACGCTTCTCCTTGCCTTTTATTGTCCCTTGGTCGGCGAAAAGTTCAGTATCAACTCCGTCTCAACTCCGTCTTACCTCCGTCTCACCTCCGTCTCACCTCCGTCTTCCAACGGAGGTGAGACGGAGGTGAGACGGAGGTGTGGCGAAGGGGCTGCTTTGTCATTGGCAAATGATAAAAAAGTTTTTGCCATATCCAAATTATTTTGTATCTTTGCACTTTCAAAATACAACTATCAATAACACTATAAGAATTATGAAGTTACAGGAAATTGTGGATAAACTGGACGCCACGGTGGGCCTTGGGGCCGACCAGTTGGACCGTGAGGAGGAGTACTGTTTTGCCTCCGACCTGATGAGCGATGTGCTTACGCTGAAGGACACGCCGGTGCTGGTGACGGGCCTGTGCAATGTGCAGACTATCCGCACATGCGACATGGCCAACCTCGAGGTGGTCATCTTTGTGCGCGGCAAGCGTCCTACGGAGGATATGGTAGAACTGGCCGACGAGAACGGTATGGTGCTCATCTGCACCCAGTACTCGATGTTCAAGACCTGCGGCATCCTCTACGGCGCAGGTATGAAACCTTTATATTGAACGTTATGCATCAGGAATATACAGTAATTGAAGGTGATTTCGTGAATGCCGGCAAGGCTTCCAGTTCGGTGAAGAAGACGTTGAAGCAGTTGAATGTGAACCCTCAAGTCATTAAGCGTGTGGTGGTGGCACTCTACGAGGCCGAAGTGAACGCCATCGCCCATGCCTACGGCGGCAAAGTGTTGGTGGATATCGACGCTGACAAGATCCGCATGGTGGTGGCCGACAAGGGACCCGGCATACCCGATATCGCCTTGGCCATGCAGGAAGGCTATTCGACAGCCCGCCCCGAAGTGCGTGATATGGGCTTCGGCGCCGGCATGGGACTGCCCAATATGCAGAAGAATGTCGATAAGTTGAACGTTACCAGTGAGGTGGGTATAGGAACCACCGTCGAGATGGAAGTAAACTTTGTGTAATATGTTTTACCACGCCCTACAGATCGAGGAGTCGCGCTGCATCGGATGCTCGCGCTGCATGAAGATATGCCCCACGGAGGCCATCCGCATCCATGGGGGCAAGGCTTCGATACAGGAACACCGCTGCATCGACTGCGGCAAGTGCTATGAAGTCTGTCCGGCGCAGGCTATCAGTATCAAGGACGACGATTTCGAGGCATTCCGCCAGTACCCCCATTCGGTGGCGCTGCTGCCGGCGGTGTTCATGGGCCAGTTCCCGGACGACATCAGCGTGTCGAAGGTCTATGCCTCGCTCTACGAGCTGGGTTTCGCCCATGTGATGGAGGTGGAAAGCGCTGCGATGATTTATAAGGAATCTAAAGAAAAATACGCTCGCGAGCACCCCGATGTGAGGCCTCTCATCTCCTCGTTCTGCCCTGCCATAGTGCGGTTGATACAGATCAAGTATCCGTCGCTGGTGGAGAATATTGTACCCATCAAGGCGCCGCTTGACCTGAGTGCCATGTATGCCCTCGAAGAACTGCAGAGCCGTGGCGTGCCGCGAGAGGAGATAGGCCTGTTCTATGTCACGCCCTGTGCCGCCAAGGTGTCGGCCGTGAAGGCCCCTGTCGGGGAGGAGAAGTCGATCATTGACGGTGTCATCAACATGAACCTGCTCTACAACCGTGTCTATAAGCACATCAAAGACATGGGGAAGAATCACCAGTACAAGCCATTGACCCGCCAGCGATTGAGTGCCGACGCCATCCTCAGCACCTTGACCAACGGGGAGCGTCGCATCTGTTCGGCCAAGCGCAGTTATTCCATCGACGGTATCGAAAATGTGATGGACTTCCTCGACAAGTTGGAGAACGACGAGGTGGAAGGCGTGGAGTTTCTGGAGCTCAGGGCTTGCGATCAGAGTTGTGCCGGAGCCCTGCTTTCGTGCGACAACCGCTTCCTCTGCGGCGAGCGTATGTATGCCCGGGCCCGCAAGGCTGCCGAACGTGAGCGCAACGGTGAGATGGCCCGCGACCGTGAAATGGAGAAGTATCAGGATTATCTGATCGAGCATTCGATGGTCGATGAGGTACAGCCCCGTTCGATGATGGTGCTTGACGATGATATATCGAAGGCTCTGGAGAAGATGGAGCGCATAGAGAAGATGAAGGTGCACCTGCCTCAGATCGACTGCGGTGTGTGCGGTGCACCCACGTGTGAAGCCTTTGCCACCGACGTGGTGTGCGGACAGGCCGACCTGCACCAGTGTGTCTTCTATCGCCTGCACCTCGAGGCCAAGGGCAAGATGACCCTCCACGAGGGACGCTCCAATATGTATTCCGTGTGGGGTGACGACCGCATCAGTGGAGAGATAGAAGTGTAAAAGAAAGAGGGCCGCCGAATGGCGGCCCTCAATGTTATAAAGCGTTGTTTATTGTCTGTTAAGGGTGGTTGTGCCTTTTATTTAGAGTGGATTAATTGGGGTAGTCGAAGGTGACTTGTTCATAGTCACCGCTTTTCTGTATTTTGTATAGCCTTTCAATCTTCATCACCCTGCCGTTGCTGGGTTTGATGCCGCTCCATCGGAACTGCTGTATGGAAGGCGATATGTTGATTCTCTTCCCGTCTTTGCCGGTCGCAATGGCGGTGATTGTCGGAGTGATGTCGCAGTCGTATTTCACGTCTTCAGCAATGCCTTCTTTCGGGGTAAGGGAGAGTTTGAAGCCAAAGTGCGAAGGAAATGATGTCTGCTTGATGTTGATTGTCCAGGTGAGGTTGGAGGCGTTGAAAGGGAATGGCGTGACGGTGACACTCTGGTCGTTGGCATCATAGTACTGGAGGGTGGGGGTGTAGCCCTCTGTCATGGCTGTGATGGCTCTGCTGTCAACGGTGATACTGTAAGTGAGGTCGAGACTTGTCATCTCGAAACTTTCTTCGCTTCTTCCGTTGTTATTGGTCTGATTGTCCTTGTTCTCCTCCTTGGAGCAGGCGGCGGTGAGCATGGCGACCGCAGCTACAAATAAGACTGCCAATTGTTTGATGTTTCTTTGCATGGTGTATGAATATTTGGTGAGTAATGAAATCTGCATGTTTCTCCGTTACAGCGACGGTGTGGATTAGAGAAGTGATAAAAAACGAAATTTTCTTCTGTAAAACAGGTGTTTCTCTTTTTGCGCTTATGTGATAGTCAGTGTATTATGGTTGTTTGGGTGTGTGCTCTTCTTTGTGGTTACTATTGCAAGTATACGTTTTTTTTTTTAAAAAAAACAAGTTTTTTCTGCTCTTATTGAGATTGCACCTCGATAAACTCGCCATGCCGACGTATGTGTTCTGCCAGTCCGCGGTAGAACCGGTGGCGGCTCAGGGTTTCGGCATTGCCTATGATGATGAGTTTCATGCGTGCGCGTGTAATGGCGACGTTCATACGACGCAAGTCCCGCAAAAAGCCGATATTGCCGTCGGCATTGTCACGTACCAAACTGATGACGATAACGTCGCGTTCCTGCCCTTGAAAACCATCTACGGTGCCGACTGTGATTCGACGTTTGAGTTTGCGAAAGTAGTGCTGCATCTTCAGCAGTCGTCGGATGAGGCGTGCCTGGCCGCGGTAAGGAGTGATGATGCCGAAGTCTATGCGTTCATTCTCTACTTTTTGCGGGGAAATCATCTCGATGTAATCCTTTAGTGTGTGTATTACCAATCGGGCCTCCTCGCTGTTACTGAGGCTTTTGTGTAGGTTTTCCTTTTCTTCGTAGTGGAGTTGGGAGGTGTCGAGCCACATCAAAGGGGTGTCGATGGGGGAAACCATGCGATGGGCTGCCTCCTCGGCGGCCCGTAATTGCCCGTTGTAGAACCATTGGGAAGAGAACGCCATAATCTCTTCGTTCATGCGGTACTGCATTGTCAAAAGGGTGACGGCCTGAGGCCAAAGGGCAACGACTTTTTGCATTAGTGTGTCGGATAATCCTCCTTTGGCAGCGGCAAGGCTTTTCACGGTCGGTGGCAACTGTTGGTGATCGCCTCCCATGATGACGCGGTCGGCTTTCAGGATGGCTGCCCAGCAGGCTGGTTCCAGCGCTTGGGCGGCCTCGTCGATGAAAAGGGTACTGAATCGGCGCCGTTCCATTATCCGATAAGCGCTGCCGATGAGGGTGCTGCTTACGACCCGGGCTTGCTCGAAAAGGTCGGCGTTTATCTTGATTTCCAGTTCTGTCTCACGCTTGTGCAGCCGGTGTGCCTGCTCTCCTTTGGCGCCGTCATGCAACGACTTTCGGATGTTCCATAATTCATGGTAATCGGGGTGTGCCGAATAACGTCGTTCGTAACTGCAATCAAGCATCTCGTCGCTCATCCTCAAGGGGTTTCCTATGCGTAGTACATGGATTCCGCGTCGCATCAGTTGTTCGCTAATCCAATCGACGGCGGCATTGCTCGGTGCACACACCAGTACCTGGGTTTCGCGCTGTAAGGTCTCGATGATGGCCTCCACCAGGGTGGTGGTCTTGCCGGTGCCGGGAGGTCCATGGATGATGCTTACCTCCTGAGCCTCGACCACTTTCTGGATGGCATCCTGTTGGCTTCGGTTGAGCCAAGGGTATGAAAGTTGCGGCAATTGACGGAAGGAAGGCTTGCGTTGCCCGAGCAATACCTCTCTCAGTTTAACGAAACGTTCGTCTTCTTTGTGTTCTGCTTCGTTCAGAGCCTCTTGCATCACACGGTAGCTGGTGTTGTCAATGCCTAATTGGATACCCAATAGGTGGTGGTCGGCGGTGTTTCGGATGCTTTGGGCAGCAGTTTTGTTGGGAAGACTGACGATCAGCGTGCCGTTGCCTACCAGCTCCACGTAGCATTGGTAAGGCAACTCTTTGACTCCGTTGTCGGTCGGATAAAACAAGGTGACAGGTTTCCCGGGTTCAAAGTCCAGCTCTACTTCGTCTTCCTCTACGTCGAATAGAACCTCCAAAGTGATTTGCCCCAGTGGGTTATAGGCTGTGTTCCCCAAGCGGACAGGATAGCGGCAGGAGGGGTCGTGTATTGTGCCGGTCAGTGCGCCCCCTTTTTCTTCCAGTGCCCGACGGTAGGCTTGCTGTTCTTCTGCCAGTTCAAGGGCGATTAGTTCACGTAAGCGTGAGAAGTATTTGTTTGTGTTTTCCACGAAAAAAATAACCGGATTGTGGGGTGTTTATTGTGACAAGCTTTCGTTTTTACAGCGCCTCAACAGTTGGGCACCGGCAAATAGCAACAGTACTGCGGCGATGAGAAGGATAAGTTGCCATGTGTTAAATGTGACACCTTCGACGACTGCATGCGGCAATGAAGACACCCATTGGGTGACAGTGTCGGTGAATTTCAACAGGAAGGCTAAAGGCCATGCAAATACGGCACAAGGAAGTGCTAAATAGCCAAGTGACAGAAATAGCAGTAATGTTGCGAACGGAACAATTACAATATTGGCGATGAGAAAGTAAATGGGTATCCGATGGAATGTGGATACTACGATGGGCAGGGTGGCCAATGTGGCGGCAGTGCTTACCACAGCACATTGTGACAGTGTGCATCGGAAGCATCGGATGACAGGTTTGGCCATCAATATGCCTGTTACAGCGGCGAACGACAGTTGCCAACCGACATCGAACAGCAAGGATGGTTTGGCTACCAACATGATGATGGCTGCTGCTGCCAGCAGGTTTATCTTGCTGGTGCGACGAGCAAGGATATCGGAGACAATGAATAGGCTGAACATCAGTGCTGCCCGTATGGTGGAGGGTGCCAATCCTGTGATGACGGCGAAACTCCATACGGCTGTCAGCTGCAGGCTTCCACGAATGACGCGTCCCCGACGTTCCCGACCAGCCCAAAGGGTCAGCCAGCCCACCAGCATGGCTAGCAAGCCTACATGCAATCCGCTGACGCAGAGCATGTGAATTAGTCCGCTGTCACGGAATGTGGCTTGCAGATTCTCGTCGAGGTCACCGCGCCACCCGAGAGTCATTGCTTCGGCTACACCGGCATAACGTTGCTCAAGAGGCCCGTTTTGCATGCGGTGAAGCAGTCGCATGCGTAACTTCTCGAGATGGGCGCGGAATGAGGTGCTGTCGCGGTGGGTAATGAGGTAATGGTCGGAAGTGATATAGATTGAGCGCTTTACTGTGTCAGGGTATCCATGCAGCAACAGATGGTCGCCGTAGCACAAAGTCCCGGCGATGCTGTCTTTGCGTAGATAGACAGTGATGTCACCATGGCGGGACCGGTCGTTTATGGCCGTCACTTGTGCGAAGGCACGGTAACTCTTGGCCCGTGGTTGTGGGCTCTCTGTCAGGCGTAGGGTGATAAATGTTTTTTCGGGGCAGTTGTGAGTCCAATGACCGCGATCAAAACGATGCAGTAACGGTCTGCCCAGGGCAAGGCATGCCATCAGCACCAGCGCTACAGGCACCAATGGCGCTCTACGCATGGTTCAAAATTAGTTCGTCAGTCCGTACCTTGGGGACGTAGTGGATACCGTCGTGACGGTAATAGGCGTGTGATTCGTCGGCATGGATGGGGGTCAATTCAATGCGGTCGGTTCCTTTTCCGATAGCTAACACCATTAGTGGATCGTAGGGTAGGTTGAATGCCTCTTTCAGTTTCTCATGATTGAAAGCCCCTATGATTAATCCATTAAGTCCCATCTCGACGGCTTTGAGTAGCATGCTTTGTAGTGCAATGCCGAGATCTACATCCACGAGTTTGTTCTCTGCGGCTGTCGAGCAACAAATAATGAAGGCTTCGGGTTCTGTGCCAGGGTAAGGGAGGTGTAGTTCAGGCAAGGCGGCGCCAAGGCGGATAATGGATAGTATTTTTTCTGCACCTGTTTCTTTGGTGACAAGGAAAAAACGTAGAGTCTGCTGGTTGCACCCTGAGGGAATTTTGTTGCATACGCTCACAATACGCTCCAACTCTTGTCGGCTTACCACATAGTTTTTGTTGTATCCTCGATGGCTGCGGCTTTTAAGCAGCAGTTGGTCGATAGTGTGTCCTATTCGTTTGACCCTGATTTTTGCCTTTCCGAGGGTCTCTTCGTATCTTTTTTCTAAATAATTGTCTGCCATGTCGTAATTATTTTTATTGTTCTGTGTTTTTCTGTTTGTTGCTGAAAAACAGTTTTATGTGGCGTATTTCTGTCCGTGTGTTGACTACAAAAATACAACTTTTTTCTCAATAATTTTGTCAGTTTCAAAAATGTGTGTACTTTTGCATTCGCTTTTGACGAAAAAAAAGCTCAAAAAAGAGTATTTGAAGAAAGCACATGATCTGTTAGCTCAGTTGGTTTAGAGCGCTTGCTTGACAGGCAAGAGGTCACAAGTTCAAATCTTGTACAGATCACTCTTAATTGACGCCACAGTTCTCCTGTGGCTTTTTTATTCCCTTGGATTGAATTATTTTTGTATCTTTGCACAACAACGTGCGGGTGCTTAATGGGTGGTAACTTGTTGGTTGTTATATCTTCACGTTGGAATAGGAACAAATATATCTGGATATGAAGGAAGAGAAAAACTATTTCGTGCACGAGTCGTCATATGTTGATGACGGGGTACAGGTAGGTGACGGCACCAAGATATGGCATTTCTGTCATGTGCAGCGTGGTGCTGTGCTTGGTCGCAATTGTTCTCTTGGACAAAATGTCAATATTGGTCCCAACGTTCATGTGGGTAATGGTGTGAGGATTCAAAACAATGTTTCTGTTTATGAGGGTGTCGTGCTGGAAGATAATGTCTTCTGTGGTCCTTCGTGTGTGTTTACCAATGTGACCACTCCTCGTGCCCATTTCCCTGTGCATGGTGAATATGCCTTGACTCGAGTGAAGGAAGGTGCATCGCTAGGAGCTAACAGTACTGTGGTGTGCGGACACACTGTGGGCCGCAGTGCTTTGGTGGCAGCCGGGGCGGTGGTGACGAAAGATGTGCCTGACTATGCACTGATGGCAGGTGTTCCTGCACGGAGAATCGGTTGGGTGTGTGAATGTGGAAAGAGGCTGGATGACAGTCTTGTCTGTGATTGTGGCCGCCACTACAAGGAGTCGAATGGACTCTTGGAAAAACTGGAATAGGGCTGTGCCTATTAATTATTCTTTGTTTTGACTATCTACTGGTGTCTTGAGCCTTAGTTCGTCGCGTCGCAGGTGTGTCACGAGGGAAATGTTCATTACCTCAATGTTCACACTGAAGTTTCCGTCTTTGTTGCCTTTAACAAGGGTGCCCTCAAGACCTGCAAATTCACCTTCCGTGATGATAATGTGTGCACCTTTGACCAGTTTGGAACTCTCGTAGAAGTGGACTTTTCGTTGGGTGGCTTCGAATCGGCGTACGGCCTCGATTTCGCGGTCGGGAACCTGTATGATGCTGTGCTGGCTACTGACGATAAACAACACTCCTTTTGTGGTACGTGTCTGAAAAATCTGTTTATTGTTGATCCGTGCAAAAACATAGCATGGGAACATGGCCTTTTCCTGAAACTCCTGTTTCTTGAAACGTTTGTCGCGTTCTATGATTTTGGGTAAGTAGCATTCTATTGGGGGGTCGGCGTTCTCGAAACGTCCGGCAACAAGCGATTCGGTGTTCGGATGGGTCATTACGGCCACCCATGCGGGTTTGGAGTCTAACATGGGAAAGATTATTTCTTCAATAACGTGACGCTTGCCATATTATTGTTTGAAAAGGGAATAATAGAGTTGTCGTGCAATAAAAACATTGTATTCCCGTTCTATAAAAAAATATGATGACGTTACTGAAGAACACTATTGGCGACACCGATTACCGACAATTAAAAAGCCACCCTTGTGGGGTGGCTGCGTGGTCTGTGGGAGATTCGAACTCTCGACCTCTTCCGTGTGAAGGAAGCGCTCTGAACCAACTGAGCTAACAGACCGTTAGTTGGTGCTTTTGGTCTCTAAAGCGGGTGCAAAAGTACAATATTTTTTTGATACGACAAAATTTTTCTTTTTATGAAGAACAAAAAGCATAATCTCCTGCCATCTCAAATACGCGGTATCATTTGGTTATCAGTAGGATTGATGTTGATTGCTGTCGTGGCTTTTTTTTCAAGGAAAAACACTTCTGATGCCGTTAGCAATGATACTCTTGGGGCTGTGAAAATTGAAAAATTGACGTCACAGGAAGATTCTTTATACCATGCGAGGCGCAATAGTTCTGTGTATCATAAAGATAGGCCTGTGTTAAAACGAAACTATACTCAAGTAATGGACACCCAGATGTATCGCCATACTTTGCCGCCGATACGCAAGCAGCCTCTTGTGGTCGAGCTTAACACAGCCGACACCACCACCCTTATGTTGCTTCATGGCATTGGTTCCGCCTACGCCCGTCGTATCGTCGGCTATCGCAACCGTTTGGGCGGTTTTATCGACAGTACCCAGTTGCTTGAAATCTATGGTTTTACTCCCGAATTGTTAGAGCATATTGCCCCGTACATTGTCATCGACCGGGACAGTATCCGCCGGATCGCCATCAACAGTGTGGATTTGAAAACATTGTTGAGGCATCCATACATGGAATACTATCAAGCACGCGACATTATCCGTCTGCGTGGGCGCGGAGTGGTTTTTCGCACTGAAGATGATTTGCGTGCGGTGCCCTCGATGGCCGATAGTTCCCTCCGTCGGTTGCTCCCCTATATCGATTTCACACAATAATGCTCGCCAATACGCGTTTATACATTAAAAAACACATGTTTTATGATACGTGAAGAAACGGTCTTTGGTCCTATATTCAGCCGACGGCTTGGTAGTTCGCTTGGCATCAACCTTCTGCCTGAGAAAGGGAAAATTTGCAATTTTGACTGTATCTATTGTGAATGTGGCTGGAACCGCGATGGTCGCAACGACACAGTCCTGCCCAGTGCCCTAAAGGTGCGTACCGACCTTGAACGGATGCTGGTGCGTCTTGTGAAAGAGGGTACTCCTGTTGATAGTATTACTTTCAGTGGCGATGGTGAACCAACCCTCAATCCCGAATTTCCACAGATAATCGATGACACACTGCGCCTGCGCGCTCAATACTATCCTTCGGCTAAAGTCAGCGTGCTTAGCAATGCCACACGTGTCCACATTTCCGAGGTGTTCAATGCCCTGCAGCGAGTTGACAACCCCATTATGAAGCTTGACGCACCCACCAACGAGTTGGTGACCAAGATAAACATGCCTGCCCCGGGCTACGATGTGCAGCGTGTTATTGAAGCGCTCAAGCAGTTCAAAGGCAATTTCGTTCTTCAGACATGTATGTTGCGTGGTAACGGTTTTGATTCGTCTAGTCCTGATGTGGTGGGTCCGATGATGGACATCGTGCGCTTGTTAAAACCGCGCGAGTGGATGGTCTATACCATCGACCGTGCCACCCCGATGCAAGGCCTTGAGAAGTTCAGCCCTCAGGAAATGAAATCCCTCGTCCAACCGGTGATTGATGAAGGCTTCACGAAGGTGCAGATAAAAGGCGCCGTGGAAGACAACTAAAAAAAGGAGGAGCTCGTTCAGAACTCCTCCTTTTTAGTTCTTAATCTTAAGGATCCAGTCGGCCAGGAGTTTCAAGGCTTCTGGGGCGAAAGACTCCTCAATGAGTATGTACTCGTCTGGACTGCCCGTGGTGCTGTGCTGGAAGAGGTGGTTGAGGCCCGGCAGTGTGCGACAGTCGGCGTGCGGACAGAGTGCCTTGATACGCTGCAGGTTAGGCTTGGCGAGTACCTGACAGTCGCGGTCGCCGTTGATCGCCAGCATGGGGCATTTGACCCTAGGCAAGTATTCTGCAGGATCGAGGGCGAGGAAATGCTGCATCCACGGCATGTCCATCTGTTGCTTGCATGAGGCGGCGGCACCCCGCCCGAAGCCGATGCTATCGACCTGCTTCTTGGTGAGACTGGCGGTATGGCGCTCGATGACAGTCTTGTAGGCTTTTTGGCTGCTGCCCGGAGGGATGTTGAACAACTCACGCATACATGCCATGCGGATGTCCAACAGGGTGTCGCTGAGTCCGGCGGCGCGATAGATGGCCTCGTTCTGCTGTAACATCACATCGCGTCCGGTACAGCCTTGACCGGCCAACATTACCACAAACTTGACATCCTTGTTTCTTGACGCCACAATGGGTGCTATGGCACCGCCCTCGCTGTGCCCGCCAATACCAAGATGGTTGGGAGCGACATGCGGGTTGCCTTTCAAGGCGTTGAGCATGGCTTCGGCATCTTCGGCGAAAAGACGTGTGTCGGCGCTGTCGGTCGGACCGGTGCTGGCACCCATGCCGCGGTCGTCGTAGCGCAGTACTGCGATGCCGCGTGAGGCGAGGTAATCGGCTAGCACCAGAAAGGGCTTGTGCTGCATGATTTCTTCGTCGCGGTTCTGTTGGCCGCTGCCACTAACCAAGATTAGGGTGGGGTAGGAACTGCCACCTTTGGGATAACTCAGGGTGCCCTCGAGGTGCACCTTGTTGCCCTGACTGTCGGTATAGTCGGTGGTGACGGTTTCCTCGTCAAAGCGGTAAGGCGGCTGTGGCGTCTGCGGACGCCGCAGTTGGAAGATCGTGTCGGTAGGGTAGAATGTGACGTCTTCCTTGAGGAAAGCCTGCTTCCAGTAGCCGGCGAAGGTATTGTCTTTCCGTGTGAGATTAATCTTCAGTCCAATAGTTTTACATTCGATTGATAGATTGTTTCCATCGAGACTCCAGTGGCTGACGGGTATTGGATTGGAGCTCTGCATGGGGCTGTAGATTTCGGCCGACGAGTCTGTAAGGTGTATGCAAAGCACAAGTCCTGTCTTTGGACTGGTTCCGGAATACCACTGAGCGTGGGCTGTTAAACCCACGCTCAGAAGCAGTAATGTCAATAGTCTCTTCATTTTTCTTTCTTTTTGGGCATTCGCTTGGCCTTCTTCAAGGCTTCTGCAAGTATCCATTCAATTTGGCCGTTGGCACTGCGGAATTCGTCTGTGGCCCATTTCTCAATGGCGTCATAGACCTCAGCGTCAATCCGTAGTGCAAAGTTCTTTTTCATCGTGAGAACATTACTTTCTCGCTGTTGAACATACGTGTGAGAGCCCATACGGCAATGCCGGTATAAACCATGTTGGAGGTCATGGTGACGATAACAGGCATCCAATCCATTTCATGGGCGAAGACGGCGGTCATCACCTCAATGCTGTTGTAGAATGGTATGAGGTAGATTATCAGATTGGTGGAAGCCCCGTCTTGGAACATCGGGAGCAGTCCGGCCAGCATGACCACCAGCATAAAGGGTGTCACCATGGTGCCGGCGTTCTTCACGTCTTTGGCCAGAGCCGACAGGAGGCTGACGGCCGAGGCCATGATGAGCACCGAGGCGAAGATGACCAGCAGCAACGCGATGTAGTCGGAGGTGGTGTAGTGGAAGCCGAGGTCGGTTCCGCCTTCCATACCCACCATCTTGGGCAGGGAGAGGGCGATGCCGATAAAACTGGAGATGCCGCTAAGCAGGGCGATGCAGCTGAGCGAGACAATTTTGCCCAGCGCCAACTCGTTGCGTCGCAAGGGGGTGACCAACAGGGTGGCGATGGTGCCGCGTTCCTTCTCGCCGGCAATGCTGCTGGGAGCAATGGCCATCACGCCGCTGAAGAGCATCATGATGATGAGCATGGGCAGTATCTTGCTCCATATCATGGCGCCAATGCTTTCGTCGCTGGCCTGGTCAAGTTCGCTGACAGTGAAGGGGCGGGCGTAGTTGTTGAGTACGGTACTCACCACCATGTGCACACGACTGGCGGCATTGTTGGTGCTGTTGTAATAAATCTCCACGGCCGGTACGCTGTCCGAGGTGGCCCCTAATGCAATCGTCTCGTCAAAATCCTCGGGAAAACGTATTATCACGGAGTTGACGTCTTTCTCCTCCAGTTTTTTGATATCATCGTCGGTGATGGACTGCTCTGTCACGACAAGATTGCTGTCGATGGAGTTGAACAAGGGAGCCATGCTTGCGGGCATATTTTCCACCTGGAGGGTGACCACCTCGTTGGCGCCCTCGGAAATCATCTTCTGGATGCCGGTGCCCATGAGGCTATAGATAATATAGATAAGCAAGCCCGGCATGATCACTGTGGTGAACAGCAGCTGGCGGTCGCCGAAGAAGCGAGCAAACTCTTTCTTGATGATGGTTAACGTGTTGCTTTTCATTCCTGACCTCCTTTCACTTCTTTGTACAGTTCGAAGAAACGGTTCTCGATGGTCATGCCGTTACACACCTCGTCGAGGTCGCCGCAGGCCACCAGCCGGCCGTCAATGATGATGCCCACACGGTCGCATAGGCGTTCCACCAAGCTGAAAATATGTGTGCTGAGGATGATGGTTTTGCCTTCGGAACGAAGTTCCTGCAGGTAGTCAGTCACGGTGCGGGCCGTCAACACGTCGAGGCCGTTGGTCGGTTCATCGAAGATGATGACCTCTGGGTTGTGTACCAACGAGATGACCAGTGAGAGCTTCTGCTTCATACCGGTGCTCAAGTTGGCCACCTTCACCTCGGCAAACTTGTCGATGCCGAAGCGCTCGAACATCTCTTTCTTGCGCTTCTCTTTCTCCTGCTCCTCCACACCATGCAGCATGCTGAAAAAGTCAAAGAGGTAGTTGGGGGTGAAGAAATCCTCCAGTTTTAACTCAGAAGTGAGAAATCCTATTTTTGCACGTACTTCTTCAGGTTGGCTGACCACGCTGCATCCGTCCAGCCATGCGTCGCCACTATCGGGGCGTATGAGGGTACTCAGCATACGCAGGGTGGTTGTTTTGCCGGCGCCGTTAGGACCCAGTAGTCCAAAAATCTCGCCTTGATAGGCGCTGAACGTGAGGTTATCGACGGCCACCTTGCGTTTGGCGGTGCTCCGCTCTATCTTTTGTTGTTTGCGGCTCAGGCTGAAGGTCTTGCTCAGCCCTTCCGCTTTCAAAATCTCTTCCATGATTAATAGATGCTTCCTGTGTTAATAACGGGGCTGGGGCCTTCGTCGCCGCAGAGCACCACCATCAGGTTGCTCACCATGGCAGCTTTGCGTTCCTCGTCCATATCTACTACGTTGTCGGCAGCCAGCTTCTTCAATGCCATATTGACCATCGAGACGGCTCCCTCGACAATTTTCTCGCGGGCAGCAATGATGGCTTCAGCCTGCTGCCGTTTGAGCATCACGCTGGCAATCTCCTGGGCGTAGGCCAGGTAGTTGATGCGGGCTTCGACCACCTCGATGCCGGCAATTTCCAGGTGTTTGCGTATTTCCTGCTCCAGACGGCGGTTGATCTCGTCGCCGCCGTTGCGCAGCGTTATCTCGTTTTGGTCCTCGAGATTGTCGTAGGCATAAAGACTGGCCACTTTGCGCAGGGCCGAGTCGCTCTGTACCGCCACGAAGCTGGTGTAACTTGTGGCTTCCACGTCGAAGCAGGCGCGATAGGTGTCCTCCACCTTCCACACCAGCACCAGACCAATCATGATCGGGTTGCCGTTGCGGTCGTTCACCTTGATAGGCTCCACATCCATGTTGTCGGCACGGAGACTCATCTTCTTGCGGGCATAGAAGGGGTTGGTCCAGAAGAAGCCGTTGTCACGCACGGTGCCGACATACTTGCCAAAGAAAGTAAGTACGCGCGCGTGGTTGGGTTGGATGACCATGAACTTGAAGCCTCCGACGTGCAGACCCCAGAGAATCCAGCACAGGCCTCCGAGAATACCGTCCAAGGCAAGGTTGTTTTCACCCGCATTGATGCACAGGTACAATGCCAGCACCAGCAGGGCAATGTTGATCAAGAGATGTAGGAAACCATTGTTTACCACGGTCATTCTCTTTGTGATTTCTTTGCTTTCCATGTTGTTTATTTTTAGTTGTTTATGTATTCTTTCGTGATATTAAATTCATATCATTCCGATTGCAAAGATACAACACAAAAACAAACCAGCAAAATATTTTTGCTTTTTTAACATTTGGAGATGGAAAACAATTACTGGATGCGGGTCCAGTCAATGGGTTGTTCGCCGTGGGCAGCCAGGTACTGGTTGGCAAGACTGAAATGGTGGCAGCCGAAGAAGCCGCGGTAAGCCGACAAGGGCGACGGATGGGGGGCGGTAAGGACGAGATGTTTCGACGGGTCTATCAACGCCCGCTTGGCGATAGCATAACTTCCCCAGAGTAGGAATACAATTCCGGTACGTTGTTGGCTGAGGGCTTGGATGGCGGCATCTGTGAAGGTCTCCCAGCCATGACGCTGGTGGCTGCCGGCCTGATGGGCGCGCACGGTGAGGGTGGCGTTGAGCAGCAGCACCCCTTGTTCGGCCCATCCGCTGAGGTCGCCACAGGTTTTGGGAATGCTGGTGCCGAGGTCGGAGTTGATTTCGGTAATGATGTTCACCAGCGATGGCGGCACAGCAATTCCTTGAGGGACAGAAAAACAAAGCCCCATGGCTTGCCCTGGTTCATGGTAGGGGTCCTGTCCCAAGATGACCACCTTCACTTTGTCAAAAGGAGTGGTGTCGAAGGCGTTGAATATCTTACTTCCCGGGGGGTAGCAAGTGTATTGGCTGCGTTCGGCCACCAAAAACTCTTTCAACTGTGCAAAGTATGGCGCTTCAAACTGTGGCTGCAGGACGGTGTACCAGCTGGGATCTATCTTTACTGCCATGTTTTGTCTTATTAAAACGGCGAATTATACTAATTTTACGAATTAAATTGTAGGCTAATTACTCTAATTTGCCGACCCATCCTTTCTCCATTTTTTGCTGGCTGGCACCCGTTCATATTCAAGAGATGTGTTGCCAAAATTCATCAGTATTCCCAAATCCAGAGCACTTGCTCTAAGATAGTTGTATATTTGGGCATAATGTTCGTCCGAGAATTCTTTGGCGGCTTTGAGCTCAAGAATTATTTTATTGTAGCACACGAAATCGACTCTGAATGTTTTTGTAAGAGTGCTCCCCTTATAGCGTATCGTCAGTTCCTTTTCTCGTTCGTAGGGTATGCCTCTTATGGCGAATTCCTTTTCCAGTGCCTCTTGGTAAACCGGTTCAACAAAACCGCAGCCCAATAAACGATGCACCTCCATTGCGGCACCAATAATTTTATATGATTCCTCCTTGTAGAGCAAACTATCTATGCCATTATGAGACTCCATAAATTCGAGTAATAAGCATTTAATTGACCTGCGTAGCAATTAGTTGAATTAGCAAAATTCGCCGTTGAAATCATTTGAGTAATAAGCATTAATAGACCTACGTGGCTTTCGAGTTAATTCGAGTAATTTGCCGTTAGATTAAAAATGAATTATACTTCTTTTCTTTGCCAATCTGGCTGGCGATACCGTGACCGGGAAGCACGCGGTAGTCGTCGGGGAGGGTGAGGATGCGGGTCTTGAGTTTCTCGATGAGGGTGGGGTAGTCGCCGCCCGGCAGGTCGGTGCGGCCGATGCTGAAGTGGAACAACGCGTCGCCGGTGATGACGGCCTTCTCGTCAGGCACCACGAAGCACATGCTCCCCGGGCAATGCCCCGGAACATAGCGGCATTCCACCTCCGTTTTGCCAACGTGGAGCACGTTGTTGTCTTCAATCTCGTTGATTTCCAGGTCTCCCATGTTATCTACGGCAAAGCCCATGATGCTGCCGTATGCTTCGGCCTGTTTCAGCAGTTTCCGTCCGTCGGCATGCATGGTGACAGGCAACCCGTAGTGTTCGCACACCTGCCGCAAGCCCGCGATGTGATCCACATGGGCGTGGGTCAGCAGGATATGGGTCACTTGCAGCTGTTCTTGTTCAATGTATTGCGTCAGCTGTGCGTCCTCGAACGAGGCCTCGCAGGCCGGATCCACGATGGCGCACTGCTTGCTGTCAGAGTCGATGATGAGGTAGCAATTGACCTCGAAATGGTTGAAAGTGAATTGCTTAATCATAATCTTGCCATATGCTGTGTTTTCAGAAAGCCCAACCTATACGGATGGCGAACTGGGTGGTAATAAAGTTTGGAAGTAGATTATAGAAAACCGTCTTGGGAAGACGATAGTAATCCGTTATAAGCATCCCTACCGTTTCCTCAATCGTGAGACCAAAAGGTATATTCTGCTTGAGACCGAATACGATGGATGGACGAATTGCGTGTTCGCTGACTTTGTAGGATTCCGTGTGAATATCCCAGCCATCGTTACCCGTATAGCATTCGAAACGCTCCCATATTTGGGCAAGATTGATACCCAAACCAACAAAGGGCATCACCCCCGCACGACGCTGATCGTTGAAATAGAAGCGGCACTGCGGTTGCAAGAAAATAGCACGGGTTGTTACAGCTTGTGATTCGGATCCGTTAAAGGCACTTCCTAAATCCATGGCTGCAGCCCAACGAGGTGCTATATTGTACTCATAGTTGATATCAAAGGAGAATGATCCAGAAGGTATAAGAATGCTCGACAGGAGGTTTGTTTTCAGCGAGTGGCGTGCCACGCCGTCTTCCGGTTGTTGAGCATAAACAGGAGCAAGGCACAAAAGTCCGACCAACACTAGGACAACCCGTTTCATCTCAGCATTCCCTCCCACTTTGTGCTATCGGTCGAGGTGGTATCGGGGTAATGATGTCTCCAAAGTGGTTGCCAACAGCCAGGCCACACCTCGATCATATCTTTTCTATAAATATTGTCCCAATAAAGTGTATCGCCGCCATGGGTAATAAGCAAGTGGTTTTCTGGCTTTGTCATCTTTGCATTTGCCGATGTCATATAGGGATTGTCCAATCCATGAATGTATTGGAAACCCCACTGCCCTCGAATGTTGGTGACAGCATGGCCAAGATATACTTTATATGTTGGGTTCAAATATTCCGTCTCGTGGAAATACAGTGTGTCGCCTGCAATGGCAGCGGTCTTAGTGCTGTCTGTATAAAGCGTGCCACGGATAACGTAGTCCGTATGACTTTCACAGCCCACCAATAGCAGTGTCACTATCGGAAGAACAGACAATATTGCGCTTCTTCTCATAGCAGGTGTCTGACGCGATGCTTAATTCTTACTGAACCACTCGTCGAACTGTTCCCGTTTGAGGGCGGGGATGTCGAGCTTCATCTTCTTGCGCAGGCCGCCCAGGTCGTTGAAGAGCTTGTTGGGGTTGGCGGCTTTCAACTGCTCATAGGTCTTGATACCAGCCTTTTGCAGCACGGGCACCCAGGCCTCATCGACCCCGTGGGCGATAAGGTCGGCCGATTCGTCCTCGCCCGACTTCTCGTGCACCTCGGGCTTCATCTGCGGGAAGAGCAGCACATCCTGGATGCTCTGGGCGCCAGTCATCATCATCACCAGGCGGTCGATGCCGATGCCCATGCCGCTGGTCGGCGGCATGCCGTATTCGAGGGCGCGCACGAAGTCCATATCGATGAACATGGCCTCGTCGTCACCTTTCTCGCTCAGTCGCAGTTGCTCCTGGAAGCGGCCCAACTGGTCGATCGGGTCGTTCAGCTCGCTGTAGGCGTTGGCCAGCTCCTTGCCGCACACGAACAACTCGAAGCGCTCCGTCAGCTCGGGATTGTCGCGGTGACGCTTGCACAAGGGCGACATCTCGATGGGGTAATCCGTTACAAATGTGGGTTGTATCAGCTTGGCTTCGCACTTCTCGCCGAAGATGGCGTCAATCAGCTTGCCCTTGCCCATCGTGGCGTCGGTCTCCACGCCGAGTTGCTTGCAGGCTTCACGCAGCTGCTCCTCGTCCATGCCGCTCACGTCGATGCCGGTCTCCTCCTTGATGAGTTCCACCATCGGGGCCTTGCGGAACGGTGCCTTGAACGAGATGTCGTTGCCCCACACCTTCACCTCGGTGGTGCCGTGCAGGCGCATGGCGATGCGCTCGAGCATCGTCTCCACGAAGCGCATCATCCAGTTGTAGTCCTTGTAGGCCACATAGATCTCCATGCAGGTGAACTCGGGATTGTGGGTGCGGTCCATGCCCTCGTTGCGGAAGTTGCGGCTGAACTCATACACTCCCTTGAATCCGCCCACGATCAAGCGCTTCAGGTACAGCTCGTTGGCAATGCGCAGGTAGAGGTCGATGTCCAGCGCGTTGTGGTGTGTGATGAAAGGCCTTGCGGCGGCACCGCCGGGGATGCTCTGCAGCACCGGTGTATCTACCTCCAGATAGCCCTGCTCGTTGAAATACTGGCGCATCTCATTGACAATCAATGCGCGCTGCACGAAGGTCTCGCGAACCTGCGGATTGACAATCAAATCCACATAGCGCTGGCGGTAGCGCAGCTCGGGGTCGCTGAAGGCGTCATACACCACTCCGTCCTTCTCCTTCACGATGGGCAGCGGGCGCAGGCTCTTGCTGAGCACCGTCAGGCTCTTCACGTGGATGCTGGTCTCTCCCATCTGGGTCACAAACACATAACCCGTCACTCCGATGATGTCGCCGATGTCCAACAGGCGTTTGAACACGGTGTTGTAGAGGGTCTTGTCCTCGTCGGGACAAATCTCGTCACGCTTGATATACAGCTGTATGCGTCCCGTGTGGTCTTGCAGCTCCACGAACGAGGCGGCACCCATGATGCGGCGGCTCATGATGCGGCCGGCGATGCTGATGTCCTGGAACAGGCTGTTGTCCTTCGGGTAGCGCTCCAGGATGTCGGCGGCTTCGGCATCCACTTTGTACAATGCGGCGGGGTAGGGGTTGATGCCCAACTTCTTCAACTCGGCCAGCGAATTGCGGCGTATCTGTTCTTGCTCAGTAAGTTCTGCCATTTTGTATTATAAATTTTAAAATGCAAAGATACGCATTTTTTTTAGTCCGTGCAAATTTATTCCCCTCCAGTAAGCACAAGTAAGCCTATGGCGGCATTTGTCACCATAGGCTTACATTCGTTCCCCTTTCGTGTCACCGTTGCAGAATGACGGTGGAGCGGTAGGCGTGCTTGTCGTCGGAGATCATCACCAGGACATAGGCGCCGTCGGGGCGGTCGGTGAGGTCGGCGGCGTAGCGGCCGTCGCCCAAGGCGCTGAAAGGCAGCGGCTCCGCGATGCCGTCCATCCCGGCCACATAGAGCTCACGCAGCGGACGCCCGTTCATCACCACGGTGACGCGGCCCGACGTGGGGTTTGGGTAGAGCACCCTCGTCCACTCCTCCTGCACCACCTCGACCCTGATGGTCGTGTCCTCCGTCACCCTCCGCACATACGGCGTCATAAAGGCGGTATCCACATACTTGGCGATAACACCTGTATAAGTTCCTCGGTTTGGCATGGAAACACCTCCAA
>DGIA01000019.1 GCA_002392965.1 Bacteroidales bacterium UBA3834 | reverse complement strand
ATTTTTAGTGGACAGCAATGATGTTATATAAAAAACTATAACTCCTCGAAATATCTGCGTATGTGAATATATTCCATAAGTATAACCCTTGTCTTCACGGATATTGTTCATCAGACGCGAGCCAAAATACCCGCCCAGCAAAGTGGTCAAAAGCATCAGATTGGCATACTCCACATCGTCCCATTTGAGAGGAAGAACACGCCCCATGCGCAGTGTGGTCTGTGTAGCTTCCGGAACATGGATGTCGCACGATGGCTGATTTGACAAGGAAATGGCCGCAGGCACATCAAGTAGCGGCCGGTCAATATCAATGTGAGGAGTAGATGCGAAAAGCCGATCGATAATGGCAATAAGTTGATCATCAATTTTCCCGGCAAGGACCAGTGTGCATTTGTTGAGGTGATAGTACTTCCCATGATGTTGTTTGACCATGTCCAGCGTCAGACTCTCCACATCCTCTGTCCCCGCATACATCCCCAATGGGTGCTCACTTCCGAAAAGCGTCTTGTAGAAAAGCCTTCGGGCCATCTCCGAAGTACGTCGCTCCTGAGCGGCAATATCGTTTTTTTTCTTATTCTTCCACAACTCAAAATCAGCCTCATCGTAAGCAGGTTCTGTGATCATGCTATGGATAACCGGCAGCACTTCCGGCGCAAATCGGCGAAGCATATAGACCGAAAGCGTGCTTTGGTGCACTTCATTTGAAGTCTCTATAACGACACCCCGATAGTCCAAAAACTCGGCCATGCGGGCAGCTTCCATCTTGCGTGTGGCCACCGTGAGGAGCTTGTTGGCAGCGGCGGAACAGAAAAAATGTTGCTGATAGGCCGACCCCGCCTCAAACAAAATATCCATCCTCAACAATTCGGTGTTCTCTGACGGAAAGAGAAACAGGTTCCATCCATTCGATAGAGGATGGACAACTGGAAGTAAACTATCTGGCTTGGGAATGTTTATCATCAAAAAAGAAGTGTCAGTTTGAAATTGAGCTGCCGCGCGGTAAGATAATTGGGCACAGGATAGTAGCGGTTCTCATAGTCGGAGACCCATAAGTATGAGATCACATTGTTATTGTTGAACAGGTTAAACACCTCAAAACCAACTTGAATATCGTCAAACCACTGTGCAAGTTTGCTGTGTTTGTAGAACTGGAATTCTTTCAATTGCACACTGTTGCCCCAATCCACTCGATAATATGACGGAAGCCGGAATGACTCTTCTGCACGTTTCCCCATCGGCATCGTCACGGGAGTACCGGTTCCATATACCATGCTGAGACTCATTCTCCACCAAGGTATGCTCGGGATGTTGTCCTGCAGGAAAAATTTGAAACTGAGACGTTGATCCGTGGGGCGTGCAAGCCATCCGAGATTGTCTCCTTCAATATCTTCCTGTGTCTGCATGATGGAAAAACTCGCCCACGACTCCAACCCTTCGACAAGCTCTCCATTGATGCGGATACTGACACCTGTAGCATATCCTTCTGCTGAGAGGTCCGGCATATAGCGTAGCCTCAGATTGTCGATAGTATAGGGTATCAGGTCGGTGATATATTTGTAATAAATATCGGCTGTGATGGTGAATGGCTTTTGCCAGATGAGCAGTCGCCAGTCAGCCGTACCTGTCACCTGATAGGACGTCTGCGGCCCCACTGACGGACAGAGACTGCCATTCTCCCTACGGTATTCTCTGTAAAACGGTGCCTGCTGATAGATTCCAGCTGCCAACCGGAACATCAGGTCGGCCTTTCCATGAGGCACATAGGATGCGCTCAGTCTGGGACTTATCAAATGGTGGAGTCCTGATATGGAATTCCGGTACAGCTGCCCACGCAAACCACCCGTCAAACGGATTTCATTGCCTTTTGTTGTAACCAGGCTTATATCACGCTGCACGAATGCCGTTCCACGCAGGGTGAGCATCTCATTGTCGGCACTGGCGTATTGTTGCAGTATGGGACTCTGCGGTCGATTCGCACTGTCTCCCATCGTGGGCATGGTCATCGGGAGTGCATAACCTGCCGAATCCACCCACTTCCACTCGCGCAGATGGTCGGTGATCTTTTCCATTTGCAATTTCAATCCGGCGGTCCAATGTCCTTTTTGGGCATCACGTACAGCCCTCGTATCAAAAGAAATGATGTCAGTTGACAGACGGTTGCGGGCATGTTCAAGGAAGGTGCCCACTCCCCGGTCGAACATCACCGTGTCGCCCGCCGTCTCTCCCATCCCGAGTTCGTACAACCAATACTGGCTCTGCACATCATAGCACTCGCTCTCTGGCACATGCTGCACCGAGAGATTCCCGTTCAGCCTCCATTGGTCATCCGGACGGTAGTTGGCCGACAGGGCTCCGAGCAGCGTGTGGTAACTGTCCTGTTCCTGTCCATCGAAGAAAACATGCAACGACAGCGGCAGGAAGAATCCTCCAAAAGTGACAGTGGCGCTGTCGGGCACAAGGCCATAGACATTCCGGGTCCATATAGCCAGCATCTCTAAATCAAGGCGCTCGTTCACCTTATAGCCGAGCAGTGCCTGCACATCGGTATAGCTGCTCGAATAGCTTCCTTTGGTATCCAGGCTCCCGAAGACATACCGGTTGCTATGCTGACGCAATCCGACGGCATAATTGAACCGTTCTCCCACAGTCCCCAACACACTGGCCGCCGCACCAAGCAGGCTCCCGCTCAACTTGGCCTTGAATTCCGTAGGACGGCTGTAGCTGATGTCCAGCACCGAGGATAGTTTGTCTCCGTAAGTGGCATCGAATCCGCCTGGTGAAAAACGGATATGATTCACCAAGTCAGGGTTGATGATACTCATTCCTTCTTGTTGCGCACTGTGGATCAGCATCGGGCGGAACACCTCCACGCCGTTGATATACACCAGATTCTCGTCAAACGAACCTCCTCGCACCGAATACTGGCTCGAAAGTTCATTGTTCGACTGCACGTCGGGCAGCATCTTGACCAGGCTCTCCACACCGCCCGTAGGCCCCACGGCATCGTCGAGCCGCCCCACATCTATCTGCGTAAAACTGGTTCCACGCAACGTATCCACCACGATCTCCACCCCATCCAGTTGCTTTGCCACAGGGTGCATCGCCACATCCATCGTCACCCTTCCCCGGATGGCCGACCTTATTTCTTTCTTACGGTAGCCGACAAAGGAATACTGGAGCACCACACTGTCTGCCGTATTAACCCTTAGAGTGTAATCCCCATGAATGTCGGTGGTGGTGCCCTTCGACGTGCCGTCGATGCTGACGGTCGCGTAGGGCAACGGCTCTCCCGACAGAGAGTCCGTCACCCTCCCGGTTACAACCCCCTGCCCCGACATCCACACCGCCGGCAAAAGCATCAATAGTATGGCTAACCGCTTCTTCACTCCCCTATAACTACCCTCTATCCCTTTTTATTGTATTATACACAAAATAAAAAGATGCCGCAACCGTAGCGCTGCAGCATCTTTCCCTTGATTGTTCTTGCGTTTTTTATTCTGCCGAAAGCTCCATCACGCGCTGGTTGGCGGCCTTCGACTCGTCGTACATCTCCACGCGGGCGTAGGCGGTGGCAAGGGCGCTCAGGGCGCTGCCCAGGTTGGCGCGGTGATAAGGCTTCTGGTCGGCCGGCAGGTTGTCGAGAAATTCCACAGCCTTTACCAGGTAGGATATCGACCGGCGGAAGAGCTCCTTCGCCTCGTCCTGCAGTTTCTCGTTCAGGCCCGTCTCGTCGTCCAGAGGCACGGCGTCGGCAGCCGTCAGCTTATCCACGGCACGGTTGTAGAACATCTTGCCCATGTTGAAATTGGCCTCAAACTGCACAGGCTTCAGCGTCAGCGACTCCTGATACTTGGCCTCTGCGCCCTCGAAATCCTCCGTCAGTTCCAGCAGCGCGGCCGACTGGGCCAGCAGCGTCGGATAGATATTCACAGAATCCTTCGTCAGCTCCAGGGCGGCATTGATCTCCTTCTTGCCCTCTTCCACATTCTTCCCAAGCAGGTAACCTTCGGCCATCAGCAGGTTGGCCTTGTAGTTCCCCTTGCAGTTCTTCTTGTAGTTGGCCGCAATCTTCATGGCCTGATCCACATTGCCCTCTGCTTTATAGATATTGAACAGGTAGGTATAGACCTGGTCCTTGTCGGTCTTCTTGCGCAACAAGGCGTTGAAATACTTCTTCACATTCGCCGTGTCGTGGTTCGCAGTGGCGCTCAAACCCGCCACATACATGGCCTCAGCGGCATTGTCGCCTTCGCCGCCGTTGTTGTACATCTCCGCCGCACGGCTGGCCGCCTGCATCGACTCGGCATACTTCTTCTCGTTGAAGAGCGCACGCGACTGCTCGTAGTACTTGAAGCCCACGCGGTCGAACACATACACCATATTGCGGATATAGTCGGGGTTCTTGTTCACATCAAGGCGCTTGTACTCGAGGGCCGACAGGTAAGCCTCCTCTGCCCAGATGTCGGCAAACTCCTTCACCTTCGACTTCGGGTTCTCCTTGATATCGTCACCCATGCGGGTATAGATCAACGCACGGTAGTACCACACCTTCGCGTCGTCCTTCGTCCTCTCATCCACCGCCGCGGCGTCAATAGCCACCTTGGCCTTCTTCCACGCCTTGCGGTTGTAGCCCTCTATGGCGTTATCGACATTCAGCGACTGGGCGTTCACCCCGAGCGTCGCCGCAGCCATCGCTGCAATCATGACAATGTTTTTGATTTTCATATTGTGTCGTTTTTTAGGTTTCTTTTACTCTTTAGTATCCTCAATCTCGTTATTATTGCTTTCCGGCACCACATTTTCTTCCGACCCCATCGGCTGCGCTCCGTTTTCCTCTCTCGGCTCCTCGTTCTCCTCCTCGGTCGGCACCTTGGTGATCGAGGCAATGTAGTCCTTGCCCCTCAGGTCGATCAGCTTCACTCCCTGGGTTGCACGGCCCAGCACACGCAGGTCGGCCACACGCATCCTTATCGTGATGCCGCTACGGTTGATGATCATCAGGTCGTGGTCGTCCGTCACGTTCGTCACAGCCACCAGCGGGCCTGTCTTTTCGGTCACCTGCATAGCCTTCACTCCCTTGCCGCCGCGGTGCAACGTCGCCCGGTAGTCCTTCAGGCTCGAACGCTTGCCGTAGCCGTGCTCCGTCACCACCAGCAGGTTCTCCTCCTCGCTCGGCAGGCACAGCATGTCGATGGCCGCATCGTCCTCGCCGTCCAGCTCTATGCCCTTCACGCCGCTCGCTCCGCGACCCATCGTCCTGAACTCCGCCTCCGGGCATATCATCACCTTGCCCTTCTTCGACGCTATCAGCATGTAGCTGTTCCCGTCAGTCAGGCAGGCCGTCAGCAGCTCGTCGCCTTCGCGGATGCCCACGGCGATGATGCCGTTCGTCCGCGGACGCGAGTAGGCCTCCAGCGTCGTCTTCTTCACCACGCCCTTCTTCGTGCACATCACGATGTAGTGGTTGCCCACATACTCCGCGTCGCTCAGCGTCTCCACGTTCACATAGGCCTTCACCTTGTCGTCCGGCTCTATGTTGATGCAGTTCAGTATCGGACGCCCCTTCGTGTTCTTCTCGCCTTCCGGCACCTCGAACGCACGCATCCAGTAGCAGCGGCCCTTCTCGGTGAACAGCAGCAGGTAGTTGTGGTTCGTGCATGTGAAGATATGCTCCACGAAATCCTCGCTCCTCACGGCGCTTCCCTTCGCGCCCACGCCGCCGCGGCTCTGCGTGCGGTACTCCGTCAGCGGGGTGCGCTTGATGTAGCCCTTGTGGCTGATCGTGATCACCACCTGCTCGTCCGGAATCGTGTCCTCGATGCGGAAGCCCGCAGCGTCGTATTTGATATGCGTCCGGCGCTCGTCGCCGTACTTCTCGTTCAGCTCCTTGAACTCGTCCTTGATTACCTGCATCAGCACCGAGTGGTCGCCCAGGATCTCCTTGCAGCGCTCGATGAAACGCATCTTCTCGTCATACTCGTCCTGCAGCTTCTGGTGCTGCAGACCCGTGAGCTGGATCAGACGCATGTCGGCGATGGCACGCGCCTGCAGGTCGCTGAACTGGTACTTGTCCATCAGCCCCTGGCGCGCCTCGTCCGGCGTCTTGCTGGCCTTGATCAGGGCCACTATCTCGTCGATGATGTCGATGGCGCGCAGCAAGCCTGCCAGGATATGGGCACGCTTCTCGGCCTCCGCCATCTCGAACTGCGTCCGCCGCGTCACCACTTCCTCGCGGTGCTCGATGAAGTACTGGATCAGCTGCTTCAGGTTCAGCAGCTGCGGACGGCCGTGCACCAGCGCGATGTTGTTCACCGCGAAACTGCTCTGCAGCTCCGTCAGCTGGAACAACTTGTTCAATATCACATTCGGCACCACGTCGTTCCTCAACACATACACCACCCTGATGCCGTCCTTGTCGCTCTCGTCGCGGATATCCAGGATGCCCTCAATCTTACCCTCCTTCACCAGGTTCGCCGTCTTCTTGATCATCTCGCTCTTGTTCACTCCGTAGGGCACCGTCGTCGCCACAATCATGTTGTGACCCTTCGCGTCCTCCTCGATCACCGTGTCAGCTCGCAAGATGATGCTGCCGCGACCCGTCGTGTAGGCCTCCTTCACACCGTTGTAGCCGTATATCGTGCCGCCAAGCGGGAAATCCGGCGCCTTGATATACTGCATCAGCTCCTCGACCGTGATGTCGCTCTCCCACTTCCCGCTCGTCTCCGACCGCCGGCCTCTGTCTATATAAGCCATGCAGCCCTCCAGCACCTCCCGCAGGTTGTGCGTCGGCATATTCGTCGCCATTCCCACGGCGATGCCGTTCGAGCCGTTCACCAGCAGGTTCGGTATCTTCGCCGGCAGCACGCTCGGCTCCACACCCTCGTTGTCATACGTCGGATCCATATCCACCGTATCCTTCTCGATATCGGCCACCATCTCGTTCGAGATCTGCTTCAGCCGCGCCTCCGTGTAACGCATGGCGGCGGGCGGGTCGCCGTCGATCGAACCGAAGTTGCCCTGTCCATCCACCAGCATATAGCGCATCGACCACTCCTGGGCCATACGCACCAACGCGCCGTAGATGCTCGAGTCGCCGTGCGGGTGGTACTTACCCATCACGTCTCCCACGATGCGGGCGCTCTTCTTCGTAGGCGTGTTATACAGGATGCCGTTCTCGTTCATCGAATACAGGATGCGGCGGTGCACAGGCTTCAACCCGTCTCGCACATCGGGCAGCGCCCTCGCCACGATCACCGACATCGCATAGTCGATATACGCAGTCTTCATCGTCTGCTCTATATCGACCCGTGTGATTTTTTCGTTCTCAGAAACCATTTAACTCTATAATATTTTATTGTATTCTAATATATTATGCCTCCTGCCCTCTGAAAGGACAATATGCAAATATACACAAAAATATTGGTTCAGCAACAACTGCTGCAGAAAAGATATCAACATCCCCGCCCTCCCCCTTTTCCCGAAAAACCGACCGCTGACCACTTGTCACTTTCAGTAGTTAAGGCGATTAAACAAAAACGGGAAGACAAAATTGACTTCCCGTTTTATAGAGAGTAAGCATTTGTCACCATAGGCTCACACTCGTTTCCGATCAACAGAAAGGGCTATTCTATTCTGTGCCCGTTGGCGTCATACGTCCCGTAAGGCGGCCACATCAAGAAATTTCTCATCTCCTGTGTCGGGGGAAACGCAATCTCGCAGTTACTTGCTCTCAAAGACCAATCTTGCATGTAATATATGCAAAATGTGTCTCTGTGAGGCAGCAGGGTGTCCATTATAAACACCTTGATACAACCGCCATCATGACGAGACGCCTCATCATCCCAACGGTTCCAGCTGCTCATATTTACACTTTCATTTGGAAATGCTACTTGAAAACAAGACCCTGGGTGTTTGGAGTGTTGTGGGTTTAAAACTGCATCGAGGTTATCGAATTCTTCCGGGAGAATCATGACCGGGTAATCTGCGTTGTTTTTTACTGTCAATGAATATGTTGGGTCACATCCATTAAACAGCACAATTCCACAAATGCAAAATAAACTTGTAATGCTATTTGTTTTCATTGTCTTTGCTATTTGGATCATGGATAAAATATGACAAAGTCATTCTTTTGAAGGGAGGAAATGCTGGAGTCTATCAATGTAACTTTCTTCAGGATGTTGTAATTCATTAGCACTGAGTCTGGGGTACTATAAAAATGGACTTCCATTGGTCTGTTGGTGTCGCAGATAAAAAAAGTTTCAAAATTTGTATAGGTGTTATTTGGATGAGTTTGAGCCCATTCCAGATCAGTCTCCAGACAGTCGCGATAATCAGTTTCAAACCACAGCATAGTATTTCCTGGATATAGAATAGGTGCGTTTCTTCTAAAGGAATAAGTCGTGTCCTGCGACAAGTATCTATCGACACTATAAACCCGGAGAGGCGTCTGACTGTTGTTTGCAATCCTAATACTCTTGTGGCAGGAAGACGATTCTTCTCTAATGCACGATGAGAGCAAGAGAAAACAGGACAAGATGCATATGGATCTCTTTTGTAATTCTATTATGCTATTAAGTTTCATGAGTTTCATTTCTTTATAATCTCAATATATACAGTTATAGTAGTTTGTGCCCGTTGGCGTCATACGTCCCGTAAGGCGGCCACATCTTGATGTTCCGCATCGCTTCAGTGGGAGGGAAAGTTGGTTGTTTGCCATAGCCGGTTATTTCATCAAAGACAACGTCATATCTTTGCAATAAAACCAACTCCTCTTTAGTGGGATCCCAACCATATTTTGAAACAGAATCTGCATTAAAAACAAATAATGAAATGGTGTCGTTGTAAGGCCAAATATCTTCCCTTGTATCTTTGCCTCGATATCCATTATAGTAACCTTCTTCCCGAGAATGAATTACAAACATCTTGGATGGCATTTGAGGACATAGAGAAGTGTCCGGATAGATGATATTTTCATTGGGGTCATTGGTGTGGGGTTTGATAAGTGGCGAGTAAAACATGATGTCATATTGTGCATTGTTTTTGAAAACAAAACTTCCTTTACCAAATAGATAACTCAAACTTTTCTCACAACTTGTCAAAGAAAAACTAAAAAAAAGACCCACAAGAATGATAATGTATTTTTTCATATTTTAATTTTTTTATTTGTTAAGGATGTTTAATGGATAGGCATTACCTCTCCAAAACTCATGCCATGTATCATCATAAAATGTATTCGTGAAGGTGGGCCATGTCCACGCCTGGTAATAATTTGCAGGCGGCACATTGGAATGTACTGTGGGCTGTGCCGCAAGGCTGCCAGCCAATACCAGTGCTGCTACAGCAGCAAACATTGTCTTTTTCATAATGTTGTTTTTATAAAACGTTTTATAGGTCATTTAATTGTTTCGGGGATGATGTTTTCTTTCTGGCAGCCGACGGCCAGGGTTCCGAGCAATGCGAACATTGCCATAGTGATTACCTTTTCCTCATGTTGTTTTGTATTTATGTTTGACGAGGGCATATTTCGGGCTTTGT
>DGIA01000006.1 GCA_002392965.1 Bacteroidales bacterium UBA3834 | reverse complement strand
CTGGCCTTGCGCCAGAGAGAAAGGAGAAACACGGCGACAAATATCAACAAGGAAAACCCGAACCGAAGGTTAAGCCCCGGGACACCGAAACTCTCCGTGGTCATCAACCCCAGAGCAGCGGCGGCGATGAGCCCGATGACGGAGAGCCGCAGAAACCGCAGGACGGTGGCAGCACGGAACCAGAGGGGATTCAGGGCTTGGTATCAGGTAGTTATAAAGTTAAAAATGATGTAGAAGGCTGATAGTGAGCCCCGATTTTTGGTTTGTGGGTGATGAGTGAAGAGTGGGAGGATGGCGGGAATGGTGGAAAAAAATGCCACCAAGGCAATAAATCGGCGAAAGGTGCGTTTAAAAGAATAATATTGAAAAATCATAGATGATATGAAAGGAAGTAGCATACCGTTCAAGAAGAACATGATTCAGGGCGTCGCCATCGTGCTGGCTGCCTTGGTGTTAGGGTTTTCTTTGGTGTTCGCTGTGAGGACGCTGAAGTCGTATGACGACACCGTGAAGGTGCGAGGCCTCTGCGAGAAGGAGGTGCCGGCCGACCGGGTGGTGCTGCGCGTCAGCTTCAGCGGCCAGGACAACGAGCTCACCGCCCTCCGCGCCACGATGGAGCGCAACGAGAAGGCTGTGGTCGGCCTGCTGAAGAAGGCCGGTTTCGGAGACGAGGAGATCAAATATACCTCGGCCCACTTCAACGACCGCTACGACAGCTACTACACCTCGAACATACGCTTCCGCTACAACGCCAGCCAGACCATCAATGTCTTTACCGACAAGATGGATGTGGTGCGCGACCTGGAACGTACCATCGACGGCGACTTGCTGAAGCAGGACATCATCAGCAACAGCTATGCCAGTTACGAGTATCACGGCCTGAACGACATCAAGCCGGCCATGATTGCGGAGAGCTTGGAAAATGCCCGTACGGCCGCCGACGAGTTTGCCAAGAACAGCCACAGCCGCATTGGCAAGATGCGCACCGCCTCGCAGGGTTACTTCGAGGTGGAGGACCTCGACGAGAACACCCCGCAGGTGAAGAAGGTCCGTGTGGTGACTACCGTGGAGTATTATCTGAAATAATCAAGTGAGGCAGGGGTCTTCTTGCCAACCCCCTTTAACAAAACAAGAAGTATGGCAGAACGGGATTCTGTGATTATCTATTCGGGCGGTCTCGATTCGACGACCCTGCTCTATGAGGAGCAGCAGCGCATCGCGCTGGCCGTGACTTTCGACTATGGCAGCAACCATGCCGCGCGCGAGATCGCTTGTGCGCGCCATCATTGCTCCCTGCTGGGCATCGGGCATGTGGTGATCGAGCTCGGCTTCATGAGCCGCTACTTCTCTTCGTCGCTTCTCAGCGGCGCCGAGGCCATCCCCGACGGCAGCTACGACGACAGCAACATGCACTCCACCGTGGTGCCGTTCCGCAACGGCATCATGCTCAGTATTGCCTGCGGGTTGGCCGAGAGCCGGGGGGTGACGCGTGTGCTCATTGCCAACCACGGCGGTGACCACGCCATCTATCCCGACTGCCGGCCGGCGTTTGTGGAGGCGATGGACGGCGCCATGCAGGCAGGCACCTACGAAGGAGTGCGGCTGGCGGCTCCCTACACGAACCTCACCAAGGCCGACCTCGTGCGGCGCGGGGCGGCTCTGGGCATTGACTACGGCCGGACCTATTCGTGCTACCGCGGCGGCGAGCACCACTGCGGCACCTGCGGCACCTGCACCGAACGCAAGGAGGCTTTCCGTGAGGCCGGTATCCCCGACCCGACAATATATAACTCTTAACTCTTGTCTGAAATGTATTACGTAACCAAGCATATAGAAGTCTCCGGGGCGCATCGTCTCGAACTGGATTACCCGAGCAAGTGCACGCAGCTGCACGGCCACAATTGGCAGATCACCATCTATTGCAAGGCCCGCGAGCTGGATCGCAACGGCATGGTGGTCGATTTCTCCAAAATCAAGAGCAGCATCACCGACAAGCTTGACCATCAGGTGATTAATGATGTCATCGGCTGCAATCCCACGGCCGAGAACATCGCCCGCTGGTGCCAGCAGCAGGTGCCCAACTGCTACCGCGTCGATGTGCAGGAAACCACTGGCAATACAGCCACCTACGAGGTCGATTAGGTTGTAAGGATCGTGAAAGTCAACGAAATATTCTATTCGCTCCAGGGCGAGGGTTTCCACAGCGGTATGCCGGCTGTCTTTGTCCGTTTCAGCGGCTGCAACCTGCATTGCCCTTTCTGCGACACACGGCATGAGGGCGGCGATGAGATGTCGGAAGAGGAGATTGTGGCCGCGGTGGTCAGGCATCCTGCCCGCCTGGTGGTGATTACCGGCGGCGAGCCGTCGCTGCAACTGACGGAAAGTCTTGTCGAGGCCCTGCATGCCGCCGGCAGGACGGTGGCCGTGGAGACCAACGGCACCCGCATGCTGCCATCCAATGTGGACTGGATCACCCTCTCGCCCAAGGGCGCCTATGTCACAGGCGTCGAGGTGGTGTTGGTGCATGCCGACGAGGTAAAGGTCGTCTATGATGGCATCCTCGACCCCGACCGCCAACTCTCAATTCCCGGCTTCCATCTTCCCTCCTTGCTCTTCCTGCAGCCCTGCGACACCGGCGACCCCGACCGCAATGCCCTCATCGTCGCCGCCTCGGTGGATTATGTCAAGCGCCATCCTCAGTGGAGGCTTTCTCTACAGATTCACAAATTATTAAACATACCATGAACCGTAAAGACGACAATCTGAAGGCTTTGGGCCATAGCAGCCAGATACCGGTGTCTTATGCCCCCGAGGTGCTGGAGGCTTTTGAAAACCAGCATCCCGAACGCGACTACTGGGTGCAGTTCAACTGCCCCGAGTTCACCGCGATGTGCCCCATCACCGGTCAGCCCGACTTCGCCGAAATCAAAATCATGTACATCCCCGACCGCCGCATGGTGGAGAGCAAGAGCTTGAAACTCTACCTTTTCTCGTTCCGTAACCATGGCGAATTCCACGAGGATTGTGTGAATACCATCATGGACGACTTGATCAAGTTGATGGATCCACGCTATATTGAGGTGTTGGGGCTCTTTGTCCCTCGTGGCGGCATCAGCATCCACCCCTATGCCAACTATGGCCGCCCGGGTACTATGTACGAGCAGCTGGCCGCCCAGCGCCTGGCTGCTTACCGCCCTTTCTAGACTTCGTGTATCTTGCCGTCGGAAGTGCGGCGATAGAGGGTGAAATGTCCTTTGACTTTCTCGAGGAAAGGACTGAGGGTATGGGTGGAGCGCCCATAATACGAGTCGCAGAGGACACAGAGGTGCTTCTTTGAGCGCGAGAGGGCTACAAACAGACGGCGGGCGTCTTCCTGAATCTGTTTCTCTGTCCAGCTGTGGGTGCCGGGATAACAGCCGTCGATGGCCCGATAGACAATCACCGTGTCGAACTCCAATCCTTTGGCCTTGTGGACGGTGGAGATGATGAACCGTTCTTCCAGCGAGCTGCTGCACATGTCGGCCTCCTTACTGGTGCAAAGGTCGGTGATGTAGCGCTCCAGTTGTAGCCGCAGGGTGGGGTAGAGCTCTCCTTTGATGACATCGGTTTCCAGATAGTGCAGCAAGTGTTGCCATTTATCGACCGCTTCCGTGTCGGCAGTTTCATACATGTATTTCATCTCCTCGATGATGCCGCTGCCTTCGGTGTGCATGCGTCCCAGCGCATGGCGGTAGATGTCGGCGTAGCGCTCGCGGAATTTGTCTGTCAGTTGTTTATGGGTGTCGGCGAAACGGCGCTGGTCGGAGGCCAGCAGCAGGGCGGCGCGGTGGCAGAAGGTGAGCAGCGAGAGCGTGGCCATGATGTCGTCGTCGGCCTGGTGGCTGTTTTGCCCTTCGAGATGGAGTACCTCGAGCAGGTGTCCGAGCTTGTAGTGGCGCAGGCGTGGCCGCACAAGGCGGATATATTTCAGCGTGTCGAAGTAGCGCGGACACAATTCCTCCAGTACGTTTTCGGGACAGTCACGCTGCAGGTTGTGGCGGAGTATCTGGTAGTCGTATTCCACATTGTGTCCCACCAATACCTTGCCGCGGCAATAGTCCATGAACATCCGCAACCCTTCGGCGCGGGGATGCCGTTTGCTTTTGTGATAGACTTCCAGCATGGGGTTGGGGTGTCCACCGACGGTGGCGGGCAGCTCTTTGTCGGTCTCCAATATGATATTGAAGGGCTTGCCTGTCACCTTGCCATGCCGTACGCGGATGGCGGCAATCTGGATGATGTCGTCGGTGCGTGGGTCGAGGCCGGTGGTCTCGGTGTCAAAGATGACAAGCTCCTCGGTGTCGTAGGCACGGATGAATTCCTGTAGGTAGGAACTTCCAGGATAAATCAGGAAGTCGGTGGGCAGCATCGCCACTCGCCGCATGTCTCGCATCAAGGCACGGGCGGCGGTGTAGGTGGGCACCACCTTCAATCCCCACAGCAGCCGTGCCCAGGCGATGAACACCGTCTCGTCGGTGAGCACGCTCAGGTGGGACAGCAGTAGGCGTACGGTCGGCAGAGAGAAGAGGTCGGTGCCGCTGATCTTGAAGTGGGGGATGGACATGGCGATCATCGTCTCGCCCACCTCGTCGGCTTCTCGGTTGGTGCTGACCAGTACGGCCACTCGTCCGTCGGGCGACATGTCGCCATAACGTTTGGCAAAGCGGGCGGCATAGTAGCTTTCCAAGGTGGCGTCGCCGACATCGAGCAGACAGACATCCTCGGGGTGTTTCTCCACGATGTTGTCGGTGGTGGGGAGCAGGTCGCGGCGTATGCCCAGGTTGCGCACGGCGAAGTCGTTCTGCAGGTCCAGCAGGTATTTGGGCGAGCGGTAGTTGGTGTGCAGGTAGTGGATATGTCCTTCGCATCGGCGTTTCAGGCTTTCCAGGGTCTCCAACTTGGCACCGATGAAGGAAAAAATGGCCTGCTGTTCGTCGCCGAGATAGACGATGGTGGCGTCGTCGGTGGCGAAAAGATCCACCAGCGCAAACTGCAGGGCGTTGAGATCCTGCACCTCGTCGATCTCTATCCATTTATAACGGGTGTCCGATGACTGGTAAGTGGCAGGTGTCGCACTATCTGCAACCTGCTGTCTGCTATTGGCTAAAAACTGGTAGGCCAGCACCAATAGGTCGTCGTAGTCCAGCAGGTCGTTGTCCTCTTTGTACTGCTGATAGGCGCGAGCCAGACGCATGGTGTTGGCGGCAGGCAGGTCATTAAGGACGGTGTATCGGTTCATCAGACCCTCGATGTCGGCATAGATGCCGGCCAGACTTTCGTCTGTGGCGGGACGTCCCAGCACATCGCATAGCTTCTGCATGGCACCGGTCTGCAGCAGCTCGTTGTGCAGCACCACCTCGCCACGCATGCCCAGTGTCAGTTGCCAAAAGGCGTGCTGGTAGCGCATCAGTTCGGTGGTGTGGCTCTTGATGTTGAATTTCTTGCAGAGTTCCTCTTGGATGATGCTTTCCACGTCGCCCTCGTCGATAATGGCACTGTTGTGATTCACAATGCCTTTGTTGAAAAGCAACTGGGAGCAGTAGCGGTGGATGTTGCCCACAAAGAGACCATCGGGGACAGGATTGCCTGTGCGGTCGGCAATGCGCTGTGCCATCCCTTTGGCGGCACGGTTGGTGAAGGTGAGGCACAGCATATCGTTGTAGGCCACTCCTGCCTCATGGGCGTGTATAATACGCTCTGTCAGTATGTCTGTCTTGCCACATCCCGGCGGTGCCAGCACCAGGTGCCGCCCGCCGCTGATCTCTATCGCCTCCCGCTGCCACGGGTCAAAAGTCCGCTGCTGCATGAATTATAGGGGTTTGCCGTTGAGCGTGGCGCTGACCATTTTGTCTTGAATGTAGACGAGCTTGAGGGAGAAGAAAGGCGTGCTTTCGTCGAGGAGCAGGCGGAGGAATATCTTGTCGCCTTCCCAGAGGTTTATGCTTTGGTTGCCAACACCATCGGTGACTGGCAGGTCACTTTTCTTGATCCATGCCAGCTCCCCCTCATCGTCGATGCTCATGTCGGGCTCCCCGCGCCAGGCGGTGGCGGTGAAGAGGTGCATGTACTCGTTGGGCCAGGTGTCGGAGATGAAGGTGACGATGCCGCGGTAGTGCCAGCGGGTAATCTCCAGTCCCGTCTCTTCCTTCACCTCACGCAGCATGCACTCGTCGGGGCTCTCGTCGGCCTCGCACTTGCCGCCGACGCCTATCCACTTGCCGTGGCTGGCGTCGTTCTCTTTCTTTACGCGATGCAGCATCAGATAGCTGTCTCCGTTGTCGATGTAGCAAAGTGTCGTTTGTTTCATGGTACAAAAAAGGCCGCAAAACTGCGGCCTCGACTGTTCTGCGTGAAGTGTTTAGTCCTCGGCGTTGATGATGGCTTTGTGCACAGCATTCCAGCCAGCGGCGGTGATACCCCAGTTGTTGGTGGAGTTCTTGTTGCCGTTGATGCGGACCTTTCTCCTCTTCACTTTTTTGTTAGCATTGATACCCATGGTTTATACTATTTTATTGTTTATAATCCTGTGTGTCAATTTGTAATAGCAAATATTCCCATTACAAATGCTCGGCAAAGATACTAACAATTTCTTAACTGGCCAAATTTTTTTTCTTTTTAGAACCTTCCCGAAGCTCCACCACCACCGAAACTGCCGCCGCCGAACCCTCCGAATCCGCCGCCGGAGAAGCCGCCTCCGCCCGATCGGCCCATGGGGAAGCCTCCGATGAAGGCTCCTCCGCCACCGCCCAGGTTTCCGCCGCTGTGATCCCACATGTCGGGATGCTTCTTGGCGTAGATACCTACCAAAACGATGACTACCACTATGAAAAGAGCGAACACCCCGAGTGCAATCAATCCCTTGCGGCGTTCGTCCTTGCGGTATTGGTCATAGTTGTATTCGCCGGCCAGCACGGGCTCGATGATGTTGAGCGCCTCGTTCAGTGCTCGGTAGTAGTCTCCGTCGCCGAGGGGCGAGAGCATGTGGTCGTCGATGATGCGTTTGCAGAAGAGGTCGGGCAGGGCGCCTTCGGCACCGTAGCCGGTGCTGATGGCCACGGCTCCCCAGTCTTCGTCGGGGTTCTTGGATTTGATGAGGATGACCACGCCGTTGTCAAATTCCTTCTGTCCCACGCCCCAGCTTTGCCCTATGCGCTGGGCCACGGCGTTCTCGTCGTCGCCCCCAAGGGTGGGGGTGATGATAACGAGAATCTGGTTCGATGTGCTGTCGTTGAATGCCACCAACCGCTGCTCCAACGTGTTGCGCTGGTTTTCGGTGAGCATCTGCGAGTAGTCGTTCACCAAGTGGTTGGTACGTTCGGGCAGCCATTCGGCCCGTGCCGGCAGCACGGACAGCAACAGCAACAGTATCAGTAGTCTATGCTTCACTTCCGCTTAGAAATTGAATTCCACTTTCACGGGCTCGCTGGCCTCTTCGGGTGCGGTGAAGTAGCCTTTCTTCTGGAAACCGGCGATGCCGGCAATGATGCTGTTCGGGAAGCGGCGCAGCATGGTGTTGTAGCCCTGTACGGCCTCGTTGAATTTGCCGCGCTCCACGGTGATGCGGTTCTCGGTGCCTTCGAGCTGCACCTGCAGGTCACGGAAGCCCGCTGTGGCGGTCAGTTCGGGGTAGCGCTCCACGGTCACCTTGATGGTGTTGGCCACGGCTTTGCTCAGGTTGTCCTGTGCCTTTTGATAGGCTTTGACCTGCTCCTCAGTGAGTTGTGATGGATCGACCTGGGTGTTTTCCACGCCGGCGCGGGCGTTGGTCACCTCGGTGAGGGTGCTCTTCTCGAAGTCGGCGGCGCCCTGTACGGTGGCCACCAGCTGAGGAATGAGATCCATGCGGCGTTTATAGACGTTTTCTACCTGGCTCCAGGCCTTTTGCACATTCTCGTCGGCGGTGACAAGCTTGTTGTTCACGCCAATGCCCCAAAGCGCAATGACGGCGACAACGGCCACGATGGCCACAATGATTCCGGTTTTCTTCATGGTTTGATCGTTTTATTGTTTTGGTCTCCTTAACGTTGTTTTTGTTTTCTTATTGTATTGCGGAATGAATTATTGAAGGCTGGGAGTGGTTCCCCGACAACTCCGTCTCACCTCCGTCTCACCTCCGTCTCAACTCCGTCACACCTCCGTCCGCAGACGGAGGTGTGACGGTGCGGAAACGGTGGTGTGGCGGACAGGATGCGTTGTCATTTGGTAATTATTTAGTATTTTTGCACTGCCGGATTTTACTTTTCAGTGTGCGGAACGTATTATAAGCGTGAATGCTACCACGGACATAGAACTGATGCGACAGCTGAAGGCTGGCAGCGAGGCCGCTTTCAGGGAACTGGTCGAACGTTACCGGGAACCGCTTTACCGACTGTCTGTCAGTCTGTTGCTGGACCGGATGGCGGCCGATGACGCAGTGCAGGAGACGTTCATCCGCCTTTGGACACGGGTTCGCCGTTATCATCCGCGTTATACAGTCCGCACCTGGCTTTATACCATCTGTGTCAGACGCTGTTATGATGAACTTCGTCGCCGTCGCCGTCATCGCGAGGCGGTGGAGGCCTTGCCGACCGGCGGCGTGGATGTCAACCGGATGGAAGCCGACGAACTGCTTATGCTCCTGCAACGGGTCACCGTCCAGTTGCCACCCAGGCAACGGGTTGTGTATCAGCTGCGTGAATTGGATGGTTTCAGTGCCGAAGAGACTTCTGCGACCACGGGCATGAGCCTCGAGCAGGTCAAAGCCAATCTTTGGGCCGCCCGCAACACTGTGAAAGAAAAATTGAAGCAATATGGAGTACAATGAATTGATAGCAAAGGTGCAGCATCTTCCGGTTGATGTGCCGGACTCCAACGCAATCCTGCAAGGAGTCCGTCATGAGGTGACACGCCGTCGCCGACAGAGACAAGTCGTTGCATCTATGTTGGTTGTGTTGGTTCTTGGTGGCGCTTCGATGTTGTTCTTGCCCCAACCGACCCCGGCTCGGTCGTTGACCCTTGCCGAACGCGTCAGCCGAACCATCGACACCCCTCGCAACGATGTGCCGGCGCCGTTGGCCGGTTATCGCCACTCGATCTATAACCGTCAAATATATACCTTGTTATGAAACGCAATGTCTTGTTTTTTATGTTGGCTGCAGTGTTGTTTTATTCCTGTGCCACCCATTATGTGGTCACCGACCATGTGGAGCGTAGCCTCAATGGCACCCGTACGGTTTTCGCCGCTGACACTTCTTCGCTCAGCCACACACTTTATGGTGGCTGGCAGTGCAACGCCCTTGAGAGACCTCTGGCTTTTGACTTCCGCACCGAGTGCGACACCATGAAATACATGTTCTCGCATGCACTTGCACGCGGGGAATGGACCATCGTGGACGACAGCTTGTCGCGCATGTTGAATCCGCAAGTGACTGTGAACAAGTGCTTCCAATGGTTCACCACGCGATATGTCTATACGGCAGTCTTTTCCGGCATCGACGACCTACCGGTGCCTGTGGGCCAGTATCTTACGGATGAGGAGCAGCAGTTGCTGTTCCGCCCCCTCGAGTTGCCGGCCGACTGGAACGGCGCCGATATGTATGCGTTGTTGGACAAACTGAATACCAAGTATATGAAGTGGTGGAGCCACTGCCTGTTTGAAAAAGAGATGGAGGCTTACGCTGCCTGTTGCGACAGCACACAGAAGGCTTTGTTGAATCAATACCACGACACATTGCTAACCCTTGTCCTTGCTGACCAGCCGAATGAATTCAAATCGATTGGGAATGTGGCTACAAAGATTCCGGAACTGGAGTTTATCAATAAAATCAACGATGTCGGATTTGATGCATTGCACTGGGCTGTAGATCATTGGAATCTTAATACACGGGTGCTGTGGCGTGTCGTCCTGCCTGATGGACGCATGGAAGAGCATCTCGTCAGTACCGAGCGGCTGCTGGTTGGCGACTATTCGATAGAAGAAACAGGCCGTACCATCAACTGGTGGGCCTGTGTCCTGACGTTGCTGCTGTTGGCTGGCGCCGTGTGGCTTATCCTTCGCGGTGCTCCTTGCGCAACAGGTCGTTTACAGTCTTGACGGGGTTGAAGGTGGCCACGGGCACCTCGACGAAGAGGGTGATCCAGTCGGCCATGGCTCCGTTCCACAATCCAGGTAACTCCTGGGATTTCAATGTGATGGCACCTTTGCTCTTTTTGCTGATGAATCCAGTCATGGGATCGACATATTGGCGCAGGTCGAAGTAGCGTCCGCGGTAGTTGCGGGTGCTGCAAATCAAATCCACGGGGTTGAAGTGGGTCGAGGCCTGGAAGAGTTTGTCCTGCTCGGGGTCATTGCGGTTGATTTGGGCTGATTCGACAATCTGGAGGCTTCTACGGCCTTTGGTATCAATGGTGTAGAATGGACCGCCACCGGGTTCGCCAAGATTTTTCACCATGCCGCAGACACGCATGGGACGGTTGAGGAGAGAATGCAGTGTTTTTGCATCGTAATTCTCTGGTACCATGATGTCCAACTCGTCTTTGGCGAAGCGTGCAATCTTGCTGAGTGTTTTTTGGTCGGGTTGCCCGTCGAGGAGGCGTAGCATGTCGAAGGTCTTCTGCTTGAGGTCGAGCAGTAGTCCGGCAAGTACTTGCTTGTAAATCACAGTGGTGTGCTTCATCCAGTCGGGCACCACGTTGTCAATGTTTTTGATGAAGATGAGGTCGGCACGCTGTTCGTTGAGGTTTTCGATGAGTGCACCGTGTCCGCCGGGGCGAAAGATGAGGTGCCCGTTTTCGTCACGGAGCGGGTTGTTCTGCTCATCGACAGCGATAATATCTGTATAATGCTTTTGTTCCGAGAGAGTTATTTTCAGTTTTATGCCGAAGGTGCTTTCGTAATATTGTTTTACTTCGGCAATCTTGCGGCGGAAGCCTGCACGATGTTCCGGGGAGATGGTAAAGTGCAGATTGACAGTATTGTCAGTATTGCGAGCATAGAGTGCCCCCTCGACGATGTGTTCCTCAAGCGGAGTGCGTTGTACCGTGCCGTAACGGTGGAACTTCAACAATGCTTTGGGCAGGCTGCCGTAGCCGAGGTATTGTTCTTTCAGCAGGAAATTGATGACGGTGCTGTAGTCGCCGCGCTGCAGGTAGTCCTCGATGTCCAAATCAGAGGCCATCATGCATGTCTTCAGGTCGTTGAAGAAAGCGAAAGAGTGAATGTTCTCCAGGAATTCTTTCACCTCGGGAAACTCTTTGGCAAAATTGCCGGCGACACCGAAATAGGTGGCGGAGAATTCGTAGAGGCTCTTGAACATGCGAGTTGCCGCACCGGAGGCAGGGACGAACTTCAGGAGGCGTTGTCCCTTGCCGAGTGTGCGATACAGTTTTTCATAGCGGGCGATTTCCTTGTCGTCCAACACCTTTATGCCGCCATTGTCGGGGGTGGCTGGAGCATCAAGTCGGGTCTTGGGGAACCCTTCTTTGAAATGGTCTATCTGGTGCTGTACCTGTTCAACAGAAAGACCCAACTCAGCGAGCTGGGTTAGGTCTTCAGAGGTGGGGTTAAAAATCATGGTATATGATTGTTAGTATTCGATTTCTGTCTTGAGGATTACTTGGGCTGTCTTGGTTTCCCCTTCAATCAGTCGGGCACTGCCGGTGCCGATGCGCACCCCTTCGTTTTCCACTGCCAATGTGGCTTTGATGTTGATGATGGCCGGTGCGGTGAATTTGGCAGAATAGGAGCCATTGCCGTCGGTGACGCCCGTGGAATAATTGAGGTCGCTAGGGTCGCAGTTGTTCTGATAAAGCTCCACTTTTACGCCGGGAACAGGGGTGCGGTCGCCCTCATTGATGACCAAAACGTCGAGATAGCTGTTGGTGTCCTTGTCGCAGGAACTGAAAAGAGGTATGGATAAGAGACTGAAAAACAGGATGACGGGGAGAATGTGGATTTTTTTCTTCATAAAAGATGTTTTTTTGTCTTGTTATATCTAATTTTCTTCTTATTTTTGCATTGCAAAATTAGTAAAAAATTCTATAATAGGATGAAAAAAATAACAATTCTTGCATTTTTTTTACTGATGCTGACTCTTGGGTGGTCTCAAGCAGCTGGATATCAGAATAGAAAGACGGATAAGCCGGTCAAGGTTGAAATGACAACTTCGTTGGGAAAAATGGTGTTTGTCCTTTATAATGACACACCACTTCATCGTGACAATTTCTTGAAATTGGTAAAATCACATACATATGACAGTTTGCTTTTCCACCGAGTGATCAAAAACTTCATGATTCAAGCCGGTGACCCGAATTCGCGTAAGGCAAAACCCAACCAGATGCTGGGTGACGGCACTTTGGGCTATACAATACCCGCCGAGTTCCGCTCCAACCATATCCATAAAAAGGGTGCTTTGTGTGCTGCACGCCAGGGTGATAATGTGAATCCAAGGAAAGAGTCCTCGGCATCCCAATTCTATGTGGTTCAAGGTCAGGTATGGGACGAGAGGTCCCTCAATATGATGGAACAGCGTTTTGGTCGCAAATTCAGCGAGGAACAACGGAAAATCTATACCACCATCGGAGGTACTCCGCATTTGGACGGGGACTACACTGTCTTTGGTGAACTTGTTGAAGGTATGGATGTTGTGGATAAGATTGCCTCGGTGGAAACTGGTATGGCAGATAGGCCGGTGAAGGATGTGCGTATTCTCAAAGTGAAAGTGATTAAATAACTACTAAAATAGATGAAAAGTCTAATTTCCAAGTACATTGATGAGATACGAAACGCTCGTATCGAGGACTTTAAGGACAAGGCCGCCGAGGTGGAGCAGTTCAGGGTGCGTTTTCTTGGCCGCAAAGGTGTGATGAACGAACTTTTCGAGCAGTTCAAGGCATTGCCCAATGAACAGAAAAAAGAAATGGGTATTGCTCTCAATGAATTGAAAACCGCTGCTTTGGCTAAGGTGGAGGAGTGGAAAAACTATGTGGAGCAGTCTCCAGAACTGAATGATACCCATGACCTCACAATGCCCGCTGATTTTTATCAGCGGGGCAGTCGGCACGTTCTATCGGTGACGATGAATGAGATAGCTGAAATTTTTGCCCGTATTGGATTCACGGTTGAGGAGTCGGTCGAGATTGAGGATGACTGGCACCTGTTCTCGGCACTCAACTTCCCGCCCGACCATCCGGCTCGTGACATGCAGGATACTTTTTTCGTTCAGAAAGAGGAAGGTAAGACGGATGTGGCGTTGCGTACTCATACGTCATCGGTTCAAGTTCGTGTGATGGAAACCCACAAGCCCCCTATTCGTATTATTGCGCCAGGCAGAGTGTTTAGGAATGAGGCAATTAGTGCTCGTGCACATTGTATTTTCCACCAAGTGGAAGCGCTTTATGTGGATAAGAAGGTTACCTTTGCCGATTTGAAACAGACGTTGCTCTATTTCGCCAAGGAGATGTTTGGCGAGGCAACCCAGATTCGCCTGCGTCCCAGCTATTTCCCATTTACAGAGCCGAGTGCGGAAATGGATATTTCGTGTAATATCTGTGGCGGAAAGGGATGTAACATCTGTAAGGGTACGGGGTGGCTCGAAATTCTCGGTTGCGGTATGGTGGATCCCAATGTCCTTGAGGCGTGTGGTATTGATAGTAAGGAATATACGGGTTTTGCTTTGGGTATGGGTGTGGAGCGTATGGCCATGCTGAAGTACCAGATTCGAGACTTGCGTCTCTATTTTGAGAATGATCTCCGGTTCCTGCACCAGTTTGACAACATTATCTGATGGGTAGAATCGCAATCAACGACATGCGTTTTTATGCGCATCATGGTTGTTTTGACCAGGAACGTGTTATAGGTACGCATTTTCGTGTTGACTTATGGTTCGATGTCGATACGTCGGTGGCAGAAGTGTCTGATAGTATAGGAGATACGGTTAATTATCTGGAAGTGTATCAAGCGGTGGCGCAGGAAATGGGACAATCGTCACATTTGCTTGAACATATTGCACGCAGGGTGGGGGATCGGTTGCTGTCGCAATTTCCTGGTATCAAGAGTGTCGGGGTGAAATTGTATAAGCTGAATCCTCCGCTTGGCGGACAGATGCAGTCTGTCTCTGTGGAGCTTACCTTGACGCGTTAGAGGTGTCCTTCGTCGTGGAAGCTGTAGTAGGACACTTGTCCAGTCGGCGAGAGGCCAATGATCAGGTGTTCATATAGCTTGATTTGAAGCAGGTTGCCTGCTTCGGACAGTTGTTGTGTAAGGTGTTTGTCTTCCGGACTTGGCCGGAGCGATCCAGAAGGGTGATTGTGTACCACCATCAGGGCCACGGCTTTGCATTCCAAGGCTCCTCGGAAAACCATTCGGATATCGACTGCAGTGGAGGTTTGCCCCCCTGAGGCTATTCGTTGCCGACCAATGACTTTTTTTGCGTTGTTCAAGTAGATTGCCCAGAATTCTTCATGATCGATATCGGCTACCAACGGGGACATATAGTTGAAAAGTGCTTTACTGTCGTTTAGAATCAGGATATTATCCTCACTGAATTCCCCTTGCATACGCCATCCCAGTTCGAGAGCGGCCATCAGGGTGGCAGCCTTGGCTTTGGCCATGCCGTTGATGGCTGTCAGTTGTGAGGCTTCAAGGCGCGAAAGGGTTGTCAGTCGGTTGCCCGCACTGGCCAGCACCTCTTTGGCCATTTCGACGACACTGCTGCCTTTTACGCCGGTGCGTAGCAGAATGGCAATCAATTCAGCGTTGGTAAGGGCCTTTTTGCCGAGTGTGAGTAGTTTTTCCCGAGGTTTGTCTGCTTCGTCCCAGTCTTTGACGGTAAGAGATTTTTTTTGGTTCATATCTTTCTGTTTCTCTTGAAATTTTGTGCAAAGATAGCTCTTTTTTTTTAATTTTAATTGCTTTTTAATTGTTATGTCAATATTTTTTGTTATTTTTGCACATTCAAAGATAGAAAGAAATAAAACATAAAATAATACCTAAACTATGCAGAACAAAGGACTTATCAGATTTTTGGCATGGGCTTTTGCGTTGGTATGTTTGTTCCAATTGTCTTTTACATTTGTGACGAGTAGCATCGAGAGCAAGGCCAAAAAAGCAGCTGACAACTACATCAAAAACGAGCAAACGCAGAAGTTCGTGGCCGATCGCACTGCCAATACCGTGGATGCTCAAATTTTGGAAGATTCTTTGCGCAATGCCCGTGAAGCCCGTTACCTTGACTCCATGGCTACCGAGAAGGTCTATCTGGGTTTTACCTACCGTCAGTGCCAAAGCCGTGAAATCAATCTTGGCCTTGACCTTAAAGGCGGTATGAATGTGATGCTCGAGGTTTCGACGGTCGATGTGGTTCGTGCCCTTGCCGACCACACAGAGGATCCTCTCTTCAACCAAGCAATCGACAACGCCTTGGCTGCTCAGAAGAAGAGCACCAACCGCGATTTCGTTTCCCTCTTCTATGAGGCCATTACTTCGCTCGATCCCAATGTGTCTTTGGCTTCCTATTTCAGCGGCCAATTGCGTGACAAGATTAAACTCGGCGACAAGAATGAAGATGTCATCAAAGTGGTCAAAGAAGAGGCTGCCGGTGCGTATGACCGTACCTATCAGATTCTTAGCCAGCGTATCGACAAATTTGGTGTTGCTCAGCCGACCATCCAGAAGCTTTCCGCTTCGGAACGTATCCTTGTTGAACTTCCCGGTGTGAAGGAACCGGAGCGTGTGCGTAAGCTTCTGCAAGGAACTGCCCAGCTGGAGTTCTGGCAGACTTATGACAATACTGAGGCCATCGGCTATATTGCCGCTGCCAACAAGTATCTTGCTTCTGTCGGTACGGAAGAAGTAGTGGAAGAGGCAGAGGAAACGGTTGCCGAGGAAGTGGCTGAGAAAGACAGCACTGAGGCTATGCTGGAACAATTGACTGCTGATAATACCGCTGCAACTGCCAGCCAGGCGGCCGATAGAGAAGCGTTTGCCAAAGAGAATCCGCTGCTTTCGAAGTTGCAGTTGTATGTGGATCAGAGTGGTCAGCCATTGCAAGGCCCTATTGTGGGTTTGGCCAGTGGCAAGGACCGTGCTGAAATCGGTGCCATGCTTGAAAAGGCTGCCGCCAAGAAGGTTTTTGATCCGAGGACGGTGAAATTCCTCTGGTCGGCCAAGGCTGATGAACATTTCGGTGGTGATGTTTACGTGCTGTATGCTATCAAGATTACCTCTCGTGACGGTTCGGCTTTGCTTGATGGTGGTTGCATCAGCGATGCCCGTCAAGACTTCTCTACCGTTGGCGGTAATGAGATTTCGATGACCATGAATAGTGAAGGTGCACGTGAGTGGAAGCGTATAACGGGTGAGAATGTGGGTAACTGCATTGCCATCGTCCTGGATGATCAGGTTTATTCTGCTCCGCGTGTTAACGGTGAGATTGCCGGAGGACGCTCTTCGATTACGGGTGATTTTTCACTGGAAGAGGCTAAGGATTTGGCCAATATCCTTAAGAGTGGTAAACTTCCTGCCCCCGCTGTTATTGTACAGGAGGCTGTGGTTGGTCCCTCTTTGGGACAAGAGTCTATCCGCAATGGACTTATCTCGTTTATCCTGGCATTCATCGTGGTGCTCATCTACATGGTGATTTTCTACAACCGTGCAGGTTGGGTGTCGGTGGCCGCTCTTATTACTAATGTATTCCTTCTTATAGGAATCCTCGCCTCTATCGGAGCTGTGCTTACACTCCCTGGTATTGCTGGTATTGTGTTGACAATGGCTATGGCAGTTGACGGTAATGTGATTATTTATGAGCGTATAAAAGAAGAATTACGTGCCGGTTCGAGTTTGGCCAATGCTGTGGAAAATGGTTTCAAGAACGCCTATTCAGCTATAATCGACGGACAGGTGACTACTTTCTTGTTAGGCCTCGTCCTTATTGTGTTCGGTTCCGGTGCTGTTCAGGGATTTGCCGTTACTCTCTGTATCGGTATTGTTACCTCCCTCTTTACATCGATTTTCATTACCCGACTGATAATTGATTCCAACCTCAACCATAAACGTAAGATTAATTTCTCCTTCCCCTTCTCGGAGAACTTCCTGCGTAATGCGCATGTGGATTTTGTCGGCAAACGCCATACATTTTACATTATTGCAGGTGTGGCTATCGCCATTTGTGTGGCAAGTTTCTGTTTCCGTGGTCTGAGTTTCGGTATTGATTTCTCGGGTGGACGCACATATGTGGTTCGTTTCGACCAGCCGGTCAATGCCGTAGATGTCCGTGCCGATTTGGCCAAGCAGTTTGACGAGGCTCCAGAGGTAAAGACGTATGGACCTAGCAATCAGTTGAAGATTACGACTAAGTACAAAATCACTGAGGATGGAGATGCGGTGAAGAATGAAATTGTGGAGAAATTGTATGCTGGTACAAGCCAGTATTTCTCCTCGCCGGTTTCGATGGAGGAGTTCAAATCAACCGAGACCAACCCGCTGGGTATCATTCAGGCCGATCAGGTGGGTGGTACCATTGCACATGATAATCTGGTTCACTCGATCTGGGCTGTTATCGGAGGCCTGTTGGTGATGTTTGTCTATATCGGACTCCGTTTCCGCAGCTGGCGCTTTGGTATTGGTTCGGTTACAGCCTTGACTCACGATACTATCCTTGTGATTGGTGTGTTCTCGCTGCTTTATGGTCTGCTTCCATTCAACCTTGAGGTTGACCAATATTTCATTTCTGCCGTGTTGACGGTTATCGGATATTCGATTAACGCCACGGTGGTTATCTTCGACCGTGTGCGTGAGTATCGCAAACTCTATCCGAAACGTGATCTCACAACCCACATGAATGATGCCATTAACTCCACGTTGGCTCGTACGGTCAACACCTCCGGCACCACGTTTGTCACCCTGTTGATGATGTTCATTTTTGGCGGTGAGGTAATCCGTGGTTTCATCTTTGCGTTGCTGGTAGGTGTGCTGGTCGGTGTCTTCTCGTCGCTCTGCATCGCTTGCTCCATTGTGTATGAGATTTCGGGAAAGAAGAAAGTGAAGGAGTTGGCATAAGCACGATATTTATAAAGTGAAAATAAAAAAAATCAATAATCTCTTTACATGTAAACGCAATGAGAATGTTTAGAAAAGTACTATTGACATTCGGACTCTTGCTGATATCGGAGATGGCAGTCTTGGCGCAAGGAACGCTCAAGGGTACTATTACCGATGCCAAGACGAAGGAACCTCTTCCTTTCGTGAATATTGTGGCCAAGCAAGATGGCAAACAAGTACTTGTCGGCGTCACCGACTTTGATGGTATTTATACCATTAAACCCCTTCCGGTGGGTAAGTACGACATTGAGGTTTCCTATGTGGGTTACAACCGTTATGTGCAGACTGGTATTAACGTGAAGGCTTCGGGTTTCACGGTGGTCGATGTAGCTCTTAACCCTACCGCAACCAACCTTGAAGCGGTTGATATTGTGGAAGAAAAGGTGCCTGTGATTGAGATTGGCTCTGCCGAGCAAGGTGCGCGTCTGTCGAGTGACGATATTGCCCGTATGCCGGGTACCTCTGTGGAGAGTATTGTGGCTTCGGTCGGTGGTATTGGTTACAGTGACGGTGGCACAGGTACGGCCCGTGGTGAAGGTGGTATGGTGACCATGCAGGGTAATGTCCGTAAACGTACGGGTATATCCGTGCCCAAGGATGCTATCGCTGAGATTCAGGTTATCCTTGGTGGTACTCCTGCCAGTATTGGTGAAGCTATCGGTGGTACACAGATTATTACGCTTAAGCCGCCAACGAGCCAGTTCAAAGGCATGGTGCGTTGGGAAGGATATCTGGATTATCGTCTGTTGAACACACTGATGTTCTATCTGACGGGTCCGGTTTATAAGAAGAATATCACTCAATCAGATGGTTCTTCAGTAGAGCGTACATTGGTCGGTTTCCGTTTCACGGGTCAGGCTCAGTATGAGAATTCTCCTTTCTACCGCGTAAAGGGATATCGTTATCAGATTGTCAATGATGATTTGGTGCGTCAGTTTGAGCAGAGACCGCTATCTTACGATCCTCTGTCAGGCGGTATCAACTATTCGGCAGAAACGGCGTTGCGTAAAGAGAGTTTCCACGAAATCACACGTCTGTCGAAAAAGGACTTTGGCGGAGATGCCTCGCGTGTTCCTAATCTTCAGTACTATGGTGTTGCAATGGAAGGAGCATTGGATATTCGCTTCTCGGATTATGCCACGTTGACCCTGACGGGCGAGTTCAGTGCTTCGCATAACCCGAGTGCTACCCTTTCGCCCTTGGCTATGCCTTTGTCGGGTTCGATGGTGAGTGAAGGTTTGACTTACGGCCTGACTGTCGATTTCACCCAGCGTTTCCCTGATGCTGAAGCATCGAACGAAGATGAGGCCAAAGCGTCTTCACCCATCAAGAATGTAATGTACAATGTGACGGCCATGTACACTCGTTCTACGGCCAGATCATACAATGAGAATTTTGGCAGTAGTATCGATGATATCTTTAAATATGGTTATATCGGCAAGTTTGTCACAGAGAAGATACCTACCTACGAATTGAAACAATTCGATTATAATGGTATTCAGCAATCGGCTTATGTCCAGAACGCTTGGGGTGATCGCGTGACCTATATTACAGGAAGCGGGAATCAGTATAATCCAATCCTTGCCAATTATAATGAGCAGCTGTTTACGAGTGATGAATTCGAGGCCATCCGTCCCCGCCTATTTATGATGGATTATATCCGCCAGTATAAGGGTCTTTATAATGGCGATTCCCCTGCAAGCATTTATAGCCTGATTTCGAATGTGGGTGTGCAAAGTACGGGATTCTCGAAGAGTCAAAATGATTACCTCTATCTGCAGGCAAAGGCTTCTGCTGACATACTTGGACATGAAATTGAAATTGGTGTCCAGTACGACCAAATGTGGCAGTCGTCCTATTCCTTGAGTGCTTATGGTATTTGGACCTTGATGCGTCAGAATGCCAACCGCCATATTTCCCAGATGGATTTGGATAATCCTATTTTCAGCCAGCGCGGGAATGCTCTTTATGTAAATTATAACCGCTTGTTGGACGCTGAACAACAAACAGCTTTCGATGCCGCCTTCCGTCAGTACTTAATTAGTAATGGTATCAGTCAGGATGGTGTTCCGGTTGACAACTACACTTGGATTGACATTGACCGCTATTCCCCTGATGATTTTGTCAAAGCTGGTGGTATCGAGATGTTTTCTGCCAATGAACTTTTCAATAGCGGTAATTCTTATGTCGGTTATATCGGATATGATCATACCGGTAAAAAATATGATGATCCTAACTGGTCTCTTGACAAGTTCTTTAATCCAGGAAACAGCAAATACCAGTATTTGCCATCCTTCTCTCCCATTTATGTGGCAGGATACATTCAGGATAAGTTCTACTTCCAAGATCTTATCTTTAATGTGGGTGTCCGTCTCGATTACTTCAATGGTAATCAGTACGTCATGAAGGATCCGTATCTGTTGTATGAATCCTATACGGTAGCCGATCTCCGCGCCAACCGCAGTTTGATCAGCGGTGGTGATTCTTACCTTGACATGGCTGGTGCCGATTGGACGCCGTATGTTGACCAGGTGCCTGATGAGGACAATCCTTCGTATCGTCCTGTTATCAAGGGATACCGTTCGCCAGAAGGCAAGTGGTATGATGCTACCGGTACTGAGGTTTCGAGCCCGAATGCCGTTAATGGTAACGCTGGTAAACCGACGCCTTTCCGTACGGCTAACGGTCAGAATGCTGTTCGTAACAGCACGGTTTCGGCAACCGCCTTTGAACGTTATACTCCGCAGATTGTAGCAATGCCCCGTATCGCATTCTCATTCCCCATTGGTGAGAAATCTCAGTTCAAGGCTAGTTACGACATTATCGCACGTCGTCCTTCCTCGGGATGGGAAGCCAGCTATCTTAGCTATCTATACATGTCGCAGATTAATTCTATCAGCAATCCTAACTTGAAACCAGAACGTATTACTAACTATGAACTCGGTTTCCAGCAGGCGCTCAATCAGTCGTCGGCTATCAGCGCATCGGCTTACTATAAGGAGACTCGTGATCTGATTCAGTTGGTCCAGTATGCTGGCGCTGACCCCAACCCCAACTACTATAGCTATGACAACAAAGACTTCCGTACCATTAAGGGTGTCACTCTTGCCTATGACCTTCGTCAGACCAAGAATATCCGTATCAATGCCAACTATACTTTGCAGTACGCAGAGGGTACCGGTCTGTCAAGTTCTACCATGACTGAGCTTATCAAGGAAGGTTACACCACACTGAAGATGCTCAATCCAATCAGTGACGACCGTCGCCATGAGTTCAAGGCTAATGTTGACTTCCGTTATTTTGGTGGTGCCAAGTACAATGGCCCGACCATTACCCGAGTTGTAACCGATAAAGAGACCGGAGAAAAACGTAAGAAAGAAGTGAAGATACTTGAAGATTTTGGTATCAACTTTATGGCCGTTGCCCAGTCAGGTCGTCCCTACACCAAGGCTTTCTCTAATTCACAGAGTACCATTGTTGGTGGTTACCGTGGTGCCCGTTTGCCGTGGGGATTCTATTTCAATGTTGTTGCTGACAAATCTTGGTTTATCAATGTGGGTAAACGGGTTACCAGCCTTAATGTGGCTCTTACGATCAACAATCTCTTTGATATCCGTAATGTTGTGGGTGTGTTTTCGGTTACTGGTAACCCCGAGGATAATGGTTACCTTACCGACCCCGAGACTCAGCAGGTTATCAATGGATACCTTGACCCGCAGGCCTTCCGCGATATTTACACCATTGTTCTTCGCAATGGTACCTGGAACTACTCTACTCCCCGTATGATTAAACTCTCGCTTTCTTACAACTTCTAATTGAACAGTGAAAAAATTAATCAAGATGAAAAGTATATATAGCAAACTTGTATTGATTTCCTTGCTGCTGGTAACGGCGACGGCATCGGTGTCGGCTCGTGAATGCGTCGAATGCAAGAAGGTCAACGCTAAAAGTAAAGCTGTACAAGCCAAAGCAGCTGCATGTAAGCGAGCTCAGAGTACTGCTGAGTTGAATATCAACAACGTGCGAGCTTTGATTAACGGCTATGGAAATATGTGGTATGACGGCAGTGTGGCCCAGTACCATCTACCTAAGAACAGCAATACCTGCCCGCTGTACTGTGCCGCCTTGTGGATTGGTGGTACCGATGTGAACGACCAGTTGCGCATTGCTGCTCTTCGTTTCGGAAGTGAAGGTGACGACTATTGGCCCGGCCCCCTCAAAGTGAATGGTACGGCTGCTGTTGATCTTCCGGTATGTAACGCTTATGACAAGCATTGGATTATTACCAAAGCCGAAGTAATGGAGCATCTGAACAATTATGACAATCCGGAATATCAGATGCCCGATGTCATTGCCAACTGGCCGGCTAAAGGACAAGGTGACGATCTTACCAATTTCCTTGCACCTTTCAAAGATGTGGATGATGACCTTGAGTACAATCCTGCAGCTGGTGACTATCCGTATTATGATTTCAATAATGATCTTTGCCCGCGTACCCTTAAGGCAAAATGGAAGAATAAATACACTGATCATGTTGAACATACCATGGAGGATTTGCATCATGCAGGTTATAATTTCAGTGGTGGTATATTGTCGGATCAGGTGCTGAAGGGCGACCAGACCATTTGGTGGGTTTTTAACGATATGGGAAATACCCATACCGAAACCCAGGGTCAATCCATTGGACTTGAAATTCGCGCCCAGGCTTTTGCATTCTCGACCAATGATGAGATTAACAACATGACCTTCTACTCCTACGAGATTATCAACCGTTCCACGTATGAACTTCGGGAGACTTATTTTAGCCAGTGGGTTGATCCGGATTTGGGTTATGCATGGGACGACTTTGTTGGTTGCGATGTGCGTCGTGGTCTTGGTTACTGCTACAATGGTAAATCTCAGGATACTCCAGGTTCGGGTAGCTATTCTGGTTCTATCCCCCCTGCTGTTGGTATTGACTTCTTCCAAGGTCCTTACATGGATCCGGATGGTCTTGATAACCCTAAGATTGACATTCCCAAGATTCTGAGTCCTGGCTATGACAATCCTCAGGTAAAAGCTCTTTTGGATACCTATAAGCGTGTTGACTCCCTTGGCAATATCTATTACGATACAATAGGTGTCACGGATGCTGCCGACCTCTTCTTTAAATATGACTATGCCAGCTGGTATTTCCATAAAGGAGATGCTGTTGGTAACTGTGCTATCAACGGTGTGAATTTCGGTAACAATATTATTGACGATGAGCGTTTCGGAATGCGCCGATTTGTTTACTACGACAATAGTCTTGATGCTCAGCATGGTGAACCTACTAAAGCCAGTGACTATTACAACTATTTGAGAGGTTACTGGAAGAATGGCGTTCGTATGCATTTTGGTGGCAAAGGCTATGGCACGACGAATGACGGTACCAATATTGATTGCGACTTCATGTTCCCGGACAACAGCGACCCGTGGGGGTGGGGTGTTGACAGTGTCCAGCTTCCTGCTCCGTGGGATCAAACCATGTGGCGTGAAACCACGGCTGGCAATGACCCTCGTGATGTTCGTTTCATGCAGTCGGCAGGTCCATTCACCCTTCGTCCCGGTGCTGTGAACTATATTACGGTTGGTATTCCTTTTGCACAAGCTACTTCGGGCGAGGATCAGTGGGCTTCTGTCCAATTGCTTCGCGACATCGATGATGTTTGTCAGGCTCTCTTCGAGAACTGTTTTAAGGTACTTGACGGTCCCGATGCTCCCACGATGACCTGCCAGGAGCTCAGTAATGAGATTATTCTTTATCTCAGCTATGAGGAACCTACATCGAATAACTATAAAGAGAAATATCGTGAGCCGGATCCTGCCATTCCTCAGGGTTATACCGATGAATTGGGACATCCCCAGATGTATGACTCTGCTGCTCGCAGTTACATTTTCGAAGGCTATCAGATTTATCAGTTGAAGGATGCCAATACCTCTATTGCAGACATCAACAATCCGGCCAAGGCTCGTCTGATTTTCCAGTGCGACATTGAAAACTACTATGACACCCTTATTTCCGAGGTGAGGGTGGTTAATGGTGACAGTACGATTGTGTTCTATGAAAACGAGACCCCCACTTTGCCCATTGGAACATTGGTTAACTATACCACCAATTCTGCTACCGGTCTTATTACCGGAAATGTGATGGTTGAGGGTTCAAATAAGGGTATCCAGCATGTGTTCCGTGTCACAAACGACGCTTTCGCTACGGGTTCCAGCAGTGCACTTGTAAACAACAAAGAATACTACTTTATAGCAATCGCATACGCCCAGAACCGGTACAAAGAGTATTCGCAGACTGAAGCTACTTTCTTGGATGGACAAAAGCAGCCCTATCTTGCCGGACGTAAGAACGAGAAGGGTGGTAGTATCGCCCCCATTACTGCAATCCCTCACAATCCTGCTGTTGAGGATGGCGGCAAGATGGCTCAGGCCGAATTCGGCATGTGCCCCAATATTATTCGTATTGAAGGTTATGGTAATGGAGGATCCACACTGCGTCTCACCCAGCAGTCTATAGAAGAACTGATGGGTCCTGCAGGTGTTCCTGGCAAAGGGCCCGGCACATTCCGCACCTATCCTCCACAGATTGAGGATGACCAATCAGAGATGCAAAATGCATGTATGATTATTCAACCCAAGTATGAGGAAAACTATGGTCCCATTAACGTTCGTGTCATCGATCCTCTAAAACTGCGGCAGGGACGTTACAACATCTATTTCAAAGCTTTTGACGAGAATGGTGTAGCTGTTCCCGCCAGTAATGATGCCGCTACGGTGGTTAATAAACATACCCGCTGGTTCATGATTCCCGAGGGTGGGCATGACACAGTGTGGTCTGATTTCACCATCTCCCGTTATAACGAGCAGCTTTTCCTCGATCTTGGTTTGGCGGTTTCGCTTGTTAACCCCAATGTTGCCGCTGGTAATAGCAATTATGATCAGTCGAGAAACAAGTTCAAAGGCGGCATGTTCGGTGGTGAGGCCTATGGTGGTTACTTCTATGATGGTTTCGTCAAGGATGGAGCTGTGCTTTCGTCCGAGATGATTTATGGCAACGACCATGCTCAGTGGCTGTCTGGTGTTCCTGACAATGATTCTTACATGCACTACAACTGGATTCGTTCTGGTTCCCAGTATGCCCCCGAGTCATATAAGAGATTCCAGGCTTACAGTACCCCATATAGCCTTAACAACGCGCTCGATGCCAGTTTCCTTGATGAGGACTTCTTCAAAGGATATCAGACGCAGTCGGGTGGAGCAATCAGGAATGAAGGCATCGATAAGAAACAACTTTATGAAGATGTTGTGAGTGGATTGTGGGCTCCGTATGGTTTGGTCTCTACATTGCCTTACCATCCTGGTTTCAACTTCTCCTATTATATTGCAGATCGATCGGTATTTGACAGTCTTACTGCCGTACCAGGTTATGGCTCTGTGATTGTGAAACGTAATCGTGTGGAGCGTCAGCTTATGACTCCTTCCACCAATCTTGCTGTCAACTTCAATGAGCTTTCCAAGTTGCCTAGTGTGCACATTGTTTTCACTGCTGACACCTCGAAGTGGACCCGTTGCCCAGTCATTGAGATGTGTGACGACTATACCCAGGCAGAAGGTAATGCCCGTAAGTTTAGTGCCCGTAAGCATGCTTCGGTTGATAAGCTCGGTCGTACATGTGCTGACTTGGGTGTTGCTCCCAATGTGAACAGCTCGTCAAATCCTGCCTATATTGCCGATAGCGGTATGGGTTGGTTCCCGGGTTATGCCATTAACACGGTCACAGGTGAGCGTTTGAACATCATGTTTGGCGAGGACTCCCGTTATATTCAGTACAATGGCCGGGATATGAAATGGAATCCCACAAGTGAAATCATGGAAGGCACTGGTGACTATGTCTTTGGTGGCCGACACTTCGTTTATGTGATGAATGCCACCAACCAGTTGTTCTATGACCTTCAGACCAAGAAGGGCGATTATCGTTACTATAGAACTCCCAGTTATGATGCCGGTAAGTGGGCGATGTCATTCTTGAAGAAGATCGACAAACTTATGTCTGTTCGTCAAGAGAACACGTCTAATGCAAACTTATATAATGGTTTGACACGTTCCACCTCCGAGGTTCTCAATCCGCTGCGCGACAGTATCGCATTCCTCTATGCTTCTGTGGCTTGGGTCAACATTCCGCTTGTTGATTCCCGCTTTGCTTTCGACGATCCGCGTAATATCCCGTGCGACGTTACAGTCAACATTGACATTCGTGCACCGTATAACCGTTTCCTTTCGCAGAATGGGACCAAGATTGCACGCCCTGTCAACAACAATATGCCGGCCTATCAGTTTGTTATCAACGCATCCGATGCTGTACTTGAAAACCTCGCCACCAAGGAGGGTGCAACTCAGAGTTATAAGGATTCGTTGCTAAGCCAAATCAATGTGGTACCTAATCCTTACTACAGTTATTCGCAGTATGAGACTGCCAGCCAGTTGGAAACAAAGGTGCGCATTGTCAACCTGCCCACCGGTATCAATGCTGCTGGAGCAAAAGAAGGCTGCACCATCCATATCTATACTGTTGATGGTACCTTGGTTCGTACCCTTGGCCCCACGCCTGTCAATGCAACCACTTATGACTGGGATCTGCATAACCAGACCGGTATCCCCATTGCCGGTGGTGTCTATCTCATCCATGTCTCAGTGCCAGGTGTTGGCGAGCGCGTTGTCAAGTGGTTTGGTACCATGCGTCCCGTTGACCTCAACTCTTTCGGATTCTAACATTGTAACATAACGACGTAAAATATTTAAGAAGATGAAAAATACATTAAAAATATTTGCAGTAGTTGTGCTCCTCTCGGTGATGTCGTTCCAGTCTGCTATGGCTGGCAACGATGAACGCCGTGGAACGGCCGGTGCCTCAGAGCTGCTCATTAACCCGTGGGCACGCAACACCGGTTGGGGAGGTGTCAATGTGGCCAATGTCCGTGGTCTTGAGGCTATGTTCTCCAATGTGGCAGGTCTTTCCTTTGTGAAGAATTTTGAGGTGGCATACACCAACACGATTCTTTATGGTGGCAAGAGTGGTCTTGCCAGTGGCGCCAGTATCAACACCTTTGGTCTCGGTGTTCGTATCTTCGAGCGTGGTGTGGCGGGTATCTATGTGATGTCGATGGGCTTCGGCGATATTGATGTTACTAGGTATGACAGCCCCGAGGCGGGTGTCAATGGCACCTTCTCGCCCAGTTATATGAACATCAATGTGGCCTATGCTCACAGCTTCACCAACACCATTCACGGTTCGGTCTTGTTCAAGGTGGTTACTGAGAGCACTGACAACGTCTCCGGTTCTGGATTCGGTGTTGATGCAGGTATCCAGTATGTCACCGGCGATGACGACGAACTCAAGTTCGGTATCTCTTTGAAGAACTGGGGTCCTTCCATGAAATATGACGGTACAGGTCTCTCCCTGCAGATGATTAATACCGCCGGAAATAACTTCACTGTGGAGACTCGTGGTGCTGAGATGGAACTTCCCACTTGCCTCAACATTGGCGTCTCTTATGACTTCTTGTTTGAAAAGTGGGACCAGCGTCTTACCGTCGCTGGTGCCTTCACTTCCAATGCTTTCTTGCGCGACAACTACACTCTCGGTCTTGAATATAGTTTGCTCAATATGTTTGAAGTGCGTGCTGGCTATATCTTGCAGCCCGGCATGTGGACGGGTAATGCCGCCACTGCCAATAATGGTATCTGCGCCGGTGCCTCGGTTGATGTACCCTTGTCAAAGAAGCAGGACAACCTCGGTTTACGCATTGACTATTCTTATCAGTCGGCTACTCCTTTGCGTGGCACCCACGCCATTGGCGCCAGCTTCCGCTTCTGACCGAGTACTTACACATGACCAATCATTGGGAAAGGCTTTACAAAGCCTTTCCCACTTTTTAAACGCCTTAATAAAACAATTGTCACTATGGCAGAAATCAAATATTATAGCGAAGAGGGTTTGCAGAAACTGAAAGACGAACTGCATCACTTGATAGCTGTCGAACGACCCGCTGCGTCGGCGGCCATTGCGGAAGCGCGCGATAAAGGTGACCTCAGCGAGAACGCTGAATATGACGCCGCCAAAGAGGCCCAAGGCCATCTGGAAGCTCGTATCAGCAAACTTCAGGTCCTTGTGGCCAACGCCCGCCTGCTTGATGAAAGCAAGATTGATACCTCGAAGGTGCTCCTGCTTTCCATCATCACCATCCGCAACACCAAAAACAAGATGGTGCAGCGTTACACCATTGTACCCGAGAGTGAGGCCAACCTCAAAGAAGGTAAAATTAGCATTACATCGCCTTTCGCTTCGGCTTTTCTTGGCCACAAAGTAGGAGATGTGGTGGAAGTCAACGTCCCCGCAGGTAAGATGACCTTCGAATTGACCAAGATTGAACGCTAATCTTTTTTTCAGGAACATCAAATCCTAAACTGTTATGGCAAGCATTTTCAGTAAGATTGTTGCCGGTGAGATTCCGTGCTACCGTGTGGCCGAGACCGAACATTGTCTGGCCTTCCTCGATGTCAACCCCATCGTACGTGGCCACGTGCTGTGCATACCCAAGAAAGAGGTGGATTACATCTTCGATCTGGACGACGAGTTGTTCTGCGAGTTGCATCTTTTTGCCAAGCGTGTGGCCAAGGGTCTGAAGAAAGTATGCCCCTGCATCAAGATTGGCGAGGCTGTGGTGGGCATTGATGTACCCCATGTACACATCCATCTGGTGCCGCTCAACAAACCTGGCGACCTCAGTTTCTCACATCATGTAGAGATGACCTCTGACGAATTGAAAGCATTGGCAGCTGAGATTGCCGCCGCCGTCGAATAACGATCGTTTGATTTATGAGAAAGGGGGGAGACTTCATTGAAGCCTCCCCCTTTTCTTCGATAGTTAGATTAATATTGTGGGGGAAGTGCTTGCGTGACACCTGTGGATTTTCATAATAAGTGTTAAATGCGCGTAAAAGAGTGAAAATATTTTGCCGGTTTGAGAAATAGTTGTATTTTTGCATCCGATTCAAGAATGAAATAAAGAGAATAAAACAAACGTAACACGTTATGTATCTGACAAAAGAAAAAAAAGAAGAAATCTTCGCACAGTACGGTAAATCCGCAAAAGATACTGGAAGCACCGAAGGACAGATCGCCCTCTTCACCTATCGCATCCAGCACCTCACCGAATTGATGAAGCAGCACAAGAAAGACCAGGTCTCCGAGCGTGCCCTCGTCATGCTCGTCGGTAAGCGTCGCAAGATGCTCGACTACCTCAAAGAGAAAGACATCGAGCGCTATCGTGCCATCGTCAAACAGCTTGGCCTGCGTAAGTAACCGCGCACCAGGTTGCCTTCAACAAGAAAATAGTTTTTCATATTTATTTGGTTATGGTTGGGATTGCCCGGGTTCTCCGGGCAGTCCTTTTTTTATGACTATAAGACATTAAGAAGGGCGCATCCCCTATATGAAATAGTGCGCCCTCAGTATGCCGATATCCCCATCGGTATGGCCGATAGGTTCCCGTTACATCGTCCTTATCAAGGAACCGGATTCTTTGCGGAGTTCGGTTTTGCCTTTGCTCGTCTGAGGATGTTCGTTTTTATCCGTCAAAGGATTATTTCTTGAAATACTCCTTCTCAGCTTGGGTAAACACCGGTTTGAGCGCTTCAAGGTTCTCGTCGTTCTTGTCCAGTTGGTTCTTGAGACTCATGGAATACCATCCACTGTCATGATAGCGTCCTCCAAATCTCCCGGCTAAAATGCTGTCAATCTCGTCTGTGCATTCCACCTTGATCCATATAGTAACATCGCGGCGTCGAGGCACAACAGACATATAGTTCGTGGCAGATCCATTCATCCTTAAGCCCAAATTGGTTTTGTTGTATTTGTATTGGTAGGTGAACTCTGTGGCTGAATTGAATGCTTCAATCAACTTTTCTGCAAGGATGACATTGGCTTCGTTGCTCCGCTCCACCCAGTATTGGCGGTTATATGTTTGCGTCTGTTGAGGCGTGTCGAATGCCTTGAGGTTGGTCACTGCCGACATCTCGAGTGTGGCGGCAACCACCTCGCCCAGGTCGGATTTCTTGTCAACCAATTCGGCCATCTTGTTCAACAGGCCCGAAACCTGGAAGGCCCTCATGCTCAGGTAGGTCTCCTTCTGGCACATGCGGAACGTCACCTTCTCCCACTCCTCGTCAAACTCATCCGAAGCATCCAACGTCCTGCGCTCTTCCTCGGTGAGGGGGCGCAGTTTCAGCTTGGAGGCAATCTTGTCGTTCCATTGCTTGAAGTCGGGCTCTTCCGTCAGCTGGTTGTAGATATAGGGATAGGCAATCTGTGTGCAGACAAGGGCAAAGTTGAGGATCTTGTTCTGCCCCGCCGTCTCTTCGCCTTCGGCAAGGCGGCGGTTGATGATGGATATCAGCGACAAGGTGTTCGTAAGTCGCTTCAGCGAACGTGGGTTGCAGCCGACCGACAGCCGCGCTATCTCCGACAGGTTGGCGGCCGTTGTGGGGTCTTCCAGCTCCTTGTCCGAGAAGAATTCTATCTGCTTCAACGCGTCAACCAGGAAGGTGTCGATGTTGTACGACGCCACTGGCATCGAGAAGGGCAGCTGGATGATCTTGTCGAAGAACGAGCGGAACTCACGTTCGTTCTTGTCCGTGAGCTCGCCGAATTTAGGCTTGAGACCCTTGATAACCACATCGTAGTCGATGGCCAGGATAAAGACACAATGTTTCAGGTCGAAGATGTTCTTCAGCAATTCGAGAATTTCCACAGCCACCGGCGGGTCAATACGGTCGAGGTCGTCGATGTAGAAGGTGAAGCCCTTCTTCGATGGGTTATGCTCGAGGGCATCGGCTATCAGCGACTCTATTTCGTCCTTGAGCTGGCTGATGTCGCTCTGCGGCGACTCCTCGCCCTCGAAGAGTTCAGCCACCGCACCGCCATCGAACCCTGCCGCCGAGACAGCCATCTGTGTACCCACCTTGGCCATCTTCTTGAACAGTTTGCCTATCTTCTTCTTGCTGTCGTTCCACCGCTGGTCGCTGGGGTTAAGGGCACCTATCTGGTTGATGATGCCGTCGAGGATGCTCATGATAGCCTGGTTGGGCGACTTCATCAGCGAGTACTGCCAGGTGTTGATCCATATCGGATAGAAAGGGGCCTGCACATGGGTGACGGGGGCCCCATCAAGTTCGGCTTCCTCCGCGTCGCAGAGGTTCCACCGCAGAAGGTTCATCAGCGAGGTCTTGCCGCTGCCCCACTCGCCCTGCAGGGCGATGGTGATAGGTGTATCTGTATGCTTGATAAAATCTATCAGCGCATCTTGATATACATTGATGCCAAAAAGGTCGTTCTGGTCGTGCTGACGCGGTATGTCGATAATGCTTGAAATCATATTTCGCTCTAGCTTTAATTCTTTGCCAACAATAAGATTTTTTTCAAGTGCAAAGGTACAACTTTTCGCCGATTCGGCAAAAAATATTTTGCGCACATAGTAATCCTTAAACCATTAATCCCATTAACCCAATTAAACTTCTTAAACCCCTTAATCCTCTTAAACCCTTTAAACCCCTTTATACTCTTCCCTATGCATCAGCTCGCCTGTTTTGTTGTCGAATATCTCACAGGTGAAGCTGTGGGTGGATTGTCCATCGCGAGCCATACAGATAGACCAGCCGAAACCGCGCACCGTCTCCTCGTAGTCGTCCGTATACCACTCCTTTCCATCCTCTACCACCCTATATTTCATCATCTTGCGACACAGGTAGTCTTCCACAGCGGCCCAGTCGGGGAATTCCGGAGAGCCGAATGGGATCCACTTCCCCCTGAACTCGCTGGCGCCATTTTTGGGGCGGTCGTCTACAAGATACTCCCCTCGGAGCAATTCCTTGTGGTGACTTATGATGAGTCTCTTGTGGAATATGTCGTCTAGGTGCGTGGTCACCCACCGCACCTTGTCGGCCCACGCCGACGGATTGGCCCATGGAGCAGTGGAAAGGATATAGCAGTCATAGTGCTCGGCAATCCGGTGCAACGCCTCGATGGCACCGGGCATCGGTTCCATTAGTCCAAAGAGGCCGGGAATGTCGTCCAGATGCCCCTTGTAGGCCCGTTTCGTTGCATCGTCAACCTTGTTGAGTCCCGACTGGAAATCGACAAGCACGTTGTCCATATCAATATACAGTATCTTTTTCATTCTTTGCTGAAGGTTAGTATCATGGTATAGTTCTTATAGTTGTTGCCAATGAAGTCGTGCGCCACCAGGCGATAGCCTTTTACTTTCATCTCCTTGATTATGGGATGCCGTTTGTTCACCTCGTCATTGATGGCTACAGATAGCGTCGTGGGATGGAATTCTCTATGGAAGTCCTCGATCATAAGCCGTCTCTGTTCTATAGCCATAGGCGAAAGTCCTTCTTTGACGATGCCGTCCTCTACATATCCGCTGAATTCGGCGAATTCCCCATCATCGTCTATGCCTGTGAGTGCCTGAATAGAGACATCGAGCTCTGGCACCATCTCTTTGATTCTAACCAGCCACAGGTCGGGATAGTCCCATGCCGTCTCTGTGTCCATGCTGAACATCCAAATGCCACTTAATTCTATCGGTTGTAGGTCGGCCTCTGTTAGGTCGAAGTTCCATTTGACACCTAAAGTTTGCTTGTTGTAATCGTACCATCCCACGACACCGTACTTTTCCTGCTGTTCCTTGACTGCATCGGGATATTGCTTTGGATAATTGGTGGTGTCATAAAGTAGGAATGTTTCAGGAATCGGCAGAAAAGTCCTTGCGGTCAATCTTTTCTCCAGCTTTATGCTGTGATTTTGCTCGTCCAACTGAAGTGTTTTCCCTTCACTAACCAACAAGCCGAAATCTCGACGCATGTCACCTGTGGAATTCAAGCAAGAGTTTTCTAATCCGATTTTTATCAGTTTATGGATGGACTCTGCTGTACCACGAAAGACTATTGTCGAGTATACGTAATTGGGCATAGACTTAATGTTTAGGCATTAGTGGTTCTTATTACGCACTCTTTTTCACCGTCGAAGATATCGACATGGTCGATGGTTTCGGGAGCAACAATTACATTGAGATTCACGCAGTAATGAAACGCGTCTTTTGCTACTCGGTTGACGCTGGCGGGCAGCACGATGCGGCGCAGGTTGCGGCAGTCGTAGAAGCAGGCGGTGGGGATTTCGGTGATGTTTTCGGGCAGCGTCACTTCGCTCACGGCGCTGTCGTAGAATAACGCTTCGGGCAGCGTGGCGAGGTTGCGGGGCAGCGAGACTTTCTTCAATGCGAGCGTACCCTCGAAAGCACCTTTACCGATATGGGTGATGCTGTCGGGGAGGTTGATCTCTTCTAGTTTGCTGCACAAGCCGAAACACTCAGCTTCGATGCTGCGAAGCGACGACGGCAGTGTCACACGGCGCAGCTTGGTGCACTCGTAGAAAGCTTTCTTCGCGATGACGGAGACGCGGTAACCTTGCACATGCGGCGGTATGACGAGACGCGTCACTTCGCTCATGCGCGGGTAGAGATGCAAGACTTTTACTTCATTGTCGTTAATTACGCTGAACGCGAGATTGTCTTGATGAATAACCATAATGCTTATATTTTTGATTGTCACATCGCAAATATAAGCATTATCTTCAAATTAAATGTTAAAGAGTTGTTAAATATGGTTTACGATCAATTAAAAATTTTACATCATCAACTATATTATTGACAACCTCTTCAATGGTCTCATCCTCTCCGATGCGTCGGTAAACATACTGAAAAGTCTTTTCCCCTTCATTGTTTTTATACGAACATGTCTCTTTATTGCGGATTTTAAAATTTTTAACACAGCCAAACAGACCCTGAAATTCTTCCGGTTTAAGTTCTTTTACATTTTTGGAACTGGAGAATTCTATAAAGTGCCTATACTGATTTCCCTGAATCTGTATTCCTAATAAATATTTATCATTAATTCTTACTTTTGCCTCAATCAATCCTGTGGCATTTGTCATACCGTATCCTATAGTCAAGTTGTGTCTCTTTTCAAAGATTTCTTTTGTAGTTCCCACTACTGTTTCGGACTCAATATCGAGTTTTTCTTTCAATTCAGCGAACATCTTGGAATAGATGATTTTATGACGCAAGTCATTTATGCGCAGCTCTTTATAGTCATTAATGGATGGGTTATCAAAGATATCCAAGTACCGCATACTGGCAAATCTTTCATGTATCCATTCTTTCTTAAAAGTCACCAACGCCTCAATCATGTTATAATAATCTGTAATTATAGACTGATTGTAGGTATCACCGACGATTGAACTATCTACTATCTGTTTTATAATATCTTTATATTTTTCATATGTGTAGTTGACCCAATCTTTTGTTTTGCCCCAATCAGGTTCTATAAGAGACAATAAAATTTTTTTACACCCATTTTTATCGATAGCTGCGATTGTTTTACTATATTTCTCCAGCTGGTCTTCTCGAGGTACACTCTTTACCTTGTTCTCTATAATGGCGAGGACATCATCAATAACAACAGTATCCTTCTTTTTATGTACATGTACAATACTAAGATCGAAGTGTTTCCATTCTCTCTTGACTTCCAAGGAATCTTTATCACTTATTCTAATATCGAATTGTTCCATTATTTTCCAAAAGGCATCTGGTTCTGCTTTCCAAAGCCAATACAGAAAGTTGGAATGGAACAATTCTTTTGAGCCCAATGACAATTGGAACATCGGGGATTTCTCCAGTTCTTGTAATCTAATATTATCCATATAAATTTTCATTAAGACATTGACACTTCAATCAGTTTCTCCCAGATTTTGACCATCGCCCAGGTGTCGAGTTCGCAATAGCGAAGCAAAGCCTCACGGCTGGCGGCAGCTTCGTTGGGCGGCATGTCCTTGATGCGGGGAAAAATAGTCATGGCGTCGCCACCGTTCTGACAACGATCGTCGAGACTGTGGTAATCCAGTTCGGGGTCGCCGGGGAAGAGAGCGGGCAATACCTTTTTTATACTGAACGAGCCATTCATGGCGGGCACATAGTAATTGCCCTCGCGGAACGGCACGAGCAAATCCTTCATATTGGCGTGGATGTTCATCAGGTGCCCTGCCAAGTCGGGGTAGGAGCCGGCAAGGGACTTGATGACCATTCTCTCAAAAGCCATGTTGTATGCCAGCGAGCAAACATCGCAGGGGATGTCGTCGCACAGCTGTTCAGCCAGCGCGCGACGCGGGTCGCTGCCGTCGCTGGGGGCGAGAAACTCGCGGTGCTCGAAGGGAGCGTCGGCACTTTTCTTGATATGCAGGGAGTATTGGAATGGCACCTGCTGGTAGGGATGCGTGCCGTCATACTGTGGCACGGCATCCTGCATCGTCTCGAAGTCGAGGAAATAGAGCGGATAGGTCAGCCCGTCGAGGAAGCGACGGATGCCCTCGCGGTTGATATACTCCTTGTTCGCCAGGGTGCATTCTATCTGCATCTGCTGGATGGGCGTGAGTTTTTGTTCCCGCATGTCGGCCAGTGTGATACGTCCGGCGCGGTAGTTCTCCACCTTCTTGGAGAACCACATGCCGTAAAGGTCAAACACCGTAGGCTCCTCTGTCGGGATGCCGTGCTGTTGCATACAATGCTGGAGGAAGGCGCAACGGTAAGGCTTGTTGCAGTTGTCGGAGAGGTCCATGTCGGGTTCCTCCTCCTGCGACAGCAATTTCAGCGCCGTAGGCACACAGAGTAGCACTTTCGCCAGCTCGTCCTGCACAACTTCGCGCATGTCGTTGATGACGAACAGTTGCTGGATATCCAAGGCTCCATGACGCACATAGTCGCTGTTGAGGCACACGAGGTTGATACCTGTCACATTGACGCCGCATTGTTGCAAGACCCCTGTCTGATAGGCGATGTCGGGCAGGTACTTGTCAAGTTTTTCCTGGTTCCCGTTATCATCCTTGGTACCGGTGCTCTTCACCTCATAGATAGCCCAACCGTCGCCTTCGCGGCGCAACAGGTCAACGGCGCAGTAACAGCCGTCGTGCGAGAAGGCCGCTTCGGCTATCACAGGTATCCCATCGGCCATCAACTGGCGCGTTTTCTCAATCATGGCGGCGAGGTCGAGTGAACCATCAGCCGTATGGGTGGTAACGTCAACGGTGTTAGGGAACAGACGTTTGGCCAGTTCCCCCACCTCGGTACCTTTTTCAAAACGCGCCTGTGCGGCGGGGTCCACATCGTCCTTCTCCTCGGGACGGTAGACCCCGAGCCACAGGTTCTTCGGACACTGGCAATAAGCCGTGTACCGAGATTTGGAGAGGTTCATAAATAAAATTAATCTATTCTTTCACAATAATGTCCCAAACCACTGGCATTAGCTCTAAAACCCATTGCATTTAATACTTTTTTGAAATCTGAATCAGTGGGCATAGAACTCTGTTGAGTTGGGACTTGAACCTCAAGTCCTTTGGGAATATCAGCAACCTGATATTTGAAACGAACTTTAATTACATTTAAACCCATAATATTATTTGTTTTTAATTCAGCCTACTCTCTTTCAGGATTTTCGGCTTCCTCCTGTTTCCTTCATTAATAATTCAGTCCTCCAACCCCTCATAATATTCCGTAGAATCCATCAAACGATGGACGGTTCCGTCGGGGTCGACTTTGAGGCGCCGCCGCATAGTCGGTGCCACCAAGGGTGAATGTCAGTTCTTTTGCCATATTTTTGTATTATTAGATGCGCAAATATACGTTTTATTTTCGACTTAAATGTTAAAACGACTTCTTTTATATCAAAAATCCTTCTCGCACTTTCTGCGAGCCGTTGTATTCCATAAGCATCTGTTTGATGCGCTTGCAGTCGCTCTTGCTCAGACAGTAGGCCGTCACCGAGCCACCTACCGCCTGTATTGTGATGTCGGCGCCAATGAGATGGGTGTCGATGCGGATGTTGCGGATAAAACGAAACGAAAGCACCTCCTCGTCCACGCCAATCAGATATTTGTTGCGCTTGCGCACGGTGACCGTCTCCGCATCGGTGTCGACAATAAGATGCCAAGGGGTAACAGCGTCGGCGATACGACCGTTGGCGGCCAATGCAGCCTCTGTCGATGTGGCTTCGTATCTCATACGTTCAGGCTTCAAAAAACAGATGTGCAAATTTATGGAATAATATTAAAAATTCCAAATAAAAATTGCAAAATATTGTTTTACAAATAATAAAAAAATGTCACAAACGCCTTTTGCAAGCAATAATCGGCGGTGTCCACTAAAAAATCGAACATCCCACCCTTCAACTGCTCCCCAAAGCCGCCAACAAAGCGGCGCTACGTAATAATCGAGTATTAGGCAGTAAACAATTAAATATTTGAATGTTGCGACAGTAGGTGTTGCTCGAAGTCATAGTCGGCGCGTATCTTGTCGAGGATGAGCTTCACGGTGGTGTGTATCTCCGAGCCCTCTGTGTAGTCGGCCTTGCAGAGGAAGTTCACGCGATTCTCCCTTATCAGGCGTTCGGCCACCGCCTTCTTCTTGCGGTCGCCATAAACGGCGATGGAGTGGCCGCCCTGCTCCTTGACGACGCTCATGCAGGGAACGTCCGTCTCCCCGTCGCCCATGTATATCATCCGCTCGAAAGGGATGGGACGGTCCTCTTTGGCCACAAACTCGTTGATCCTCTTGTTGTCGCTTATCTCCGGTATCCCCTTGTTGATCTTGAAGAGGAACTGCGTCTTGGTGGTGTAATCCACCGCCACAGCGGGCCAGTAGGCGACGCCATCGACGTTGTAGAGGAACGAGCAGGCGTAGATTTTCTCGAAGCGCTTGGCTATCGGGGTGCCCTCAATCATCTCCTTCAACCCCGAGGAGTTGATGTAGTGCTTGATGTTTATCCCGCGCGTCTGGCCGTACCGGTTGATGAGCCCGAACCACTCCTCGACGCCCTTGAAGAGCTCGACCTGCGAGCCGAACTTGCGGAACGAGTCGCGCTTCAGCGAGATGCCGCAGGCTTTCGCCTCCTGCAGCATCAGGTACATATAGCACAGTATCCCGCTGGCGTCGTTGCCGGTGGCCATCTCGACGGTCTTCCGCCAGAAGGCGTCGGGGTTCTTGCCTATCGCCTGCACAAAGCCGAATTCCTGCATGTTGCCCGGCGAGAGCGTCCCGTCGAAATCATAGATCAGCGCCACATCTATCTTCTTCTTGGTTGCCATAGGCAGTAGCTTTACAATTCGATGTGCAAAGGTACGCAATCTTTTTGAAACGGCAAAATAAATGTTCGTCCGAGGCACGGGATTGCCGCCGCTGCAACAACAGTATGATCAGCTATAGGGGAGGTGTGTATCAGGCATTGGTCAGGTGCAGACAAGGTATCGGGGTGGTGTTGGGGTGGTGCAGGGGAGGTGTCGGGGAAGTGGAAAATGCTAAAATGCTACTAGGTGATTACCAGGTTTTTGCCTTGGTTCCACTTGGGTGGCACTACGTTACTACCTTGTGATTACCAGGGTATTACTTAGGTACAATAGAGTTGGTATAGGGTTGGTATAGACTTGCTATAGCGACAGTACGGGGTTGGTGTAGAATGTAACTCGTTGATTTATATATTCTTCTATGAAGAATATATGGGGGGATCAGGGCTGTCGGGAATTCTACGTTTTTTGTGGTTCATCCGCCCCCTGGGAGAGGGGCCGCTTCAGGAAGGGGCGGGGCGTTTTTTTTTTCATGAGATGATATACAATCGGTTTTTTTTGTGTAAATTTGCAGATAGAATAATCTATGGTATAAAACTATAACACAATGAAAAAGACATTATTGGCTCTCTTTGCCGCCGTGCTGGTCTTTGCCGGCTGCAAGCAGAAGACAACCGAGGTGCAGGCCCAGCCGCAGGTGCAGGACAGCCAGGAGGCGACCGTCTATGTGACCCGCGACATCAGCCCCGAGGCGCTGGTGAAGATATACCAGGCGCTGGGTGTGGAGGCCAAGGGCCGTGTGGCCGTGAAGATCTCCACCGGCGAAGGCAGCAACCCCAACTACCTGAAGCCCGAGCTCATCAAGAACCTCGTGCAGCTGGTCGATGGCACCATCGTGGAGTGCAACACCGCCTACACCAGCGGCCCCCTCAACAAGAAAGACGACCGCAACACCTCGGAGAACCATTGGAAGGTGATAGAGCGTCATGGTTTCACGCCGCTGTTCAAGGTCGATATCATGGACGAGGAGGGCGAGATGCGCATCCCGGTACAGGACACCACCCATATCAAGTGCGACATCGTGGGCTCGCACATGGAGAACTACGACTTCATGATAGCCCTCAACCACTTCAAGGGGCACCCCATGGGCGGCTACGGCGGAGCGCTGAAGAACCTCAGCATCGGCTGCGCCAGCCAGAACGGCAAGGCCTACATCCACTCGGCCGGCCGCATGGAGAAGCTGAACATGATGAAGCTCTGGACGAAGTATGTCGATGACCAGGACGGCTTCCTCGAGAGCATGGCGGCAGCCGCACAGGCGGTGACCGACTACTTCGGCAAGAAGGAGGGCATCATCTATATCAGCGTGATGAACAACATGAGCATCGACTGCGACTGCGTGGATCATCCCGAGCCCGTGAAGCTGGAGGACTACGGCATCCTGGCCAGCACCGACCCCGTGGCCCTCGACCAGGCCTGCATCGACATCATCAACAACCAGAAGGTGACCGCGACCAACGACCCCACCGACCTGCTCGCGCGCATCGACAAGCAGCACGGCCTCCACACCATCGAGCACGCCGCAGCCATCGGGCTCGGCACTCGCAAGTACAACCTTGTGAATATCGACAAATAAGCCATGAAACGCATCACAATGATTCTCGCCGCCTGCTGCCTGCTGATGACGGCTTGCGCGCAGAAACCGAATAACCAAACAAAAGACAACACCATGAAAAAGACTTTAGTCGCCTATTTCTCGGCCACGGGCACCACCAAGGCCGCCGCCCAGAAGCTCGCCAAGGAGTTTGGCGCCGACCTCTATGAGATTACTCCCGAGGTGGCTTACACCTCTGCCGACCTCAACTGGCGCGACAAGGGCTCGCGCTCCACGCTGGAGATGAAGGACCGCTCGTCGCGTCCCGCCATCAAAGGCCGCTGCGAGAATATCGCCGATTACGACACCGTGTGGATCGGCTTCCCTGTATGGTGGTACACCGCCCCCACCATCGTCAACACCTTCATCGAGGCCCACGACCTCGGCGGCAAGGTGCTCAACGTCTTCGCCACCAGCGGCGGCAGCGGCGTGGAAGGGTCGGCCGGCGACCTCAAGAAGGCCTATCCGCTATATTCCTGGGGCGAGAGCCGCTTGATGAATTAACCGACAGAAAGGGATCTTATGAAAAACACGAAGATGAAATTTATGGGCAAGGTCGGTCGGTTGATTCCGGCGATGGCACTCATGCTTGTGCTGGCCGGGTGCCACCAGCAGCAGAAACAGACGGACATGAAGTACCGCCCGCTAGGCAACACAGGCCTGCAGGTGAGCGAGATCAGCATCGGCTGCGGTGGTTTCGAGAAGCTCGACAGCGCCGCCTCGCTCGAGCTGATGACGATGGCGCTCGACAGCGGCATGAACTATATCGACATCTACGACGCCAACCCCAAGACGCGTTCCAATATCGGCTACGCGCTGCAGGATAGGAGGGACGAGATTATCATCCAGGGCCATATCGGCACCATCTTCAAGGACGGGCAGCACACCCGCACCCGCGATGTGGAAGAGGCCAAGGCCGGCTTCGAGGACCTGCTGGCACGGCTCGGCACCGACCACATCGAGGTGGGCATGATACACATCACCGACAGCCACGAAGAGTGGGACGAGCTTGACGGAAGCCCCTTCCTGGAATATGTCTTCCGGCTGAAGGAGGAGGGCAAGATTAAGCATATCGGCGTCAGCAGCCACAACGCCGAAGTGGCGCTGCGTGCCGCCAAGAGCGGTTGGATAGAGGTCATCATGTTCAGCCTGAACCCCGCCTTCGACCGTCTGCGCGGCGGCGCCATCCCATGGGACAAGGGTGCCATGGACAACCTGCAAGGCGGCATCGACCCCGTGCGGGTGGAACTCTACGACTACTGCGCCACGCATAATATCGCTATCACGGTGATGAAGACCTTCGGCGGCGGCGGCCGTCTGCTCGACGAGAAGAGTTCGCCCCTCGGCGTAGCCTACACCCCCGAGCAGTGCATCGCCTACTGCTTGGCCAAGCCCTGCATCAGCACCTGCATCCTCGGCATCGACAACCTCGACGAGCTGAAGCGCGACCTCCATTGGCTCCACGCCACCGAGGCGGAGAAGGACTACTCGAATGTAGGGCCGCGTGCCGCTGCCGACAAGGGCGGCGACTGCACCTACTGCAACCATTGCTCGCCCTGCTCGGTGGGCATCCCTATCGCCAAGGTCAACGAACTGCTCGACAAAGCCGAGCGTGACGGTATGACCCCCGAACTGCAGGCGCAGTACGACGCGTTGCCGCACCATGCGGGCGAGTGCACCCATTGCGGCGCCTGCCTGAGCCGCTGCCCCTTCGGCGTCGATGTCCCCACGCAGATGGACAAGGCCAAAGAGGTGTTTGGGAAATAAAAAAAAGAGCACGCCCTATCGGACGTGCCCGTTAGCATGGCGTAAGTGCCGGGGGCGTGTAGTCACAGTTTCGGCTGTAGGCTGCGGCGGTAGTCGCTGGGCGACTGGCCGAGGTGCTTGGTGCAGTAGCGGCTGAAGTAGCTCAGCGAGGTGAAGTTCATGCGGTCAGCTATCTGCGTGAGCGACAGGCGTTCGTTGTTGAGGTATTTCTTCAGGATGGGCACCGTGGCGCGGTCGATGAAGCTGCTCACGCTGTGGCCGGTGACGCGCTTGACAGTGGCGGAGAGGTACTTGGTTGATACGTTGAGCCGCTCGGCATAGTAGCTGACGTCGCGCTCGGTGCGGCTGATGCCGGTGGCGAGCAGGTCGGTGAGCTGACGGACGATGATGGCGGTGCGGTCGCTGTGGGTGTCGGTGGCGTCGCGCCGGGCGTGGAGCTCGAAGATGTCGTACATCATCGTCAGACAGAGGCTCCCCATCATCTCACGGTAGAAGAGCAGGTGGCGGTCGTCGAGGCGGTCGCGCAGCCGGTGGAAGTCCTCCAGCAGGATTTCCGCCTGACGGTCGTCGACCTTGATGACGGGGTTCTGGTTGAGGCTGATGCTGCCCCCGATGCTGTAGTTGTTCGACGGCAGTAGGCTATGCAAGAATTTGTTGTCGGCGGCGAACCACTCCACCTCCATCCCCGGTGCCGCCGCGAGGTTCTTCGCCCGTGTGGGGTTCGGTATCACCACCAGGTCGTTCTTCACGATATGGTAGCACCGCTCGTTGAACACGAAGCTCCCTTCCCCCGCCGTGCACAGCAGGTGCATGCAGGTGTGCCCCAGCTCCTGCGCATTCATAGCCAGAAAATCCGTCGAGTATAGAAAGTCAATCTTCATTGCAGAATCATGTCAATGCAAAGCTATGAGATGTTTGAGAATTAGATTATTACTCTTGCTCGTAATAATAGGAATAGTCTATGCCTTTCATAAAGATTTCGCGGTCGTCGATGCGGTCGGTGAGAGCTCCACGAAGCAGTTCGCGGATATGGCTGCTGTCGGTGTGGCTTGCTATCATGGCATCGAGGTATTCTCGTTTGTCTATCTTACTCCAATCTACACACATCTTCATGCGTTTCTTGAAAATCATATCGAGCCAGATGCGGGTCGAGCGTCCGTTGCCTTCCATGAATGGATGTGCGGCATTCATCTCTACATACTTATCTACAATCTCGTCGAATGACGATTCCGGCATTGCCTCAACGGTCTTGAGATAACCGTGTAAATGTTCTGCCAGACAGAACAGGGTATTGCCCTTTGAGATTGTCTTTGTTCGTATCTTGCCTGCAAAGTCGTAGAGACCCCCGAAGAGGTAAGCGTGGATCTGTTGCAGCGATTTCACTTTTCCCACATCCCTACTTGCCACAAGGTTGCTTTCCCACAGGGTGTAGGCTTTTTTTCGACTCTGTCCGTCGATAGTGTTGTCGCTGTAGGTGAACCAATCAAGGAATTTCGCGGCACGAATGTTTGGAATGTTTCTTGCCAGTAGTTGTACGCCGTCAGCATCAAGCACATCCGTCGAGCGTTTCTTCCCATCGGGAGCAGTCAACTTCAACTGGTGAGTGGCACTAACCAGTTCATCTCCATTCTTAGCAAGTTTTGTCTTTAAATACTTCCAATAGTTACGGCTTTTCTGATAGTCTGATTCCTCGTTGATGGCCGCTATAATATCCACCACAGAAAACCACCACTTGTTGTTTTCCTCGTCCCAGATGGCGCGGACCTTGTGATCTTTATAGAATCGTATGGAAATCTTATTGCTCATTGTTGCTAATTATATTCACACTTTTTATTTAGAAATTAGAAATAAATATTAGCATTCCCGCATTAGCACATTACCATCTTCAGAATGGTATCATGATTTGATATCGGTGGTGTTTCTTTTTAGATAGTCTTTGTTTCTCTTTTTTAACCATTTTTCTGTATCTTCTTTCATCCAGTCGAAAGTCTCTTTATAGATGGGTAAATTTGATATTATTGTTGCATATAGCCTATCATACGCTAGATAGATCAAGAAACAGAAGGAGATAATTTCGGCATTACTCATAATGGTATTTGTTCGTATACAAGAGATGATTAAAAAAATCATGTATGCAACTAAAATAAATACTCTATTGGCATCAGCTTCAATACTTCTGTTTAGCGGTTTTTTTGAAGTTTTTTTTAGGTCATGAATAAAGTATGGCGTTGAAGAAAAGGTTGTAAATATACAAGCAACTAAAGTACAAAAAAAGATGTATATTGTAGTATTCCCAAAATGAAAGTAATCACAGATTGTAATGCCTATCATCCAAAAATAAAACATGGCTGTAACAAAAAGCGCGTTGGTAATTTTGTAGATAAACCAACACCAACTAATGTTGTTCAACAAGTTTTCTGAGTATGGACAATATTCAGCAAATGTTTCATATGATATTTTGAATGACTGTAATACCCCGGCTGTTGCAAAAGGAAATACTAGCCAGAATAGGATATCTTTTAGATATACAAATGACAATACACTTGCTATTAGAGGTATGGATGCCAATAATATTTTAAAAAAAATACCCAGAGACCGTTTCGCCGTTTTGCTATTGTTCTTTTTTTTAACCATACTTATTTTGTGAATATCAAATCGTCATGTTTATATAATCTTAAACTCTCCCTATATTGTTCCGCTTGTGGAATCTTGAGAAACTCAACAGTTTTGTCATAATTTGATTTTACAACGTCTTCTATTTCATCCAATGTTACTCTGTAAAACTCTCTTCGTGCATTGACCATATTGACCTTTCTGTCTTCAAATGCGTGATGTAAAGCAGTCTCAAGAGTTGGTGCATCGTCGGAGAATATCAATGCATGAACATCGAATTTGAATGGAACAGAGGCATCGCCTAACTCATCGACGCGCTCCATTGGGTTGAGTCGTCGAGTCATTCCAATCTTGTAAACATTCTCTCCGAATGATCCGATATTGGATATTATGTATACATATCCGGCTCGTTTGTTTGCCTCTCTATAATCAATGTCTTTAAGTTTCTGATCTAATTCACCTAAATGGTTCTCTATCTCGGTCTTCTTTTCTAAGAGGTACTCGCTTTCAACAGAAGAACCGTTGTTTAATCTGTCGAGAATATCTTTCAGCGCATTATTATAGTGCAATTGCTCTTTGATAATATCCTTTCGGGCTTCCTCCAGTTCTTTTCGTACTCGTTCTTCCTCTTTCTGCATTTTCCGTATTTCGGCAATCCTGTCTTTCTCTTCCTGCTTCTTCTTAGCATATTCATATGCAACCCGCAGTTCTTCAATTTTGAGATTTATATACTCCTCTGTAATATAAACAGTAGACCTCTCGTTAATCTTATTGAGTTGTTCTGCTGTATGCCTAATTTTCTGAATATAGGCATTGATATTATTGAACTTCACCTTGTCAATCAGCAAGTCACATTCTACATTAAAACACCGTAGCAATTGTTTGATTTGCTGATTGGTTTGTGCACGACCTTTTGCAACACTCCCATCAACCGTCCAATTAGTGGTTGATTTACCTGCTTCTTTGTTTTTAATTAGCGTTTTCTGCTTATCCCGAATTTCATCAAGTTTCTCTTTATATTCGTCAAGCTTCTGGAAATCGTATAAGGGAGTATAGATACCGAATGTTTGAAGAAGCACCTCATCGTCCAAAATGTCTAATGCATGTCGTTTATCTTGAAGGGATTTGTCATAATCATCGAGAATAATATTCCTATACCGAAGCAACTCTTCGTTCTCAAGTTTTAACCTAGTACCTTCTATTTCTACATCACGAATTGTGGAATACTTTCTCAGAGGCTCTAACTTGTCATTTAATTCCTGTAATTTGGCAATCTTGGAGGATGCTTCTGACAAGGATTGCTTTAATGTGGCTATTTCTGCCAATTCTTTTCGTTTTAAGAAGTCAAACATTGCCATTTATCTGTTGTATTTTGTGAAAAACTCCTCGAAAGAGACCTCAGAGAGAAAATCTTTTCCTAATGCTCTTATAACCGCATAGCTATTGTGTTGAAAATAGTCAAAAAGGATTGCACGAAGTGATAATGGAACTTTTGAATCGACGGTTTGCTGATAGTCATCAGATTTGACATACTCTGCGATACAATCCTCAACAAAAGAATACTCGCCACAAACAACCGCATCAATCCATATTCTCTCCGAAAGCCAAAATGCATAGGTGTTTTTCTCGCTTTCCCAATCCTCGCGACTCTTTGGGGAATAATATTTACAGAAAGCCAATAGTTCTTTCCTTATTGCATCTCGTACTTTGTCTTTTATGAATGTTTCCATATCGAAAGATTACTAACAATTTCTTTTATGCGTTATTACCATCAATGAAGTGATATATTGGCATCCCCATATAGAGTCTCCTCTCCGACTCACTAAATTGATTAAAGATTTTTCTTGCTTCCTCAACATTACCCATAATTGCATATTTGCCAAATTGCTCTATGATATTGGAAGGAACCAAGTTTTCCAGTATCCTCATTTCTGATCTTGTGAGTGATTTGTTTTTCCGTTTGGCTGTCTGCAAATAGTTCAAAAGTCCGGCATTTGCATCAATAATACCGCTTTTGTCATTCCTAAGCCATTGCGCCATCTTGTATGCAATGTTGATAATGGCATCATCATTGCTTCTGTCATAATGATTTAATAATTGTAACAGGTTGACATTCGCTTGAATAAGAACCTTCTTGTCTTTTCGTGATAGTCTCTTATATTCTTTAAGCAAATCTTCAATTACTAAGTTAGATGGCAATTGTTCAAATCCCAGCAACACAGATTGAGTCGGGATAATATGTTTATCCCCTATCTCGTCTGTAACAGCGAACAACATGTCATATACATTGCACAATTGGAATTTCTTCTCCTCTGTCTTTTGGGCAAGAATGGCAATCTTCAAGTTCTGTATTTCAAACAAATGCAAAGAATTATCATTTATGTTTCCATAAACTTGCTTATTATAGATAAAGGCCTTGATTAGAGTATCGAGATTTTTGTAATCCGATTCAGACAATTCGTTGATTCGGAGAGATTGAGGAACACGAAGAGTCTTAAAAACAGATTGAACATCTGTCCAAAAACGTAGTTGACTATTCCATTCTTGAATTGCATCATCTTGCTCCGCAAGTCCTTTCAAGGGAAATTTGACATTATTGAACTGAATGTGTTTATGTTCAATAATGCTTAGAAGAAATTTTGCATCATTGATGATTTCTGCAATGGTATTTGGACGTAATGTGAGATTAATATTTATAATATAGGGATCTGTTTTGTAGGATATCTTTAATGTACAACTATTCCCAATACGTAGAACCAGCCCTTCTTGTGTGTATTCTCGTGTATACCCGTTGTAATATACAAGGCCATTAATAGATACTTTATATGGAACTTTAGCGATTGTCATTACTTTAACCGGCCCATTCTTTACAACAAAGATACCAGGGATGTTATCCAATGAGACTGTCATGTCAACATAGTGAGTCGCTAGATATTCAAAAATATCAATATCCCTATCTTTTACTGTCGCAGATAAATGAAGTTTATAATCTGTTCTGTTTTTTAGGACGGATAGGTCAATGCATTCGTGTTTCTGATGAAGGTTGACTCGTCCAAGATTACTTAGTAAAATGTTTCTTTCATTAGGTGCACGTTCGAGTGTTATGGTTTTTGTCTTTTGAGAATCGCTTTTGAGGTCGGAGAGAATGTCACTTATTTTTTCCTTGGTCAAGAAAGAGACATATATTTGGTTCTTGATTCCACAGACAAGCACTTTGAAGAAAACGACACCTCCATCAGAATGATATTTATTTAGATGCACAACAGGAATAGCATGTGTCGTTTCCTTTGGGAAATCTTCAGTTTCTATCTCTTCCGCTTTAACCTGAACAGGAACCTTATATTCAAAATCCTCATTATTGAAATTCTCTTTTGTTTTATATACAAATAAACTCCCATCCCACATTGCAATGGTATCGTCACTATTTATATGTGGGTCTATGTAACCTCCTACACTAAGATATGCTATTACTGCAGAAGTTCCTAGTTTTCCTATGGCGGTGCTGTCCATATTGGTGTCGGTTTTTTCAATTTGCAAAGGTACGCATTTTTTCTTGAATGGCAAAATGTATTTTTCAATGGCTGTCAAGAAGGGGATGCTATTATAAACGGGTCGCCGAGAGACCGTCGAAGGATCGCCGAAGGATCGCCGAGGGATCACTAACCTTTGGGTTGAAAATCAGCGACTTGCAATTCTGCATGATTCATACGCGCAATGCGCTGGTTTTCAGGGGATATGTAATTGCCACATAGAAGGCACGAAGAACCCACGAAGAAGGGAGAAGGAATGCGTGAATGTGAGAATTCGCGAATGTGTTAAAGTGGTAATAATTCACTTTTGTATTTATTGTGAAAACATTGGTGCTTTTTGTGAAATAGATGTATGGGATAATGGTTGTAATTTTGCAGCATCGAACGAAACGAACAAAAAATAAATAATAAACAATAAAACAAATACTTATGCAAGAAATTACATTATCAAACGGAGTGAATATGCCCTTGCTGGGTTATGGCGTCTTCCAAGTGTCGCCCGCCGAGTGCGAGCGTTGTGTCAGCGATGCGCTGAGCGTCGGCTACCGGCTGATAGACACAGCTCAGGCCTATGCCAACGAAGAGGGCGTGGGTAATGCCTGGCGCAAAAGTGGCCTGAAACGCGAGGAGATTTTCCTCGTGACAAAGGTGTGGATTGCGAACAACGGAGAGGAAAAGGCAGCCAAGAGCATCGACGAGAGCCTGCGCAAGTTGCAGACGGATTACATCGATCTGCTGCTCATCCATCAGGCCTACGGCGACGTGTTCGGCACGTGGCGGGCGATGGAGAAAGCCTATCACGACGGCAAGGTGCGCGCCATAGGAGTGAGCAACTTCCAGTCGGGCCGCTTCTTCGACTTCGCCCACTATGTGGATGTAAAGCCGATGGTGAACCAGCTGCAATGCAACACCCTCATACAGCAGACAGCCATCGAGCCGATACTTGCAGAATTCAGCACACGTATGATGGCTTGGGGACCGCTTGGCGGACAAGGGGTCGAGGGCATCGTGAAGAGCGAAGAGCTTGCCGCCATAGGTGCCAAGTATGGCAAAAGTGCCGCTCAGGTGGCCCTCCGGTGGCTGACCCAGCGTGGTGTTGTGGCCATCCCCAAGTCCAGCCACAAGGAACGTATGGCGCAAAATTACGACATCTTCGACTTCACGCTGACCGCCGACGATATGGCCGCCGTCGCCAAGCTCAACCAGCACGACACGGGCACCATCGACTTCGGCGACCCGCAGTTTGTGAAGTATTTGATTGAGAATTACGGATAAAAAAATAACCCAATACTTATAACAATGAAAAGAATCGCATTATTTGCCGCTGCGGCGCTTATGCTGCTCGGCTGCAACCAGAAACAGGAAACCGCAACGACCACACAGGACCCTGAAGGCTCGGTGGTGTACATGACCCGCGACATCAGCCCCGAGGCGCTGATTAACATCTACAACGCTCTTGGCGTAAAGGCCGAAGGGCGCGTGGCTGTGAAAATCTCCACAGGAGAGGCCGGCAACAACAACCACCTGAAGGCCGAACTCATCGGACCACTGGTGCAGCTGGTGAACGGCAAAATCGTGGAGTGCAACACCGCCTACGCCGGCAGCCGTATGAACTCCGAAGACCACCTGAAGGTCATCGAGGAGCACGGCTTCAACACCATCGGCGGCGTGGACATTATGGATGCCGACGGCGAAATCAAAATCCCCGTGCGCGACACCACCTATATGCGCTACAACATCGTGGGCAAGAACCTTCAGAACTACGACTTTATGATCAATCTCGCCCACTTCAAAGGACACCAGATGGGCGGCTTCGGCGGCGTGCTGAAAAACGCCAGTATCGGCGTCGCCTCGCGCAACGGCAAGACCTACATCCACACCAACGGCCAGAGTGAAGACTACACCAAGCTGTGGGACTACATCCAGCCGGAGAACCAGGACAAGTTCCTCGAGTGCATGGCCAACGCCGCCGCTGCGGTGCACGACTACTTCAAGGGCAAGGTGCTCTACATCGCCGTGCTGAACAATATGAGTATCGACTGCGACTGCAACGGCAACCCCACCCCTGTGGCGCTTAAGGATATGGGCATCCTCGCCAGCACCGACCCCGTGGCTCTCGACCAAGCCTGCATCGACCTCGTCCTTAGTCAGGAGCAAACAGCCGACAACGACGTAGCCTCCATGAAAGAGCGCATAGAGAGCCGTCACGGCATCCACACCGTCGAGCACGCCGAGAAGATAGGTCTCGGAAGCCGCAAATACACTATCGTCAGTATCGACAAATAATTACACTTAAGATGAAACGCATCGCAATGATTCTTGCCGCCTGCTGCATGCTGCTGACAGTAGGGTGCGGCAAAAAGACAGAATCGGGAAAGGATATGAATACTTTAAGTTTCAACGAAAAGCAGGTGGCCGCGTTGACGGCTATCGCCTGCCACGAGGCGAGGGGCGACCAGTCGTCGCTGGCCATCGCCATCAGCGAGGGCTTCGACGCAGGCCTCACTGCCAACCAGATGAAGGAAGCCCTCTCGCAGCTCTATGCCTACACCGGCTTCCCGCGTTCGCTCAACGCGCTGGGGACGCTCAAGAAAGTGATGGAACAGCGAGGCGATGTGAAGATGGGTGCCGAATCGTCGCCGCTGCCCAGCGGCTACGATGCCCTCAAGCAAGGCACCGAGGTGCAGACGAAGCTCAGCGGACAGCCGTTCAACTACGACTTCTGTCCTGCCGAGGATTACTACCTCAAGGCGCACCTCTTTGGCGACATCTTCGCCCGCGACCTGCTCACCCATGCCGACCGCGAGCTGGTCACCGTCAGCGCGCTGAGCGGCTTGGAAGGCGTAATGCCGCAGTTGCAAGCCCACGTGCGCGGCGCATTGAATATGGGTGTGACGGAGGAGCAGCTGAACGGTATCGTCGCCTCTTTGCGTTCACACGGTATGGAGGCAGAGGCGCTGCGTTGCGAGGCTGCCATCGCCGCCGTGGGCGGACAGCCGATGCCCGCCGTCTCTACCTCCGCGTGGCCCTTGGGCGAACCCAACGACGCCTACGCCAAGTATTTCACCGGTCAGAGTTACCTGGCCTTGCTCGACTCGGTGAGCGGGCTCTACAACGTCAGTTTCGAACCTGGCTGCCGCAACAACTGGCACGTTCACCACGGTGCCGTGCAGATGCTCATCTGCGTCAGCGGTCGTGGCTGGTATCAGGAGTGGGGCAAACCCGCCGTGGAGCTGAAACCCGGTGTCACCATCGCCGTCCCCGAAGGCGTGAAGCATTGGCACGGTGCTGCCAAGGACAGCTGGATGCAGCACCTCACCTACCACGCCAACGCCAAACCCGGCAACAGCAATGAGTGGCTAGAACCTGTCACCGACGAACAATACAATACCATGCAGTAATTTGCAAAAAACACTAACACACTAACGCAATCACACAATAACGCAATGAACAAGATTCTCACCGCAGCCCTTGCATTACTGTTGGCCAGCGGCTGCAATGCTCAGAATGGACAAAACAACACTAACACAATAACGCATTCACACAATAACGCAATGAATAAAAAAGTCATTTTCTTCTCCCATGCGGGTGACAACTACAGCGTGGGCAACATCGAGGTCGGCAACACCAAGATTGTGGCCGACTACATCAGCGAAATCACCGGTGCCGACCAGTATGAGATTGTCACCCACAAGTACGACGGAATGGCCTATATGCCGCTCATCAACCTGGCGCAGGAAGAGGCCAACAAGGGCGAGCTGCCGCCATACGAAGGCGCTGCCCCCGACCTCAGCAAGTACGACACCGTCTTCATCGGCGGCCCCGTGTGGTGGGGCACCTACCCACAGGTGATGTTCACTCTCTTTAAGGACATCGACCTTGCCGGGAAGACCGTCATCCCCTTCACCACCCACGAGGGTAGCGGCCTGGCTAACTGTGTCAGCGACGTGAAGAAAGCCTTCCCCAAGGCCACCGTCACCAAAGGCTTCTCCATCTACGGTCACGAAGTCCGCACAGGTAAAGACAAGGTGGAGAAATGGCTGAATGGATTGGTGTATTGATAACCAGCGGTGTTTGCGGTAGCCCGCATTGCTGGATACTACAAAAAGGAGACTTTGCTACTACAGAAAACAGAAAAAGGTCGTCGGAATGATGGCCTTTTGTGTTAAATAAGTGTTAAAGTGCCGACAGCGCTTTCATGCTGTTACGGTATTACTTACCAAAAAGTAAGTGGCTTATGCACGGATACCCTCTTGAACCGTGTTTCGGAAATCATTATACTTTTGCAACCGAAAAAAAAATCAAGAAACCTTAAAAAAAAGAACAGTAATGAGAACAGTCGAAAACATCAAGAGCGGCCGCAACTATGCCACCGTCAACGTGGGAAATATCGAACAGATTATTGAGTGTCAGCTCCCGATGGGTCCCCATGTCATCCAGGGCAAGGTGTTTGTAGGTTAGGCGGTGGGCGCCACCGGCAGCGAGCTGTCGTTCCTGACGCTTGTACCCGATCTGGACAGCGGCTTCCAGCACACCCACAAGACCCATGAGGAATTCTACATCATGCGCGACAACGGCTTCTATCAAGTTGATGCCGAGCGGATTGGAAGAGTGAAGATCGCCGTCTGCAAAATGCAAAGCATTAATACTTTCTTGATTTGTTTTACCATATTGTGTTTTTGGGTTAAACATTTCTAAAGCATGCTTTGCATCAAAGGCGTTCCATTTTGGTTATACTATCCGTTTCTTTGCATCTACTAATGGTAAAAGAGTCATTTTATTGTCGGCATAATGACAAAGGTTTCTGTATCAATGCCAACTGCTTCATAAGACACGACGAGGCTTGAGCTTGCTCCAAGATGCTTAAAAACTGAGCTTGAGCAAGGACCACAAGTAAGAATGATGTGTCAGTCTGTGGGGAATGTCCGCTCTATCAAGGAAACGAACTCTTGATGAGGGGCGGTGTCGGCAAGCTCGTCAAGGGCGGTTGCCAAACTGCGGTAGTACCACTCGATGTCTTTCTTCCCTTCCGGGGCGTGGAAGCGGCTCCAGAGGGCGTCGCCGAGGGCGCGGTGGTCGAGGGCGATGGCCCTGAGGTTGGAAAGTTTGTCGCCCAGGGCTACAATCTTGCTGTCGCGGTCGGCCTTACGGAAACGTTCAATCTGCACTTCCCGGCGGGCGCGCCACGAGGCTCCTTTCTGTGCTGTCTCCACATTCACAAGATGCGCCACCCGCGGGCCGAACATTTCTTCTATCTGTTCGATGGTCACGTCGGTATCTTCCACGGTGTCGTGGAGGATGGCGGCGGCAAGCAACTCGGGGTCGTTGGTGACGGTGGCCACGATTGAGGCGGCCTCCATTGGATGGATGATATAGGGGAATCCCTTGCCCCGTCTTTCTGCACCCTGATGGGCCTCGATAGCAAACTGTGCGGCTTTGTCGAAAAGGGAAGTGTCCATAGAAGTGTTTTGTGCTTAGTACTATTCTGCTTTTTCAATTATAAATCACATCAGGTTGCTCTTGGTGGCCTGCTGGTAGATGCGGTCGGCGCGCTGGGCGTTGTAGGTGCTAGGGCCGTAGATGGCGTCGAACATGCTGGTGAGGCCTGCCGCCCCGTAGCCCAGCTTGAGAATCTTGACGATGCAGAGGTTCTGCAGCGCCACCGAGTAGGCCACGATGTCGAGCCCGGTGCCGGCGAGCTGTATCAGAGCCAGCTGGTAGGCGCCCTCGCTGCACTCGGAGCGCATGCGCTCGACATCGCCGATGGTCTTCATGTTGAGCCGGAGCAGGACTTGATAGTAGGGCATGGGGCTGTCATCGTAGAGTTCGGCCTGGTTGATGGTGGCTATCTTTTCGGCCAGACGACGGAACGGACGCAGCTCGCAATAGCTGCGGAAGGTGTCGCCGTTGAGGGGAACTTCGTCGAAGTTGCCGCTGGCTACGAGCGACTGCACGTTGCGGCGGTAGTCGTTGATTTCCTTGCGGATGCGGCTGAACTGCTCGTCGGCGAGCTCGAGGATGCCGGCCAGACGGTTGAGACTGCGCTGGTGCTCCATAGGTATCTCCACCTCGCTCTTGTAGCCGGTGTCGTGCTGCATGTTGGCCCACACGTGCTGGAGGGCGGTGCGCATCTGCAGCTCGAAGCGTATCTCGTTGATCAAGGGCTGCTGGGGGTCTTCGTAGAGCGACTTGGGAATGCGGCAGATGTAGTGGAGCGACATGTATCCGAAGCGGTCGATTTCGAGCATCTTGCGCTTGTCGACCGAGTTCTCCCAGTCGATGTCAAACATGCGCTCCACCAAGGCAGCAATCTGGTCGACCTCGTCGCTGAAGAAGGTGATGATGCGCACGCCGACGATGTCGGTGATGTCGTCGAGGGTGTGATATTTGTTGCCTTTCAGTTCCAGCTTGCCGGCCAGGCTTTTCTCGGTCTTTACACGGCCTTCGATGGCGGTGACGACCATGTTGTTGTCCTTCAGGGTACGCCGCAGCATGTCGAGCACCACCTCTTTGATAGTATTGAGGACGGGAAGTCGGTCGCGGTACTCGTCGAGAATCATCTCGCAGTGCATGTCGAGTTTCATGGCGTGCACTATCGGATGGCTATGATGTTGGAGAAGCCGGTGATATCGAAGACTTCTTTCACCTGCGGGTTCATGTGGAGCATCACCATCTTGCCGCCGCGGGCGAGGACGCTCTTCTGGAGCGTGAGGAAGATGCGGAGCCCCTGCGACGAGGTGTAGGTCATGCCCGTGCAGTCGATGTCGATGTCGGGTTTGGGCGATGTCATAAGGGGTTGGATGTCGGCCTGGAACTGGTCGGCGTTGGTGGTGTCGAGGCGCCCGTTGAGGGTGACCAGGGTTTTCTCTCCTTCGGTTTTTATCGTTACGTCCATATTCTGGCTTTGTTTTGTAGTTAAGTAGTAAAGTAGTTATCGCTTCGCTCGCCTTTGGGCAGTAGTTAAGACAAATGTCTTTTTTGTGTTTTTTTTGTAGATAAAGCCATCGTCTCAACTACTTAACTACTGTCTACTTAACTGCTTGTTTACATTATTCGCTTATTTTCTTTGTCATGGTTAGAATGTTGTTGCCATCCTCGTAGCGGTAGTTCAGGTTGTCCATCATCTGCTTGCAGAGGAAGATGCCCAGTCCACCTACCTCGCGTTCTTCTGCCGAGAGGGTGATGTCGGGGTCTTCACGGTTCAGAGGGTTGAATGGTACGCCGGCATCACGCAGTTCTACTGTAAGTACTAGAGTGTCCTTGTCTAGGGAAGTGCCTGCCTCGAGCCATCCGATGCCGCCTTCGTAGGCGTATCGCACCACGTTCTCGACGGCCTCTTCGATGGAGAGTCGTAGCTTGAAGCGCAGGGCTTCGTCGTCAGGCATATCAGGCGAAGACATGAGAAACTCAATGATTTCGCTACTTTTATCTTTGATGGGATTGAATCTTTTTTTCATTATTTATTGGATTAAGATGCTCATAATGGTGATGTCGTCGTTCTGGGGGGTGCCTTCGGTGAACTGCTGCACGGTCTTGTAGAGGTCGTCGACCACTTCTTTATCAGTGGTTGCGGTGTTGCGCACCAAGTCGCTCGCTGCCCATGTCAGCAGTCGGTCGTTGCCGAAGAGGCTCTTATCATTGCGTTCGGCTTCGTTTACTCCGTCGGTGTAGAGCACGAGGCGGGTGCCGGCGGCCAGGTCGAGGCTTTCGGCTTGGTAAACGAAGTCGTCGAAAAGGCCAATGGCCAGGTTGGGCTTGATTTTGAGGAAGTAGGGCTTGCTGTCGGGCGGCACAACGATGATGGGGTTGTGTCCAGCGTTGCAGTATTCCATGTGGCGGGTCTTGAGGTTGACGCGGCCCATGAAAAGGGTTACGAACATGTCGTTCGAGTTGGTGTCGGTGACGCTGACGTTGATGCGTTCGAGCAGTTTGTCCATCGTCTGCTCCATACCGGCCACAAAGCGGAGTCCGGCGCGGGTGATGGCCATCATCAGCGAGGCAGGAACGCCTTTGCCCGAGACGTCGCCGATGGTGAAGTAGAGGTAGTCACCCTTCTGGACAAAGTCGTAGAGGTCGCCGCCCACTTCCTTGGCGGGAACCAGCAGCGCTGCGACATTCTCGGGGAAGTCGGTGCGGAGCATGCCCATCTGTATGTTGCGTGCCACACCGAGTTCCGATTCCATGCGCTCGTTGGCGGCTGTGGTGGTCTTCAGTTCGTTGATATAGTCGGTGATGGAGTTTTGCATATAGACGAACGAGTCGTGCAAGTGCATCATCTCGTCGCCGCTCTTGATCTCGGGCAGTTGGGTGTTCAAGTCACCCTTGGCCATGCGCAGTGCGGCATCGGAGAGTTGTGTGATGGGTGTTGTCATACGATGGATGACGAGACGGCAGATGATATAGAGTAGAGTAATGACGATAAGCCCAATGATAAGCAGATTGGTATGCATCAAAGAGGAGCGGCGTAGCACTTCCTTGTATTGGCACACCACTGACGCCATCCATCCGTTGTGCAGTGGGCCGTAAACGACATAACCCAAGGTGGCACCGGAACCTATGCGGCGCATGCTGTCCACTCCGCGTTTCATATCCTCTTGCAGTTCCTGCAATTGCTTGTCCTCGGCAAATGCTGTTTGAATCTGCGCAATGAGCACGCTGTCGTGCAGTCCGATGATGGAGTTTCCGCACACTATGGTGGTCAACGAGTGGGGGTAGGGGCGCAGCGACTTGCACTTGTGCTCTATCCAGTCGACAGGCAGCTCGGATGATACCACGGCATAGAGCACGCTGTCGTCACCTGTCACACGGTAGATGGGATAGCAATAGGCAATCACACGCAAGTCGCGTTTCCCCTCGGCCTGATAGGGTTCGACCCAGAATGGAGCGCGGACTTTGTCGACATAGGCAAGGGCGCGGCACACCCACGAGTCGTCTTTCCATCCACCCGTCAGGGGGTAGCTGTGGACCGTACCTGTCGAGTCCTGATAACTCATAAGTGCCTGGGGACCTTGGGCGGTGGGGAATATCACCGAGCCGCCGCAGATGAGCGAGTCGACCTCCACGGTGCGGTTCATCACCATCCCCGCATAGTTCACATCGGACATTGACGATATGAGGGCAGCCACAGTTCCTGTGGCTATCTCAATCTTACCCAGTGGGAGTTCTATCTCGCTGATGGTCCCGTGAAGCATGTGGCGTGTGGAGACAGCCGCTTCGTCGGCGATAATCTTGTTGGAAGTCAGCCCGACGACAACCAGTTGCGCAACAAATATGATGGCAACAAATATGGTTACCCGCCGGCTAAGCCGACGCGAAAACGATTTGGGCTTTTTCATTTCTTAGATGGTTTTTTCTTTCGGGCTTTTGCCATCGAAAGGAAGGTGACAAGGAATACGACTAGATAAACACATGCGTGTATCACCTCAAGGAAGAGGGCCATTGATGCGGCGGTACCCAGCAGGAACACCAAGCCGATGAGCAGAGCCCAGAGAAACTTGCCGCAGTAGATGGTGTCGCGCACTATTTTGAAGATTACAAAAGCTACAGTAGCCAGTGCTGTTACTAGCAAAGCCCAGCTTCCTATGCTCTGGTTAATCTCGAAGGTTATGCCGGTCACCGAAACACCTAAAAGGACGATGCCCAGTCCCCATTTCCACTCTTTCCAGCGTTTCTCTTCCAGCGACATTCCGGCTTCTACCGAGAGCTGGGCGACGATTTGCATAGTGGCGATAAACAAACCAAACGATACTAAAGTGGTCAGCGCTATGCCGACAATAGCCCATGCTACGCCTCCGACCAGTGATGAGCGGCAGTGCCAGCCAATGCAGGCGGCGTCTCCAATCTTCGGCAGGTCGGCCTGGAACACGTAGTAGAATACTGCTGCCAGCGACACTCCGAAAAGAGTGTATAGTATGGGATAGTAGCGGCCTCCGTCACGGTAGCGTATCTGGTGGTTGAAATAGGTCATGACTCCTACCACGAGTAAAATGATAATCAGCATTGCCAGCGGCGTCAGACCGAGTGGGTTGCCGAAATGTAGGCCCAGCAGGTCGGGAAGGTTTGTTAGAGTGCTCATATTCTCGAATTATTAATTGTTTGTCTTTGCTATGTTTTATTGAAGAATAGCCGTGTTTGCTATAGTTTCAAAGCTGTTATTTTAAAAATGCAAAGATACTAACTTTTTCTTATTCGGCCAAATCTTTTTTCTGTATGTCAGGAATTTATTGTATCTTTGCACTTTCTTTTTTGCCGGTCTTTAGATGCCCGACGATGGAGATAGAACTTTGAATATTAACACTTTTATGGGCCTCGGGGACGGTCCTCGAGGCTGCGGTAAAGTAATAGAAAACAATAAAAAACAAAATGAACGAACACATTATCACTAAGCGTTTCGACCTCGGCGACGGCCGCATGATCGAAATCGAGACCGGCAAGCTGGCCAAACAGGCCGACGGCGCTGCCGTTGTCCGCATGAACGACACGATGCTTCTGGCCACCGTCTGCTCGAAGAAAGAGGTGGGCGAGAACGTCGACTTCATGCCCCTCACCGTTGACTATCAGGAAAAATACGCCGCCATGGGTCGCTTCCCCGGCGGTTTCTTCAAGCGCGAGGCCCGTCCCTCGGAGCATGAGATCCTCATCGCCCGCCTGGTCGACCGTGCCCTGCGTCCCCTCTTCCCCGACAATTTCCACGCCGAGGTGCAGGTCAGCATCACCCTCATCAGCGGCGACAAAGACACCATGCCCGACCAGCTGGCAGCTCTGGCTGCCGCTTCGGCCCTCGCCGTCAGCGACATCCCCTTCAACGGTCCTGTCAGCGAGGTGCGCGTGAGCTACCTCGACGGCAAGTATGTCATCAACACCCCCATGGAGGACATTGAGCGCGCCGACCTTGACCTCATCGTGGCCGCCACCGCCGACAACATCATGATGGTGGAAGGCGAAATGAAGGAGGTCAGCGAGGACGTGATGCTCAACGCCCTCAAGGCTGCCCACGAGGCCATCAAGATCCAGTGCCGCGTACTCGACGAACTCACCGTCGAAGCCGGCAAGACCGAGAAGCGCGAATACTGCCACGAGGTGAACGACGAGGAGCTGCGCCAGCGTGTGCGCGACGCCGTCTACCAGAAGTGCTACGACTTCAGCAAGCAGGGCATCGCCAACAAGCACCAGCGCGAGGACGGCTTCGCCGCCATCAAGCAGGAGTTCATTGATGCCAACTATACCGAGGAAACCCTCACCGACGAGATCAAGTTCATGATCGACCGCTACTATCATGACACCGAGCGCGAAGCCATGCGCGACATGGTGCTTAACGAGCGCACCCGTCTCGACGGCCGTCAGCTCGACGAGATCCGCCCCATCTGGTGCGAGACCGACTACCTGCCTTCGGCCCACGGTAGCGCCATCTTCACCCGCGGCGAGACGCAGTCCCTCAGCACCTGCACGCTGGGCACCAAGCTTGACGAGCAGAAGATCGACGGTGCCGTCATCGAGGGCACCCGCCGCTTCCTGCTGCACTACAACTTCCCCGGCTTCGCCACTGGCGAAGTCAAGCGCAGTGGCAGCACCAGCCGCCGCGAGGTGGGCCACGGCCACCTGGCCTGGCGCGCCCTCAAGGAGGTTCTGCCCACCGAGGAGGAATGCCCCTACACCATCCGCGTGGTCTCCGACATCCTCGAGAGTAACGGTTCCAGCTCGATGGCCACCGTCTGTGCCGGTTGCATGGCGCTGATGGATGCCGGCGTCAAGCTGCGCAAGCCCGTGGCCGGTATCGCCATGGGTCTCATCTCGAAAGGTGACAAGTGGGCCGTGCTGAGCGACATCCTCGGCGACGAGGACCACCTCGGCGACATGGACTTCAAGGTCTGCGGCACCCGCGACGGTATCACCGCCTGCCAGATGGACATCAAGGTCGACGGCCTCAGCTACGACGTGTTGGCCAAGGCCCTCGAGCAAGCCCGCCAGGGTCGTCTCTACATCCTCGACAAGATCCTCGAGACCATCCCCGAACCCCGTCAGGACTACAAAGACTTCGTGCCCCGCATCGAGCAGATCAAGATTCCGAAAGACTTCATCGGTGCCGTCATCGGCAAGGGTGGCGAGGTCATCCAGAAGATTCAGGCCGAGACCAACACCATCATCAATATCGAAGAGGAAGGCGAGTTCGGCATTGTCGACGTTGCCTCGTCGAACAAGGACGACATCGCTGCCGCCCTCAAGTGGATCAAGGACATCTGCACCGTCCCCGAGGTTGGTGATATCTTCAATGCCAAGGTCGTCTCGATTGTCGAGTTCGGCGCCTTCATGGAGTTCCTGCCCGGCAAGGAAGGTCTGATGCACATCAGCGAGTACGAGTGGGGTCACCCCGCCACCCTCGAAGGCCTCATCAAGGAAGGCGACGAGTTCCAGGTGAAGGTCATCGCCTTCGACGAGAAGAACGGCAAGATCAAGCTCAGCCGCAAGGCCCTCCTGCCCAAGCCCGAAGGCTATGTCGAGGAGAAGCCCGCCCGTGGCCCGCGCCGCGAAGGTGGCGACCGTGGTCCCCGCAAGGACGGCGACCGTGGTGGTCATGGCCGTCGTGAAGGCGGTAACGGTGGCGAGCGCCGCTCCAGCGGCAACGGCGAAGGCCGCCGTCGCTAATCGGTCAAACAAATACTTTAAATAACATAGAAGCGAGACCATACGGCCTCGCTTCTATGTTTTATAAAGGTTTTATGTAAGTCTATAACACGGCTGCTGCACGACGGATGTTTTCCATCCAGCTGATAGTCTCCTTGTTTTTGCGGGCCGTCTGTAGATTGTATTTGGTCTGCAAGCGCATCAAAACATCGGCCGGCACATCCAGAGCAGCCTCGAACAGCAATGCAGTGGTTGTTGTCAGCGCACGGTGAGCGTTCAGTATCTCGTTCAGTACCGAGTATGACATACCAACCGACTGAGCAAAGGCTCGCTGTGAAATGTTACGGGCTTCCAGTTCGTCTTTTATCACTTCACCTGGATGGGTCGAATAAAATGGTGTTAGGTTATTGGCAATCATATCGTCTTTTACTCCTTCAACGTGTACCATGGTAATATGTTATTTATAATGGTTTGACAATTCTGTTATATTGCATATTGTTGCCACCTGTTCGTTACCTTCGATGTGTTCGGTGAATTCGATGCGATACTTTTGTGTCACCCTTACCGAAGAGAATCCTTCTTTTTCTCCATGCAGGTGTTCGTAATGCAACCCTTTCCATAAAGATAGCATGTTGACATTCTCCGATTCAATCATAAGATCTACCGTTTTGATATATCGCCTCACAACATCTGGTTGGAAACGATGTTTCTTGTCGGAAGAACTTCCTGTAACATACAGGTCTTTCAAATATTCTTTGTCAAAAGTTATCTTCATTTCGAGATGCAAAGATACATACTTTTTTTAATATATTCGCAAAAAAAGTGAATTAAATTTACAAGTGCTTGTTATACAATGATTATTGTTTGCTGCTTGTGTTGGGTCAAAGACGAAGTTATAGTAAATCATATATCCCTGATATATTGCCATATAGTACTCTATTGGTTTTGCTCCCCTATTGCTCCCCTGTTGTTCCCGTTTTGGGTGCCTATATGGTAACTCTATACTAAATATATTGTTCCTCCGTTCTTCATTATATCAGATTGTATTCAGATTCCCTTCGGGGTAATACCTATACTATGGCAAAGGTAAAACCATCCATCATAGAGCAGACAGGCACCATCGGCGACCGTGTCTTCTACACCCGCTTCGGCAAGCAGTTCAGCCGCAGCAAGGCCACGTCGTTCACCGACAACAAGTCGGAGGCGCAGCTGCGGCAGCGTGCGCTCTTCAAGGCCATGCAGCACACCTCCTCCATCCCCGGCTCCGTCATCCAGCGCGGCCTCGCCAAGGTGGCCCACGCCCACGGGCATGTCGAGAACAACGAGTTTGCCAGCATCAACAAGCAATGCTTCACCTACACCGATGGCACGGTGCATATCGACTATCCCCGCCTGATTCTCTCCACCGGCCCGATAGCCCCTGTGGGTTTTACCAATTGCCATGCCGATGGCCTGCACGTGGAGCTACAGTTCGAGCCCTGCAGCAGTGTTGATTATGCCAACCTCGACGATGTAGTCTTCATCTATGCTGTCGAGTTTCAGATGGAGGTCTGCCAACTTGTGGCCTGTGCCGAGCGGCGAGCTGCCAGCATCGCCTTCGACCTGCCCGACCTCAGCGATGAAATAGCATCAAACAACATGAATGAAACAAGGGGTAAACAAGCAAATCAGACTAACGCATTCACACATTCACACGATAACACATTCAATTATCACCTCTATGCCATCGTCGAGGCCGCCAATACCGCCTGTGTCTCGACCCTCTCCCCCGACGAGAAGAAAGCCGACAAGAGCCACCGCAATATCAATAGGCGTGTGTCGCCGTCGATATTCATCGGCACCATTACAGTTGGTTCAGATAATTGATTTTTCTGTTTCGGAAAAAATGCGTATCTTTGCAGTCGAAATAACATAAAAGAATGCGTACTGAGAATATGACCCAGCAGAATGCCATACAGATATTTGAAGGCAAGCAGGTTCGCGTTGCATGGAACGAAGAGGAAGAGAAGTATTATTTCTCCATCGTTGATGTGGTGCAGATATTGACCGAGCAACCCACTCCACGCAAAGCGAGCACCTATTGGGCTGTGCTCAAAAAACGCCTGAAAGGGGAAGGTGCCGATGAACTGCTTACAAATTGTAAGCAGTTGAAAATGCCGGCTGCCGACGGCAAGAATCGCGCCACTGATGTCGCTGATTTAGAGCAGATTTTGCGCATCATACAATCCATTCCGTCTAAAAAGGCGGAGCCTATCAAACAGTGGCTCTCCGAGGTGGGCGCGCAACGCATTGACCAGATGATCGACCCCGAGTTGACGTTCCAGATGGCCGTAGAGGATTACCGCCGCCAAGGGTATAGCGAACGCTGGATAGAAAACCGTCTCAAGTCCATACGCACGCGCAAGGAACTGACTGACGAGTGGGAGCGTTCGGGGGTGAAAGAGCAGAAAGACTTCGCCATCCTGACCAACATCCTCACCAAGGCGTGGAGCGGTATGAATACAGGCGAATACAAACGCTACAAGGGGCTTACGAAGGAGAATCTGAGAGATAATATGACCACCCTTGAGCTGGCTTTGAACACGTTGGCTGAAGCTGCCACCACCGAGATATCGCGTAACCGTAATCCGAAGACCATGCAGGAGAACAAGCAGGTGGCGCAGAGTGGCGGAAAAGCTGCCAAAGTGGCTCGCGAGGAGGTGGAGAAGCAGATAGGCCACAGCGTCATCTCCCGTAAACGAGCCTCCGATTACCTGCTGCCTACGGAAGACGCTGAAATAAAAGAAATAGAATAATATTGCAAAATTTTGTATCTTTGCAGCGTGAAATAACATAAAAGAATGCGTTAATGTGAGAATGCGTTAATGTGTTAGTTTCAATAAAAACAACAACTAAAACAGGATAGAAACAGAGAAATAGAATAGTAATAAATACATAAATTAGAAGCGTTTTTGCTTTTCAAGTGGACCGAAATCTCGACAATTTCAAAATCCCAAACGAGAAGGCAAGAAACGCTCACGGTTTTATCCGTGGGCTTTCTCGTTTTGGGGATAGGTAGTCGAGAACCTCGGTCCAGACAGAAGTCCGCGGATTTTTATTAGTAGTTCATTGAAAGGCGAAGCGCGTCAAACGCTGAGCCTTATGAGCACCAAGTTTTTCAACAATATCGAGTCGACGCTGATGGACAAGTTCCACGGCATCGCCTCTGCAATGGCCAACTTCGACATATTCCATGCCGTGGTTGGCTATTTTCGTTCTTCCGGATATTTCAAACTGCGACAGGAGTTGGATGCCACACAGGAAATCAAGATTCTTGTCGGCATCAATATCGACAATCTCTTCCGTCAATCACAAGCCGTCGGCAAACTCTTCTTTGGCGACAAGGAGGTAAGTTTGGAACAATACTGCGAAGATTTCCTTCGCGATGTCTATCAGTCGGAATATTCTTCCGAGGTTGACGAGGGCATCCGCCAGTTTTGCGAAGATGTTTCGAGTGGACGTCTGCAACTGCGCATCCACCCCACCAAAGACCTGCATGCCAAGTTCTACCTCTGCCTGCCTAAAAACCACAGCGAACATAGCGACGGATGGGTCATCATGGGCAGCAGCAACCTCAGCGCCCAGGGACTTGGCACCACCGAGCCGCCTCGCTACGAGCTCAATGTGGCCATGAAAGATTACGACGATGTGCACTATTGCGAAGAGGAGTTTCAACGACTCTGGAACGATGCCATTCCGGTGACCTTGGACGATGTGAACCATATCGTCGGGAAGACCCATCTTGCACCAGAAGAGCATCAACCTACGCCATACGAGCTATACATGCGTATGCTCATCGACCACTTCGGCAACCAGGTCGAGGATGATTTCATTCCACAACTGCCCGACAACTACGACAACCTCACTTACCAGCGTGACGCTGTGGTGCAGGGCTATGACATCATGATGAAACACGGCGGCTGCTTCATCGCCGATGTGGTGGGCTTGGGTAAAACCGTAGTGGCTGCTATGATTGCTCAGCGTTTCATCGCCGCCAATGGCGACAACACCCGCATTCTAGTCATCTTCCCACCTGCAGTTAAAAGCAACTGGGAAGACACTTTTGCAGATTTCGGTATCAAGAACAAATACAGCCGTTTCATCACCAACGGCAGTCTTGATAAAGTCATCGAAGGCGATGGCTACGACGAGAAGGAATATTACGACCTTATCATTGTCGATGAGGCGCACAACTTCCGGCACGACAGCAACGACAACTATGACCTTCTACAGCGTATCTGCAAGTCGGCCCGTCTCAACAAGGGCAATGTAAAAGGAGGCAAGCGTGTTCTCCTGCTCTCGGCCACTCCGCTCAACAACACGCCCGAGGATATCAAGAACCAGCTGCTGCTGTTCCAGGATACCGCCCGCTGCACGCTTGACGGGGTGGGCAACATCGCCGACACTTTTGCTCCGTGGATTAAGGAATTCAAAAGTCTCATGTCGCAGCGACGCGTACTGAGTGCCGACTACCTCACCAGCCACATCGACAATATCAACCAGCAGATGCGCCACACCGTGTTGGAGAAAGTGATGGTGCGACGCACCCGCAGCAACATCCAGCACGAACCCCGCTATGCCGGCGAGATTCATTTCCCAAAACTGCTCGACCCCACCGACCGCACCTATCAGATGTCGCCCGAAGTGCTGATGCTCTTTGTCGACACCTACAAGAAGTTAGTGGACACTCCCACCGCCAACTTGAAGGATGACAATCCCGATATGTTCGACGGCAGCGGCTTGCGCTATGCCCGATATAGAGCCATAGAATATTGCCCGTCTTACAAGATTCCGTCTGGCAAAACAGCGAAACACATGGCCGACTCGCTGGCCGGCATCTACCAAACCCACATGGTCAAACGCCTAGAGAGCAGCTTCGACGCTTTCCGCCGTTCACTCCACACGCTACTCGATGCCACGAATGGCATGATCAAGATGTTCAACGAGGACAAGGTAATCATCGCTCCCGAGCTGAATGTAAAGAAACTGCAGGCCGACGGAATGGAGTTAGACGAGATAATCGAGCTGGCCATTGGCAAGGGCTTTGAACAAAATAAGATTGTGTTCCGTGCTGCGGACTTTAAGTCCGAATTCCTTCCTTTGCTGGAATACGATGCCGAGGTGCTGGAAAACCTCTGCAAGCGGTGGGACAAGGTGAAATCCGACCCCAAGTTGGACCTCTTTGTCAGTATGCTGGAGGATGAACTCTTCGACAAGAGCAAGAACCTTGAAGGCAAGCTGGTGGTGTTCAGCGAGAGTGTCGATACCGTCAACTATCTGGAGAAGGAACTGAAAGAACGTCTGCACCGCAACGACATCCTTGCCGTCTGTGCCAGGAACCGCAACCGTCTGCGCGAGACCATCCAGGCGAACTTCGATGCCAAATACAAGAAGGAATGGCGAAACGACTATAACATCATCATCACCTCCGATGTGCTGGCCGAAGGTGTCAACCTGCACCGCGCCAATGTCATCGTCAACTATGACAGTCCTTGGAATGCCACTCGTCTGATGCAACGCATTGGTCGTGTGAACCGTATCGGCTCCACCGCTGACGCCATTTACAATTACATGTTCTACCCCTCCGACCCGGGCGATGCCATCATCAGTTTGAAGAAGAACTCGCTCATCAAGTTGCAGAGTTTCCATTCCGCCCTCGGTGAGGATACCAGGATTTATTCTCATGAGGAGATGGTGCACGAATTCAAACTCTTCAACGCCGACGTGCGCGACGAGACCGACCGCAGCTTGGAATTGCTACGCGAGGTGCGGCATCTCCACGACACCAATCCCACGCTTTACCGCAAAATCAAACAACTGCCGCCCAAAAGCCGCTGCGCAAGAAATAAAAACACTAACACATTAACGCATTCACACATTAACACAATATCTTATCTTTCTTCAGACTTCAAGAAGGCTTTCTATCTTGTTGGCGAATCAATCCGAGAACTTTCCTTCCTTGAGGCAGCTGATATCTTCTATGCTGAGCCTGAAGAGAAGGCTGTGCCTTTCGGCGACAGCGAGACGCTCCACTATGAGCAGGTGCAGGCGGCCTTGAAGCAATACACCCTCGACCAGCAGCGCGAGCATCAGGACGACAAGCCCAAAATCGGCAGCAAAGACAACGACGCCAAGAAGGCAGCAGCCTTCCTACGCGAGGTGCGCCCTATGCTCGACGATGAAGGCCGTCGTACTGTCGACCGACTGAAACAGCTGGTGGAACGCGGAACTTACAACCAGTTGGCCGACGCCCTTATCCGTATGTCGAAGAAACAAAAGAAAGAGCCAGCTCCCATCATCAAGATCCTGGAACAGCTCGAAGAGTTGGACAGCCGGTATGGACAGCCACAACCCGAGACGACTACCAAACAGGTTGCACTCACCACCGCGGACATCATCCTTTCTGAAACATTCAAATAAGCAATATTATGAATCCCGAAACCCTCCGCAAGATATTCAAATCACCGTTCGACTATAAGACCTATAGCAACGAGATTGTCCACCGCCTTTTCGGCTGCAACGATGTGGCCACAAGTCCTGAATTGCTCGACACTAATGCTACTGGCGACAAAAGCCATTATATCGGCCAGATGGAAGATGCCGACGGTCGTCTGCTCGGTTTCTTCTACACCCGTGTGGCCGATGGCGGCGATGTGCGCCGCAAACGTGTTGGGTTGCGCAAGCTGATACAACCCTATTTGAGATATGAAGTAGATGCCGCCATAGCGGTATTCGACGACGGACGCCATTGGCGACTATCCTACATTTGCGACCTCAAAGAAGGCAATACCGCTGCCAAGCGTTTTTCCTATATTCTGGGTGACGAGCAGGGACAATACAAAACCCCGATAGAGAGATTGGGTAAAGTGGCGGAGAAGAATGGCCGTTTCAAGTTGTCCGACCTCAAGGAGGCCTTCTCTGTCGATGCCCTCAGCAAGGAGTTCTTCGATGAGTACCATCGCCACTACGACATTATCATCAATGAGTTGAAGCGGCAAGGGTTTGACGGTTCCACTATCCACGACTATGTCAAGAAAATGATGGGACGCATTGTCTTCCTGCATTTCCTGCAGAAGAAAGGCTGGCTGAATGGCAACCTTGCTTTTTTGCGCGACCTATTCTTCTTCAGTCCGCATCAAGGCGACTTCCTCGAGCAGGTGCTGGAGCCGCTGTTCTTTGGTATTTTCAACACCGAGAAAGTCAACCGCGAACAGCTGTTCAAGACCAAAGGGTGGGATATGGGCTTGTTGGAGGATTGGAAGGAGTTGCCGTATCTGAACGGAGGACTATTTGAACGTGATGCTGTCGATGAACAGAATATCACTCTGCCGGCCTCACTATTTGAGGACTTGTTTTCCTTTATGGCTTCCTACAACTTCACCGTCGACGAGAACGACCCCGACGATGCCGAAGTGGGTGTCGACCCCGAGATGTTGGGCAAAATCTTCGAGAGCCTGTTGGAGGACAACAAAGCCAAAGGTGCCTTCTATACTCCCAAGGAGATAGTCCGCTATATGTGCAAGGAGTCGCTCATTGCCTACCTCGCCACACAGATAGATAAATCTCATTCAGAACGAAAAGAAAAAACTGATAGTTCTGATGGTTCTGGTTGCGATAATTCCATACGTTCATTCGTAGAAAGCCATGAGATGCAACCAGAACTGGAGCCCTATCGCGACGCCCTCAAAAGTGCTCTTCGCGAGGTGAAGATCTGCGACCCTGCCATAGGTAGCGGTGCTTTCCCTATGGGCCTTTTGAATGAACTATGGCGCTGCCGCGAAGCAATAGAAGAGACGTCTTCCCGCGTAGAGTTAAAGAAAGAAATCATCGAGAACAATATCTATAGCGTCGATATAGAAAAAGGTGCCATCGACATCGCCCGCTTGCGTTTCTGGCTGAGTATCGTGGTGGATGCCGAAGAACCGGAGCCCTTGCCCAATTTCGACTACAAGTTTATGCAAGGCAATAGCCTTATTGAGAGTTTCGAGGGCTTCGACCTCAGCCGCATATCGAGCCGTCTGCGTGGTGGTCAATCCAAATCGATGCAGTTGGTGCTGGGCATTGATAGCCATACCAGCCGGCAGAACCTGCAACGCCTGTTGCGGGAGTACTTCTCCGTCACCGACCACAAGCAGAAATCCAGTATGCGACAGGCCATCAACGAAGAGGTAAAGACCCTCATCCGCGAGAGCATCGGTGGCACACCCACTTCCCTCGCCAAGTTAGAGAAGATGGATTGCTCCGCCAACCAAGACTTCTTCCTCTGGCACACCTGGTTCAAAGACATCTTCGACAACGGCGGGTTTGATATAGTAATTGGAAATCCGCCGTATCTGGAATCAAGAAATCCGGATTTCAAAGAAGAACTAAAAGATGCATTGCAAAAGGAAATATCAAAAAATAGAACAACGGAACAAAAGTATTTTCCAAGAGGCGCAGACCTTCTAATTTATTTCTTTGAGTTGTCTTTTAGATTATTGTCAAAAAAAGGGCAATCGGTTCTTATAACAGAGAATGCGTGGCTGTCAACTGACTATGGAAAGCTGTTTCAAGATTTTCTTATAAACAAATGCTCCATCAATGGAATCATTGATTCTGACTACAAATATTTTGAAACGGCAGATATCAATACAGTTATAACTTTTATAAAGAACAAAGACAAGAGGGAGTTGGTTGTTCCTATAAGATTCTATCATAGTCATGGTAATCTAAAGGATTATCTTTGTAATACTTTGTCACCACAAGAAACTGAGAATGTTAGTATAAAGCAGTTCGATAGTAATGACAAATTTCTTGCATCTTATAAGTGGGGAGTCATAGAAAAGTCAGATAAGCGACTTATAAATATTATGGAAGCTCTATTTGAAAAGGAAAATCGTTTACTTTCGAAGAGAGTAAGTATTGGTCAAGGATTAAACATAACTAAGAGTAATATTGTTTACAACAAAAACTATAATGTAGTACCATATTTCACATCGGAAGAAGGTCCTAAGTACGTGTGGTCAGAGTCAAGTTGTTTTGTTAATCCAAATGTTGCATCAAATTCTCGTAAAAAGCCTCTTTTGATATTACCTCGTGGTTTAGGTACTCATTTTTGCTGTGTTAATCGTTGTAGCGGATTCACCTCTAGTTACGTTGAAATATATGGAAACATTATTGAACCTGAATTATTGAATATTTGGCTATTTTGCAATTCGTCGTTATTGTGGCTATTACGAGAAGTAACAGGTAGGACAAATCTTGGAGGCGGTATGTTGAAAGCCGAAGCCACAGATTTAAGGAGTATTCCGATCTGTTATGATTTTAAAGAGATAGACAAAATAGCTAATCTTTTTCATCAACTCACCAATTATCCAATAAGTACAAATCTAATTGAAACGCTCGATGATCCTTATCACAAGGCAATAGACGATATTGTCCTATTGGCACTGGAATTAACGGATGAAAAAGATTATATCAATCAACAGCTAATTAAAATGGTATGTAACAGAATGAAAAAAAGCAAAAACAAATAATTCTCCAATGTCTCACCCATGAAGAAATTGCTATTATGGAGCAATAAAACAACGGGAATGTCGTTAATAAAATATGGATAATATAGTAATATGGGCACCGTTGGCTTTTGGCGCAATGATAGGGTGGCTGTCTGTGTATTTCATACGGAAATACAAAAAATATGATAGTAAAATTCTTTGGAAAACAGCTGGCGTATTTTTAGGTGGAGTGGGGTTGGACTCTATAGGATTTATTCTTGGCTCCAAATACGGAGTATTTTGCATCATGTATTATCTGTTAGGATGTTCCGTTGGTTTCTTTGTGCATTGGATATACCAGTTCGTTATTTCATTTATCTCAAGAAAAGGGCGTGTATCACAAAAAGACTATTCACTGCTTTCGTCATGCAATCTTTCGGAAGAGGAAGAATTAAAACTAATGGAGAATATGGCAAAAGAAAATACTGTTAATCAATCTGAATCATCAAAGGATGTCATATCAAATAATCATAAATAACCTATGAATAGGAAATCTGCAGTAAAAAGCGAGAGTAATAATACAATTTGGAAGATAATATCCTTACTCTCATTGATTCTTGGCATTATTGCTATTTGCCGTCTTTTTTATCGAACTTCTGATTTGGGATTTGACTATCTTGGTGTTATTGTTGGTTCATTAGCCATTATGGTTACGTATCTTGTTGCATGGAATATTCATACTGCAATAGATGCTAACCATAAGATTAAGGAGATGCGAGGCGAGATTGTTACCCTCCGTTCATCTATTGTTTCTGACAAATTATCGTCCGAAAGAAAAGTAAATAAGCTTAAGGCAGAATTGTATGACAACATTGTTTCGATAAACAGACACATTCTTGGCTTTGAAAAATCAGCGGTCTCAACACATTTATTGATTGACATGGTATCTTCCATAGATTATCTTTCAAGGTCTGAAGAATTTGCTGTTGCCGAATCTCAGATTGACTATTATTATGCAATGACAAAGGATGATTTAGCCTTAATAAAAAAAGATCTTGATAAAGAATCCCATGGTGGCTTATTTAGATTGCTGTATGAAATACCCAATAAGGAAAAAATCAAGAACTTCTCGAAACTTGAAGAGTTAATTAAACTTTCTTATTTGTAAACAAAATTGAGTAATTGTTTAAGGGTGCGATACGCACCCTTATTTATTTCTTGTTGGGAATAATATGTTGCATATCAATTAAAACTCGTACCTTTGCCAGAAAAGTATAATCTGTTAAACATTTCAAGTTCTGAAGTTGTTGTCTTTTCCCAAGGGTTCGTTTTCAATATTTAGTAAGGGGAATGTGTCCGTACTCGAAATAAAAGTTTCCATTTCCCCAAATAAGGAATTCTTATATGTGTCTATCTCTTCAAAAGCAGCCCCGCCATCAATGATTAATTGACGATAACGGATTTTTTCAAACTCTTCACATGTTGGTTGGGTTATTTGAAATAAATCGCACAATCTACTATCATATTTTTCAGTACCTCGCATTGCAGGAATTACTATATTGTCACTTTTTGAAGGCGGGAAATCAAAATCATTGTTTGTTAATACCGACCTATATTTAATGCCCATAATATTGGCAGGTTTTCGTCCATTAATCTTGCTTATTTCATCTCCACATGAAAGTATTTCAAGCATCATTTGTGGAATAATATACTCTGGTTTGAAATTATCTTTTGGATTAGAAACTTTTATGGAGCATGAAATTAATAAAGGCATTATTGGTAGGAGCTTTTTCAGCTCATCCACATTCTCAATCTTGTCGGGAATTCGAAAATCCCATAGTTTAACAACCTTTGTATTTGATAATCGAGAAAACATACAAGAATGAAGAGGTGGTCTATTAAGTTCCTCCCAGCATCCATAAAGGCTTTTGCCTAAATAAAGGCAAGGAAGCCCAGGCATACTATATCTTTGTGTTTTAACAATTCCTTGTTTGTCAAATGGAATATGGAATAGTTCTTTTATCTCTCGACTTCTTTTGTCTTCAAATACCCGCATACGATAAAAGTCACATCCTATTTCTTCATGACATAGAGGCGGCATATGTTTGTTTACAAATTCTAATAAAGTCATTAACGCAAGGAGTCGTCTTCCTTGCAATGAATAATTAATCGTCTGAATTATTGCATTCTTCGCAGATTCAATCTCATGTAAGATTGAGTCTTTTTCTTTTATGTCATTTTCTGTCAAGAAATCCCTTGCAATTATTTCATAATGCGATATTTTATCAAACAGATACTTTTCAAACAGCATTGTTCCACAAGAATCAATGGCGGAAAAAGATTGAAACCTTTCAGTATTATACATATTTCATTTTTTTTTGCAAAGATACAACTATTTTGTAATCGAGTCCAAATTAAGTTATTAACACACCAGGCTTTTCCTCGCGCACACGTGTGCAGGGGATAATACTCGCGTGTGCGCACGCGAGGTGACTGTTGATAAGTCCCCGCTATAGGTTCGTTTCGTGGGTCAATTCCAACTTTTTTCACCTTTTGAAATGAACCCCAATTAACTCGTCACAAGATAGAATTCTAAGAACCCACGAGGAAGGCATAAAGAATGCGTTTGCTCCTCAAGGTGACTCGCTGCAATAATTTTTATTTTCAACGGTGCTATTCGCTGTATTAATTCGTATTAAAGCGGTGCTCATCACACTTTCAGTGGTCGCAGGCATGCCACGCAGGCCGGCAAAACGGCCACAGGCAGTTTCGCTCATACGGAGCCAGGCAGAATGCGTGAATGTGCTTTTAAGAATGTGTGAATGCGATATTGTGGGAAAGCGTTAGTGTCTTCCCGAAACATAACCGAGAAATCGCCGAAGGCTACATGAGAACAGGACTTGTTAGCAGGTTAATCCGAACAACCAAAGTGGCAACTTTTTGCCATAGGGGTATTTTGTTTAATATGCTAAACAAAAATTTAAAATAATTGTTTAACGCATTAAACATAAGGTGGTGATAAGGCAATATTCACAGGAGCATAAAGAAGAATGCATTCTGAAGTTTGTGCGGCTTCAGCGGATGAAGTGCATGGGGTTTTGCCGACCTCTTCCAATGCGATGCGCGTGTTGCCGTTGGCGTGTGCGCTTCCGTTTATCAGCAATGCTTTCATATCATGTTTATTATTTCCGGATAAACCGCTCGTCTGTCTCCGGTTGGTCGGCGGGGGTGTAGCGGGTGACGGTCATGTGGAGGTCGTACTTCTCGCGGAGGGCGGCGATGGTGGCCATCATGGGGGTGGCGTGGTGGCGGTCGATGGCTTCCTGGCTGGCCCAGCTATCGATGAGCAGAACGGTCTCGGGGTCGTCGAGCGACTGGTAATACTCGTAGCGCAGGTTGCCCTCCTCGGCGCGGATGGCGGCGACGGTGCCGCTGGCTGTCATCTCCTCGGCGAATTTCAGGGCGTTGCCGTCGGTGCCGGTATACTTGATGTTTACTGTTATCGGCATCTCTTTCTTTTTTATTGTGATGAATTCTTTCAACTTCTCGTTGAACATCTCCGCCTGTTCCATGTGGATGAAATGGCCACAGTCTTTCAGCTCGGTATAGTCAAGCTGTGGGTAGAGAGCCCGCATCTTCTGCTCGTTGTCGGGTTCCAGTCCGCTGTTTTGCGTACAGATGACCATTACAGGAAGAGAGAGCCTACAGTTTGGCCACCATTTCCTTTCCACGAGGTGTTGCATCGTGCTGGAAGCCACATATTGAGGCGTTTCGGGCATCACCGACATCGCATAGTCCGTCACCCATTGTGGTGTCTCCTTCCCAGCCAGTGACGAGACGAAACCGGTGATAACCTCACGGCAGTCAGGGCCGTCAAAGGAGTGTCCAAACTGCTTGACAGCCTCCACATACTCTGGTGTTTCCGAACCATCATAGAAGCAATAGACCCCGTCGATATCCACCAAATCACCTCCGTGGGCGGTGGTCATCAGCGTGTGTCGGCACACGGGTGTACCAAGGCTGTGGCCGACAAAGACTGCATCCGTGATTCCGTTGGCGTTCAGCACACCATCGATGGCTCGGGCGAAAAAATCGAAGGTGTAGTCTGTCACAGGTTTGTCGCTCTTTCCGTAGCCGGGCAGGTCGATGAACAGGAGTCGTACATCCTCGTCGCGGAAAGCCTCGAACTGCTTCTCCCAAGTGTTCATGTCGCACCCGAACCCATGGATAAAGCAAAGAGTCTTAACCTCCGTGTTGGCGGTTTTGTTCCATATCTTATAGTGTATCTTGACCCCCTCGTCGACGGTGATAAACTCCGATTTGACATCGTCAAGAGTCTGTGGCTGGTGGCTACAACCAACCAACAGCATGGTGAGCAGCAATATAATAATGTTCCTGTTCATGTTGTTTGTTTAAGAAATCTCCGTGTGTTGTATGGACAGAGGCATGTCCTTCTGCGACAGATAGAACATATAGAGTACGGCGGGCTTCGCACCCCGGTTCTCGCCGTGATGGACGGTGCCGACCATCTCGACCACAGCCTCGCCCTCGTGGACGACTTTCTCGGTGCCGTCCTGTGCCACGATGGTCAGCTCGCCCTGCGTCAGCACGCCGAAGTTCATCACCTCGTGGTGATGCCAGCCCAGCTTGCAGCCTGCGGGGAACACATACTTCAAGCCCACCAGCTCGGGGCGCCCCTGCAGATAGTCGGGCAGCTCCGCCCCGTCCCAGCTCTGCGAGGTGCGGAAAAGCTGGGTAGTCTCCACTTGCATTGCAGTCTCTTCCATAATTATGTATTACAATTCTTTTACAAAGCTCCAGCTGCCCATATTGTGGCCGCGGCAGTCAAGCTCCTGGTAGTCGGCCACCTCGAAGCCCAGATGCCGGTAGAACGCCAGGTTGCTCTCGCTGTTGGTGAAGAAGCAGAGGCGTGTGCCGCCGTTGGTGCGTACATACGGGATGATGCAATCCATCAGCATCTCGCGTCCGAAGCCCTTCCCTTGGTAAGCGGGACTGACGGTGAGCGAGCTCAGATACCATGTGGTGCCGCCGAGCAGCGTGTGGCAGTAGTGGCCCGCCGTGGTGTCCATCGCGAGCCACTCCTTGATGATGTCCTGCTTGGGCAGGCGCAGCACCTTGCCCCAGCCGTGGAGCATATATTGCAGGTCGCCGGGCTTCTTCCAGTCGGGAGGGAAGAGGTCGGCCACGGCGGCCAGCGTATCCTCATGGCGTGCAGCCAGGAAGCGTGCGCGGCGACGGGTGGTGCGGTACTCGCTGAGAATCATGGCACGCATGAAGGCCAGCCGCTCCCGCTCGTCGGGGAAGAAATGGGTGAAATACTCATAGTCGGCGAAGGCCTGCACCGAGAGCTCGGCGCACTCGCCGGTCTCGTTCCGTCGCATGGGTTCTATGGTCAGGTGTTTTGTATGCATATTCTTTGTGGCAGCGGGTTGTTACTTTGCGTCGGCTGAGGTGAGCGTTTTCTTCTTATAGCGGGCGTCGGCGGAGGCGAAGAGGGCGACGACGGGAACGAAGAGGTAGATGCATCCTTCGATGCACTCGATGGCGAGCATGGTGACGGCCTCGAAGACGATGAGGAAACAGGTGGCCGAGAGGAGGCAGCGCCAGAAGAGGTGGGTACGCACGATGTCGGACACCAGCTTCACCAGCACCATCAAGAACACCACCACATGGTAGGCAATCATGATCCAGATGCCGGTGATGGGTGCGAAGTCGTCGGCGATGCCGGCTGCCGAGGCCCCGAGGAGCATGACGACGATGATCCAGTTCCATTCGCGCCACTGCTTCTCGTTGAGGCCCATGCGGTCGCTCTGGTGGGCTATGATGTGAAGGAACACGTTGAACATGCTGTAGGCCGTGTAGCTGAGCAGCGCTACGCCGAGCAGCGACCACCCGAGGCCCACCACCTGGCGCTGGCAGAACCAGCCGATGCATATCTCTTTGCGTCCGAGGTCAACGTCCTCGAAGAGTGGCAGGTCGCCCGAGAAGCAGTAGTAATAGGTGGCGGCCACCGAAAGCCACCACAGGGAGTAGAGTAGGGGATATAGGTTGCGGTGCTCGTTCTTGTTGATGATGAGGGTGACAACGCGCATGGCCACCGCCAGCACCAGCAGCAGGATGGGGATGACGATGGGGTGTAGGCCCAGCGGGTTACTGTGGTGAAGATTGAGCAATTCGGGGATGTTGCTCATCGGCGCGTTGGCGTTAATGTAGTCGGAGAGGGTTGATAGAAACATAATTATATTTTTGTTTTGGGTTGTTCTGGTTGATGGAGAGTGTGTTTTTTTTGAGAGCAAGTTGAGGATGCAAAGATACAAAAAATGGATAAAATGGCAAAAAAATATAAAAGAACGGGGTACCCTGCCATAGGATATTTGGTGTATTCACTTGGTGACAGGCGCTTTGAGATGGTATTTTAACATGTTGATATTTATTGTTGTATTGTCTTTCGTGTGAAAAAATATTCCAAAAATAAATGGTTATTCAGAGGTTTTATGTGTCTTTGCATCTGGTTTCAATGCCCTCCGGAACCGCAAGGAGAAGCAGGTCGCCTGGTGGAATCGGAGAGAAGACAAAGGGCCTGCATGGTTTATAACATAAACAAACAATGAAAAAAGTTCTCGCTGCTATCGCTATCGTAGCCGTTGCCGCTTGCTTCGTGAGCTGCAAGAAGACCTGCACCTGCGTCACCACCGTAGGCGGTGTGCAGACCAGCACGACTGAGACTCAGGCCACCAAGTGCTCCGACATGAACACCACTTCGACCACGATGGGTGTTGTCACCAAGACCGAGTGCAACTAATTCGTTTGGCGAAAGCTGAAAGGAAAAAGGCATGCCCGAAGGGTGTGCCTTTTTTTGTGTTATGTTTTGCAGGAATGAAAAAAAGTCGTACCTTTGCAGTTGGTCGCAATGGTGCCTGAGGATGGGCATTGCTGTGATTGATAGTGATTTGTAGTATAAATAGAGACTATGGACAAGTATAACCGTCGCGGAGTATCCGCATCGAAGGAGGACGTTCACAACGCCATCAAAAATATAGACAAAGGCCTTTATCCCAAGGCTTTCTGCAAGATTATCCCTGACCTGCTGGGCGGTGACAAGAATTATTGCAACATCATGCATGCCGACGGTGCGGGGACCAAGAGCTCGTTGGCCTATATGTACTGGCGCGAGACGGGAGACCTGAGTGTGTGGAAAGGTATTGCGGTGGATGCCATTGTGATGAACACCGACGACCTGCTGTGCGTAGGTGCGCTGGATCATATCTTGCTGAGTTCCACCATCGGTCGCAACAAGCAGTTGGTGCCTGGCGAGGTTATCTCGGCGGTCATCAACGGCACAGAGGAGTTCTGCCAGACGATGCGTGACATGGGTATCGACATCGTGCTGACCGGCGGTGAGACGGCCGATGTGGGCGACCTGGTGCGTACCATCATCGTGGATAGCACGGTGACGGCCCGTATGCGCCGCGAGGATGTGATTGACAATGCGAATATCAAAGCCGGCAATGTCATCGTTGCCCTCGCCAGCTACGGCCAGGCCTCTTACGAGACTGCCTACAACGGCGGCATGGGAAGCAACGGCCTTACTTCTGCCCGCCACGATGTGTTCTCGCACGTCTATGCCGAGAAATATCCCATGTGCTACGACAAAGACTTGCCCGACGATGTGGTCTTCTGCGGCAGCAAACTCTTGACTGACCCCACCGAGGTGTCTGGCGTTGATGCCGGCCACATGGTGCTTTCTCCCACCCGCACCTATGCCCCCATCATTCGTAAAGTGCTTGACGAGTACCGCCCCAAAATCGACGGCATGATCCATTGCTCGGGTGGTGCTCAGACCAAGGTGCTGCATTTCATCGACAATCTGCATGTTGTCAAGGATAATCTCTTCCCCGTGCCACCGCTCTTTAAGATGATTCATGAGGAGAGCCGCACCGACTGGCAGGAGATGTACAAAGTGTTCAATATGGGTCACCGCATGGAACTCTATACCGATGAAGCCACGGCGCAGGGCATCATCGACATAGCCAAGAGTTTCAATGTCGATGCCCGTATCATTGGTCATGTCGAGGCTGCCGACAAAGCGCAGGTCACGGTGGTTGGTGAAAACGGAAAATTCGAATATTATGGCTGAATCAACTGCAATCCGGGTTTTCGAGAACCGTAAGCAGGCGCGTCTTGAGTCGGGCGAGACCGACCGCATGTCGGCATGTTCCTTCAATCTCACTCTTTGTGGAACGCTAGCCTATGGGCTGATAGTCAATGCAGTGATGGTCTATTACCTCTTCGCGCCTTTGCAGCGCTTGGCGGCCAGCATGGGGTGGCTGGGCCTCTTGTTGGGCTATCTTGTGCCTACGTTTGCCGGTGTATTCCTGGCTGCTCGCTCGAAGAATCCCGTGGTGAGTTTCATCGGGTACAACTTGGTTGTGCTTCCCATCGGGCTGATGTTGGCGTTGATTGTGCCAGGCCTGCCTGCTGGCATTGTGGTGAAAGCCATGGGCCTCACGGCCATGGTGACGCTGACGATGATGGTGCTGGCCGTGATTGCTCCGAATTTCTTCCTTGGACTCGGCCGCACCCTACTGGTGGCGCTTTTCGTGGGTCTCATCGCCGAGGTGGTAGCCACCTTCCTCTTTGGCTATCGTGGCATGCTGTTCGACTGGCTTTTCGTGATTCTTTTCTCGGGCTATATCGGTTATGACGTGGCCAAGTCACAGCTCTATCCCAAGACTTTGGACAACGCCATCGATTGTGCGCTCGATATTTACCTCGATATTATCAACCTCTTTATCAGATTGCTCAGTATCCTTTCGCGCAACAACTGACATTTTTTTTCACTTGTTGTACAATAAAAAAAGAAGAATGTCGTTTTTGAATCTGTTTTTGCGACAATAGCTCAGTTGGTAGAGCGGCGGCTTCCCAAGCCGCAGGTCGCGGGTTCGAGCCCCGTTTGTCGCTCTGAAAGCCGGCCCAGAAGGGTCGGCTTCTTCTTTATAGTAAAGTGTATATGTAAAAAAAAGTGTATCTTTGCAGTTTACACACATGGGTGAAGAAAGAGAATAATAACTAACAATCAATAATTTATGATTAATTCTTTGGAAAAGAAAGACTGGAAAAAGGAAGTATGGTCCTATGCGCTGCTGATTTTGGGCAGTGCGTTGTTCGCCGTGGGCGATGTGATGTTTGTCAACCCCTACCACTTGGCTCCCGGTGGTGTCTATGGTCTGGCCAACGTCTTTAACGCCTTGTTTGGATGGAAGATATCCGTGGCGGGTATCTGCATGGATATTCCGTTGCTGATTATCGGTACCATCATCCTTGGTCCCAAGTTCGGCATCAAGACCATCGTGTCGGTCATCCTCATCCCTGTGTTCACCTACATCATGGAAACCACTTGGGGCTACAAACCGCTGATACATGACGGTCTCTTTGAGAGTGCTGAAGGACTGACCAGCTACCTAAGTTATATGGATGGCGACGTCGAGCGTTTCTTCCAGCCCGACATGTTCCTCAACACCGTGGTGGCAGGTTTGATTTACGGTGCCGCCATTGGTGTCATCTTCCGTGCCGGTGCCACCAGCGGCGGTTCGGATATCATCAGCATGATTATCCACAAATACACCAAGATTAGCCTTGGCACCTTGGTGCTCATCGTGGATAGCCTGATCTCACTCACCACCCTCATCATCGGCGACATACGCCTCCCGATCTACTCCGTCATCTTAATATTCATCGAGAGCAAGATTATCGACCTCGTGGTCGATGGCATGAAGAGTTACAAGACCATGTTCATTGTCACCGACGAATTGGAGGCTGTGCGTGACTATATCCTCAACGACTTGGGCCGTGGTGGCACCTTGCTGGTGGGGACCGGCCTCTACCAAGGCAACGAGCGCAAGATGATTTACGTCACCCTCGACCGTGCCGACATGGTGAAACTCAAAAGCAATCTGCACCGTCTCGACCCCAAGGCCTTCGTCAACATCATGGAAAGCAGCGAAATCCTCGGCTTTGGCTTCAAGGCGCTGCCCAAGGAATAATCTCGGTTTGGAGTTCGTGGTGCAAGTTTTTGTCATTCCATGGCACAAACTTAAACCCCAACGAGTCGCTTAAATCATGAAAGTCCTACAGCTCTGCAACAAACCCCCGTATCCGCCTGTCGATGGCGGCACGATGGCTATGGACAGCATCACCCAGGGGTTGCTGCAGGAGGGCTGTGAGGTGCGTGTGCTGGCGGTGGAGACCGACAAACACCCGGCACGGCAGGGGCATCTGCCCGACACCTACCGTGAAGCCACGCGTTTCGAAGCGGTCTATGTCAATCTACGCGTCAACCCGTTCGATGCCGCCGTAGCCATGCTTTGCGGCGAGTCCTATCATGTGAAACGCTATGTCAGCCATGCCTTTGCAGACAAGCTGCGGGATGTGCTTCAGCAGGAACAGTTTGACGTGGTGCATGTGGAAAGCATCTTCCTCACCCCCTATGTGCCGCTTATCCGCAAGCATTCCAATGCCAAAGTGATACTGCGTGCCCACAATGTGGAGCACCTCATCTGGCGGCGGGTGGCTCGCAGCACACGCCATGGACTGAAGCGCTGGTACCTGAAACATCTTTCCCTCACGCTCCGTGCCTACGAGTTGGAGCATGTCAACGACTATGACGGTGTGGCTTGCATCACCCGCAACGATGCCGACTACTTCAAAGCCAATGGTTGCCGTCGCCCCATCATTGTGATTCCTTTTGGCATCACCCTCCCGGGTAATCCGGATAAATCCATAGTTCCGCAGAATGGTTTTCTCTATCATATCGGAGCCATGGACTGGATGCCCAACCGCGAGGGGGTGGAGTGGCTGTTGGAGAAGGTGTGGCCGGTGGTGCACCGTGAGGTGCCGCAGGCGCACCTTTTCTTGGCGGGCCGCAAGATGCCCGAGCGTTGGATGCAGGCTCACATCGACGGTGTCACCGTAGTGGGCGAGGTGCCCGATGCCCAGGCCTTCATCACCGACAAGCAGATTAATATTGTGCCGCTGCTCAGCGGCAGTGGCATCCGTGTGAAGATCATCGAGGCCATGGCGTCAGGCAAAACCGTGGTGACCACCACCATGGGCGCCGCCGGCATCGACTACACCGACGGCGAGAACCTGCTCATCGCCGACACTCCCGACGACTTCGCGCGCCAAATCAAGCGTCTCCTGTCAGATACCACCTACAGCCACAGGGTGGGGGAGGCCGCCGCCCGACTGGTGGCAGAGCGCTACGACCGCCGCCGTCTGGCTTCCCGATTGATGGAGTTTTACAACGAAAGACTTGCAAAATGAAGAATCCTATGAAGATACGCACATGGCTCGCTTCGGCGGCATTTCTGGTTTCCCTGTTCCTGGCACCGACTGTCCAGGCACAGCTCACCATCCCCGGTACTTCTGTCAAATTCAATGTCAGCGACAAGGAGTGGCAGTATGTACGCACCTTCAAACTCGATGACGGAGCCAACGTCTATCTCTATAGTTATGTCGGCCAGGCTGTGGTCGAGGCTGATGGCGACACGACGGTGCCTTTCCTGCGCATCTATGTGCGTGAAAACTACGGTGGGGATGTCTATCAGTTGGCCTATGACCGCTACCTCAAGCAGCCTTTCCAGTCGCTCAACGAATACTCCAAAGGTCTCGGCCTGCCCAAGAACGGCGGCCTGGGGTATGAGGGCATTTATACCAGCCCCGGCGACGGCCGCGACTATCGTTTCTTCATGACCTATTTCAAAGACCGTCGCACCGCTGTCGAGTTCCGTCTCGAGACCTCGCGCGGCACCTGGGAGCAGATGAAAAGCAAGTTCAGCGCTGTGCTGAGCACCATCAAATAGTTGCACCGGTGAAACGTCTTGCATCCATCCTCCTGACAATATCCCTCTCGGTGGCGGCTGTGGCACAGACGCTGCCCAACGACTATGCCGCCCGTTTCGCCGAAGTAAGCTCTGCCTACGCCAAACATCCCGACAATGTCGAGGCTCTCTACAACATGGCGCTGTTCTATTTCGACAATTCCCACCCCATGCGCGACTTGGCACAGGCCATGACCTATGCACGTCGTGCAGAAGAACGCCATATCTTCCTTCTTGAGAAGAACAAAATCAGGGAATTGACCCGGCTGGGCCGCAAAGGCATCGACCTTACCTCCCTGCGTCAGCTGAAGCAGGCTGTGGCTGCGGCTGCCCGCAATGCGGTGGCTATCCGCACCGACATGAGTCTGGCCGAGATCGACGCCTATCTGGAAGCCTTCGACGGCGATGCCGACTTGATGCGTCAGTTGCGTCAGCTCCGCATCCGCCGGGTATATGACGAGGCCGTGGCCATGGGCACCCCCGAAGCCTGGTACCGTTTTTCCCAAGACTATCCCGGCACCGCCGAGGCCAGCCGCATGGAGGACCGCCTCCGCGAGGCAGCCCCGTCGCTCTTTGCCGGCGCCACCACCGACGCTGCGGTCGATGCCGTGACCGCCCGCTTCCCGCAAAGTGCCGCCATGGCCCAGGAAGGCGAGCGCTACAAGAGCCGCATGGCCTTCGCCGAAGCCTCGGAGCAAGGCACCCGCGAAGCCTACCTCCGCTACCTGAACCGCTTCCCCACCAGCCATGAGAGCCAGCAGGCACGTGAACGCCTCGATGCCCTGACGGCAGTCGATTTCAACCACCGCACCACCGCCCTCGAGTTGGCCAACTTCGCCGACTCCAATTCCGACTTGTCGCTGGCCGACGACGCATTGGAACGCCTGCGTGCCTTGATTTATGACCACCACGACATCGAGGCGGCGCGCCTCTACATCCGCCGTTATCCGCTCGACCCGCACTACAACGCTGTCTATGGCCACTACTACTCCTGGGTGTCGGCCGAAGGCAACGGTGCCCCCTTGCAGCTCTTCGCCGACGCCAACCCCGGTTTCCCCTATCCCCATGCCTTGGAAGGTGACCTCGACATGGCCGAAGGCATCGACACCGTCCTCCTCAACGTTCCCTACAACGAATCTCTCCGACTGCGTTATTCCGACTATGTGCGCCAGTTCATGGGCAAAGGCATAGCCATGGTACCGTTGCAGCGCATGCTGCAAGTCCCTCTGGCCAACCGCAACTATGCCGCCGCTTTGGAGCGTGTGCGCGAATTTGAGATATGCTTCGACAACCAGTGGCAGCCCCAGTACGAAAGCCTGATGCGACTGCTGGCCACCCCCAATGCGGGCCGTGCCCTGCGGCGTGAACTGGCCGATACATTGTCGCTGCTCCATCCTGTCTTCCATCCCGCCGACGGAAGCCTCTACTACACCCGCCTTTTGCCCGACGGACGCCACTCCATCTGCCGTGCTGTGAAGCAGGGCAATGTTTGGCGCCCTGCCGGCACCGTGACCTTCACCAACACCGAGGCCGACCTCGTCCTTTTCGGCTTCAGCCCCGACGGACGCATGCTCCTCGGCAGCGGTGGCGACATCTGGATGGCCGAACACGACAACGACGTGCAGGGCACTCCGGACGCCTGGCGCATCAGCGACCTGCCGCCCTATCCTGTCAACACCGACTATGTGGAGACTGACGCCTGCTTCTTGCCCGACGGCAGCGGCCTGCTGCTGGCTTCCGACCGCCCAGGCGGCCACAACCTGCAGCCCTCCGGCTCCAACTTCCACGGCGACACAGCCCTGGCTACCGACCTCTGGATGATTCCCTATAACAACGGCCATTGGGGATCCCCGGTCAACCTCGGCTTTGGTGTCAACAGCGCCTACTGCGAGCGAAGCCCTTTGATGAGCCGCAACATGAAAACCCTCTACTTCGTCAGCGACGGCCATGGTGGATTGGGCTATGGCGACGTCATGGTGGCCGAACGCACCTCCTCCGACAGCTGGACCTCATGGAGCACCCCCCGGAACGCCGGCCGTGAAATCAATTCACCCCTGCGCGAAGGCTCCCTTTCCTTCGGGCCCGATGAAAGCCGTCTCTACCTCTCTGCCGAGACCTACAAACCCTTCGCCGAACCCCTGTCGCAGATCTTCTCCTTTGCAGCCTGGCACAACGGAACGGTACCCTATAGTGCCTGCCGTCTCGGCGTCGAAGGACTGGAGTCCTACCTCTTCCGGGTACGGGTGGCCGACCTCGAGCGCCAAACCATCACCCAGGCCGTCGATTACAGCGGCAACACCTCCAACGTGATTGTCAACGTCGCCAATCAGGGTCCTCAGGTGGTGCTGGCCGATGCAGGAACACTCTTTGTGCCGGCGGTGGCCATCGACGCCTCCCAGCGTCAAGGAGTCAACCTGCAAGGCTACACCCTGCGTCAGCTCGTGGCCTCCGACAAGTCGCTGCCGCTTGTGGCGGTGGGCTTTGCCGACAGCACGGCCGACCTGCTGCCCGTGGCGCGCCTCCAGCTCGACCAGCTGGCATCCTTCCTGCGTCAGCAGGCCGATGCCGTGGTGGAGTTCAGCGTCGATGTGTCGGGTGGCGACACCCCGGCTTGTTACCGACTCTCCCTCCAGCGGGGCGATGTCCTGCGCGACTATCTGGCTGCCAGCGGCATCGAACCCTCGCGGGTCATCATCTCGGCCTACGGAAACGTGCGCGTCGGCCTTGCCGGCATCGACGGTGTCGCCATCAGGTTCAGAGATTAGCAGACAGCTCGTCAGGCCTGCACCGGCGTTGTTTCTTTTCTGTTGAACACTTATTAACAATCGGTTGGGTATAAATTCCTCCGGCGAGGATTTCTGTATGGCTTTTTATTCGTATTTTTGCACCGAGTTTGTAACACCCTCTCCGCCATGGAACAACACCGCACCCTGACAGTCGATGGACGTACCGTCCACTATCGCGACGAAGGTCGTAACAATACGCAAACCCTTGTCTTGCTGCATGGTCTGCTGCAGAACCTCGATGTCTGGAGCTCATACGTGCTGAGCTATATGCACCGCCTGCGGGTGATCACCATCGACCTGCCGGGACACGGGCTGACCGACACCTTCTGCGACGTGCACACCACCGACTTCATGGCCCGCATCGTCAAGGACGTGCTCAATGCCTGCGGCGTGGAGCAATGCGTCATGGCCGGTCATTCCCTGGGCGGCTATGTGGCGCTGGCCTTTGCCGAGAAGTACCCCTACTCGCTGCGTGGCCTGGGGCTTATCAACTCGCACGCCATGGCCGACAGCGACGCCCACCGTGCCTCCCGCGAGGAGGTCTGCCGCAGGGTGGAGGAGAACCGGGCCGGCTACATCCTCGACTTCATACCCTCGCTCTTCGACGGCAGCCGCCGGGCAGCCCTCAGCAAGGACATCAAGGACCTCACCGACCAATGTCTCGAGACCACCGCGGCCTCCATCGTCGCCGCCCAGCGCGGCATGGCCCGCCGCCCGTCGCGCATCGGCGTGTTGCAGCAGCTCGATGTGCCGGTCTATTTCATCTATGGCAAGAACGACCCCCGCATTCCTGTCGAACTGGCTGTCACACAAACCCTTCTGCCTCGACGGGCCGAAGTGTTGCTGCTCGACGATGTGGCCCACATGTCGTTCCTCGAGGAGCGCGAGTACATCAAGCCGCGACTGCTCAACTTCGTGCAGAACTGCTATTAAGGCCGTCTTCATCACGTGCCGCTTCCTGTCACCATTGTTTGTTGACCGCTTTCCCTACGAGTCAAACATAGCTCTGGCTCTATGCTGCATACTGAGGCAGTACTGAACCAGAGGGGTTTCATTCCTTGTTTTCAGGTGGTTACTTGGGGCTTTTTAGTGTAAGTGGTTCTGTATGAGAGCTTTTGCCTTGGTGTACCGATGGATGGATGTACCAGGTCAGTACTAGGTCAGTACTAGGTTAGTACTAGGTCAATACTAGGTCAATACTAGGTCAGAGGTAGGGGATGTATGTGTTGAAGTTGATTATCAGATGGTTGTGGTTTTTTGGAGTGTTAAAAAATAAAAAAACGCTTGCAAAAACGGATTCTTTTTCCTACTTTTGCGGTGTTGTTCCGAAAAGGGCCGAAGGGCTTTCTTCGATGTAACGGATTGAAATAACAATTTTTAAATATCTCAAGTATGAAAAAACGATTATCGATTTTGATGCTTCTGGCGGCCTTGTCGCTGCCATGGGCATCGAAGGCACAGCTGACGCTGAATGACTACACGTTTAGTACCGGCACCGATGCCAACAAATGGATTACCGTGCCGACTACGGAGCCCTCGTTGATTACGCCGGGCGCCGGTGACTACGGTGCCTCGTCCCTATGTGACATCGGATTTGCCTTCCCGTTTGCATCGGGTACTTATACCAAGTTCTCCGTCAATTCCGACGGTAACTTGCGTTTGGGTAACACCGTCACTGGCACAAACAATTACTCCACTCCGTTCAGTTCGACCTATGCGATTACCAACAATCCGAAAATCAATGTGATGGGTTGTGATGGATTCTTGTCGGATTCGGGTTATGTGCGCAAGTACAACACGGTTGACCTTGCCGGCGACTCGTTGCTTGTGATTGAGTTTGCTACATCGACCTATAACACTACTTCCCGCAACTCGCTGCTCAAATGGCAGGTGCATCTCTATCCCAATGGCAATATCACGATTGTCTATGCCGCCACGCAGCCGCCCATCCTGCCTGCTGTCACGCGTCAGTGCGGTATGTGTGTCGATGCCACCGACATCTGGCTCATCAATGCTTCGCATGTAGCCACCCATTACACTGCGGGTCAGTCGGGGACCATTGCTACCAACACATGGCCCAATGCCAACCGCTACTATACCTTCACTGCGCCGGTCATCAGCTGCCCGGCGCCTGCCGTCGCTTTGTCCGACCTCAATCCCACCGATGCCACGGTGGCTCTTTCTCCCAGTGGCTCTGAGTCGGGTTATTACTATAGTCTCAACGGGAGTGACTGGGAATACTACACAAGTACCTCCCTCTATTTCGACAACTTGACCCCTCAAACCAACTATACGTTACGGGTGCGTGCCTATTGCGGTGCCGACGACACGAGTTATGTCAACACGTTGAGTTTCACCACCCCCTGTGAGGCTATCGCTGCCGATTCGCTGCCTTGGACCTATGGTTTCGAGGATGCCTCGGGAACTACCACCACTTCGACTTTCAATCCCTGTCTGGGACGTCATCAGATGGGTACCACGACCAACTATCCTTCTCCCAATACTAACCATCACAGCGGCACCAAGGGTCTTTCGCTATATCGGACTTCGTCCATCCAAAGCTGGCTGACCCTGCCGCTCTTCGAGGAGGACATCGACCAGCTGCAGCTCTCCTTCTGGGCCTATCGCAGTACCACGACCAACTATGGCTACTGGGTGGTGGGTGTGATGACCGACCCGAACGATATCAGCACCCTCGACACCCTGGCTACCGGCCATGTGAGCACGAACAGCGTGTGGGAGTTCGTGGAGGTGCCACTGGCCGGCTACACCGGCAATGGGCAGTATATTGCCATTGTCGCTGAACAAACAGGTACCTCGACAGGTTACACCTATATTGACGATATCACGGTGGATTACATGCCCACCTGCATCCGCCCGACGGAGGTCACAGTCGATAGCACCCTGCTGACCGCCACCTCGGCTACCCTCGATATTGTCCACCCCGATGCCACGACCTTTATGGTGCTGTGGCACAGGAACAACACCACGGGATGGGACACGCTGGAGGTCAGCGGCACCAGCTTCACCCTTGACAGCCTCCAGACGGGCCTCATCTATGAGGGCCGTGTCTATACAATCTGCGGCAGCGACACCACCTTGGGCTTTGCCACATTCAGCGTCACGACGGCCTGCAACCCGTTGACGCTGGACGACCTGCCCTACAGCGAGGACTTCGAGGCCTACGGCACAGGCGCCGCCTACCCCATCAACGGCTGCTGGGATAAGAACCTCGTGGGCTCCGGCACCACCACAACTTTCCCATATCCCTACAGCTCGGCCGCCATCAATGGCAGTCGCGGCCTTTATTTCTATTCAGGTAAGAGCAGTTCTGTCAGTTATGGTTGCTGGGCGGCACTGCCACCCATCGACGAGAACATGGAGATGAGCGATTTGATGGTGAACTTCGGTGTCAAACGCGGTACGTCAGTGACCAACACCTCCACCTATACGTACACTTGCCGGCTGGTGGTCGGTGTGGCAGAAACGGCGGGTGTGGGTCCTACCTTTGTTCCTGTTGACACGCTTGATTTCTCGACTGGTGCAGCCTCTTCGGTGCACAGCGCCGAGGTGAGTTTTGCCGACTATACCGGTACGGGCAAATATGTGGTGTTCTATGCCGAGGTGCCCGCCAACGTGACTACTTACAATTACAATACGGTCTATGTTGACGACGTGGTTCTGAGGCAGATCCCGTCCTGCTACTGGCCGTCGGCCGTGGTGCTCGACACGGTGAGTACCGACGAGGCGACCCTTTCGTGGACGCCCGACCCGCGAACGCCCAACCCGAGCAGCTGGACGGTGGAGTACGGTCCCCGCGGATTTACCCTCGGCGAGGGCATGGTGGAGACGACTAACGATACCAGCATCATCTTGAGCAACCTTGATGTCAACACGGAGTATGACGTCTATGTCAGCGCCAACTGCGGTGGCGATGTGTCGGAACCGACCAGTTTCCGTTTCCAGACCAATTCCGTCCCTGCCACGCTGCCCTACTACACAGGCTTCGAAGCCGAGCAGGACAGTGGATGGGTGTTTCTCAATGCCGACCAGACCAACCGTTGGATGATAGGCAGCCATGGGGATGCCACTGTGAGCGGCAGCCGTGCCCTCTTCATCAGCGACAATGGCACTTCGCCCAACTACAATATTACCACTGCCAGTATTGTCTATGCTTTCCGTCTGCTGGAGGTGCCCGACACTGGCGACTATGCAATCAGCTTCGACTGGCGCGCTCAGGGTGAGAGCACTTATGATTACTTGCGAGCATTCGTTGTTCCCAACGACGTGACCATCACCCCGGCCAACTTGAATGGCATCACAGTCACCGCCACGCCAACCGGTTGGCTCAATGTGGGTAACTATAACAATGCAGTCAAACTGAACCTCAATGGAACATGGACGAACAACGAGACCATCTGCCATGTCGGTGCAGGGCAGACAGGACTCTATAAACTTGTGTTCCTGTGGCGTAACGATGGTACGTCGGGCACCATGCCTCCTGCCACGGTTGATAATGTCCATGTATGGAAGATTACCTGCCCGGCCCCGACTAACGTGACGGCCGACTCGGTGGGAGCCTACCAGATTGACTACTCGTGGACAGCACACGGCACCGAGGCAGGCGGCTGGGAGGTGAAACTCAACAACGGCCCCTGGATTCCTGTCAGCACCAACAGCTACTCGGCCACCGGCCTGACCCCTGTGACCAACTATACCTTCATGGTCCGCGCCATCTGCGGCGATGAGGACACCAGCATGCTGAGCGAGCCGTTGACGGTGCGCACTACCCTCGACTGCGGTCCGAACAGTATCAATATCATTGATACCATTGGTAACGGAACTTCTGCGTCTTCCACATATACGTTCCACAGCAGCAGTTCGTACCGTACCGGTTTCAGCAGCACCATCTATACCGCTGCCGAACTCAACGACATGGGTCTGCAAACGAACAACCGTATCAACGGCATCAAATTGCACAGCGGCACTACAGGCGGCACTATCCGCAAGGCCAAGGTTTACTTGAAGGAGACCTCGCTCGATGCCATCGGTTCTACCGCGGCTAACGACACCGTCGATCGTTCGACGATGACCCTCGTCTATAGCGGCGATCTGGTGGTGCCGACAAGTAGCTGGGTGGAGATAATGTTCGACAGCGTCTTTACCTACAGCGGCAATAGCAACCTGCTGGTCAACCTCTGCCACGACACCAACGCCACGGCGGGTGTGAGTTTCTATTATACATCAACCTCGCCCGATTACCTCAGTTTGTACGGTTACCGTAGCACGACCACCGCGGCCCAAAACACAGTTTATCGCACAAACTACCGCCCCAATATCGTGTTCAACGTCTGCACCGAGATTCCTCCCTGCATACGTCCCACCGATGTGGAGGTGCTGAACGTCATCGATACAGCGATGACCCTCACGTGGAACGGCAACGCCGCCAACTATGAGGTGGCTGTCAGCACGACATCGATTAACCCTGATTCGACTACCGGTTTCACCACCTACACCGTGGCCGACGACACCATCACCATCAACGGCCTGACGCAGAACACTACCTATTATTATTACGTGCGTGCCCTCTGCTCGGCCACCGAGCATTCTGAGTGGACCATCGAGGGTAGTGTCCGTACTGCCTGTGTGGCGCAGAGCCTGCCTTACAGCGAGAATTTCGAGTCCTATGCCAGTGGCGCGACCAACCCCATCAGTCCCTGCTGGACCAAGGGAACGAGCAGTGCCACCGCCTTCCCCTATCCCTACGCCACCAATGCTGTCTCTGGTGCCCGTAGCCTCTACTTCTACGGCTATCATCCTTCTTCGACCAGCACGACAGCCATCTACAGCTATGCCGCCCTGCCGATGATGGCTGCCGATTCGGTGAAGCAGCTGATGATGAGCTTCAATGTGAAGACCTACAGTACCGCTTCCAACTATTATTACACCTATCTGCTGGTGGGTGTGATGGACAACCCCAACGACATCTCCACCTTCACAGCTGTGGATACCATCAACCTGCATGGTGCCGCCGCCTTGTCGGTGCATGGTGTGGAGGTGAGTTTTGCCAACTACACCGGTACCGGCAAGTATATCGCCATCTATGACCCCGTGACGCCGCTTATCGGCGGTGTCACCTATGCCTACTCCTACTGCTATGTGGATGACATCCTGGTGGATTACATCCCGAGTTGCCCGCGTCCCACCAATGTGACGTTCAACAACATCAGCCAGACCGGCGCCACGGTGCATTGGAGCTCGGCAGCCGCGAACTTCGAAATCGAGTATGGCCCGCATGGCTTCGTGCAGGGCAACGGCGTCACGGTGACCAGTGTTGAGGACAGCGTGAACCTGACCGGCCTGACCCAGGGTACCAACTATGACGTGTATGTGCGTGCCGTATGCTCGGCCACCGACATGGGTCCGTGGTCGTTTGCCGCCCAGTTTACCACGGAATGCGGCATGAACGCCCTGCCTCTTGTGCTGGACCTCGAAACATATGCTTCCGGTACCTCCTCGCCCATGCCTACCTGCTGGCTGAAATGGAACAATGCTCCTTCCACCAGTTACAACTACTATCCTTATATTAATACCGGTAACGCACATAGCGGTACGAAAAACTTCTATTTCTACTTCGCCACTACCACCACGACCTACCCCTCTGACGAGATGATTATCGCGCCGGAGATTGACACCGTGAACTACCCGATGAACACTGTGGAGGTTGTGTTCTGGGCCAAACGCAATACCAACGCGATAAACCTCATCGTGGGTGTGGTGCAAAACGAAGCTTCTCCCAACACCAGCTTTGTGGGAGTGGATACCATCGCCTTGACCACCACCCATACCGAATACACTGTGAATTTCGCCAACTATACCGGCGCTGGCAACCGTGTGGCCTTCCGCGGAGTGCATACAGGCTCCAGTGCCCAGTACATCTATCTTGACGACATTGTCATCGAGCAGATGTCGGCCTGCCCGCGTGCTTTCGACCTCACGGCCGAAGATGCCACGCAGAACAGCGTGGTGCTGGATTGGGCTGACACCATCGGCTCGACGCAGTGGGTGGTGAGCTATGCCAAGGATACCAGCAACAACTGGACTGAGGTGACGGCCAACAGCCATCCCTTCGTGCTGACGGGCCTGACGGCGAACACGATTTACAAGTACCGTGTGGCGCCCATCTGCGCCGGCGGCCAGCAGAGCGACTGGAGTCGTACAACCTACCGCTTCAACACTGCCATGGTGCCCGCCACGGTGCCTTACACCTACAACTTCGAGGATGCCGCCGAATGGGCCAATTGGCAGACCATCAGCAACAACAACGCGAAGTGGTATCGTGGTACGATGGCTGCGGGCGATACCACCAACGTCATGTACCTGAGCGCCGACAACGGATCCACCAATTCGTGGTTGCGTGCACAGGTGACCAACAGCGCAGCTTACCGCGACATCGACTTCGGACCGGTGCCTCATAGCTTCGAGGTGAGCTTCCGCTACCACGGCGGCGGCCATAACACCGGCAACTACGACGGTGTCACGGTGCTGTTGGAAGACCCGACCGACATCCCCGTAGCCTCCAATACCTATTTGGAGGGTCCGTGGGGTCACTTCGGCGTTGTACATGCCCGTCGCGACACGACCTGGGATACGCACACAGTGCTCTTTGACAATATCTCCGGTGTGCATCGTGTGGCCTTCCTGCACTTCAACAACGCAGTGTCGGCTGACACGGCCTATCTCAATATAGCCCCCGCCATCGACGATATCACTATCACGATGCAGACCTGCGAGCGCCCGGACAGCGTGACGGTCGATGCCATCAACTCCACCTTTGCCACCGTGCACTGGTTGGGTGACACGGCGGGTACCTATGTAGTTGACTACCGTCCGGCAGGCACCACAGGTACCGACCACTACGACACGGTGACGAGCCTTTCCGCCGTTATCACCGGCCTGAGTGCCAGTACCACGTACAATGTGCGTGTGAGGAGGATATGCGATGACACCACGGTCAGCTACTGGAGCAATTATGCCACCTTCACCACGGCTCTCTGCCAGAATGCGGGTGTGGCCACTATTGGAGACGAGACCAGCACGACGACAACTTACGCTTCGCCAGTCAACAACCTTTGGAAAAACACCCTCACCGAGACTATCATTGACAGCACCGAGTTGACGGGTATCTCTGACATCACCACGATAGGCTACTACTACAACTATGCAACGGCAATGACCAAGAAGACCAATGTCGATATCTGGATACAGCCCACGACCAAGAGTGAGTTTGCCGGTACCACTGCTTCTGATGCCGAGCCGCTCAACACGGCCACGGCTCTCAAAGTCTATCATGGTCCGCTGAACTGCAGCCAAGGATGGAATTACTTTGTACTCGATACGGCCTTCCACTATAGCGGAAGCGGCAACCTGATGGTCATTGTCGATGACAACTCGGGCCAGTATGATGCCTCCAGCTACACTTTCAAGTCCACATCCACTTCGCAGTACAAGACCTTCGCCTTCTACAGTGACAGTGATAATCCTGACATCAACAACATTCCAAATTCTGCCGGCACCAAGGCCCGCTATCAGTACCGTGTCGTGATGAAACTCATCGACTGCGGTGTCAGCACGGTATGCAATGCTCCGGAGATTGTCTATGACACCACCACGGAGACGACGGCCACACTGACCTGGACCCCCACCAATGCAGCCAGCTATGAGGTGGCAATGGTGCAGGGTACTTGGGTGGAATCCACCGCCGGCACCGGTGTCACAGGCAACACCTACACCTTCAGTAACCTGCAGCCCGGTACCGACTATGTTCTCGGAGTCCGCGCCGTCTGCGGTGAGAACAGCTACAGCGACTGGACGACCGTCACGGTCACCACGGCGACTCACCCGTGCTACGCTCCCACCGGCCTGACCATCACCAACATCACCTTCGACGGCGGTTCGATTGGCTGGGTGGTTGGCGAACAAGGCCAGACTGCCTTCCAGGTCAACCTGCACAACAGCACGCTCGACAGCAATATCTTGGTCAACGATGCCACCACGCTGACACTCACCGGCCTCTATTCAGGCACCGACTATGAGATCAAGGTGCGTGCCGTCTGCGGAACGGATAACTACAGCGACTGGAGCAACATGGTTACCCTGACGCCGATCAGCTGCGACGCTCCGACGAACGTGCAGGCTCCGAACGTGACAGCCACCACGGCTATCATCACATGGGCCGGTACGGCATCCCAGTATGAGGTGCGCTACGGTGTGGATATCAGCACCAGCACGGGCGATGTGGTGGTGGTGGAGAACACCACGACGGCTTCGCTCACCGGCTTGGATCCCGAGACGGAGTATGATGTGTATGTGCGCGCCATCTGCGCTGAAGGAGTCTCCTCGGATTGGACGGCCAAGTTCCAGTTCACCACGTCGGCCAGCAGCGGTGTGACCTATACTGTCACCCTGACGAAGAACGACAACAACGGCGGTACGGTGGAAGGTGCGGGTACCTATGAGCAGGGTGCCACGGCCACCATCAAGGCCATACCTGCCGAGGGCTACTACTTCGCCAAGTGGAGCGACAACGACACCCACTCGGTGCGTCAGATTGTGGTCAACAGCGACATTGACCTGATGGCCTACTTCTATGAGCTCGGCGGTATCGACGATGTGTATGGCAGCGAGGTGGTGCTCTACCCGAACCCTGCCAGTACTCAGGTGACCCTTGCCGGCCTCGAGACGGGTGCCACGGTGAATGTGGTTGACCTCAACGGCCGCAGCTGCGGCCAGTGGCTGGCCACGGGTGAAAGTATGACTATCGACCTCACGGGCTACGCCCAGGGTGCCTACTTCGTCCGCATAGTGGGCGAGCAGGGTACTGCGGTGCGCAAGCTCATCGTGAAGTAACACTGATACATAACACAGGAAGGAGCAGGGTGCCCCGCCGGATGGCGGGGCACCCTGCCGTATTGTGGTGAAGAAAAAAACGGGTTTTAACATTTAATTCGGAAAAAATGTCTATCTTTGCACCCGATTTGCATTCGTGTGGCCTGTGGGTAGCGGAAGGCAAAGGAAATGAAAGAAAAATATTTAACACACATAAATTAAAAGCATTATGACTACATTACTGATTGCATTGCAGGCTGTGGCGAACATTGCCACGGGTTATCTGGGAGCCGCCATTGGCGCGGGTCTGGCCACTATCGGTGCCGGTCTGGGTATCGGCAAGATCGGTCAGGGTGCCATGGAGGGTATGGCCCGTCAGCCTGAGGCCGGTGGCGACATCCGTTCGACGATGATTATCGCGGCCGCCCTGGTGGAAGGTGTTGCCTTCTTCGCCGTCGTGTGCTGCTTGCTGGTTGTCCTCAAGTAACACACACTAACCACTCATGGGGACGGCGATTGGCCGTCCCCTTTGAAAGGAAAACGGTTTCACTGAACACTAAACACTGATGAACAATCCATTGATAAATCCCGGCATGGGCACCTTTGTGTGGATGCTCGTGTCGTTCGGCATATTGGCATTCATCCTGATCAAGTTCGGATGGCCGATGATTCTCAAGAGCCTGAAGAGCCGCGAGGAGGCCATCGAGAAGTCGCTGGGCGAGGCCGCCAAGGCCCGTGAGGAGATGAAGACTTTGGTGGCGCACAACGAGGAGTTGCTGCGCCAGGCCAAGCAGGAGCGCGACGAGATGCTGCGCAACGCCCGCAAGGCCAGCGACCAGGTGGTGGAGGAGGCCCGCGCCAAGGCGACCGCCGAAGCCGACCGCATCGTGGAGGCCGCCCGTGAGAACATCGAGTACGAGAAGCTCAAGGCCATGCATGAGCTGAAGAACCAGATCGCCAACCTCAGCATCGAGATTGCGGAGAAGCTGATCCGTGCCGAGCTGAGCGACAAGCCCAAGGCCGACGCCTTGATACAGAAGGAGCTTGAACTGATGAAGCTGAATTAAGGGTAACTGGTTATTGAATACAAGATGAACGACTACCGCATCAATAACAACTATGCCAAGGCGCTCTTCATGCTGGCGACGGAGCGAGGGGTGATGGAACGTGTGGCCGAGGACATGCGGACGGTGGGTGCCGTGTGCGCCGAGAACCGTGAGCTGAATGTGGTGTTTGCCAATCCCACGATACGGTTCGACAAGAAGACCGCCGTCATCGAGGGCCTGTTTGCCGGCCGGGTGTGCGAGGAGACGATGGCATTCCTGCGGTTCGTGGTGCGCAAGAAACGGTCGGTGAACCTGCGTGGCATCAGCGAGGCCTACCTGAACCTATACCGCGAGAACAAGGGCATCGTGCTCAGCGACTTGGTGACCTACCAGCCCATCGACGACGAGGCCCGCAAGGAGGTGGAGCGCTTGGTGGCCGAATATACCGGCAAGCAGGTGGAACTCCACGACCATACCGACGAGCACATGCTTGGCGGATTCAAGCTGGAGTTCGACCACAATATGTACGACGCCCGTCTGCGTACCAAGATACGCAAACTGCGCGCTGAATTCGCGAAGAACGATTACGAAAGTAAACTGTAAGAGAATATGTCAGATATTAAGCCTGCCGAAGTATCGGCAATCTTGAAGAAACAACTGGCCGACGTCAATCTGGACGTTGAGCTGGAGGAAGTGGGCACGGTGCTCACCGTGGGCGACGGTATTGCCCGCGTCTATGGCCTCAACAATGCCCAGAGTGGAGAGCTGGTGGAGTTTGATACCGGCGACCAGGGCATCGTGCAGAACCTGGAGGAGGACAACGTGGGTGTGGTGATGCTCGGTGAGGTGAGTACGGTGAACGAGGGCGACACGGTGAAACGCACCGGCCGCATTGCCTCGCTCCGCGTGGGTGAGGGCATGCTGGGCCGTGTGATCAACACCATCGGTCAGCCTATCGACGGCAAAGGCCCCATCGAAGGGGAATTGTGCGAGATGCCTATCGAACGCAAGGCTCCGGGTGTCATCTTCCGCCAGCCGGTGGATCAACCCCTGCAGACCGGTATCAAGGCCATTGACTCGATGATTCCCATCGGACGTGGCCAGCGTGAGCTCATCATCGGCGACCGTCAGACGGGTAAGACCGCCATCGCCATCGATACCATCATCAATCAGAAGAACAACTACGATGCCGGCGATCCGGTATATTGCATCTATGTGGCCTGCGGACAGAAAGGCTCGACGGTGGCCAACCTGGTGAAGACCCTCGAGGAGAAGGGGGCCATGGATTATACCATCGTGGTGGCCGCCACAGCCAGTGACCCTGCTGCCATGCAGTTCTATGCACCCTTCGCGGGTGCCGCCATCGGTGAATACTTCCGCGATACGGGTCGTAACGCCTTGGTGATTTACGACGACCTCTCGAAACAGGCCGTAGCCTACCGTGAAGTCTCGTTGTTGCTTCGTCGCCCGCCGGGACGCGAGGCTTATCCTGGCGATGTGTTCTATCTGCACAGCCGTCTGCTGGAGCGTGCCGCCCGCATTATCCAGAACGACCAGATTGCCGCCCAGATGAACGATCTGCCCGCTTCGCTTCAGGGCAAGGTGAGAGGAGGCGGCAGCCTGACGGCTTTGCCCATCATCGAGACCCAGGCAGGCGACGTGTCGGCCTATATCCCCACCAATGTCATTTCCATCACCGACGGACAGATATTCCTCGAGACCAACCTCTTCAACAGCGGTGTGCGCCCGGCCATCAATGTGGGTATCTCGGTGAGCCGCGTGGGTGGCAAGGCCCAGATCAAGAGTATGAAGAAGATTGCCGGTACGCTGAAGATGGATCAGGCTCAGTATCGTGAGTTGGAAGCTTTCTCCAAGTTCGGGAGCGACCTTGATGCCGCCACCAAGGCGGTGCTCGACAAGGGTGTGCGCAATGTGGAAATCCTGAAGCAGCCGCAGTACAGCCCCATGCCTGTTGAGGATCAGGTGGCCATCATCTTCTGTGGCACCAACGGTCTGTTGCAAAAGGTGGCCGTCGAGAAAGTCCGCGATTTCGAGAAGGCCTTCCTCTTCCTGATGAAGCAAGACCACGCCGACATCATGGCCAACCTTCGCGCCGGCAAGCTGATTGATGGCGACCTGGCTACCATGAAGGCACTGGCATTGGATACAGCAGAAAGGTATAAATAATGGCAAACCTGAAAGAAGTTCGCACGCGAATAGCGTCGGTAAGCTCGACACAGCAGATTACCTCGGCCATGAAGATGGTGTCTGCCGCCAAGTTCCGGCGTGCCCAGAACGCCATTGTCGGTATGCGACCCTATGCAGCCCAACTGCAAGAGATTATCGCCGACATTGATACCGGCGACGGAGTTCAGACCCCCTACCATAGTGTAAGACCAGTGCATGCGGTGGTGCTGGTGGTCGTTACATCCAATAAAGGGCTCTGCGGCGCTTTCAATAGTAATGTATTGAAGCTGGCGCAGCAGCGCATTGATTATTGGCGAGGCCAGCCGGAGGTGACCATCAAGGTGGTGGCTATCGGGAAAAAGGCCTCTGAAATGTTGGTGCGACAGAAAGACTTGCAGGTCGGCAGCCATGATGGATTGCTTGATAATCCCGATTTCGATGCGGTGGCTACGTTAGCTGACAGCTTGATGGAGGACTTCTCCGCTCAGCGCATCGACCGTGTGGAGGTGGTCTATAACCAGTTTAAAAATTCGCTGTCACAAGTACTTACCTGTGAGCAGTGGTTGCCGGTAAGTGGGAAGCCGAAAGCGGAGAATGAAGGACGAAAAGTGGAGAACGACTATATTTTCGAGCCTTCGAAAGAGGAGATCATGCGCGAGATGATTCCGCTTACCCTGCGGAGCACTTTCTACAGGGTGGTGCTGGATTCGTTGGCGGCCGAGCACGGAGCCCGCATGACAGCCATGCAGAAAGCTACCGACAATGCCACCGAACTGCTCAAAGACCTGCGACTGAACTACAACAAGGCACGCCAAGCTGCCATCACCAACGAGATTATTGAGATTGTGAGCGGCTCCGAAGCTCTGAAAGGATGAAAACAAAATAACCACGAGACAAGTGACCGAGGCTGACATTCAGTCGGGGGTCACTTGTTTGTTTGATAGAGAAACATGAAGAAAACATTATTAGCTGTTGTTTTGGCTGTCAGTGCCGCCACTTTATTGGCAGCACCGGTGTCCCTTGACCAGGCCCGTCGTGTGGCCGAGACCTTCTGGTTGCATAACCTCCCCAAAGGTTGTGAGCGTGTCAGTGCAGATGTCAGACTGGTGGAGAATACCGGCTTCGACCGCTTCTATATCTTTGATATAGACCAAGGGAAAGGTTTTGTCATCGTCAGTGCTGACGATTGTGCCTATCCTGTGCTCGGCTATTCGGTGGGTCATCCTGCCGGCGAGATGGGCGACAATGTGCGTTTCTGGCTCAATCAGTATGAAGAAGAAATAGACTATTTGGTGGAACAGCGTGCCCAGTCCAGTGAGTATATCCAGTCGAAGTGGAGGATGCTTCTCAGTGGCACGTGGGAGGAACCACAACCCAGTCAAGCTGTGGCCCCGATGCTCACCACCACGTGGAATCAGAGTCCTTATTACAACAATTTGTGTCCTCCCAATACCCCTGCGGGATGCTCTGCCATCGCCATGGCCCAGGTGATGAAATACTGGAACTACCCTCCTGTGGGAGTAGGATCGCATTCCTATGCTGGTAGTTTTCGAACCGAGAGTGCCAACTTTGGCTCGACGTACTATGACTGGGCCCACATGCCCAACAGCCTTAGCGGCGGCAGTAGTTCGGCGCAAGTCAATGCAGTGGCTACCCTGTGCTACCATGTGGGAGTCTCTGTCGAGATGGAATATGGATATGACGGCAGTGCGGCACCGCTCATCGGCGGCGCCAATACTTATTGCGTGCAGAATGCTTTGAAGAATTATTTTGACTATCGTCCCACTCTGCAGGGAGTCAGTAAAAGCAACTATACCGACGCGGCATGGGTGCAGTTGCTGAAAGACGAGATTGACGCAGGCCGTCCTGTGCCTTACGCAGGATTCGACAACACCGCAGGACATGCCTTCGTGTTCCATGGCTATAATGCCAGCAGCCAGTTCTGTATCAACTGGGGATGGGGTGGCTACTATGACGGCTATTTCACTATGGGAGCCCTCAATCCGGCTGGTGGCGGTACGGGTACCAATGGCAGCAATACCTTTAATATAGGCAACCAGGCTGTCATCGGTGTGCAGCCTTCCGGCATGTTGCGTCTTTCGTCGAGCAGTGTTCTGCTGCCGCAGACAGGCACTGCCGCCACGGTGACTGTGAGCAGCAATGCCACCAACGCTGATTCGTGGACAGCTTCGTGCAATGAATCTTGGGTGACGGTGTCTCCCGCCACTGGCAGTGGTAACGGTGCTTTGTCCACCGTCAGCATCTCGGCCACGCCCAACAATTCCGCCCATGACCGTGTGGCTACGGTGACCTTCAGCCAAGGTACAGAAAGTGTCAGCCTGCAGGTGTCGCAGCTTGCATGCAATGCGAGCGCCATGTGCCAACTGTCAATCAATATGACCGATCGTTATGGTGACGGATGGGAAGGAGGACAACTTGTCTTTACTTCACTCCGCGGCACCGTCTATGGCACCGCCACAGTGGTCAGTGGCAGTCAGGCCACTGAAGTGGTTTCTGTCTGCCCCGACACGATTGTAGTCAGTTGGGTAAGCGGTTCCTACGACAACGAGTGTGCGTTCACTATCAATAATTCCAACGGTGTCTGTTTCTTCAGTCATGCCGAGAATACCGGTTTATCGGCCGGTCAGGTGGTTGTCATCCCCGAGCCGTGTGCTGCAACGGGCGGCATCGGACCTGTCACCTACACCGTCACCGGCACGCCCGATAATCCCACCCATGGCCATGTGAACGGTGGTGGATCAAACCTTGTTTTCGGTAGCACCGACACTCTCTATGCCTTTGCCAACAACGGTTATCGTTTTGTCAAATGGCAGGACAACAACACAGATAACCCACGTGAAATCACAGTGGCTTCCAATAAGACCTATACGGCTGTCTATGACAACCTCGGGGTGGATACCCTCCATTATGACAATGGCAAGTTCAAGAGTAATCTCGGAGCAGGCAGCAATTTTGTGTGGGGCATCAAGTTTACCCCAGCCGATTTGACCAGACATCCCGAATTGAGCAGCATCGTCTATTATCATGTGGCTGCCGGTACCTACACCATCACCCTCTACCAGGGGGGTGACAATGCACCGCAGGAACAAATTTACTCCGGCTCGGTCGCCATCGGAAGCCAATACACCCAGAGCTGGATTACTCTCAATTTCAATTCGACAATTTCCATCGACCGTAGCAAGCCCCTGTGGGTGACCTTCAAGGTCCCTGCAGCCAGCCATCCTGCCGCCATGGCTACATGGTGCGGCAACGACAACGGCGCCATGCTTTCCACCAATGGTGGCAGCACGTGGAGCCCGCTGTCCGAACACGACTTTTACGGCAGCTGGATGATTCGTGCCATCATTCCCGACAGCGACGTACCCAGCCCCAATGGTATCGTTGAATTACAGCTTGAAGATGTAGTACTCTCTGTCGAGGGTCGTCGCCTCGTCATTGTCGGTGCCGATGGCCGTTCGGTACAGCTTTTTGATATGAGCGGCCGTTGTCTCCACAGTTCCGACGCCTTCGACGGTGCATCGTTGAACCTGCCTGCTGCCGGTGTCTATATGGTTCGTATCGACGGCAGAGCTGCCCGTCGAGTAGTTGTTTATTAAAAAAATATTGTTTATGAAAAGACAGTTTGCCTTTGTTGCCTTGATGCTGGCCGCTGCTGTGGCGATGGCCAAGCCGGTGGATCCTGCCACTGCCCGTCAGGCCGCCGAGCGTTTCCTCGGCCGTGCCGTTGTCAACGTCACCCCCAAAGACATCACCGAGTGCTATATCTTCAATGCCGTCGATGGCCATGGATTTGTGTTGTTGGCCGCCGACGACTGCGTGACCCCTTTGCTGGGATATTCAGAAGAGGATTCTTTCGGCGTCGAGGAGATGCCCTGCAATCTGTCGGCTTGGATGGATTCTTACCGTCGTCAGATTTCCGAGGCACGTGCGCAGGGTCTTACTGCATCGTCTGAAGTGGCCTCAGAGTGGCGTGGTTTACTCAGTGGCGCCTGTTCGCCCAAGGATGGGAATGAGGGTGATGTGGATCCTCTATTGACAAGCAAATGGAACCAAAGTCCGCGTTATAACAACCGCTGCCCCTACGACAGCGTTCGGCAAGCCCATACCTTGGTGGGATGTGTCGCCACCGCTGTGTCGCAGGTGATGCGTTATTGGCAGCACCCTGTTCAGCCCCGCGGCAGTCACTCCTACCAGTGGAGGAAAGGCTCCGGTGTTATCGGAGTTAATTATGACACCTCGACCTACAACTTTACGTTGATGCCCGACGAGCTCAAGGCCAGCAGTTCGGCCGAGCAGATCGATGCCGTGGCCAAGCTCTGCTTCGAAGTGGGCGCATCGATGGATATGAATTACGGAGTCGATGGCAGCGGCGCCTACGAGCAGTCAGGCGGTCTGCTTAAGCGTTTCTCTGCAGAACTGGCTCTGGAGAACCATTTCGGATACAATCCTGCCATGTATGCCGCTTTCAAGGAAGGTTATACCCTCGACGAATGGAAATCACTCATCGGCGGAGAGATACGCGCAGGGCGTCCCGTGGTATATACTGGCAGCAGCTCCAGTGGCGGCCATGCCTTTGTCCTCGACGGTGTCCGTGGTACCCGCTACCATATCAACTGGGGCTGGGGCGGACAAAGCAACGGCTATTTTCTGTTCGGACATCTGGCCTTTGGCATGAATGGCAGCACCAGTTCTTTTGACGAGATGAACAATGCCCTTATCGGGGTTTATCCTATCGTGCGTAACGAGACTACCGCCACCGTCGAGGTGGTGCCCGACGACCCCGCTCATGGTACAGTGAAGGGCAGTGGTACCTACAGCGTCGATAGCCCGCGTGTGCTCCTCTACGCCACCGCCGCCGACGGCTACCGTTTTGATCACTGGACCAGCGGCAACCATGCCAACCCCATCTTCTATTTCCCGACGCTCGACTACCGTGACACCGCTGTCTTTGTGCCGCTCAGTGCCGACACCCTCGGCTACTGCATGGATTTTGTCCCCAATTTCGACACCCTCTACAGCCTTGCCCACACCGAGTGGGGCATTCGCATTCCCGCCGACCGCGTGCCGGCCGGCAAGGAGCTGCGCAAGGTGCAGAACTTTATCTACACCACTGGCGACTATCGCCTGCGTGTCTATCAGGGCGAGCGTCCTGAAGGAACACCCCTCTACGATGCAACCCTCAACTTGCGTTCATATGGATGGCGCACTATCGAGCTCGACCATCCTGTCACACTCGATGCCAGTCAACCCCTTTGGATTACCTTCGCCACCGACAGTGTCAAGTATCCGGCCGGCATTACCCCCAATACAGGCAATCCCGACGGTACGTGGATTATGCACGATGGAGTCTGGGAAGAATTGGATACCGTCAATTTAGCCTATGTCACATGGTCCATTCGCGGCATTGCCTATGACCCCTCGGCCGGCATCGCCGCTCCTGTTGAGGACGACTTCTATGTCGCTGTCGATGGGCATACTCTCACCGTCGTAGCTGACCAGCCCGTCACCGTCTTTGACCTTCAGGGCCGTCGTGTCTGTGCTTCGATGGCCCACGGTCTTCAGGCCGTCATGCCCGCTGCCGGCGTTTATGTTGTTCGTGCTGGCGAAAGTTCCAAGAAAATCATCGTCCAATAATCCCACTTAAACTTATCAATTCCTCAACCTATGAAAAAGGCTCTCCCTATCATCGTCATGATCCTGCTCTTCGGCATGATATCGTTCGTGACAAACTTGGCATCGCCTATGGGTGACATCCTGAAAAACCAGTTTACCATCCCCAATTGGCAAGGCACCCTTGGTGTCTTTGCCAACTTTATCGCTTATGCCATCATGGGCATCCCTGCCGGCAACTTGTTGCAACGGCGCGGTTACAAGACCACGGCCCTCATCGCCGTGGCAGTGGGTTTTATCGGCGTGGGTGTGCAGCTCATGTCGGGTCTGTTGGGCAGTTTCGGCATATACCTTGTCGGCGCCCTTATTGCGGGTTTTTCCATGTGTCTGCTCAACACCGTGGTCAACCCCATGCTGAACCGTCTTGGCGGTGGCGGCAACAAGGGAAACCAGCTGATTCAGTTCGGCGGCACTTTCAACTCCCTTTGTGGCACTGCCGTCATCGTCTTCACGGGCCTGCTTATTCCCAGCATTGTCGAGGCGCGTATCAGCGACACCTTCCCCTTGATGTACACAGCTTTGGCAATCTTCGCTTTCGCATTCGTTGTCATTCTGCTGACAAAGATACCCGAAAACGAAGGGTTGGCCCAGTCGGCTAGTCGCGATCTTCCGTTGAGTGGCTTGCTGAAATACCGCCACTTCGTGCTCGGCGCCATCGCCATCTTTATCTATGTCGGTGTCGAGGTGGGTACGCCCAATATACTGAACAAATGGCTCCAGAATCCCGATGCACATGTCCTCGCCGATGGTATCGACCCCGATGACGTGGCGGCCTCGGTTACTGGATTCTACTGGTTACTGATGCTTGTAGGACGTCTTATCGGTGGCGTGGTGGGTGCCAAAATATCGCCTCGCAAGATGCTTTCGGTGGTCGCCACGGCGGCTGTGGTGCTAGTGCTGCTGGCTATCATTCTTCCCGTCTCTGTCAGCATTTCTTTCCCTGGATTTAACGGTGCCAAAGGTTTTGGGTTCAACTACATTCCCCTCAGCGCGGCTCTTCTGGTTTGCGTAGGTCTCTGCACTTCGGTGATGTGGGGCGGTATCTTTAATCTGGCTGTCGAAGGTCTTGGCCGCTATACCGAGCGTGCCTCGGGGCTTTTCATGGCTTTGGTGTGCGGCGGTGGCATTTTGCCGTTGTTCATGAACGCCGTGGTTGACATCTTTGGCGTCGGCGGCTACCAACCCTCCTACTGGATTGTCGTGGCAGGCTTTGCCTACATCCTCTTCTACGCCCTCGTGGGGTCGAAAAACGTCAACCGCGACATTCCAGTGGAATAGGCTGGTTGTTAGTTTGATAGCATATCCCGCTGACATGTGTCCTGAAGAAGAAAGGATTGACGGTCAGCGGGATAGGCTTTTTGGAGATTTGCAATTGTCTGATACTAAGCCTTGAATCCCTTATGACCTGGTATTGACCTAGTATTGACCTAGTATTGACCAAGTAATGACTATAAAAAAAGAATAAGGTCACTACTAAGTCAGAGGAAGGTGAAACGGAAGTGAAGGAAGAGTGAAAGGGATTCCTGAAACATTTTTCTTGCCGGGTCGGGAAAAAGTTGTATCTTTGCAGTTCCGATTGTGTGGTCCGTATCCTGCCAACGGGTTGCTGCACAAGTGTTTTATATGTCAAACCGTGCCTGGCAGGGGCACACAAAAAAACAAAGAATCCATTAGAATGGACTACAAGAACGTGCAACCGCTGGCCGATTTCGACTGGAACGCTGTCGATGAGAAGGCTGGCAAAATCAAACAACAAGAAGCTGGCGAGAAGAACGATGCTTATGAGAAGAGTTTCAACTCGTTCACCGAGCAGGAAGTGATCAAGGGCACCGTGGTGTCGATCAACGACCGCGAAGTGGTGGTGAACGTGGGCGCCAAGAGCGACGGTGTCATCCCCATCAGCGAGGTGCGCTACAATCCTGAGCTGAAGGCTGGCGACGAGATCGAGGTCTATGTCGAGAGCCAGGAGGACGCCAACGGCCAGCTGATGCTGAGCCATCGCAAGGCCCGCATCCTCAAATCGTGGGAGCGTGTCAACGAGGCTTACGACAACCAGGAGATTATCACCGGCTATGTGAAGAGCCGTACCAAGGGCGGTCTGATTGTCACGGTGTTCGAGAACATCGAGGCTTTCCTGCCCGGTAGCCAGATCGACGTGAAACCCATCCGCGACTACGATGTGTATGTCGATAAGACGATGGAGTTCAAGGTCGTGAAAATCAACCATGAGTACAAGAACGTGGTCGTCAGCCACAAGGCCCTCATCGAGGATGAGATCGAGGCTCAGAAGGCCGAGATCATCAGCCATCTGGAGAAGGGTCAGGTGCTCGAAGGTGTGGTGAAGAACATCACCAGCTACGGTGTCTTTGTGGATCTCGGCGGCGTGGATGGTCTCATCCACATTACCGACCTGAGCTGGGGCCGTATCAGCCATCCGAGCGAGGTGGTCCAGCTGGATCAGAAGATTAATGTCGTTATCCTCGACTTCGACGAGACCAAACGCCGTATCGCCCTCGGTCTGAAGCAGCTCACTCCTCATCCTTGGGATGCACTCGATGCCAACTTGAAGGAAGGTGACCACATCAAGGGTAAGGTGGTGGTCATTGCCGACTATGGCGCCTTTGTCGAGGTGATGCCCGGCGTGGAAGGCTTGATTCACGTGAGTGAGATGAGCTGGAGCCAGCACTTGCGCAGCGCCCAAGATTTCCTGAAGGTGGGCGACGAGGTGGAGGCCGTTATCCTGACACTCGACCGCGAGAACCGCAAGATGAGCCTCGGCCTGCGCCAGCTCATGCCCGATCCCTGGCTGACCATCGCCGACCGCTACCCCGTGGGCAGCAAGCACACTGCCACGGTGCGCAACTTTACCAACTTCGGCATCTTTGTGGAGCTGGAGGAGGGTGTCGATGGCCTCATCCACATCAGCGACCTCAGCTGGAGCAAGAAAATCAAACACCCCGCCGAGTTTACCAAAATTGGAGAGAAGATCGATGTGGTGGTGCTCGAGGTCGATGCTGAGAACCGTCGCCTGAGCCTTGGTCACAAACAGCTCGAGGACAATCCTTGGGATGTCTATGAGAGCCTGTTCACCGTGGGTAGTGTTCATCAGGGCAAGATTGTCAACCTCAACGACAAGGGTGCCACTGTCATCCTGCCTTACGAGGTCGAGGCTTTCGCCCCGATGCGCCATCTTGACAAAGCCGACAAGAGCAAAGCCCGTCAGGGTGAGACTCTGGACTTCAAGGTCATCGAGTTCAACAAGGATTCGAAGAAAATCATCGTGAGCCACACTCGTACTTTCCAGGAGGGCAGCGACGCCGTCCGCGAGGGTGACGACCGCAAGGAGCGCGCCACGAAGAAGACTGTGAAGCAAATCAATGAGAACCTCGAGAAGACCACTCTCGGCGACCTCGACATCTTCCAGAAACTGAAAGAGGAGAAGTAAGCCGGAGCCATAATAAACATGGTTCTAAAAAAAAGTTCCCGGATGAGCGGGAACTTTTTTTTTGTTCTATTGACAACAAATAAGGGGTGCAAGGTATCTATATAAGTGAAAAAAAAGTTGCAATTGTCAGAAAAAGTTGCTACTTTTGTTGATTGTAAAATAGGATAGGTGTGTGTGTAATTGGATTAAAATGAGGATAATAATGAATAAAATGATGATAAAAGGACGTCACTTTTATGCTTTGTCGGCATTGCTGACGGTGATGCTGGCAGCTCAATGGATGCCTGCGAGTGCACAACCCTACAATCAGGCCCAAGCTTGCCCGGGTTGGAACAACCCGATGGCTTTTCAGCAGGGTGTTCCGAACAGGTACTATTGGTCTGGCGTTTTGGGAAAGAAGGTGAGTGGTAACGGTCAAGCTCCCGATCCTATTCACGGCGTCACTGGCATGACGAACTGGGGTAACACCATTCAGGCTGCAGGTTTGGCAACTGCCACGTTGTCGGGAAGCAGTTGCGGTGCCAGCTTCCCGAATGGCTTCGGTCAAAACAACGCCTTTGCCCTCTATGATTCAATCACCGGGGGCGGCAGGTATGACGCCAACACGGGCAATGTTGTCCGCTATGTACCCACGCATTTCAACACCCACGATACCATCGGTATCAACACCAACCTGTCGCGCAGTATCCGTATCGGCGACGCATGTGGCGGTACCAATGCCACGGCTCTCTATTACAACATGGAGGTCAACTCGCAGAACGCCATGTTGTACATATATTACGCTTGCGTCATTCAAGCACCCGGACATGGCATTGCCTGCGACCCGGCCTTTATCATCCGTGTGATGAGGGAAACCCCGACTGGATGGGTGCAAGTGAGTCCGACCAATACTCCTGCTCCTTCCGGTAGGCAGTGCGATACATTGTGTTATATGGTACCCTCGACGCCTGCCCAGGGTCAGGGATTGAACAGCACCCCCAGCTATGGAGGTTGGGGTACAGTGCAACTGGGAAACGAAGGATGGGGGTTGATTGGTACTTGGACAAGCGGGGTTGCCTACAAGGATTGGCGTAAGGTGGCTTTGAACCTGGCCAGCCTGATGTATGAGAATATTCGCATTGAAGTCTTGATGAGTGACTGTTGCATGACGGCTCACTATGCATATGCGTACATCGCCGGTGAGTGCCGTCCGATGGAGATTTTGGCCAGTGGCTGCCCTCCGGGCGAAGCGACAGAGGTGACCACCCTTGCCGCTCCCCGAGGTCTGCAGAAGTATGTATGGTATGCATCCAATTACGGTGTGGCTGACCCTACCCAGTCGCTTTATGCTGGTGGTGACAATCAATATTTTTCCTTCCGTCTGGTGTCGGATACCATCAACCATGGCATGACCGAACAGGATACGGCCTATCTTTATAAGGTGAAAACAAGCGACTTTGAAGTGCGCTACCGTCCACATCCCGAGAATCCGAGTGCCACTCCTGTGGCTATCGACTCGGTGGGTGAGCGCCAGACTTTCCGGTGTGAGGTGACTTCGGCACTTGACCCCGATAAGCGGTTCAAGTCGTATATTTATGTCAATGTGACCAATACCAAGCCTTCGATGGATATCGACACCTTGTCTATTTGCGGTGGTGATATCCAATTGAAGAACTTGAGCAGGGTGCCTGGCAACCAGTCTTTGGTGAGATATGACAGCACCATTTGGATGTTTTATGACAATCAGAATTGTCTAGGAACCCCCTCCTCGATGGATACCGGCGAGAATGTCACTATCCATTACAACGATGAAAACTATCATGGCGTTCTCGTGCGAACCAACATCAATGATGAATTGCTGACGGGCGACGACGCGTTGCCCCACAATGCCTGCTATTCGGAGAAGAAATACAAGATACGGGCCATTGCCAACCCCACGGCACGGATGACGGTGTCGGACACTGTGTTGTGCGACGACGACGAGACTACGCTGAAAGATGTGAGCACAGGAGTGACCAAACGATTGTGGGCTTTCCGTCCCGAGGATGCGCCGGAGGACGACATGACGCTGAGCGATACCGTGAGGGGTGCCGGTGATGAAGAGAAGACCATCGTACGGTCGTTCACTCACTCGGTGGAACCGATTGTGTTGAAAGTATATAACGGTAAGTATTATATTGATCATCCCTTGGGATCGGCACCTGGAACCGATACGGTGTGGTGTTCTGATACAGACTCCAACACCGTGAGGGTGTTTGTTCACCCTGAACTGGAGGTGGAGGGCGACACTATCGTCTGCCAAGGTAGCACTACCAATGCCACGGTGAATGCTGTGGGTGTGGATGGATGCACCTATCAATGGTTTACATCGCTCAACGGCAGTAGCCCTATTGCTACAGGAAATACTTTGCAGGTGGCTCCTTATGCCGATGTGGCCACCTATTATGTCAAAGTGAGCAGCCCGCGTGGGTGCTCGGCTTGGGACAGCATACATGCCTATCTGGTACGGCCTACGTTGACCATGAATCCACAGGACGGACGCATTTGTCCCGGTGATACAGTGCGCCTTTTCGGTGGCGATGCCAGTTCCTATACATGGTCGTCCGTACCCGAGGATCCTTCGTTGGATGGACAGCAGGATGGCAGCAGTATCAAAGTGTTGCCCAAAGTCAATACCACCTACAAGATGGTGGGACATGGAGACAACGGATGTGATGCCACGCCGCTCTACAAGACGGTGACCGTGATACCGATGCCTGTGCCGAAGGTGTCGTTGGAGCCTGGCATTGTGGATACCGATGACCCCACGGTGAAGATGCGCGATGTGTCGCAGTACAGTGTAGGTGCATCTTGGCGTTTTGCCGACGGAACCACGGCCGAGGGTACGGAGGTGATTCACACCTTTGAAGAAGCCACGGGTGCTGATTCGGTGCATGTGGTGATGATACCGCGCAACGAACTGGGTTGCTCGGTGGAATATCCTTTTGGAATCCTGGTCAACCTTTATACAGCTTGGGTGCCCAATATCTTCACTCCGGGCTCGAATGACGATAATGCCCGTTTCCGCCTCTACACCATCAACAACTACGAGTATTTCCATATCTATATCTATAACCGTCGCGGAGAGCAGGTCTTCGAATCCACCGATCCCACCTTTGAGTGGGATGGTACCTGCAACAACACTCCGATGCCGTCGGGCGCCTACGTCTATATTTGCCGCTACCGCAAACCCGGCATGAACACGCTGTCTGAGATGCACGGCACTGTGACGCTTATCAGATAATACTGTTGCATGCCAGACAAATTCCAGCTCCTGCACCGCTATTGGGGCTACGACACATTCCGTCCGCTTCAGGAGGAGGTCATAGACTCGGTGGTACAGGGGCTTGATGTTTTGGTACTGCTGCCCACAGGGGGAGGCAAGTCGTTGTGCTACCAGTTGCCTGCATTGATGCGCGAGGGGTTGTGTCTAGTGGTATCGCCTTTGATTGCCCTGATGAAGGATCAAGTGCAACATTTGGGCGACAAAGGTTTGAAGGCTGCTTGTTTAGTCTCAGGCATGAGAGGAGAGGAAAGCACGAAGGTGTTGTACAATGCCATCGCTGGAGAACTGAAGTTCCTGTATGTGTCTCCGGAACGGTTGCGGAACCGTCGTTTTATAGAGCACCTGCGACAGATGAAGGTGGGTTTGATAGCCGTTGATGAGGCACACTGTATCTCGCAGTGGGGTTACGACTTCAGACCTCCCTATCTTCAGATTGCCGAGATTCGCGCTTACCATCCGCATACACCACTGATTGCCCTCACGGCCACGGCCACCCCGGCGGTGGTGGATGATATCTGTCAAAGGCTTCAGATGCATTACTGCCGTCGTTTCAAAGGCAGTTTCTACCGTTCCAACCTGTCTTATCAGGTATGGAGAGGAGATGACATGACCACGCGGCTTTTGGACTTGCTGCAGAGGGAAGAGGGGGCTGCTATTGTGTATGCACGCAACCGTCGTCTGACGCAGTCTGTTGCCGATTTGCTAAATGCAAACAATGTGACGGCAGCCTGTTACCATGCCGGCCTTGACATGAATGAACGCGACCGGAGGCAATCGTTGTGGATGGAAGGAAAATGCCGTGTTATGGTGGCTACCAACGCTTTTGGGATGGGAATAGACAAGCCGGATGTGCGGCTGGTGGTTCATCTGGACATTCCGGACTCTCTGGAAGCTTATTACCAAGAAGCCGGCCGTGCTGGTCGCGATGGCCGTCCAGCCCGTGCCGTGTTGCTTTGCAGTCGGGCCGATGATGCCCGGTTGGAAAGAGATTTGGATATTGATTTTCCTCAGGTCGGTTATATCCGCAATATCTACAAAGCATTGTGTAACTTCTACAAGATTCCGATGGGAAGTGGCGCCGACTCGTGCTATGATTTTGACCTCGTCGAGATTTGCAATGCATACAATCTTGATGTGCGTCGGTTCTATAGTGCCTGCCGATTCCTTGAGAAGGAAGGCCTGATTTCCCTGCCGGACAGGGAGGAGGCATTCTCGCAGTTGTTTATTCCTCTGAAACGTGACGAACTCTACCGTTTCCAAGTGGACCATTTGGTTATGGGAAACCTTCTGCTGTCCATCATCCGGCTTTATCCAGGCTTGTTCACGGGAGCTACGTCTATCGACGAAGGAAGGGTGGCAAGGCAATGCCTCATGGAGCCTTGTGAGGTAGTGTCATTACTGGTGCAGATGAACGACATGCACGTGGTGGAGTACCATCCACGGCCCACTAAACCGCAAATTCTCTTTCCTTCGGCCCGTATCAACGAGAAAGACCTTTTCCTGAATGATGAGTGTTATTCGCAATTGCGTTCGTCAGCCCATCAGCGTAAGGAGGCGATTCTGCAATATGTGCATGATGACAGGCAGTGTCGCAGTCGTCAGCTGCTTGCCTATTTCGGTGAGGATGATTCGTCGAATTGCGGTATTTGTGATGTATGCCGGAAAAAGAAGACCTCAAATCTACCACCGGTCGAAGAGAAGGTCGCCGAGATGTTGGATCAGGGCGCTTTAAGCGTCAAGGAATTGTGCGGTAATTTGGAGAATATGGGCTATCCCGATGCTTCGGGAGTGGTGAAAGCCCTGCTTGACAAGGGTGTTGTCTATTTGGACAAGAACCTGTTTGTCAATTCTCGGTAGAGACGAGCCACCGGCAACCCCATGACATTGTAAAAGCAGCCTTCAATGTGGCTGATTCCCACCATGCCGATCCATTCTTGTATGCCGTAGGCTCCGGCCTTGTCGTAGGGACGATAGTGGTCGATATAGTATTCGATCACTTGGTCGCTGAGTGGCAGGAAATGAACCGAGGTCTCTTCGGTGAACGAGAACTGTTTCTCTCTTGAACGAAGGCATACGCCGGTGCATACGTGATGTTCCCTGCCGGAAAGGCGGTGTAGCATGGCGGAAGCCTCCTCATGATTGGCGGGTTTTCCTAGGATGTCGTTGTCGGCAATCACTACTGTGTCGGCGGTCACAAGCACATCGTCCTGCTCCAGTTGTTGCTCCGGGAATGCCTCTGCTTTGCGGCAGGCCAGGATCTCGGCTGCATGGCGAGGATTGATAGGTGTGTCCAGATGTTCATCGACATCAAGCGACACCACTTCAACAGGAAACCCCATCTCGGACAGGAGTTGTCGCCGCCGGGGTGATTTCGAGGCTAAAACGAGACGCATGGCTTTATTTGACTTCGCGACCAGCCTTGAATTTGGCACGGTAGGCCTCTTTGCCGTTGTCATACCAAACCCATTTGCCGTCTTTCTCGCCATGCACAAACTGACCTTTCTCCACCAGGCCGCCGGCCTCGTTGTAGCGCTCATATTTTCCGTCCAGCACACCGTCGGTGAAGTGTTGCTTCAATTCCATCTGGCCGTTAGGGTAGTATCGTATCTCCTCACCCTCTTTTACATCGTCGTCGTAATTGATGATGTAGCGCACCGAACCGTCGTCGTACAAGCCTTTCCATTCGCCGTCTTTCAGACCGTTGTTGAAACTACCTTTATAGTCAATCTTACCGTTTTCGTACCATGCAATCCATTCACCTGTCTCCAGGTCGTTGGCATAGTTTCCTTCGTGCAGCTTGCGGCCGCTCTCGTACCATGTGGTCCACAATCCTTCTCGTCTGCCGTTGCGGTAGTCGCCGGCGCGCCATTGCTCTCCGGTCTCGTAGTAATACACCCAGTGCCCGATTTCTTTTCCGTGGGAATAGGAACCCTGTATGCCGAGTTTTCCGTTGGTACGCCAGTAGAACTTCCACACGCCGTCTTGCTCACCATCCACAAGGTTGCCCTCCATGTCGAGCCGTCCGTTGGAGAGCCACCAGGTGCCTTTGCCCTGCAGTTCGTTGTTGCGGTACAATCCGCGGAATTTGAGCTGTCCGTTGCGGTGCCACTGAGAGGTCTCACCTTCACGGCTGCCGTTCACGTAGGTGATCTCCTCTTCCACCTGGCCGTTGTCGTGCCATGCTCGGTAGAGTCCGTTTTTCTTGCCGTTTTCCACATTCACCTCACTCTTGAGGTCGCCGTTGCGGTACCACGAACGGCTTACCCCGGTGCCGTGGCACTCCTCCGCCATGCGGCTGCCATCCTCATAATAGAGGGTCCAGGTTCCGGTTTTCTTGCCGTTCAGGTAGCTGCCTTGCTGCGACATTTGGCCTGTCGGGTACCACCAAGTCCATTGGCCGGTGCGTTTTCCGGCATCGTTGAGGGTACCCTCCACCGAAAGCTGCTTGCTGTCGGTATAGGTCTTCTGGTAGGGAGTCTGGGCTGTGACGGGAGCCACAATAAGCAGCATTGTCGCTGCGGCAAGGAGTATCTTGTTCATGCGTTTTGGGAATGTGGACTATTCGGTATAAACGATTTCAATTCTTACACGGTCGGTACCCGTGATGCCCTTGAGGACGGTACGGGCGGCGCTGCTCTGGCGCGAGTCGAGAAGTATCAAGGTGCCCTCGTCCGACCCGTTGCGGAGCAGGCTCTGCACATGCTGTGTCAGTCGCAGGCGGTAGCAGTGGCGGCTGTCGTCGTATTTGCCGTCGAATCCAGTCAGGGTATAGAGATCCAGCAGGTCGGCCACGTAGTTCTGGTTTCCTGTGGCGTGGCGGGCCAACATTTGATCCGGTTTCATGTTGTCGGCCTCGTCGGCGACGGGCAGCAGCAATTCGGCATGATGGATGGTGGCCATCGGATGCTCGGCGGCGAAAGCACGGATGGCGCTGTCGAACGAGAGCAGGATGCTATATCCGGCCAGCGGCTCGATGTAGAGCGTCGTGTTGCCGGGGATGCTGTCGGCGCCCCCGGTGGTGCTACCGCTGTAGTCATGTATAAATTGGGTGAACCGTGTCGTGCCGGTACCCAGCAGGAACACATACCTGCTGCTGACGGTGTCCTCGGCGCGATAGCGGTAATAGACCGACAGGCATGTCTTGGTGGCGGCAAAGTTGATGGTCATCATTCCTTCGCTTCCTGCATCGGTCAGGCGCACACGCAACCCTTTGGTCGTCTGTATGAACTCTTCCGAGGTGGCGGTCTGCCTCAGCACGTCGGCGATGCCGTTCCCGAGAGGAATCCGGATGACGGTGTCGGATGCACTGACGCTGACGTCGCCGTCATAGAAGCATCCGGCAGGGTTCACCGCCAGCGAGTGGTTGCTGTAATAGAAGGTGTCGCTCTGCAAGGCTTCGGCCAGTTGCATCACCTCGAAGTGAAAGTTGTAGGTGGCCTCTTTGTCAGGGTAGAGATGCTCCTTGACGAGGGTCAGCACCACAGAGTCGATGGTCATCTCGCCGAAATTGATGCTGGAGTAGTTGGTCGGGAGGGCAATCTGGGTGTAGAGGGTTGAAGACACTTTGCCGAAGATGGCATCGTGGTAGTTGCCTATGATGCCGTGGGTGTTGTAGGCGTTGTACCCGGTGGTCATCAGCGAGTCGTCGCGCACGCTCAAGGCACGGTCGGCATATAGCGTGTGGGTCCTTCCTTCATACAGTGCGTCGCTGCCGGAGATATTGTTGCCCAGTTGGGTTTGTTCGTCGGTGCAGGCTGTAGGGAGTGTCCATAGGATGCCAAGCAGTGTCAGGACAGGAAGCAGGGAGATAAGTCTTTTCATGGTATCTGTATCAGTTGTCGATCTTTCCGATGATGCTGTCGTAGAATTTGTTGATGCATGTGAAGAACTCGTCGCGGTCCTCGACATAGTCCAGCACGTTGCGTTTGTTTTCTTTGGCGAAGGCCACTAGTTCCGGGTTGGCGTTGGCCGACCCGATGATGACGCCTTGTGAATAGGTGATAGCAGCCTTCATCAATCCCAGGTAGGTGGTGTCGCCGTAGAGACGCAGGTCCTTGGCGGTGGCGCCGTCGGCCTTCATCTTGCGCTCCAGGTCGCCGCCGATATGGCCGCTGAAGTGGTCGTCCATCAATGTGATGACCATCTTGGTGCCGTTGAAGAACGAGTTCTCCTTGTTGATCCGGCGCAGGTAGAACGGTATCATCGAGGCAAACCATCCGCAGAAGTTGATCAGGTGCGGCTGCCAGGCCAGTTTGCGCACTGCCTCGAGGGTGCCGCGACTGAAGAAGAGCAGTTGCTCGTCGCTGTCGCCCGGCAAGGTGCCGTCCTCAAGGGTGGCATTGGCACGGCCGGTGAAATACTCGTCGTTGTCAATGAAATAGACCTGCATGCGGGCCGTCGGGATGGAACCCACCTTGATGATGAGCTGATGATCGCAATTGTTCACTATCAGGTTCATCCCACTCAGGCGAATCACCTCGTGCAGCTGGTGCTTCCGTTCGCTGATGGTGTTGAATTTTGGCATGAAAACCCTGATCTCGCGCCCCATTTCCTGTATTTTTGCCGGTAGATAGCGTCCCATCATTGCGGTGTCACTCTCATTTGAGAATGGCATAATCTCTTGATTGACAAAGAGTATTCTTCCTTTCGACATTCTTTTGTATGTATAATAAGTCCAATTGCAAAAGTACGAAAAAAATCCGATATGGCAAAATTTATTATTTTTTTTATGCAATCGAAAAAAAGTTTGTACTTTTGCATTTCAATTACGAATGTAGGAGACGATGAAAGACAGCCTCAAGAAGAGCCTCTCCGCCCCGGAACTTCTCGACCGGGCCCGACGCTACTGCGCCATGTCCGAGCAGTGCGAGTCAGGTGTCCGCCAGAAGCTGATCGCTTGGGGTGCAGCATCTACCGATGTCGATCCCATTATCGCCAGTCTCCGTTCCGACGATTATCTCAACGATGTCCGTTATGCCCGTGCCTATGCCGAAAGCAAGATTCTGCAACAGCACTGGGGGCGGCAGAAAGTGCTCTACCAGCTGCGGTTGAAGCACCTCTCCAAAGAGGCCATCGCCGAAGCGATGCGCATAGTCGGCAACGAGACCTACAACGCCATCCTGGCCGACGAAGCCGCCAAGAAGCTTCGGTCACTCGGCGGCGAGATGACCCCCGACACCCGCCACCGCCTCCAGGCCTTTCTGACCTCGCGTGGCTTCACCATCGAGGAAATCAATCAAGTAACCAATAATAATTCAGCACTATGAAGCGTACATTTATTCTTTTCGCCGCCCTGCTGGCCACTGCCTCGGTTGCCCTGGCCCAGGACGATGCCAAACCCAAATTCTCCCTCTCCGGTGGCGACTGGAGCACCATCACAACCCCCGCCCTCAAGGTGAGCGAGCAGTTGTTCAACAACTGGTCGAAGAGCGGCAACTCCACCTTTGATGTCACCTCCACCTTCTTCGGCAACTACAAATACACCCACCCCAAGTATGTGTGGGACAATATCGCCGACCTCGCCTACGGCTATGCCTGGCAGGACCTCGAGCCCGAAGGCGTACTCTTCGAAACCCGCCGCAAGAGCAATGATAAGATCGACCTCACCAGCGCCCTCAGCTGGAACGCCTATAAGGGTTGGGGCGCCAGCCTCACGGCCAACCTCAAGACCCAGTTCGGCGACGGCCGCGAATATGCCGGCATCGAGGACAAGGAAGGCACCGTCGTGTCGCACTTCTTCGCCCCGGCCTACCTCACCACCGCTCTTTCCTTTGAATACAAGAAACCTGAATGGTCGGTCGCACTCTCGTTCCTGACTGGTAAGACCACCTTCGTCTGCAACGACCACTTCATCATCGACGGCCTCAACTACGGTGTCATCCAGAACGACCCCGACGACCCCAAGGCCCCCTTCGACCCCGCCAACCCCGACACCTACAAGAACATCAAGAACTCCTACTTCGCTCTTGGTAGCTACATCCGTGCCCAGTATTTGAAGAAGGACCTTCTCCCCAACCTCGACCTCTATGCCCGTCTCGAGCTTTTCTACGACTACCAGAAACCGGCCAACATGGGATGGAAATCTATCGACACCGCCACCAGCTGGGCCACCGCCCGTACCAAATACACCGGCTTTGAAACCACCTCGCAGGAAGGCTTCGAACGCATGAAGAAACTGAACCCCATCCAGCGCTTCGCCTTTGAGACCGACCTCGACTTCGAAATCAAGCTCGACTACCGCTTCTCCGAGCACATCGCCGCCAACTTCGCCACCAACCTCAAGTACGACACCGACTTCTCCGGTATCGGCCGTGGCGGCCACTGGCAGCTCTATCAAATGGCCGGCGTGCAGGTCTTCTTCAGCTGGAAGACCCCCAAGAACTGATCACCTGGTCATAGGAACCGTCAGGGGGCCGATGCAGCGCATCGGCCCCCTGGCTATTTTGCTAGCCCTTCGGCTTTTAGTCTTTAAACTTCAGCAGTACGCCTTCGTTCAGCTTGATGCCGTGGAGCTGTGCCAGCGAGCGGTTCTCGAATGCCAGCTCCAACTGGCCTGTGGCCGAGACGGTGAGTACCAGCCCCAGGGAGTGACCGCTTGTCCCGCGGTGGTAGGAGGGGCTTATCTCCGAAACGGTCAACTCCTTGACCTGTAGCGAGAAGGCGCGGCCTCGGCGCAATTCCTCGAACTCGCGGTAGCTCATGCCGAGGTAGGCGTTGCCGTAGCTATCCACATGGTGCACGTAGATGCAGTAGTATTCGCCCTGCTGCACGTATTTGGGCCATGTGCGCTGCAGCAGCTGCGGGTGCTGCGGACCGAGGTCCGACAGCGAGGCCCCTTTCAGCAACCGTGCCGCCGCTGGGCAGAACAAGTTGTAGGCCGCGAAGTTGTAAATCCCGTTCTCCTGGGTCTCCAGCCTGACGGCCTCCTCCACCTCCTGGCCGAACACCAGCGACGGCAGCCCGTTGTCGGAACAGAGAAAATATTGCCCGCGGACCCGCAGGGCCACAAAGGGAGCCTGCGACGCCACATCGACCATGTGCACCGTCCCCTCGGGGAACCCGAGGCATCCGTGCTGGACCACAAAGCTGGCGTTCATCACGTCGTGCGCCTTCAGCTGATGGCAAATATCCACCACTTGCACACCCTCCACCAGGCGCATCAGCGCCCCCTTCACCATGCCGGCAAAGAAGCCCTGCTCGCCCCAATCGGTTGTCAGTGTTACAGTTGGTGTTTTCATATCCGACTGCAAAGATACGCATTTTTTACCGATATGTCGAGGAAAAAATGCTTCCCCGGTCAAAATCTTTTCCCTGTGCCGGCTTTTTAACGTATTTTTAGTATCTGTAACACGCTGATATTAAGCCTTGAATCCGTTATGACCTAGTATTGACCTAGTATTGACCTAGTATTGACTATATAGAAAGTACTAGGTCAATGCCAGGGAAAGTGGGTAGTGTTTAGTGTTCAGTGGTTAGTGTTCAGTGGAAATATTATAAAAAATGTTGAATTTTACTTTCGCTGTCACGTTTCCGAAAAAAACGATTTATATATGCAGAAAAGCCCAGCTCCCTTGGTCTGATCATGGACAACAAGGGATGCACATATACCGTAGCCATGAGAGCAAATAAGGTGGAAATAAAATAGGAGGTATTATGAGAAAAAAATGTTTTCTTGTGTAATATTGATATTTTCAACCGTCATTTTGACTGCACAAATGCAACAAGTCTCCTCTGAAGAAGTCCGGCGAGTCGTACCAAGACAAAACACACACCCAAAAATGCAAGAAAACGTCCTTTCTGCCGGCGACAATTCGAATCGAAGACAGAAACAAATTAGCGTAATTTTTCCACGAAACGGAAACGAAATTGGCATATTTTTCCACGAAACGGAAACGAATTAGCGTAATTATTCCACGAATCGTGGTGGTGAGCCTATGGTGACAAAAGCCGCCATAGGCTTACTTATGCTTATTGGAGGAAATGTTTTTTCTTAAGTATCGTTTTTTTTGTGTATATTTGTATTTTAATATTTTTAAAAGATAAAGTTTATAAAGGTAAGAACCAAATAATTGCAACGATATGTCATTACTTTCGATACGTAATTTGCATGCCTCCATCGGCGACCGTGAGATACTGAAAGGGCTAAACCTGGAGGTGAACCGTGGCGAGGTGCATGCCATCATGGGCCCCAACGGCAACGGCAAGAGCACCCTGGCGGGTGTGGTGGCCGGCAACCCGAAATATACTGTCACCGAGGGTGAGGTGATTTACAACGGCAAGAATATCCTCGACCTGCCGGTGGATGTGCGTGCCGCCGAGGGTATCTTCCTCGGATTCCAGTATCCGGTGGAGATTCCCGGGGTGAGCATCACCAACTTCATGCGCACCGCCGTCAACGAGCAGCGCAAGTATCACGGTCTCGACCCTCTGAGTGGCAGCGAGTTCCTGAAGCTCATGGAGGAGAAGAAGAAGGTGGTGGAGATGACCACCAACCTGGCCAACCGCTCGGTGAACGAGGGTTTCAGCGGCGGCGAGAAGAAGAAGAACGAGATATTCCAGATGGCTATGTTGAACCCCACGCTTTCCATCCTCGACGAGACCGACAGCGGCCTCGATATCGATGCCCTGCGCATCGTGGCGGGCGGCGTGAACCAGCTGCGCACCAAGGATAACGCCACCGTGGTCATCACCCACTATCAGCGCCTGCTGGACTTCATCGTGCCCGACTTTGTGCATGTGCTCTATGAAGGCCGCATCGTGAAGACCGGCCCCAAGGAACTGGCATTGGAGCTGGAGGAGAAGGGCTACGAATGGATTAAAGAGGAACTGGGTGCTTAGTGTTTAGAGTTTAGGTTATGATTAGGAAAGACCAATTGCCCAATATTTGGGGCGACGACTGGAGACCGATGGGCGAGGTCCGCGAGTTGACCGTCGAGCCCGGACGCCAGCTGCGGGTGGTGCTCTGCGACGGCCAGGATGTGCCGCTGTTCCGCTGCGACGGCGAGGCCGACCTGCTGTTGGCCGACGTGAGCCTGCGGCTCAATGTGGGCGAAGGTGCCGATGTGCAGCTCTACCGCCTGCAGGGTCCCTTCACCCCGGCCACCTGCATCACCGAGACCACCGTCACCCTGCAGCGCGATGCACGCCTGCGGATGAACACCGTCACCCTTGGCGGCGGCCATGTGAGGAACAATGTGGTGGTTCGCATGCAGGGCGAAGGGTGCGAAGTCGATGCCGACGGCATCTATCTGATGGACCGCGACCAGGAGTGCGACAACTATATCTTTGTGGAGCATGCCAAGCCCCACTGCCAGAGCAGCGAGCTCTACAAGGGCATCATCGACGACTCGGCCCGTGCCCGATTCAACGGTCATGTGCTGGTGCAGGACGGGGCGGTGAAGACCGAGGCCTATATGACCAACCGCAACATACTGCTCACCGACAAGGCGCATGTGGATACGCGCCCCTTCCTCGAGATATACAACGACGACGTGAAGTGCTCGCACGGCTCCACCATCGGGCAGCTCGACGAGCAGGCGCTGTTCTACCTGATGACCCGGGGCATCAGCCATCGCACGGCCATCACCATGCTCAGCTATGCTTTCTGCGACGAGGTGATCAGGAAGATCGGGTTGCCGGAGTTGCGCGATGCCGTGGGTGATATGGTGAAGAAACGTCTCCACGGCGAACTGACTTCCTGTGCCGACTGTGCCATCGCCTGCAAGAATCCCTGCAACGGCCCCGACGCACATTTTGAAATCGACCCCAGCAAATTGTAAATGCACCGACTGGTTTATCTGATGCTGTTGCTGTGCCTGCCGCTTTGGGCGACGGGGCAGGGCGGCGGTGTCAAGATAAAGCCAGGCGACGAGACGGCCTACCGCAAGGCTTTGAACGAGTACGGCCAACGCCACTACCGCGAGGCGGCACAGTTGATGCGCCGTGTGGCCGGCCGCAATCCCAAGGCAGCCGACCCGCAGTTCTGGCTGGGCATGACGGCGGTGAAGGACGGCTTCAACGTGACTGCCATCCGCCGTTATTTCGGCCGGTGCATCGAGCTGGAACCGGATTACTCCAACCCCTTGGCGCACTACTATGTGGCGCTCATCCACTATACCGACGAACGCTACGATGATGCGGTGACGGAGTTGAACAAGTACTTCTCGTTGGCCGACGGCAGCCAGGACAAGGCGGTGAACGCCGTCTATGAGGATGCTTCGAACTACCTCTATTGGTCGCAGTTCCTCGCCGAGGCGGTGCTGAATGCGGCACCTTTCGACCCACAGCGCGTGGAGGGGGTGAGCAGCTTGAAATACAATGAGATGTTGCCGTTCCTCACGGCTGACGGGCAGACTCTCTACTACCTGCGCGAGGTGCCGGCTTCGACCGAGCGCACCTTCTATGCTCGCGAGCTGGAACGGAAGCAATGGTGTCTGTACAGCAGCAAGCGGATGAACGACACCGCCTTCAGCAAAGGCGTGGAGTTGCCGGCACCCTTCAACAGCGGCGACCCCGAGGGCGGGGTGAGTGTCACCGCCGACGGTACGGAGCTTTACTACTCCATCATCCGCAACAGCGGCGGCTACGCCAACAGCGACATCTACTGTGCCCGGAGGGATAGGGCGACAGGCCGTTGGACGGTGGAGAATTGCGGCCCGCAGGTGAATGGCGACCGGTCGTGGGAGTCGCAGCCTACCGTCAGCGCCGACGGAAAGACCCTCCTTTTCGCATCCAACCGCAAGGGCGGGCAGGGAGGTATCGACCTGTGGCGTTGCCACCGGCTGAAAAACGGCGACTGGAGCAGGGCGGAGAATCTGGGCTCCGGCATCAATACCGACGGCAACGAGAAGGCCCCCTTCCTGGCGGCCGACGGGCGGACGCTTTATTTCCTCAGCGACGGCTGGCAGGGGTTCGGCGGTTACGATGTCTATTTTGCCAATCTGTCAGACCTCTATGGCAATCGCCCCACCAATCTGGGCCTGCCGATCAACACCGAGGCCGACGAACTCAGTTTCGGCGTCAGCGCCGATGGCCGCAAGGCCTACTTCAGCGGCCGCCTCGAAGGGTCGCGCAGTTCGGATATCCTGATGTTCGACCTCTATCCCGCCGCGCGCCCCGAACCGATGCGGCTGTGCCGGATGAAGATGCTTACAGCCAAGGGCGAGCGTGATACGACGATGATGCTTTCCGAGCAGTATGTCAATGTGGTGACCCTTGCCGACGAGGGCCTTCTGCCAGCCATCCGTTGTGGCAAGGCCAGGGACCTGGACGGCAAGAAGGTGGCGATGAACGACAGTGTCGCTGCCCTCGACCTGCTCGACATGCAGGTGGTCGATGCCTTGGCGGCATGGCTCCTCGAGCATCCCCGTGTGCACTTGTCGGTGGAGTGTCCCAAGCAGGCCGATGCACAGGCTGCGCTGGCTCGTCTGAGGGGGAATGGCCTCCGTGCCGAACGGCTCACGGCCCGTGGCGGCACCGACATCCCCGCTCCCAGAATCAAACTAACCCCAGAACATTGATCACAGAATGAATCCCATATTCCGCATATTCCGCTATCTGCGTCATTTCCCATGGCAAATCGGGTTGAACATCTTCTTCAACCTGTTGCACATCGTTTGCAATCTGGGTACCTATGTGATGATTGTGCCCTTTGTGGAACTGCTGTTCGGCGGCGGCAATGTGCCCGATGCCGAGCCTGCATTTGCTTTCAGCCAAGAGCAGTTGGCCGACTGGGCTTTCTGGCACCTGCACCGCTACCGCGATACCCTCGGCCTCTGGAACTGCCTGCTGATCATCGCCGGCGGCTACCTGGCCTGCTCGCTGCTGAGCAACCTCTTCCGATATCTGAGCTATGTGTTCCTCAATATCACCCGCAACGGATTGATCGAACATCTGCGCAACGACCTCTACAAGCGCATCACTATCCTGCCTGTGAGCTTCTTCGGCCGTCGTCGCAGAGGCGACCTCATCAGCCGCATGGCCAACGACCTGGGCGATGTGGAATGGAGTGTGGTGAGCACGCTGGAGGCACTGGTACGCGACCCCATCAATGTCATCGTTTTCTGTGCCGCCTTGCTCTTTGTGTCGTGGCGTCTGTTTGTGCTCTTCCTTTTGGTGTTGCCGGTGGGAGTTTGGCTGATGACGCGCATAGGCCACAGCCTGAAGCGCAACTCCCAGCGCGGGCAGGACCGCCTGGGGAGCCTCTTCGGCCTGCTTGATGAGTCGCTCATGGGGTTGCGGGTCATCAAGAGCTTCGGCCGCGAGAAAGACAGTGAGCAGCGCTTCCGCAGGGCCAATGAGGATTATGCCCGCACCATGGTGCAGGTGGCTCGCCGGCGCGAGCTCTCCAGCCCGCTCTCCGAAATCCTGGGCACTTTGGCATTGGTCATTGTACTCATCGTTGGAGGTTCATGGGTCATCGGCGGACACATCCAGCCGTCGGTGTTCATCTTTTTTGTCATCATCTTCGCCCGTCTCATACCGCCCCTCCAGTCGATCGTCCGAGCCTACAACAGCCTGCAGAAGGGCAGCGCTTCGGCGACCCGTTTCCTCGAGGTGCTCGATGCCGACGAGCTGATTGTGGAAAAGCCCGATGCACATGTCTTGCAAGGATTCGGCCAGGGGTTGGAACTACGTGATGTGAGTTTCAGCTATGAGGCCGAGGGCACGTCGCACACGGTGCTCAACCATATCAACCTTATGATTTCCAAAGGTCAGACGGTGGCCATCGTAGGTCCCTCGGGAGCCGGCAAGAGCACCATGGTTGACTTGTTGCCCCGTTTCTACGACCCCACCGGCGGCACCATCCTGATTGACGGATATCCTCTTGGCGATTTGAATATCAACTCGGTGCGACGCCAGTTCGGATTGGTGAGCCAAAGTTGCATCCTGTTCAACGACACCGTGGCCAACAACATCGCCTTCGGATCGGAGAGCTATACCCGAGAGCAGATCCGCGAGGCGGCCCGTATCGCCCATGCCGACGAGTTCATCGAGAGTCTGCCGCAAGGCTACGACACCCAGGTCGGCGACCGGGGCTTGACCCTCTCGGGTGGTCAGCGCCAGCGTCTGTCCATTGCCCGTGCCGTTCTGCGCGACACTCCCATCCTCATTCTCGACGAGGCCACCTCGGCCCTTGATTCTGAGAGCGAGCGTGCTGTGCAGCTGGCACTGGAAACCGTCATGCAGGGCCGTACCTCCATCGTTATCGCCCACCGCCTGTCCACCATCCGTCATGCCGACTGCATCATAGTGCTTGATCAAGGTTGTATTGTGGAACAAGGGTCGCACGACCAGCTGATTGCACTTAACGGGCTGTATAAAAAGCTTGTTGATATGCAGTCGTTTATAAAATAAATTTGGTCATCTCGCAAAAAGTTAGTACTTTTGCACCCTCAAAATTGAGCGGGAGTATAGCTCAGCTGGTTCAGAGCGCCTGCCTTACAAGCAGGAGGTCACTGGTTCGATCCCTGTTACTCCCACCGCAGCGTGCCAGACGGCACGCTTTTCTTTTTTTTAGATTATTTAAGAATATATCTTATTGAAGTATAGTCGTTTTGTCTTATTTTTGCAATTTGAAAATTGATAGAAAGAATATTGTATAACCTTAAAAATCAAAAAGAAATGAAGAAAGTTTTAGCATTTGTCAGCTGCGCCATGTTTGTCGCCGCTATGACTGTTGCCTGTGGTCACAAGAACGCCGAGGCCGTTGACAGCACCGTCGAGGAGACCGTCGAAGAGGTCGCCACCGAAGCCGCCCCCGTTGAGGCTGCTACCATGAGCGATGCCGAGCACCAGGCCATGCTGGACGCCGCCGCTGAGGCCGGCCGTGCCAAGTGCAACTGCTACAAGACCGATGCCGCCAGCGTCGAGAGCTGCATCAAGAGCATCCTCACCCAGTCCTATGCCGCTTATGAAGGCAATGAGGAGTTCAAGACCGCTATGGAGGCCGAGTATCAGAATTGCATCAAGGAGAAAGCCACCGCTGCTGCCAAGGATGTTGCCAACCAGGGCATCAAGGAAGGCGCCAAGGCTCTGTCCAACGCTTTGAACCAGAAGAACTAATCTTTGGTTAGACACGAAGACAGGTCTGCAGTGTTACAGACCTGTCTTTTTTTGTTCTCTCTATGAAAAAAGTCGTTTTATTGGCACTTCTGGCTGTTGTCTGCTGCACCGCCTGCCGTCACGATGCGGGCCGGCCTCGCGATGTGCTGAGCCATGACCAGATGGTCGATCTCCTGACCGATGCCTATCTTCTGGAAGGCTTCTACGCTGTCGAAACGCAGTATCGTTACGATGTCCTCACCGAACAGACGCTCCACTCCTACGACAGCATCCTCGAGGTGCACCACACCTCACGTCAGGCTGTGGAACACAGCATTGACTATTATATGGGTCGCCTTGACGAGTACAAGGAAATCCACGAAGAAGTTGTCGCACGGCTGGAGGCCGAGCGCGACAGCTTGATGAACTAAATCGTTATTCTTTATTTTGCCTCCGGCATTTGAGGCTCTGGAGCCTCGATGACCGGTATGGGCGAGTGTGCCAACCAGCGGCCGTGGCGTTTGCGGACGTCGAGGGTGGACGAGAAGTCCTTGATGGGGGTTGTCTTGTGGTAGGTGACCACAGCCGACGTGTCGTCAACTATCTGTATGTTTGTTATCTCAATGGTGGCAGGGGTGTCGGACTTGATGTAGTTCGTATCCACTATTGTCAGCAGCCCACGGGCCGTATTGAGTGTGGTTTCGACGGTCTCAGGGGTGGCGTACTTCTCGGCACCATCCACGTCGTAGTTGGCCATGGCGTAGCTGTACTTGTAGGCTACTTTTTCAATCTTTTCTTCGTCGCTGGCGCAGGCTGTCAGCAGCAGGGCAGTGGCCAGCAGGGCAAGGGTGATGTTCTTTTTCATACAGAAAGAAACGTGATCTCCTTGTGATTATTGCATTCTCAATTACATTTTTGCGGATGTAAGACCTTATTGGAACCTGAAATAATAAGAGAGGCCGCCCGATTTGGCGGCCTCATCTCATAGGAATAACGTGAAGTTATTTCTTTTTTACAGGAGCGACAGCGTCCATAGCGGCTTTTCCGTCACCCTTGATTTCCATTTTAACATTGCCATTGCCAACCGACATGATGGTTTTTCCATCGTTGGTTGTGGTTTTGGTAATTTTTTGTTCGGAAGTGTTGGTGTTCTTTTTCGGAGTAGCCTTCTTAGCAGGCTTTACGGGCTCGGCGGGGGCGACCTCGACGGTGTCAATCACGGGCATGGTGTCCTCAACGATCTCCTCGATGGGGGTGGTGTCGATGGGGGTGGTGTCCTCAGTAGCCTCGGGAGCGTTCTTGCAGGCAACCATCAGAGCCATAGCGGCCAGTGCAAAAGCAGCAAGTTTCAGAGTCTTTTTCATGACTTATGTTTTGTTGTTTTTATTTCATGATGTTCTTTTTCTGCCAGTTGGCGGCGGTCCATGTGCCGGCGATATCTACGCTGAGGCTCTTAATGATATCCGGCTGCTGGGCGGCATAAGCTTCGAGATCATAGACGGAGCCATTGGCGGTGAAAACCATGTAGTTCTCGTTCATATCAATCTCGGTGATGGTTTGCTCAAAATCTTCGCACTGCCATTTTGCATAGCTCTGACCGTTATACGTGGCGGATTCGCCAGGATAGTTCCAATAGAGCCAGCCATAATTATTGCCTTGAGCTCTCACAAAGGTTCCAACTTCTTTTCCTCCAACAATTTGCATATAAGGCTTGTCGTTGGCTTGGTATTGTTCGTGCAACTGCATGAGCAGCTCACCTTGATAGAGACCGGCAGCCCATGTGGTGGGAGTCCATGAGGTCTGATCAAAAGTAACGGTAGCGTGATCTTGAACCTGCTCGGCAAAGCCAGCCGTAACCGTGATGTTGGCCTCGGCAAAGACGATAGTACGGGGGTTGTCCTTGGTGCCGTCTTCCCAGCTGACAAATTTGAAGCCATTATTGGGAGTGGCAGTCACGACAACGGTGTCGCCTTTCTTGTAGGCATCTTTCTGCGGAACAGCGGCAATGCTACCCATAGCACCGTCGTTAACCTTCAGCGTGAGCTTGTAGGTCACCTCAGGGGTGTTGTTGTTGGTGTTGTTGTTGGTGTTGGTGTCGTTGGTGTTGTCTTTCTGGCATCCGACAAGCACCATCGAACTGGCGATCAGGGCAATGCCCATGAATTTGAAGATGTTTTTCATTGTGTTTGTTGTTTTTGGGTTAATAATTATTCTAATCAAATTTTGTGCAAAAGTACTACTTTTTTCTGAAATACAAGAAAAAACGTGCTTTTTTAATGTTTTTTAGCATTATCGGCGGATGTCGAGGGCATCGCGCAGGCCGTTGGCCAGCAGCATGAAGGCCAGAACGATGAGCATGATGGCCGCGCCCGGCAGCAGGGCGAGGTAGGCGCTGTCGAGCAGGATGTAGCCGTAGTAGTCTTTCACCATCATACCCCACGAGGGCATGGGGGGCTGCACGCCGATGCCGAGGAAACTCAGGCCCGCCTCCAGCAGGATGGCGCTGGCGAAGTTGCTGGCAGCCACCACCACCACGGCCCCCACGATGTTGGGCAGGATGTGGCGGAAGATGGTGCGGAAAGTGCTGTATCCCAACGCGCGGGTGGCCTCTACGTATTCCTTCTCCTTGATGCTGAGCACCTCGCCGCGTACCACACGGGCGATGTCCACCCACATCGTCAGGCCTACGGCTACAAATATCTGCCAGAACCCTTTGCCGAGGGCGAAGGTGATGGCGATGACCAGCAGCACTGTGGGGATGGACCACACCACGTTGATGAGCCACATGATGACGTTATCGACCCATCCGCCGTGGTAGGCTGCCAATGCGCCGAGGGTGATGCCCACAAGCAGGGCGATAAGGATGGCGATGAAGCCTACCGACAGGCTCACCCGAGAACCTATCATCATCATGCTCAGCACATCGCGACCATAGGTGTCGGTGCCGAGAATGAAGGTGCGATTGCGCACGGTGGTGCCCTCCGCCGCCACCGTCAACGGGGCGCCGGCCAGGGGTTCGGCATAGATGCTGTCGCCTTCCGTGCGGTAGGTGGCCACAGGGATGGCGGTGTAGGGCAGCGGAGTGCCTTTGAACATGTTGCGTCGCAGCGGCACGGTGTCGCCCACACAGAGGAAGGTGGCCTTGCTGCCGGGCTTGAGGGTGGCCAGCTCCAGGTATTGCTGGTTGCAGAAGGGCGTGGGGTCGGGCGTGATGAGGTATCCCAGCAGGGCCACCACGGCGAAAAGGCCGATGACCACGAGGCTGGCCACCGACAGCGGGTTGCGCCGGAAGCGCTGCCAAGCCATGTGGTCGAGCGAACCCGTCGGATTCCCTTTCTTCTTTCCTATGAGCGACAGTATGGTCATCGTTCCCGATTTCTTACATGAATCCCAGCTCCACCTTGATGTCGTCGGGTATCATGTCCATGCTCCAGGGTGGGTCGAAGGTGAGTTCCACATCGACGCTTTTCACGCCGCTGATGTAGGCCACCATCTGCTTCACCTCCTGATACATGTATTCGGCCTCCGGACAGTCGGGGGCGGTCATGGTCATCAGTATCTTGACGTTCAGATCCTCATCGACATCCACCTTGTAGATCAGGCCGAGGTCGTAGATGTTCACCGGAATCTCGGGGTCGTAGATGTTCTTCAGGCAGTTGACGACGGCCGATTTGATTGTCTCTTGCGTGGGGTCCATGGTTATATCCTTAACTGCTTAACTACTTGCCTTAACTATTGCTCCTTGACTTTGTATGCCAGCGCGTACATTTTCATCTGCTTCACCATTGATGTGAGGCCGTTGGAGCGGGTAGGTGAGAGGTGCTCCTTGAGGCCGATGGCGTCGATGAAAGCCAGCGGGGCATCTAGGATTTCCTGGGGCGTGTGGCCGTCGAGGGCACGGATGAGGAGCGAGATGATGCCGCGGGTGATGACGGCGTCGCTGTCGGCGCGGAAATACAACTTGCCGTCGCGGTGCTCGCAACTGAGCCACACGCGGCTCTGGCAGCCACGGATAAGGTTCTGCTCGGTCTTGTCCTGCTCCTCGATGACCGGGCAGTCCTTGCCCAGTTCGATCAGGTAGGCGTACCGGTCGAGCCATTCGTCGAAGTTGGCGAACTCGTCGATAATCTGCTGTTCTGTTTCTTGTATGGTCATATCCTTGTTTAGGGGAGTTAAAGAAGTGAAAGGAAGGGCTATTTGGGCGCTTTATAAATCAGATATACCGCCGCCACGCCGAACACCAGCTGCGGCAGCAGCACGGCCATGAAAGGCGTCAGGTTGCCGCCTGTGGCGAAGACGGTGGTGATTTTCATGAAGACGATGAATCCGAAGGCCAGCGTGATGCCGATGGCCAGGTGCATGCCGATGCCGCCGCGGCTCTTGCGCGAGGCAATGGAGACGCCGATGAAGGTCATCACGATGATGGCCAAGGGGTTGAGCAGACGCTGGTAGAGCTCTATCTGCGCTTCCTTGACGGTGCCGGTGCCGCGCATCTTCTCGCGTTCGATATGCCGGATAAGGGCGGGGGTGTTCATGGTTTCGATGCGTTGCGACTTCAGGTCGAGGTCTTCCGTCGAGATGCCGTAATCCACCAAGGTGTCCTGCACGAAGGTGAGTTGCTCGCTTCCGTCGTCGGCCACCGTGCGCTGCACATACCCGATGCTCTTCCACAAGCCGCTCGCGGTGTCGTAGGCGATGAGGTCGGAGGTCTCGCGTTTGTGCAGACGGCCTTCGGCGTCGATTTCCTCGCGGCAGAACTTGAAGGCGTGCAGGATGCTCACATCGTAACTTTCGGCATAAACCTGTACGCCAGGTTGCGACTGGAAATGCACGTTGGTGTAGAAACTCGTGCCCCGCGACTTCACATATTGTTCCTCGAAGTCGATCAGATGGCGGTTCGAGAGGGGAATCACGAAGTTGCCCAGCAGCAGCACCAATACCGCTACCGCCACCGATCCGTACAGGTAGGGCCGCAGCATGCGGTGGTAGCTGATGCCCGACCCCAGGATGGCGATAATCTCCGTGTTGCCGGCCATCTTCGAGGTGAAGAAAAGCACCGAGATGAAGATGAACAGAGGGCTGTAGAGGTTGACGAACCCCGGGATGAAGTTGAAATAGTAGTCGGATACCACCTGCCAGAAAGTGGCGTTGTGCCCCAGGAAACGATCCAGTTTCTCGCTGACGTCGAAAGTGATGACGATGACAATAATCAAAGCCAAGGCCAACAAGAAGGTCTTGAAGTACTTGGCTAAGATGTATTTGTCTAATTTGTAGTATTGCATCGTTTTGAGGCTCCCGCTTTGCGGTATCTCTGGAATCCTGGAGGTCGGGTTTCAGGATTTCCTTGATTTCCGCCGCAGGCGAGGAGTTTTAAAGCAATAGCTTCTGGAAGTTGGAGAGGCTCTCGAGGGCATTCGTCTTCACATGGATGAATTCGTCGATGCCGTAGCCTTTGTAGGTCTCTACCATTTCCTTCGGGAATCCGGCCAGCACGAGGCTCTTCACCTTGCCTTTCAGCAGGTCGCACACGGGCTTGGTCAGTTCGGCGTATTCGTCGTCGCTCGAGCAGAGCACCACCACGTCGGCGCCGCTCTCGAGGGCGGCCTTGGCGCCCTCTTCGGGAGTGGCAAAGCCCAGGTTGTCGATGACCTCATAGCCGGCCACACCGAAGAAGTTGGTGGCAAAGCCGGCACGGGCCTTGCGCATGGTCAGGTTGCCGTAGGTCAGCAGGAACACCTTCGGACGGCGTGCGGCATGCTCGGTTTGCAGGCGCAGCTGCTCGAAGGCCTCGGCGCCGCGATAGGGGCGCAGCACTTTCACCTCGTCGCCTTGCTCGCAGCAGCAGCAACAATGTTTCTCTCCGTTGGCCACCTTGTCGCCCATCTTCTCCAACAGGTTGGGATACTGGTTGGTGCCGAGGATGGTGGTCTTGCGCATGGCGATGTCGAGGTCGCGCTTGCGGGCGGTCTCGGCCACCTCGTCCTGCACCATTCCGGCGCGCAGGGCCTTGCAGTATCCGCCGGCCTCTTCGACCTTCAGGAAGTGTGCCCAGGCACCCTTGGCGATTTCGTTGGTCAGGTTCTCGATGTAATAGCTTCCGGCGGCGGGATCGACGATTTTCTCCAGGTAGCTCTCCTCTTTGAGCAGCAGCTGCTGGTTGCGGGCGATGCGGTAGCCGAAATCGTCGGCCTCCTTGTAGGCGTTGTCGAACGGCAGCACCGAGATGGAGTCGGCGCCGGCCACAGCCGAAGACATGGTCTCGGTGGTCGAGCGCAGCATGTTCACATAGGGATCATACACCGACTGGTTCCACTCGCTGGTGGTGGCGTTGATGAACAGCTTGTAGGGGCAGTCGCACTCGGGTTTGTACTGCTCCACGATCTTGCTCCACAGCAGGCGGGCGGCGCGTATCTTGGCGATTTCCATGAAATAGGTGCTTCCCACGCCCACGTTGAGCATGATGCGGCTGGCCACATGCTCCATCTTGCAACCCATGTCGGTCAGACGGGCCACCAACTCGTTGGCGGCGGCCAGGCCGAAGCCCAGCTCCTGCACGATGTTGGCTCCGGCGTTGTGCAGCAGGTTGCTGTTCACGGTCAGCACACGGAACTTGGGCAGCTCCTCGTGGGCGTATTCCACCAGCGCTTTGGCCATCTGAAGGTCACCCTCCTCGCCACGATGGAACTTGCCGTGCGTCAGGGCGTAGCGGAACATGTCGAAGTTCACCGAGCCGTGCAGCTCCTTGGTGTCGTAGCCGTTGGCACGGGCGTATTCAACATACAGTTTCAGCGTCTGCAGGTAGTCCTGTGAGCAGTTGAAGTTGATGCTCACGGCGTTGATATAGATGCCTTTGAGCAGGGCGGCCATATCGGCTGCGGTGGTCACCTGCTTGGCACAGAGGCCCAACGAGGTGGCGCCGCGCTCCACGGCGTCGAGGGCGATGCGGTTGGCCTCCTTGGGGTCCTTCACACGGATGTCCTGACGCACCTCCCACTCGTTGCCGCCGCACTGGTTGCCGCGTGTGTAGGGCTTCTGGCCGGGGTTGGCCTCCAGATATTCAAGGCCTTCCAGGTCTTCGGCACGGTAGTAGGGCTTCACGTTGAACCCTTCGATGGTGTGCCACACCAGTTTCTTGTCGTAGTCGGCCCCTTTGAGGTCTTTCATAATCACCTCCTCCCATTTCTCGGTCGGAACGGGCGGAAATTCGCTGAATAATTTGTTGTCTTCCATTATTTTGTATCGTTTATTCCACTACAGGTTTGAAAAGCAAAGATACACAAAAAAACGGAACCTCCAAAATATTATTATAAATATGTATGGAAAAAGCGTGTAACCGCCTGATACTAAGTCTTGAACTCCTTATGACCTAGTATTGACCTAGTATTGACCTAGTATTGACTATATAGAAAGTACTAAGTCATTACCCAGGCACGCTTTCATCATGCCCAGGTGTTTCTTTAGGCATACTTGAGGATTAACTTAAGGAACATTTAAGTTACTTAAGAGTTGAAAAAAAATCGTATATTTGCAGTCAAATACGATACCGATGGGAAACGCACAGATTGCACAGAATCCGTTTGTTATATGCAAGGCGGCGGCCGGGAGCGGCAAGACTTTCACCTTGGTGAAAGAGTACCTGAAACTGGCCATGAGCACCGATGCCCCGCGATGTGAACGGGGCACCGAGGCCTTCCGCCAGCAGCTTCGGCGGCGTTTCCGCGGCATCCTGGCCATCACCTTCACCAACAAGGCCGCCGGCGAGATGAAGGGCCGCATCATGGATTATCTGGATCAGATGGCCAAGTATGGAGCCGACCCGAAGCTCTCGCCCATGGGCAAGCCGCTCCTCGAAGCGCTCAACGCGATGCCTTGCTATGCCGGCAACCCTTTGTCGGAGAGCGAACTGCAGGATATGGCCGAGGTGGTACGGTCGGCGGTGCTGCATCAATACAGCGACCTCTCGGTGTGCACCATCGACAGCTTCATGCACCGCATCGTGCGCACCTTTGCCCACGACCTGAACCGGCCGATGGATTTCGAGGTGAAGATTGACCAGGATGAAATGATCGCGCAGGCGGTCGAGGGGGTGATGTCGTTGGTGGGCACGCCAGGAAACGAGGAACTTACCTCTTTGGTTCAGGCCTTTGCCGACAGTCGCATGGAGGAGGAGCGCGGCTACCGCATCGAGGGGGCGATGGCATCGCTGGCGGAGCAGCTTTTCAAGGAAGGCACCGAACCCTATGTGGAGGCTCTCTCAAAGTTGAAACTGAGTGATTTCAACGACATGCACCGATCGCTGACAGCCGACAACCGGCACTTCGAACAAGAGGTGCGCCGCTGCGGCGGAGAGATGATGGCGCTGTTGGCACAGATTGGGGTAGGCGAGGCCGATTGTGCCGGTGGTAAGAATGGCTACTACGGTTACTTCAGAGGATTGGCGGAGGGCAATATCCGTCCGATGACCAAGACGGTGGCGGAAAATATGGAGCAGGGCAAGTGGCACAGCGCCAAGTGTGTCCCTGCGCTGCGCGACGGTTTGCAGGCCGCCTCCGGCACGATGCAAGCCATCTATGAACGCACGTTGGCGCTCGTCGGGACGGTGGTCGGCGGCGAAGGACAAGGCTTGCGCGACTACAACACCCGGTCGCTGCTGCTCAAAAACCTGTATTCCATGGCTTTGCTGGGACAACTTGCCGAGCAATTGAAACTTTATGCCAAAGATAACGACATAGTGCATCTGTCGGAGTTCAATCGGTTGATTAACAAAATAGTGTGTGAAGAGCCGGCACCGTTTATCTACGAGCGGTTGGGCAACCGCTATCACCACTTCTTGATCGACGAGTTCCAGGATACATCGGTGCTGCAATGGCACAATCTGGTGCCGTTGGTGGAAAACGGTGTGTCGCAACGCTATGAGTCGCTGGTGGTGGGCGACGGGAAGCAGGCCATCTATCGCTTCCGCCAAGGCGATGTGCGCCAGTTCGTACGCTTGCCGCATGTCGAGGGGATGGCTCTCCACGGGCAGACGCTCGAGGCGCAGGGTAACTACAGCGATGTGAACCTCAGCCGCAACTTCCGCACCGCGCGGAGTGTGGTGGAGTTCAACAACCGCTTCTTCACTTGGCTGTTGCAGCAGAAGCCATTCGCCGACAATGAGTTGGCGCAGCAGATATATATCGGGCAACCCGACGATGAAGGCCACCCCGCCTTGTGGCAGCACCTGCCCGGCAAGGAGGTGCCCGACGGGCATGTGGAAGTCGCTTTTGTGGATCCCGACGATTCCGACGCTGTGTATGAGTACATACGGAAGACTATCGTGCGGCTGGTGCGGGAGCAGGGCTACAACCTGCGAGACATAATGATACTGGGGCGCAACAAAAGCGATCTCGACCATGTGGGAACTTATTTGCAGGAACATGACGAGGAAATGTCTATTGCGTTGAGCTCCAGCGAGTCGTTCTTCCTTACGCGCAGTCATGCCGTGATGGCGGTTGTGGCTGCCTTGCGGCTGCTCCGCGACGGCAGCGACCGGGTGGCCGCCGCCGACCTGCTGCAGCGTCTCCACGCCTTGGGGCTCATCGGAAGTGTCTATGGCGAGGCATTCCTCGGAGAGGGGCCGGTCGATGTGGGAGCCCTGCTGCGCAATGACCCCGGAGCGCTGGAATTCAATCCCTCGTATCTTGCAGGTTTGGGCCTTTACGATTGCTGCGAAGAAATTGTGCGGCAGCTGCACTTGGGCAAGGTCGATGCGGCTTATGTGGGCTCGCTGTTGGGATGTGCCGCGTCCTTTGTCACCCGTCGTGGCGAAGGCGTGGATGCTTTTCTGGAATGGTTCGACGACAATGCCGGCGATCCTTCCGACAGCCGGTCGAGGCAGCTCTCGGTGGCTATGCCTGAAGGGATTGACGCCGTGCGCTTGATGACCATCCACAAGTCCAAAGGTTTGGAGGCGCCGGTCATCATCTGTCCCTTTTTTCCGCCCAGTTGGAAAGGCTACAAGTTGTGGGTGGATTTGGGCGACAAGTACGAGGTGGGTGGACACAGGTTGCCGGCGGCATTTGTGGAGTTCGACAAGAAACGGTCGTCGCGGTTCGACGATGTGAGAGCTGAAGAACAGCGGCTCGACGAAGTCGATAAGCTCAATGTGCTTTATGTGGCTCTTACGCGTCCCCGGGAACAACTCTTCGTGGTATGCCCTACGCCGAAAGAGGGTTCGGCATCGGATGAGGTGAGTTATCCGCAGATGCTGCAAGGGTTTATGGATGAAAAGAAACCGTGGCTCGGCGATGTGGCGTTCCGTCATGTGCCGAAGGAGGGCTCAACGGATTGCCGGGTGGAGAAACTGGCTATTGAGGATGTCAGTTTTGCCCGATGGAGCGGAAAGGTGGCGGTGGCTTCGCCCGATGAGCGGAGGCTCGACCCCATGCAGGAGGAAAAAGTGCGTTTCGGCACCTACGCCCATGCTTTGCTTTCCGACATACGCCATGCTGGCGACGCACGGGCCGCTCTGGAACGGTTCACCCGTCAGACGCCGCTTGCCGACGGAGAGCGCGAGCGATTAGAGGCATTGGTTGACAGCGTGATGACTCATCCCGAATCGGCTCGTTTCTTTAATGAAGGATATGAGGTGAAGAACGAATGCGACCTGACCGACGGTGCGATGTTGATGCGGCCTGACCGAGTGGTGTTTACACCCGAAGCGACCTGGGTGGTCGATTTCAAGACCGGACAGGATCTCGGCGAGGTGCACGACAGGCAAGTGCGACGCTACTGCGAAGTTGTGCGCGACATGGGATATTCCAATGTCAGCGGTTGGCTGCTCTACCTGCCCGATGTCAAGGTTCGGCAGGTGATGTGAAAGTGAAAGAAATGTTAAATTTTTCTGTTTTTCACATTTTGTTGTTGGTAAATTGGTTTTTTTTCGTAATTTAGCGGTGCGAAAAAGAGGGTGCGGAATGCCCCTAAAAGTGGAATAAATAATTAAAAGACAAAAATATGGAATTGAAGAAAAATCCCAAGGCCGACCTCGAAAACCGTCGAGGACTCTACTTAGAGATTGGTTTGGTGGTGATTCTTGTGGCCGCGTTGGTCGCCTTCAATCTGAAGTCCTATGATTCGGAGGAGAAAGTGCAGTTTGAGCGTCAGGCCAGCGAGGAACAGGAGGAAATCGTCATCCAGACCCAGCAGGAAGAACTTCCCCCACCGCCTCCCCCCGAGCAGCCCGAAGTGACCACCGAGTTTGAAGTGGTCGAGGATGACAAGGAGGTGAAGAATGAACTGGTTGTCAATGCCGAGGTGACCGAAGAAACCAAGAACATCGAGATTACCCCCGTCAAGATCGAGGAAGAAGAAGAGGAAGAAGAGCAGCAGATTTTCACTGTTGTGGAGAACGACCCTGAATTCCCCGGCGGCATGGAGGCTCTGTACAAGTATCTGGCCCAGAATATCAAGTATCCGCAGTTGGCCCGCGACAACAACATTACCGGACGTGTGTATGTCACCTTTGTGGTGGAGCGTGACGGTAGCATCACGGGTTGCAAGGTGCTTCGCGACATCGGCGGTGGCTGTGGTGCAGAGGCTGTCCGTGTGGTGAAGTCGATGCCCAAGTGGACGCCTGGCAAGCAGCGCGGCAAAGCTGTCCGTGTGCAGTTCAACCTGCCCGTCAACTTCAACCTGCGCTAAGTGCTTTGATTAGCGTCAACAACCTGTCGGTGCAGTTTACAGGCACCGAGCTTTTTAAGAACGTAACATTCAACATCGCCGACCACGACAGGGTCGGCCTTGTTGGTATGAATGGGGCAGGTAAATCTACCCTGCTGAAGATTTTATGCGGTGAACAGGAGCCGGAAAACGGCACCATGATTATCGCTGCCGGGCAGACAGTGGGATACCTGCCGCAGGAGATGGTGCCCGATGCCGTGGGCACCGTCATCGAGGAGACGTTGACCGCTTTCAGCCAGTTGGACGAACTGGAGCGAGAGCAAGAACGGCTGACGTTGGAGATTGCAGAACGAACCGACTATGAGTCGGAGGCTTACACACGGTTGCTGGAACACCACAACGAGGTGACGGAGCGCTTGTCTATTCTCGGCGGCGGAAGGCGTCGTGAGGCGGCTGAGAAGGTGCTGCTGGGATTGGGATTCAAGCATGAAGACTTCGAACGACCGGTGGCTGTGTTCAGCGGCGGATGGCAGATGCGAGTGGAGTTGGCCAAGTTGCTGCTTCGTCACCCCGACTTTCTGTTGCTTGATGAGCCCACCAACCATCTGGATATTGTATCCATACAATGGTTGGAGGATTATCTGGCGGGTTACAGCGGCGCTGTGGTGCTGGTGAGCCATGATCGCACTTTCCTGGATAATATCACCAAGCGTACCATTGAAATCACCGCCGGCCGCATCTACGACTATAAGTGTTCCTATTCCGAGTATGTGGTACAGATGCAGGAGCGGCGGGCCAGTCAGATGGCTCAGCTGACCAACCAGCAACGCCAGGTGGCACAGATTGAGGCTTTTATCGAGCGTTTCCGCTACAAGGCTACCAAGGCAAAGCAGGTGCAGAGTCGTGTGAAGATGTTGGAGCGCATGGAGAAGGTGGTGGTCGATGAGGTGTCGGATGAAAGTATCCATTTTCAGTTTCCACCTGCGCCTCATAGCGGCAAGATTGTGGTGGAGGCCCAAGGTGTGGGCAAGGCTTACGGGGAACATCAGGTTTTCGACAAGGTGGATCTGTTGCTCACATCCGGACGGAAAGTGGCTTTTGTGGGGCGCAACGGAGAGGGCAAGAGTACCATGGCAAAAATTATCGTGGGAGAAATCAACGACTACACAGGCGTGCTACGTCTCGGAGCTGGAGTGGTGATGGGATACTATGCACAAAATCAAGCCGCCATGCTCAACTTGAACCGTACGGTTTTTGAGACAATCGACGATGTGGCGACTGGTGATATCCGTCCCAAGATACGCAATATATTGGGCAGTTTTCTGTTCAGCAGCGAGGATATGGATAAGAAGGTCAAGGTATTGTCGGGCGGTGAGAAGGCGCGGTTGGCATTGGCCAAGTTGTTGCTCACCCCCAGCAACCTGCTTATCCTCGACGAGCCGACCAATCACCTGGATATGAACTCGAAAGATGTGCTTAAGAACGCGCTGCTGCAATACACAGGGACGCTCATCGTGGTGAGCCACGACCGAGACTTCCTTGGCGGATTGACCGATGAACTTTATGAGTTCAGGGATGGTGAGGTGCACGAGTTCAAGGGCGATATAATGGAGTTTGTCAAGAGTAGTGCGGAGCAGGAAACAAAGAATGAGGAATTGGTTAAGGGGAATAGAGGTCAGTCGTCGTTTGCTGCCCAATCTGCATTAAAGGAGGGCAAGTTGGCCTATGAGCAGAGTAAAGAGCGGGAACGGGAGCGGAGAAAACTGCAGAATGCAGTGAAACAGAAAGAGCAGGAAATAGAAGAGATAGAAAAACAGATAGAAGAAAAGGATACTTTGTTGGCTACTGGAGCTCCTCAAGATGAGGTGTTTTACAAAGAGTACCAAGAATTGAAGGCAATCCTTGAACGCAAGATGGAAGAGTGGGAGGATGCAGTTATTCTGGCGGAAGGACAATAAGATATTTAAGTTTAGCGATGGCAAAAAAGAAAGATGACGGCTCGCCGTTGATGCGGCAACATGCGGAACTGAAGAAGAAGTTTCCGGATGCGATACTGCTGTTCCGTGTCGGCGATTTTTACGAGACATTTGGAGAGGATGCCCGGAAGGCGTCGCAGATACTTGGTTTGACGTTGACCCGCAAGATGGCAGGCGGTGGTGAACATACCGATCTGGCAGGAGTGCCATATCATGCAATAGAACAGTATCTTCCGCGGTTGGTCAGGGCTGGCCACAGAGTGGCTATCTGCGAGCAATTGGAAGATCCGAAGACTGCCAAGGGGTTGGTGAAACGCGGTATCACGGAGTTGGTTACCCCCGGGGTGGCGTACAACGACATGGTACTCGAAGTGAGGGAGAACAATTTCCTTTGTGGCTTGCACTTGACCGACAAGGTCCACGGAGTTAGTTTCTTGGATGTATCGACGGGCGAGTTTTATGTGGCACAAGGCGATATGGCCTATATCGACAAATTGATGTCCAACTTCCATCCTTCGGAGGTGGTGCTGCAACGCAAAAAGCAACGCTGGTTCACCGAACATTTTTCTGAGAAATACTATTGCAACACCTTTGACGACTGGGTGTTTGCTCCTGATTTTGCCCGTGAGTTGCTGTTGAAACAGTTTGGTACATCATCGCTGAAGGGATTCGGCGTGGAGGATCTGGACATGGGTATTATCGCGGCTGGTGCAGTACTCTACTATCTGCAAGACACTCAGCATAATCAGACGGCCAACATCACAAGGTTGAACCGTGTGGAACGGGATCGATATGTATGGCTTGACCGCTTCACAGTGAGGAATTTGGAACTGGTGTCGTCGCCCAATGACAATGCTCGGACGTTGCTTGATGTGATAGATCAGACCCTTACTCCGATGGGTTCGCGCCTGATGAGACGATGGGTGCTGATGCCATTAAAAGAGAAAGAGCTTATAGAAGAGCGTCTGCGGGTAGTGGATGAACTGGTACGTGATGCAGAATTGCGCCAGTTGTTGGGTGTCCAGATAAAGGCCATCGGTGATTTGGAACGATTGATAACCAAGGCGGCTGTGGGACGCATCAACCCCCGGGAGATGCTTCAGCTACGTCGTTCTTTGGACGCGGTAGGTGAGGTGAAGATGTTGTGCGAGAAAAGCGGGAATGAGGCCTTGTTGAGAATGGCGGAGCAGATGAATCCTTGTGCAACCTTGGCCGAACGTATCGGGCGCGAGGTGAAGGAAGAGCCTCCTGCCAAAGTGGAAAAGGGAGGTGTGATGGCTACGGGTGTGAGTGCGGAGTTGGATGAACTGCGCTCGATGGCAGGGTCGGGGAAAGAATACCTGATGTCCTTGCAGCAGAAGGAGAGTGAAGCTACGGGTATTCCCTCGCTCAAGATAGGCTTCAACAATATCTTCGGATATTATTTTGAAGTGTATAACACACACAAGGACAAGGTGCCGGAAGGGTGGGTGAGACGTCAGACGCTGACCAATGCCGAGCGGTATATCACGCCGGAATTGAAGGAATACGAAGACAAAATATTGGGGGCCGAAGAGCGTATTCTGGCACTGGAAATGCAGTTGTACAACCAATTGATGGCGGCAGTGACGGAATATGTGCAGCCGATACAATATGATGCACAGATGGTTGCCCATTTGGATTGCCTGCAGAGTTTCGCCGAAGTGGCGCTCGGATGCAACTATTGTCGCCCGGAGTTGACAGACGATAATAAAATCGAAATAACAGAAGGACGGCATCCGGTCATTGAAACACAGATGTCTGCTGGGGAACAGTATGTTAGCAATGATGTAATGCTTGATGATGAGCATCAGCAGATTATAATAGTTACAGGCCCCAATATGTCCGGTAAGTCGGCCTTGCTTCGTCAGACAGCCCTTATCGTGCTAATGGCCCAGATGGGTAGCTATTGCCCTGCTAAACGAGCTGTGGTGGGTCTTGTAGATAAGGTATTCACGCGCGTGGGCGCGAGCGACAACTTGAGTAGCGGAGAATCAACCTTTATGGTGGAGATGAATGAGACTGCCAGTATCCTCAATAATGTCAGTGATCGGAGTTTAGTGTTGCTTGACGAGATAGGACGGGGTACATCGACCTACGATGGCATATCCATTGCTTGGGCGATAACCGAATACCTTCACAATAACAATAAAGCTCGGCCCAAAGTGATGTTCGCCACACATTACCACGAACTTATTGAGATGGAGAGCCAGTATGAGCGCATTAAGAATTATCATGTGAGTGTGAAGGAAATAGATGGTAGGGTCATCTTTCTGCGCAAGTTGGTGCCTGGAGGAAGTGAGCATAGTTTCGGTATTCATGTGGCGCGCTTGGCGGGTATGCCACCACAGGTGGTCAATCGAGCCGATGCCATGCTTCAAATCCTTGAGGCAAAAAACAACCATACGGTCAAAGAGGGTGAAAAATGCAAAAAACAGAGTGAAAAAGAAGAAAAAAACGAGTCAATGCCGGGTTATCAGTTGAGTTTTATCCAACTGGAAGATCCGACCTTGATGGAGATTAAGGATAAGATATTGAATATTGATATTGATACACTTACGCCACTAGAAGCTTTGTTGAAACTGAACGAGATTAAGAAGATTGTTGGGAAAAAATAAAAAATATTTTGTCAGTTTCAAAAATGTTTGTACTTTTGCACCCGCTTTTGAGGTTACGAAGCGGCATCTTAGATGCGGAAATAGCTCAGTTGGTAGAGCACGACCTTGCCAAGGTCGGGGTCGCGAGTTCGAGTCTCGTTTTCCGCTCCAAGGCTCCTAAATCAGAGAGAGAGGCTCTGGTGGTGGAATGGTAGACACGAGGGACTTAAAATCCCTTGCCCGCAAGGGCGTGTGGGTTCAAGTCCCACCCGGAGTACTAAGGCAATGCGGAAATAGCTCAGTTGGTAGAGCACGACCTTGCCAAGGTCGGGGTCGCGAGTTCGAGTCTCGTTTTCCGCTCCAAGAGAGTAGTTTGAAATGTTGTGTGGCAACGTCAAAGTCCATGTTCCAACGCCCTGTAGAAGGGCCGATGAGGTTGTCAGAAAGCACAAGCGAAAGATAATAATGTCTTGGTAGCTCAGCTGGTAGAGCAATTGACTCTTAATCAATGGGTCCAGGGTTCGAATCCCTGCCAGGACACTATCGCGGGGTGTAGCGCAGTTGGCTAGCGCGCCACGTTCGGGACGTGGAGGCCGGAAGTTCGAGTCTTCTCACCCCGACTACAGAACCGCAACCGCCACTTTAGCTCAGTTGGTAGAGCAACGCATTCGTAATGCGTAGGTCCGCGGTTCGAGTCCGCGAAGTGGCTCAAAACAAACAAGAAGCAGAACATGGTGTTCTGCTTCTTTTTATTTATTATCAAATAACAAAACAACACAAAGTAATGGTAAAACAGTACGAAACCGTTTTCATTGCAACTCCCGTTTTGTCTGAAGAACAGATGAAGGAAACGGTAAAGAAGTACATCGACCTTCTGACCTCGAAAGGTGCAGAAATCGTGTACGAGAACAATTGGGGCATGCGCAAGCTGGCCTATCCCATCCGCAAAAAGACCACCGGCTTCTATTATCTTATAGAGTTCAAGGCCGAAGGTAGCGTCATCAATGACCTTGAAGTCGCCTACAAGCGTGACGAGCGTTTGCTCCGCTTCCTCACTGTCAGTCTGGATAAGCACGCTGTGGCTTACAACGAGAAGAAGCGCGCCAAGAAGGCTGAGGCCGCTGCAACCGCCGAAGCACCTGCAGAGGCTTAATTGTTTAACCGTTTAAAAGTAGATTACAATGGCTAACGAAAGCGAAATCAAATATCTGACTCCCATCGCCGTGGAGACCCAGCGTAAGAAATACTGCCGCTTCAAGAAGCTCGGTATTAAATATATTGACTATAAGGATGCCGATTTCCTGCTGAAGTTTGTCAACGAGCAGGGTAAGATTCTGCCTCGTCGCATCACCGGCACCTCGAACAAGTACCAGAAAAAGGTCTCGCAGGCCATCAAGCGCGCCCGTCACATCGCCCTGATGCCCTACGTCGCCGATTGTCTCAAATAATAATAAGGAGGATAGATAGATGGAAATCATACTGAAACAGGATGTGGCCAATTTGGGCTACAAGGACGAAATCGTCAACGTGAAGAACGGCTATGCCAACAACTATCTTCTTCCGAAGGGCTGGGCTATTATTGCCACTCCCGTGAACAAGAAGATCCACGCTGAGAATCTGCGTCAGCGCGCCCACAAGGAGGAAGCTCTCCGCAAGAACGCTGAGACCCAGCAGGCTGCCCTTAACGGCAAGACCGTGAAACTCATCGTAAAGGTGGGTGAGAATGGTCAGCTTTTCGGTGGTGTCAACAACATCATGGTTGCCGAGGCTCTCAAAGAGCAGCACAACTACGATGTCGATCGCAAGAACATCGTTGTCGATGCCATCAAGACCGTTGGCAATTACACCGCCAAGGTTAATGTCTATAAAGAGATCAAAGCCGAACTCAACATTGAGGTTGTTGCTGAGTAAATCTTTTGCAGACAACAAATAAAGAGAGGCTTCCCAATCGGGAAGCCTCTCTTTTTATTGTTCCAGCCAGCGTCTGACTTCGGGTGGGATGACCTCAGAACTGCTGGTACTGCGTCGATAGCCAGCCATGACGGTGCGGCATTCAACACAAACCACTTGTGTCTCGGTATTAATCACGCGTTGGAATACGGTGATGCTTTTATTGCCGATTTTTTCAATTTCTGTGGTGATATGAATGGAATCATGATAACGTATTTGTGCTTTGAAATCAACGTCGTAGTGCACCACCATCACCGTGAAGTCGCTCTTGGTGGGAGATAGACCGTGTGCAGAAAAAAATGAGTCCTTCCCAAGGTCGAGATATTCCATAATGACAGCGTTGTTGACATGTCCCATCTGGTCTATGTCGTTGAATCGAATTTGAATAGGTGTGGTGTGCATGACTATTGTATTTTCAAGGATAAGAAGTATTCAAGTCCTCCTTCGGGGCGGTTTTTGGCGTAAATTTCACCTCCGTGGAAAAGGACGGCATGTTTGACGATAGAAAGTCCGAGTCCGGTGCCGCCGTTGTGACGAGAACGGCCTTGGTCGATACGTACAAACCGGTCGAATAGCTTTGTAAGGTATTCGTCGGGTACACCGCATCCTGTGTCGTAGAAGTGTAAATAATAATGAGTGGAAGATGTCGTGGAGTGGTAATTGGATTGGGGCAAGTAGGTCTCAAGAACGATCTGAACGTTGTTTCCCGCATAGGAAATCGAGTTCTCAATGAGATTACGGAAGATGCAGTAGAGCAATTCGTGGTTTCCGTTCAGGGGCATGTGGGGAAGCTGATTCCGTATGGATATTCCTGCAACCGTAGCCTTGTCCGAGAGTTCGGCAATTGCTTCCTCCGCCACATTGCAGGCATCAACGGTTGTACGAGGAAACAGGTCGGCACTCTCCTCCAGTTTGTTGATGATGGATACATCCTGAATCAAGTCGCTCAAGCGAAGCGTCTGCCGGAAACAGCGGTCAAGATAGTAGCGTCGGCGTTCTTCGTCTAATGGATGGTCGCTAAGTAGTATCTCCAGGTATCCACGAATTGAGCTGACCGGCGTCTTAAGTTCGTGGGCGATGTTGTTAGTCATCTCCTGCTTCAGTTGTCGATTGCGTTGTTCGGTGGCCTCGGATTCGCGTCTGTTTTGTTCGGCTTCGTCAGCCAGTTGCTTGAGACGTACGTTCTTGCGCATCAGTCGGATGTAAAGCACCAGGATGGTGGTGGCGAGGATTATCAAAATGATGTCAGACCAATCCATAGCCGAATCCTGTTTTGTTTACAATCCGTTGCCCCTCGGTGCCTAATTTTTTTCTTAGACGGGCGATATGTACATCTACTGACCTTTCGCCCACCAGTGTGTCATCTGGCCATACTGCCTCGAGTATTTCTTCGCGTGTGAAGAATTTTCCAGGGCTTTGTTGGAAGAGATTCAGTATAAGATGTTCCCTTCTGGTCAGGTTTGTGTCGATGGTGGTCATGGGCGGGGTGGAAGAGGCGCTTCGACGTAGCACGGCTCGGACGCGGGCCAATACAGTGTCGAAAGAGAAAGGTTTGGCGATATAATCATCGGCTCCGGCATCGAATCCTCGTATCTGGTCATCATGTCCGCCAAGGGCGGTAAGGAAAATGACCGGGGTGTTGTTTCCGTTTCTGCGCAACTGTGTAGCCAGTTCGATGCCCGACATCCGATCCATCATAATGTCGAGTAGCAGTAAGTCGTGGTGTGTCGCTGCTGCCGAGTGTTTGTCAATGATGGAAAGAGCCTCCTCTGCGCTGTGGGCGGTGTCCACCTCATAACCTGCAGCTTCCAGATTGAAGCGCAAGATTTCGCAAAGATCCTCCTCGTCATCCACTACTAGTATCCGTTGCATCTCCATGCGTCTATTTACGTAACACCTCGATCAATCCGTTCCGTTTCACCACGCCGTATTCACCTTCTGCCATGAAGCGGTAATAATAGGTGCCGTCCGGGCTCCGTGTGGCTTCGGGATCCCAGAACTGGTCGGCACTCCGAATATAGCGTACATGATAAACCAAAGCTCCGGTGCGGTCGTAAATCCACAACTCGTTCATCGAATAGTTGCCCATCTCGATGAGGTTCATCACCTCCCAGCGGTCGTTGACTCCGTCGCCGTTCGGGGTGACTAGGTTGGGGAACTGCAGATACTCGTTGGTAATGGTGACGACATGCTCTGCGGTATCGGTGCACGTGTGGACGAACGAAGGATAAAGCAGCGTGTGGTAGAATGCCGAATCAAGCCAGGGGAGGTCGGTCGTGTAGAACGAATCGGCTGGATGGGTCCAGTGGTTAATCAGCTGCACGGTGTAGTCGCCCGACATGTTGTCGCCCGGATTGCCCCATTGATAGTGTGGCGCAAACTCGGATGTGGTGTCGTCATCGCCACCTTCAATCGACTGGATATTCCACAGGTAGGTCAAGCTATGACGCTCTTCCAATGCACCGGTATCGGGTGTGCTCTGGTTGATGAACTGGATGTCGGGGTGCATGATGGAAGGTACTTGCGGGTCCCAAGAGAAGACCGAATGGGGACTCGGAAACACAAATACCGGCCAACCTATCGTGTCCAAGCAATTGCCCGTACTGGTGACAACCAGTGTGGCATAAGCCACCGCGCTGTCGCTCCCCGACGCGAATTCATACGAGAATTCCGGCAGACTGTCGGTCACCACCGTGTCCGGCATAAAGAGCTTCCAACTCCACCTTGTTGCGCCGTCTGTGCTGTCGGTCAGACTCAAGGTGGTTGTCGCGCATCCGACGAACATGGTGTCGGTCGCCTCGTAGGGCAGTGTGTCAAAGTAGTAGTAGGTCTTCATGCGGAAGTTGCTGTCCCTCGGCGTGAGGGTGACATGCACCACGCTGTCGCAGTCATGGATGCTGTAAAGCGTCGTGTCGAAAACGGCAGGTCCGCCATAATCGATACCGCGGTAGGCAAAGGGCCGGTAGGGACAGATGATGATGGGGTCTGTTGTCTCATAGGTGGGATGCACCGTCAGTACAAGGTTGACCGATGTGTCGCAATTGGCGGCATTCAATCCGATGGGTCCTGACGAGTAGGTGCCGTCGGTCGTGTAGGTCTGTCCACGCCAGTGGATGCTGTCGCACGCCACCGCCACCGAGTCGCTCGAGCTGGTCAACCGTACCTCCAGTTGCAGCACATAGATGCTGTCGCAGGTGTTGTTGGGTACATCGACCACATGGTAATACTCGCCGGCGATGTTGTAAGGCTGTCCGAAGAAGGTGTAGCTCTGGTTGTCGCAGATGGAAGCGGCTGTGGTGTCCGACGGTATCGTGCCCGCCGGCAGTTCCAGCACCAAGGTCATCGTCATCGTATCCTGGCATTCGTCGAGGGCTATTCCGCTGATGAGCCGCACTGTATAAGTGCCCGGAAGGAGATATGTCGCGCTGCCGTGATAGCTGACTGATGTGCTTCCGTTGCCGAAATCCCAGTAGGCAGTCTCGCATTGTTCTCCCGGCAGGGGCGTGATGCCGTCGTTGCTGATGCCGCTGGTGTTGGTGAAGGTGACAATAAACCGGCAGCTGTCAATCACCATCGACGTGTCGAAACTGGCCATCGGGTAGCGGGTGCCGCCGTAGGCGCTGATGGTGAAGTTGCAAGATGGGTTGTCCAACTTGGATACCTCGCAGAAATAGGTGATATCCTCATTGGGCACCGTGATGCTTTGGGCCGTGCTGATGGTGGCTGATGAATTCGAGTTGTACCAGCGGTAATGGAATCCTTCCGGTGCGCTCAGCGTGTTGCTATCCACGTCGCCGCACGACACCGTGTTCATGTTCTTTCTCATGCACTCCAGCGTGAAATAGGCGTATCCGTAGTGCGAGCCCTCGTTGCAGTCGTAGGTCGTCAGACGGAAATAGACCTGCTCGCCGGCATGAGCCGAGAGGTCCACGCCCACCGCCGTCCAGTCTTTCCACAGCACCCCGTCGTCGGCGGTGTGCCAGCCCAGGTTCTGGTCGGCGATGAAGTCGGCGCTGGTGCAGGCCGAGTCGATGATGTTGTAGTTCGTGTCCAGCAGCTCCATCCTGAAGCGGGGCTGATCCGATGCGGCGTGCTGTGGATCCTGAAGCACGGCGGCATAGCGGAGCAGTAGCAATTCGAAACTTGCTGTATCAACCAGCAAGCTGTAAATCACTCCCTCGGCTTCGGGCGTATAGTAGTTCGAACTCCAGTTTCCGAGGCGCACGCTGCTGGTGTATCCTTCGGGAATGGTGCGCAGCAGTCCTCCCGTACGCGGGTCGCGTTGGGCGGTATCGTAGCACACTGTGTGACGGCTGTCCGGATGCATCGAACCATAGTTGATGGCACCTGCCTGTGAGTAGGGGTTGCTGTAGCTGCCGCTGAAGAACACCGCCTGAGGCGATGCCAGGTCGGTGGGGTTCACACAGCCCGCTCCCGGGGCCGGGGTGACCACCGACAGACTGTCTGTGTAGTTGGTCGTGCAGCATCCCGAGTCCGTACTGTTGCAGGTGCTGTTGAACCGGAAGGTATAATAGTGCAGTATGTTGAGCGGCTCGATGTGCAACGGTGGTGTTACATTGGTGTAAGTGGCCGTCACTACGCTGTCATCCACCACGGTCACCGTGATATTGGGTTCTCCGAGATGACTCCATGTCAGGTCAATGCTATTGCTTGTCAGACGTTGTACGGTGAAGTCGAAGGCTGCGCAATTGGTCACATAGATGTCATCTACATAGATGTTTCGCCCGCCTCCCTGTCGGTTGCTGCGTGCCCGCAGGGCGATGAAGTGCGACTCCGAAGGTGCACTGCTGAACTCCACCAGTCCGTGTTGCCATACTCCGGCCTCCATCGGCGCCAGCGTCCGCACCGGATAGAAGGTCGATATGTCGGACGGATTGCTCATCACGCCCACCACCAGTCGGTCCGAGAGGTCTTCCACCCGGTACCACAGGCTCAACGCCACCTTCTCGATGGAATCTACGTTGATATCGGGTGTGATGATGTATGAATTGGATGCCACCGGCATCACCAAGCTGTTTGTCCCCGAGTGGGCTGCGGTGTTCGCGGCTCCGATGCCGGCATTGCGAGAGGTCCAGTTGCGGGGAATCAGCGTGACCGCCACCGTGTCGAAATCCACGCAGGTGGGAACCTCCATCGGCGCAGCCAACGTGGTCACCTGCTGCCTCGGTACGCAGGTGTATCCAGCACTGTCACACCTGAAGTAGAAGTCATATCGTGTCTCGGGGTCGAGCGTGAGGATGATGGGTACCGAATCCACCCTTAAAATGGTGTTTCCCCAACCACCCTGTCCTTGGTCGCTGTAGCCATACTCCACGTAGAACGGCACGGTGGCTCCGTCAATCTTCACCCGGTTCCATCGGCTCAGCGAGGCGGTGGCTCCCAATGCTCCCGGGCATGCCTCCAGATAGAGATTGTTTATCTCAAGCCATTGGGCGTTGGGCGCATAGAGGTGATGGAAGGTGATCCAGCGCCCGCTGCCTGTGTAGCTCGAAAAATCGATGAATTTCGACTGCAAGCTGTCGCTGATGGTATAAACCACCGTATCGACCGGTGTGAACGTCGTGGTGTCGTAGGCATCTTCCAGCACGCCCACCACCAAGGTGTCGAATTGCGAGCCTGCATCAAACTCTATGCGCATACCTGCCTGGTTCAGCGAGTCGAGCCTCAAGTCTGCCAGCACCATCCAGGCGGACGAGTTGCCGTAGAAGTGCTGATAGTATTTGCCATCCTCTTGACGCCAGTAGCAAGTATTGACCCCCGATTGCCCGTAAGGTGCATAGGTGAAGGCGGATAAACCTCCGCACCAGGTGTTGTAACAGTAGGGCAGGTTATGCTGGTTCGCTAGATAATATTCTTTGTAGTTCTCGCAAGTGTATCCTGTCGAATCGCATTGGTTGATATAGACATGCTGGGTTGTGGTGATGTTTGTGTCGTAAATGTGGAACTCCGTGGTATCGACATAGAACATCGTGTCTTGCGTAGCGTAGGATGTGCTGCGGTAGTACAGCCAGTAGGGCCCTGGATAGTCGGTGGTCACCTTGATGTGTCTGCTCCCAAGCAACGATATCTTGGCCAGCGGATAATTGTATAGGTGCAGGTTGAACAGCCGCATGTCGCCTTTTGTACGGATGGCCACCCGTTTGTCGGCATATCCCGACAGTTCCACCTCCGGATAATGCCAGTCGATGTCGCTCGATGTCCACAGCGGTATGAACGATGCTGTGTCGGTAGCGTTGTTCATCACACCAATCTGGACGTCGCCGTTGGTCCAACTGTAAAAATATCCACGCAGCGACAGCACCGAATCTACATCCAGCTCCGGCAGCACGGCATACATCCACTTGCCGTTGTACGGATCCATACGGAGCGACGGTCCCCAGGTGTCAAGTCCTAAGTAATAAGAGCTGCTGTTGTTGATGAACGTCCATGTGGGTGGCACGCTCAGTGACCCTCCGCCGGTGCCCACGTTGAAGTCTTCGCAGTAGGGCAGCGGTATCAATCCTCCCGTGTAAAGGCTCTCCGTCGGTCGGCATTCGGTCTCGCTGTAGGGGCAGTGCCACGACAGGTCGTAGCGCATGCCGAGTTGAAGCCCCGTGATGCGGAACGGATTGCTCTCCACGTAAATCACCCGGTGGTCGTTGCCGGCGCTGTCATCCACAATCAGGTAGTAGTTCGTCACCTGGTCGCTGTCCAGGGTGCAGATAATGCTGTTGCCGTCGGTTTCGAAGTGTACAATCGGGCATCCGGTAATCTCCACTTCGTCCAACTCCGTCGTGCCGTAGCCGGTGCGGAACATCAGTCGCACCGAATCAGGTGTGGTGGCGGGCATCCTCAGCATGTAGTACTCCCAGTTTGTGGTGAGCGTAAAGGTGTCTATTGGGCTGAACCACGCCGTCTGCGGGCCGAAGTGGGTCGAGTCGGTCGAGATGCTGTCCGACGGCACGCTGCCCAACAGCAGGGTGTCGCCTGCCACGCTGCTGCGTGCACGGAACGAGAACGTCAGGTTTTCCGTCCCTGTCATCGGGTGCATCGCCACCGACCCGTGCGGTTGCAGCTGCAGGTAGTCGCCTGTGGTGACCAGCGTGGTGCTGTCGGCCGCCCAGTGATATGGCAGCTCATAGCTCAGCTCGTAGCTGAACGGGAAGCAGTTCCCGTAGCCACCCACACCGTAGCTGTGTGTGATGAAATAACCCGCATACGAGTTGCATCCTTCGTCCAACGGCCGCACATAGCAGTTGTACAATGTCCCCGTATCCAGTCCGCCGAAGCCGAAACTGTGGATGTCGGCCAGTGCAAAGGTGTCGATGAAGGTCTGTCCTCCTCCCACGAGGGTGACCACCACGCTGTCAGCTCCGCCGTGCAATCCCGTCAGGTTGAACGCCAGCGTGTCGAAACTCGTGTAGGTGTTATGCAGCGTGTCATAGTAGTGGTGCTGCATCTGTAGCTCGTCAATATAGCAGGTGTAGTACGAATACTCGTACGGATGCTGGTAGGCCAGCACGATCCGGTTGTTGAACAGCGTGTCGCTCGGACGAAACACGTAGCTGTAGTGCACCCGCTGGTTATAGGCGCTGATGTGCAGCGTGTCCAGTACCGTGAAGTGTTCCGAAGGCCAGTCGGTGTTCTCTGGTATCACACCTATAACCAGCGTCGATTGCGGTGCCTGGTCATACATATAGAAACTCAGAACCGTGTGGCTATCCACCTCCACATCGGGCAGCATCGCCATTCCGTAGTAGTCCCATGCGAATCCCCACGACGACATCACCAGCGACTGTCCGGTGGCGCTGTAGAACGGTTGTCCGCTGAAATTCGGACGTCCGTTGATCTCTCTCGGTTTCCGCCAGTCGCCCTGTCCCTCGTACCAGTCGTTGTCGCTCAATGTTGTGAAATCCTCGCACCACGGCAGCGGATAGTCACGCATGGCCGTGCGGCGCGTGTAGCGCATATCTTCGCACGGCGTCTGGCAGGGACCATACACGAACAGGTCGTACTCCATGTTTGGCGTCAATCCATGCAGGGTTCCTTGGCTGGCATTCAGGAACGTGTCGATGGTGCCGCTCCCAAAAGCGAAATCCCTCGGGCCGTACTGCACCAGCACCGTGTCATACACCTGTGCCCACGCTATCTCCATCGTCGTACCCCTGCGGTGCAGCACCGTCGGGTCCTCGATGGCACAGTTCGAGCAACTCACCGAATGCACGCTAAAGTCTATATACCAGCCGTTGCTTTTTATCCAGAGGGCGATATGGCGGCCCGTTGAATTCGTCGGCACCGTCGCGGTCATCGTGTGTCGTCTGCCGTCGCTGTAGGCTGTATCTATCGGTACAAAGGTCGATGCGTCGTCGGCATGCACCATCGTGCCCAGGATAATCATCGCGTTGTTGTTATAACCGCTGTAGGTTACTGCTACCTGTTTGCCTGCCAATCCCAGTAGCCGTTCGCTGGCCATGATGGCTTCTCCCGAGCAGCCGTCATAGAAGTGCACGCTGTGGTAGTTCTTCGAGAAATTGCCGCCACAGGAGGCTTGCAGCACCTGGAAGGTCCATTCGCTCGGCAACTCCGTGCTCGCGCTGAAGTTCGAGCAGTAGCCGTCGGCTGCGGTCGGCATCGGTGCTGTCCGTGCCGTGATGCTGCGCCCTATGCTCAAGGTGCTGCCGCAGGAGGGGTAGATGGTGAAGATGTATCGGGTGTCGGCCGCCAATCCCGTGATGGGCAGCGGCGAAGAGACGTTGGTGAACGTCAGCGTGTCGGCCACCGCTCCCTCTCTCCTCACGCCCACGTTGCACGTCGGGGTTCCATAAGTGCTCCACACCAGGTCCAGCCGGTCATACTCCACATGTATCGTCCGCACCGAATCCACGCCGCAGTTCTCCACGCCCATGTTGTCGATATACAGCCGGTGGCCCACCTCTCCCTGCTGGCTTTGCAGCATGCGCAAGGCCAGGCGCTGGCCGTCACTGTTGCTCGTCCACGTGAAGCGGTACTCCTGCCATGAGTCCGTATTGTTCACAAACACGGTCTGCACCGGCGTGAAGCCGTACTGGTTGTAGAGCGAGCCCGCGCTGTCGCAGGTGCCGAATTCCACCCGAGTGCCGTAGTGGCTTGCCCGCAGCATCAGGCGCACCGTGTGCGACCCGACGCCCTCCAACGGAGGCGTGGCCACGATGCCGAAGTGCTCGTCGCTCGCCGTGCCGCCGCAACTCAACAGCAACGAGCGGCTTCCGCTGCTGTGCTGAGCCGATACCACCTGCGGAAGGAATTCCTCGGGGCTGTCGAAATTGGCCACTTGCAGCCAGCAACTCGGAAAGCTGCCCTCGGACATCCCTTCGAAGCCCTCCTTGTAAGGCAGCGCCGCATTGCCGCAGGCCGTCCGCACCAACATCTCGTCGGCACAGCACATGCTCCCCGCCGCACTGGAGGCCACCACGCTGATTTCATAGGTGGTGCTGGGGTTCAAGCCCGTCACCGTATAGCTCGTTGTCGTGATATTCGTGAACGTCTGGTCGCCGCACACCACCATGAACGGACCCGCCGCATTCGTGGCACTCCACGTCAGGCCGATGCTCGTCGTTGTCACCGCCGTCGTATCCAAACCCGTCACGGGATTGGTGCACACCGTCTCATACCCCGACGTGCTCCACTGCAACGCGAACCCGCTGTAGGTACTCCCGCCGTTCGTATGGAACCGGATAAGCATCTGGCCCGCTGTCGTGCTCACATTCACCGTGCCCGTGCCGCCTTGGGGGCCGAACAGGGTGGTGGTGCCGTCCTCCACCGTCAGCTTGTCGCAGCAACTCTCTGTCGAGTAGTTGCCCGTCAGCGTGATGGTGATGCCCGGAGAGGCCTGAAGCAGCACCCAGCCGTCGAAATTGTTGCTGTAGTTGCCGTTCGCGCCGCCGTTGTCGTAGATGGTGCCGCTGCCCAGCTCGCAGGCGTCCAGCACGATGCTGTCGCCGTTCACCAGGTTCACCACCGACTGCGCGGAAGTGCGCAGCGGAAATATCAAAGCCAGCGCCACAAGCGCTGTCAAAAGTACTATATGATGTCGTTTTGTCATAGTCGTTTTATTGTTTAGTATGCACAAAACCAACACCCTGCATCGTTTTAGGGTGGGTCGTGTGAAACTGCAAATATATATAATTATTTTAAAATGGCCAAAAAAGAACCGCCTCGACCGTTCTTTTTTAGATTGTTTCATTTGTAACCCTCTGATACTAAGTCTTGAATCCGTTATGACCTAGTATTGACCTAGTAATGACCTAGTAATGACTATATAGAAAGTACTAGGTCATTACCCAATCACACCTTCATCATGCCCAAGTGTTTCTTTAGGCACACTTGAACCATACTTTAGTCATACCTGAGGTGTCGTACACAAGGAACACTTAGGTCAGAACTAAGTTGGACTTGAGTATGAGTCATATATATATGACTTTTTTCTTTTCGCATTTCGCTTTTTATCAATCACTTGTCTCTGACCACTGGCCACCGACCACTTAAAAAATCAACTTGTATCGATATTTTTTGTATCTTTGCATTTTGTATTAATTATAGAAAACGATGAAGAAAATAGCGCTTCTCTTTGCCGCTGTGGTAGTTATGACGGCGGCCAATGCACAGGTGGTGGTGGGTTTGCAGGGTGGCTATCTGCAACAGAAAAACACCAATTCGGCCGATGCCGACTATAGCCTCAATGCTGATTATGTCGGCGGCCTCCGCGTGGGTTATATGGTCACCCCCAAGCTTTATGTGGGCTTGATGGGCGGCGTGATGGGTGGCAACACCGAGCGGATGCAGGTGGCCGACTCGGCGGTCTATCCCCAGACGGGTATCAAGTACGCCATCGAGGATCATTTCTGGACAAGCGAACAGAGCGGCTGGCACGGTGCGTTGCAGGTCCGTTACGAGTTCCTGAAATACGGCAACATGCATTTCCACGTGCTCCTGCAGGGCGCTTACCAGAGCCTCGGCTATACGAAGTACAAGGAGAGCTTCTACTGGAAGTCGTTCCCCAACACCCATGAGTATTGCGAGCCGGTGGCTCCCTATGCCGACAGCATCAGCACCGCCGCGTGGAGCGTCAGCCTGCGCCCGACGCTGACTTACGAGTTCTCGCAGCATCTCAGCGCCGAGCTGAGTCTCGACTTCCTGAGCGTGGGTTACCGCAGCGAGACGACCAAGTACGAGGGCCAGTATGTGACCGCCGACGGCAAGAACCTGTCGAAGGGCAGCGAGAACAGCACGACGTTCTATGGCGGCCTCAACACCATGATGGAGACCCTGCGCTGGGAGAGCCCCATGTTGCGTCTTGGATTCAACTGGACGTTCTGACGGTTTTCGAGATTCAGGATTCAGGTTTAACGTGTTTTAGTGATTTATGTACGATAAGGAGAGAGGGCTTTATATAGCCCATTGCGACGAGGGCGCGCTGGCCCTCGTCGGCCGTATGGCGAACCGCCACGGCTTGATAGCCGGCGCCACGGGTACCGGCAAGACGGTCACCCTGCAGGTGATGGCCGAGACTTTCTGCCAGGCAGGTGTGCCTTGCTTCATGGCCGACATGAAGGGCGACTTGAGCGGTATCAGCCAGGCCGGCCAGATGAGCGGTTTCATCGAGAAGCGCAAGGATGCGTTCGGGGTGCCGGCCCCTGAGTTTCAGGCTTGCCCGGTGCGTTTCTTCGACGTCTATGGCGAGCAGGGCCACCCCATCCGCGCCACCGTGAGCCAGATGGGGCCGCAGCTGCTGAGCCGCCTGCTGGGCCTCAACGAGACCCAGGACGGTGTGCTGAACATCGTCTTCCGCATCGCCGACGAGCGCGGCTTGCTCATCCTCGACATGAAGGATCTGCGCGCCATGCTCGACTATGTGGCCAAGCATGCCAAGGAATATACCACCCAGTACGGCAACATCTCGACGGCCACCGTGGGCGCCATACAGCGCGCCCTGCTGCAGCTTGACAACCAAGGGGCGGACAAGTTCTTCGGGGAGCCGAGTTTCGACATCTTCGACTTGCTGCAGACCGAAGGCGGCAAGGGAGTGATGAATGTGCTGGCGGCCGACAAGCTGATGCTCCAGCCCAAGCTCTACAGCACCTTCCTGCTGTGGCTCCTGAGCGAGCTTTACAGCACCCTGCCCGAGGTGGGCGACCAGGAGCTGCCGCGGCTGGTGTTCTTCTTCGACGAGGCCCACATGCTTTTCGAGGATACCGGCAAGGCGCTGATTGACAAGATAGAGCAGGTGATACGTCTCATCCGCTCCAAAGGGGTGGGCATCTACTTCGTCACCCAGAGCCCGACAGACATCCCCGAGAATATCCTCGGCCAGCTGGGCAACCGCGTGCAGCATGCCCTCCGCGCCTATACCCCCAAGGACCAGAAGGCGGTGAAGACCGCCGCCGACACCTTCCGGGCCAACCCCAAGTTCAAGACCGACGAGGCCATCATGGAGCTGGAGACCGGCGAGGCGCTGGTGAGCCTGCTCGACGAGAAGGGCGCCCCGAGCGTGGTGCAGCGCGCCAAGATACTGTTCCCGCTGAGCCAGATAGGCGCCATCACGCCCGAGCAACGCAGCGCCATCATACGCAGCAGCCGCATCTACGGCAAGTATGACAAGATGGTGGATCGCGAGAGTGCCTTCGAGGTGCTCATCAAGGAGGCCGAGGAGGCTGCTGTGGCGGAGGTGGAGGAAGCCCCCGTGGCGGCGCCCAAAGGCCGGGAACGGGAGGAGGCCGCCCCCAAGCGGGAGGCCAATAAGAAAGGTATCGGGAGCAAGCTGCTCAAGTCGGTGCTGGTGGCCGTCACCGGCACGTTGGCCACGGCCGCCGGAACGGCTGTGAGCGACGCCGTCAGCGGCAAGAAAACCAAGAGCAGGAGCTCGGTGGGTCAGAAGATAGTGAAGAACACCACCAGCACGGTTACCCGTACCCTGACCCGCGACATCCTGGGCAACTTGTTGAAGTAGTGGTCGAATACGAGAAACATACGCTGGACAACGGATTGACGGTGTTGACCCACGAGGCGTGGGACACCACGCTGGCGTCGGTGAACCTGCTGTACAATGTGGGTTCGCGCAACGAGGATCCGCAGCGTACCGGCTTCGCCCATCTCTTCGAGCATCTGATGTTCGGCGGCACCCCCAAGGTGCCCGATTTCGACAATGTGCTCAGCGACCTGGGCGGGGAGACCAATGCCTTCACCAACTGCGACTATACCAATTACTACCTCACCATTCCGCCCGACGGGTTGGGCACCGCGCTGAAGCTGGAGGCCGACCGTATGGCGAACCTCGACATCAGCCAGCGGGCGCTCCATGTGCAGCAGCAGGTGGTGACCGAGGAATACAATTACCGCTACATGAACCGCCCGTACGGCGATGTGTGGCTGCTGCTGAGGCCGCTGTGCTACAAGGTGCACCCCTACCGCTGGCCGACCATCGGCGCCGACATACGCCATGTGGGAGAGGCTACCTTGGAGGATGTGCGGGCGTTCCATTCCCGATATTACCGGCCCGACAACGCGATTCTCACCATTGCGGCGCCGATGCGGCATCGGGAGATGATGGCATGGACCCGGGAGGCCTGGCAGTCGGCACCCTCGGAGAAGGAGGGCAGGGGAGATTGGGCCCGGTCGCCGCTGGCGGAGCCGCGTCAGACGGCGCCACGCAAGCAGGTGGTGCAGCGCTCCGTGCCGGCCTCGATGGTGTATCTCGCCTGGCCGATGTGCGACCGATTCCACCCATACTATCGTGTCTGCGACCTGATCAGCGACATGCTGGGCAGCGGCAAATCGTCGCGCCTGTACAACCGCCTGGTCAAGGAGCGCGGGCTGCTGACCGAGGTGGATGCCTGCATCACGGGTGACGCAGGCCCCGGGCTGATGGTCTTGAGCGGCAAGCTGCGCGACGGCGTGGAGGCCGACGAGGCGGCGGAGGCATTGCGACAGGAGGCCATGCGCCTGGCTGAAGAGCCTGTGAGTGAATATGAATTGCAGAAAGTAATCAATAAATACGAGAATACGTTTGTCTTTTCCCAGTACAAGGCCGCCGACCGTGCGCTGTCGCTTTGTTTCTACACATGGGCGGGCGATACGGAGCTGGTGAACCGCGAGCCGGAGGAATACCGCCGGGTGACACCCGGACAGGTGATGGAGGCCGCACGCGAGGTGTTTGTGCCGGAAAGGGAGAACGGTCTATATTATTTGAAGAATGGAACCGTCTGACAAGAAGAGAAATTTATTGCAGAAGTTTATGCATTGGATGGCATCTGTCGATTGGAACCGGATGGCTCACAATGTGGTCCATACGGTAGGCCGGATTATGCACTTTCTGGTCTTCGACTGGTTGCTGCCGAAGCGGTACCGCGGATTGACGAAGAAGGATATCTTCACCATCATATTCAAGAGCGACACCCCGGCGGGCAAGAAGTTCGACGTGTGGCTGCTGGTGCTGATCGTGTTGAACATCCTGGTGATTATCATGGACAGCATCTTCGGAACCACCAGCGCCATCACCTCGGGAGGGGAGAAAGGGCTCTGGTTCTGGATTATCAAAGGACTGCTGTGGGCCTTCACCTTGTTGTTTACCTTTGAATACTACCTCCGTCTCTACTGCCTGAAGCGTCCGCTGCGCTATGTGTTCTCCTTCTGGGGCATCATCGACTTCATCAGCATCTTCCCCGCATATCTCAGCCTTTTCTGGCCCGCGGGTCAGGCGCTCACGGTGTTCCGTCTTCTGCGCACGATGCGTATCTTCCGCATTTTCCGGCTTCAGCGCTTCCAGGAGGCCGGCGCCATGCTGATCAGCGCCTTGAAGAACAGCGCGCTGCGCATTATTGTGTTCATGCTGTTTGTGTTGGTGGCCGCCATCATCATGGGAACCATGATGTATTCCATCGAGGCTGACCACAACCCCGAGTTCGACAACGTGCTGAGCGGCATATACTGGGCGGTGGTGACCATCACCACGGTGGGTTACGGCGACATCACTCCGGTCACCATGGGGGGCCGCTTCATTGCCGTGCTGCTGATGCTGCTCGGTTATAGTATCATAGCTGTGCCGATGGGCATCGTGGCCGGCGAGACCATAGAAGAACACCGCAAGAGCAAGCGTAAGCCTCATTCCCTGCGGGTGGTGGAGAACATGGAGAAAGATTTCGACGAGGAGGACGAAGCCATCAAGAACTGAGGAGGATGAAGAAACGGTTGCTGATAACGTTGCTTCTCATTGTTCCGCTGTGGCTCAGGGCCCAGACGGTGAGCGGCACCGTCACCGATGCGGCCACCGGAGAGACGCTGATGGGCGCCACCATCCTCGACGAAATCACGGGCAAGGGTACCATCACCAATGCCTACGGGCGCTACACCTTGACCCTTCATACGGATACTGCATATCTGCGGGTGAGCTACATCGGCTACAGGCAGCAGCATTTCCCAGTCTCTTTGAGAAGCAACCTGGAACTCGGCGTCGGCCTTGTGCCGTCGGTGGAGCTGGACGAAGTTACCGTCACCGCCGAAAGGGTGAACAGCCCCCGCACCTCGCAGATGAGCGCCGTGGAACTGCCTATCGAACATCTGAAGATGGTGCCGGTGATGTTCGGCGAGAGCGATGTGCTGAAGACCCTGCAGCTGCTTCCCGGTGTGCAGAGCGGCACCGAGGGCACCAGCGGCATCTATGTGCGTGGTGGCGGCCCCGACGAGAATCTTTTCTTGCTCGACGGCATCCCGCTCTACAATGTCAACCACCTGGGCGGTTTCTTCTCGGCCTTCAACAGCGACGCCGTGAAGAACGTGACCCTCTATAAGGGATCGTTCCCGGCCCGTTTCACCGGCCGCATCTCGTCGGTGCTCGACATCACGACCAACAATGGCAATGACCGCGAATGGCACGGGGGTGCCTCCATAGGGCTGCTGGCTGGAAAACTGAGCGTGGAAGGCCCGATCATCAAAGAGAAAACCACCGTCAGCCTCTCCTTCCGCCGTACATACGCCGACCTGCTTTTAAAGTCACCTTTGTCGATGGCTGTGTCTCTTTTCAGCAAGAACGGTGTCAACGCCGGCTACTATTTCTATGACCTCAACGGCAAGGTGACACACAAGTTCAGCGAGCGTAGCCGTCTCTATGCCACTTTCTATTCAGGCGACGACGGGGTCTATCTCGGAGCCAAGATTGCCGAGACCAACTATGGAGCCATAGGATTCAAAACCAACTTGAACCTCAACTATACCTGGGGCAACCTTGCGGCCGCCTTGCGGTGGAACTATGTCCTCAACCCCAAGCTCTTCATGAACATTACAGGCTCATATACCCAATACCGTAACAGGTTGGAGTTCGGCCTCGATATGGAGACGCATTCGGGAGATGACTTTGCGGCCGCCGCCATGACTTCGACCTACAACTCGGGTATTCGCGACATCTCCCTCAATGCCGACTTCGACTATTCTCCTGCCCCGGAGCACAGCATCAAGTTCGGTACGCACTTCACGCACCACATCTTCACCCCCGAGGTGACGGGTGGAAAAAACAGTTTCAGCTCCAACGACACCGCCTACAACCATGACACCATCATCGGACAAAGTGTGGTTCACGCCGAAGAGATGAGTCTTTTTTTCGAAGATGACTGGAGCCTCACCGATGCCTTGAAGCTTAATGCCGGCCTTGCTGCCACGGGTTTCCTGGTCGAGGGCCGGTTCTATCCTTCGCTGCAACCGCGCCTGAGTGCCCGCTTCCTTATCACCGAGGATCTCTCGGTCAAGGCGGGCTACAGCTACATGACCCAATACATGCACCTCCTCAGCAGCAGCAACATCAGCCTGCCCACCGACCTTTGGGTGCCCGTCACGGCACGCATCGCCCCCATGAGCAGCCACCAGGTGGCGGCAGGGGTGTTCTACAACTGGTTCGGCATTGCCGACTTCAGCATAGAGGGTTACTACAAGTGGATGCACAACCTGATGGAGTATCTCCCCGGTAGCAGTTTCTTTGGCAGCAGCACCGGTTGGGAGGACAAGGTGTGCCTCGGCGACGGCAAAGCCTACGGCATCGAGTTCCTGGCCCAACGCACCGTGGGCAAGTTCACCGGCTGGGTGGGTTACACCTGGAGCCGCACATGGCGCATGTTCGACATGCTCAACAACGGCGAACCCTTCCCCGCCAAGTACGACCGTATCCACGACATCTCCGTCAGCTTGCAGTACAAGCACAACAAGCGCTTCGACTGTGGCCTCACCTGGGTCTATTCCACGGGCAACACCGCCACCCTGGCCATGCAGGAGTTCGAGACCGACAGCCAGATAGAAGACAGCTTCTCCGGTTATGTCAGCAATGCCGCAGGTTTCGTTGATTCGCGCAACAACTACCGCCTGCCGCCCTACCACCGGCTGGACCTCAGCGTCAACTTCCACCGCTTCTTCAAACGGGGCTACCGCACCATCAGCATCAGCATCTACAACGTCTATAACCAGCAGAACCCCTTCATTATATATAAGTCCAACCTGCACCGCTACACCGCCGCCGACGGCACCGTCTATGGCTCGGCCCTTGTGCAGCGGTCGCTCTTCCCCATCATCCCCTCCATCGCTTACATCCGTAAATTCTGACCCGCCATGAAAAAGACATTGCTGATACTGCTCCCCTTGGTCGCCTTGTGGACAGGTTGTGAAGAGAAGGTCATCGACATCGACCCGGGTCTCACCCAAAAGGTTCCTGTGGCCGTCGCCCGTGTGGAGGCCGACAGCACCGTCTCCCTGCGTCTCACCTTCAGCCGTTTCTTCCTGGATACGCATCCTTTTTCCGAAATCGACAACGCCACGGTGAGCCTCACGGTCAACGGTAATCCCGACGCCGCTGCGGTGACCCGTGTCGGCGGAAACTACTCCATAGCCTACACGCCGCAAGCCAGCGACCGTCTGGGACTCCGTGTGCTGGTGCCTGGTCAGGATGTTCCTCTCACCGCCGAGACCACTATGCCGACAGCGCCGGTTGTCTCGGCTGCCCAGGTCTCGCAGGGCACCAACAGCAACGGCAATCCGGCCTTCAACATCCGCTTCCGTCTGACCGACGATGCCGCTACCCGTGACTACTACTCCATCCGCCTGCGGTCCATCGACACCCTTATCCATACCTACAACATCAATCAGTACAGTACCGTCGTTGTCAGAGACACCACGCCTCGCGACATGTTTATTTCGTTCTCGTGCAATGATGTGATACTCAAGGATAACACCAACCTCAGCCTTGACCTCGACGGAAGCACGCCCATGTCTTGGCTGCCTTTCTCCGACGAGCTCATCAGCGGCACATCCCATGACATCACCATCAGTATCCCTCGGGATACCACCTCTACGACGCCCGGCAATGCAGGTGGTGAGAGTGGAACTTATGTCGATACCTACCAGTACACCATACCCAAGCTCTACCTCGAGGTCACTTCCTACTCCTACGACCGCTACCTGTATGAACTTACTCTCAGCACCTATGACGGCGACATGCTCAGCGCCATGTTCACCGAACCCGTACAGATTCACACCAACGTGCAGGGAGGCATAGGCATTTTTGCCGCCTCCAGCCGTGCGGTACAACAATTGCAGATGAATGAATAGTATCCTCATATCCGACCGCACCCATCCCGTCCTTGCCGAGCGCCTGCAGGCCGCCGGATTCGACGTGAGAGTCGAACCCGACCATGACTACGAGAGCCTTGTCAGGGCCGCCCAGGGCTGTGTGGCTTTGGTGGTGCGCAGCAAGGTTATCATCGACCGGGCTTTCATCGACCGTGTCGCCTCCCTCCGTTGCATCGGAAGGGTAGGGGCCGGTATGGAAACCATTGATGTCCAGTATGCCGAGAGCCGCGGTATCCGCTGCCTCAACAGCCCTGAAGGCAATCGCGACGCTGTAGGCGAGCATGCGGTGGGACTTCTTCTTGCGCTGCTGAACAACATCGCCCGTGCCGACGCCGAAGTGCGCCAGGGATTGTGGCGCCGCGAGGCCAACCGTGGCCATGAACTCGGCAGTCTTACCGTCGGCATCATCGGCTTCGGCAACATGGGCCGCTCCTTTGCCCGTCGGCTCGGCGGATTCGGGTGCAGAGTGATGTACTACGACAAATATCTGACAGATACGACAGAGGCGACGGATGGAACAGAGCGCGTCGCTCTGGAAACCCTGCAAAAGGAGGCCGATGTGGTTAGTTTCCATGTGCCCCTCACCGATGAAACCCGCCACTACCTTGACGCTTCCTTCGTCGCTGCCATGCGCAAGCCGTTCTATCTGCTCAACACCTCGCGCGGTGCTGTGGTCGATACTGCGGCGTTGGTGCAAGGGTTGGAAAGCGGACGTGTGCTTGGCGCCGGTCTCGATGTGCTGGAAAATGAAAATATGCAATCCGACTCTCTTTTGACGCTCGACCCCGGCCTTTTGACCCAGAATGTGGTCTTTACGCCCCATGTGGCCGGTTGGACCGTCGAATCGAAATACAAGCTTGCGGCTGTCCTAGCCGACAAGATAATCGACACTTTGAACACAGGACACCGTCAATGATTATAGTGGGAAATACCATCGTCTCCGACGATATTGCCGACCGCCGCTTCTGCTGCGACTGCAACCGTTGCCTGGGGGCCTGCTGTGTTGATGGCGACAGCGGCGCACCCTTGCTGGAGGAGGAAGTGCCTGTTCTTGAGTCGATTCTCCCCGAGGTGCAGCCCTTCATGACCCCCGAGGGCCGTGCCGCCGTCGAGGAGCAGGGAGTAGCCGTGCGCGACAACGACGGCGACCTGGGCACTCCGCTCATCCATGGCGGCGCCTGCGCCTATGCCATTCAGGAGAACGGCATCACCCTCTGCGCCATAGAGAAAGCCTATCGCCAAGCCGCACCCCACACGCCGCTCGCGGATAGCCGCTTCCCCAAGCCTGTCAGCTGCCACCTCTACCCCATCCGCGTCGAGGACTATGGTGAGTTCGCCGCTGTCAACTATCACCAGTGGGACATATGCCTCCAACCCCGGCAGCAGGACAATTCCCGTCCGCTGCTTTATCTCTATTTGAAAGAACCCCTCGTCCGCCGCTTCGGTCAGGAGTGGTACGACGAATTGTTGCAAGAAATCAAGAACCGCAATGAACAATAAGAAAATCACACGCACAGTCATCATCCTTGCCACCGCCATCCTGGTGGTTGACCAGATAGTCAAGATTTGGGTCAAGACCCATTTCCAGATAGGTGAGGAGGTCTCCCTCATCGGCACCTGGTGCCGTCTCCATTTCATTGAGAACCGCGGTTTTGCCTTCGGTTGGGCGTTGGGTGGCGCCACGGGTAAGGTGGTGCTTACCATTTTCCGTATCTTGGCCTCCGCCTTTGTCGCTTGGCTTATCGCACGCCTGATTCGCCAACAAGGCCGTACTTCGCTCATCCTCTGCCTCACACTTATCTTTGCCGGCGCTGTGGGCAATATCATCGACAGTTGCTTCTATGGCCTCATTTTCAACGAGAGCTTCTACTCCGTCGCCACCCTTTTCCCGCCCGAAGGCGGCTACGCACCCCTTTTCCAGGGGCGTGTGGTGGATATGTTCTATTTCCCTCTGTTCCAATTTGATTGGCCGAGTTGGGTTCCTTTTGTCGGCGGACAGCACTTCGAATTCTTCCGCGCCATCTTCAATGTGGCCGATGCATCCATCACGATTGGGGTATTCTGGCTCTTCTTTGATCAGGTTTTTCTGAAGATAAAAAGCTTGAAATCAGAAGAGAAAGTGAATGGTAAAGAACAAATGTGAAAAAAAATTTGGCCAGTTTCCCAAAAGTTAGTAATTTTGCACCCGATTTCAGAGAGTTGGCGTCGTAGCTCAGTTGGTAGAGCGAAGGACTGAAAATCCTTGCGTCACTGGTTCAAATCCAGTCGATGCCACTTCACAAAGAGGCTTGCTGTTCGGCGAGCCTCTTCTGTTTTTTGCTGGCAGCCCTTTGTTTTGAATGGGCAATCCCTTGCTCCTCGCTATGTGTTTTCTGGTGATTCCTTAGTGTTACCCTAGTGCTACCCTAGTACTACCCTAGTACTACCCTAGTGGCTCCATAAAACCATGGGGTCAAATCGACCTTGGCTGACAACAAGTCTTTGAAAATAAATTTGGTGGATTTGTTTTTATTTCATATTTTTGCAGCGTCAACCGAAGTCTAATCCAAAAGCCTAACACCTGATGGAGAAGCGAATAGGAACAATTACGATACTCATCAAGGAGCGTCGGCAATCGTCCGACGTCAATCAGATTCTTTCTGAACACGCCGATATTATTCTCTGCCGTCAAGGATTGCCCTTTCGCGACAGGGAGGTGGCGGTCATCTCGCTCATCGTCGAAGGAACGGTGGATAAAATCAATGCCCTTACAGGCCTGCTGGGTCGTCTGCCCGAGGTCACCTGCAAAGCGGTGGTGACAAAAAGTTAAGCACAAATCCTAAAACAGCATAATTATTATGAAACATCAGAATTTTATCGATCGCGACAAGCTCTACGGAATGCTGGAGAACAACGCCCCCACCGAGAGCCAGTTGAATGACATCCTCAACAAGGCCCGCAAGCTCAAGGGATTGAACCTTGAGGATGTGGCCAAGCTGCTGAGCGTCGAGGACGAGGCCGGCATCCAGAAGATATTGGACACCGCCGAGTATTGCAAGGATGAGATCTACGGCCGCCGTCTGGTGCTCTTCGCCCCGATCTATACCGGCAATGCCTGCGTGAACAACTGCGTCTATTGTGGTTTCCGCCGCGACAACAAGGCCCTGAAACGCAAGATCCTCACCCTCGATGAGATCGAGACCGAGACGCTGCACCTCCTGCGTATGGGGCACAAGCGCGCCCTGCTCATCTGCGGCGAGAGCCCGCGCAACGACGCCAACTATATGGTCGAGGCCATCCGCCGCACCTATGCCGCCAAGGACGAGAAGGGCAGCACCATCCGCCGCATCAACGTCGAGCTGGCGCCCATGAGCGTGGAGGACTACGCCAAACTCAAGGCCGAGAGGATTGGCACCTACGTCTGCTTCCAGGAGACCTACGACCCCGTCGAGTATGCCAAGTTCCACCCCGCCGGCACCCCCAAGGCCGACTATCTCTACCGCCTCACCTGTATGGATCGCGCCATGGAAGGCGGCATCAACGATGTGGGTATCGGCGCCCTGTTCGGATTGGTCGATTACCGTTTCGAGATTCTCGCCATCATGGAGCATGCCCGTCACCTCGAAGAGGACTTCGGCTGCGGCCCTCACACCGTCAGCTTCCCCCGCATCGAGCCTGCCGAGGGTACCCCCTTCAGCCAGCGCGAGAACATCCCGCACCCCGTCTCCGACCCCGACTTCATGAAGATTGTCGCCATCATCCGCATCGCCATGCCCTACACCGGCATCATCATCAGCACCCGCGAACGCCCCGAACTGCGCGACCAACTGGTACGCTACGGCGCCAGCCAGATCTCGGCAGCCTCCGAGACCAACCCTGGTGGCTACGACGAGGAAGGCGACAAGACCGCTGCCAAGCCCTATGAAAAGACCGGCAACACCGGTGCCCAGTTCACCCTCGGCGACCACCGCTCGCTCGACGAGGTCATCAGCATGATGATCGATGGAGGATATATCCCCAGTTTCTGCACCGGCTGCTACCGCAAAGGCCGCGTGGGTGCCGACTTCATGGACCTGGCCAAGCCTGGCCTCATCAAGGAGTTCTGCAAACCCAACGCCATGTTCACCTTCCGCGAATACCTCGAGGACTATGCCTCGCCCGCTACCAAGGAGAAAGGTCTGCGTCTGCTCAAGGAATTGACCCAGACTTTCAGCAAAGAAGAGCTGAAAAAGAGGGTCGAAGGCAACCTTTGCAAGATTGGTGAAGGTGAGCGAGATCTCTATTTCTGAGCAACTTAACATGTGCGTGTTGAGAAGTATATGCAAAAATAATTTTGCCGTATCAGAAATTGTACGTACCTTTGCAGCGTTAAATTTTGATAATTGAACCAACATTTATTAACCAATTAAAACACAATTAAGATGAAAAAAGCATTTTTAACCATCGCTCTTGCAGCATTTGCTTTTGCTGCCAATGCACAGCTCTTCGTGGGCGGTAACCTCGGTTTCAACACCAGCAGCGGTACCCAGAAGATGGTCACCACCGGTGGTAACACGACTGTGACTGTTGACAGCAAGCTTCCAGCTTCGACTAATTTCTATTTCATGCCGAAGATCGGTTATCAGATCAACGACAACATGGCCGCTGGTATCATCCTTGGTTTCTCCAATTCGACCACTGTGACCACGCTCAACGCCGCTGCTACCCTCAATCCCGTCACGTTTGCTGTCGCTGACAATTTTGCAGGTACGCAGACCGATGTTTCCAACACCATTAACATCACTCCGTTCTTCCGCTACAACCTGATGGAGCTCAACGCCTTCACGCTCTTCTGCGAGGCCGCCATCCCCATCCGCATCAGCCCTGCTTCGAAAGAGACTGTCCACTACGAGTATGACAATACCGTCACCAAAGCTCACGTCACCGTTGACGAGGTGAACAATGGCTGGGCCACCACTTCCTATGGCCTCACCATCACCCCGGGTCTCAACTACAAGTTCAACGAGCACCTGAACATGGACCTCTATTTCAACGCCATTGGCCTTGGTTTCACCATGACCAACTCCACCCGTACCGAAGAGAACCCCACGCCTGGTGTTGACAAGCGTGTCACCACTGACAACAGCACCGATTTCGGTTTCAACTTCCGCACCCTGCCCACCGCTGTTGGCTTCGGCATCAACTACGTTCTCTAATCACTTTGTTGATATAAAAAAAAGAGAGGAGTCCGAATGGGCTCCTCCCTTTTTTTTGTTGTCTGTAAAGGTCAGGCGTCGGCAAACACCTTGCCGTCCTTCAATGTCACCTGCAGTTTGGTGTACTCGCAATGGAAGTCGTTGCGCAGACGGTCGAGATAGCGGCGGCTCTCCCAATGGCACATGGGCAGGTCGTGCAGCAGGCAGTTCCCGCAGGTCTCCGGAGTGGTGGCCGGCACCTCGCTCTGGGTCAGTATCCATTCTAGGCATTCGATGGTGAGCGCACGCATGTCTTCGACGGTATAGCTGCCGGTCATAATCACATACATGCCGGTAAGGCATCCCATGGGCCCCACATAGACCACGTCATCCTTGGCCTTGGAGTTGCGGAACCACGTGGCCATCAGATGCTCCAGGCTGTGCATGGCCGCTGGAGCCACGGCGGGCTCGCGGTTGGGTTCGGTGATGCGGAGGTCGAAAGTGGTAAACCGCGTCCCCGCGGTGGGGGATTTGTCCTCGCGCGAGACATAAATACCCGGTTTGAGGTGGGTATGGTCGATGGTGAAACTTTGTATTACTTCCATGCTGGTGTATTGTTTAAAGAGTTTCCAGGAATTTCTTGACAAAATGGAACGAACGGTCGCACATGGAACCGAGGAAGTCGGTCCATTGTGCCTGATGGTCGTCGGTAGCACCGGGAGTGTCGCTGATCACGCGCAGGCTGAGGAAAGGCACTTGCTCCAGGTGGCACGTCTGCGCGATGGCGGCGCTCTCCATGTCGCAGGCAAGCCCATCGACAAAGTTGCGCTTGATGGTGTTCTGCCGTTCGCGGTCGGTGATGAACTGGTCGCCGGTGCAGATGAGGCCGGTCATCAGTCGCTCGTCCGAGCTGCGCGTGACGGTCAGAGCGTGGTCCAGGAGGTGGGGGGCTGCGTCGTAGCGTGCGGGCAATCCTTGTACCTGTCCGAGCAGGCATCCGCCTTCCGAAGCAACGCCGCCACAATCCACATCATGATAGACACACTGGGTGGCAGCCAGGATGTCGCCGATTCTCATCTGGGGGTCGATGCCGCCGGCCAGACCGGTGCTGAGGATGGCGTCCGGGTGATGTTCCTGTATGAGACGCATGGTCCCCACGGCAGCGTTCACCTTCCCGATGCCGCACTGCCAGAGGATGATTTCGTTTTTGCCCAAACGACCGCTGTCGCCGCCGATGGCATCGTGCATCTGGCGATACTCGATGTCCATGGCTATGATAACTCCTATCTTCATAGTATGTAATTTATTAGGCTGCAAAGATACGCTTTTTTTTGCCATTTGGTCGGGGAAAATATAATATAATTCCTTAACACACGTTATAGTAATCAATTACAGCAACAAGGAAGTGTTATGAAACGCTGGTTCACGGCCATTATTATCTCTATTTTTGCCTTGGCGGCAGTCAGTTTGGTCATCATGCAGCTGGTGCAGACCCGTCGCACCTTCTCCATTAGTGACAATATGTTCAATGTGAGCGTGAACACCGCCATGGAAGAGGTCATCAGGCAGTTGAACGGTGAGGAACTGCAGGGTGACGGCTCGGTCGCTTTCAATTACAGGGACCTGGACTCGCTGATTGTAGATGAACTCCTCCTGGTCGGCATTGACATTCACCCCGTGGTGGGACTCTATGATGGCAGCCAGGGCTCCTTCCTCTATTCATCGGACTCGAGGCAGGAGGAATTGCTGGAGGAATCGCCCTACCGCTACAGCTTCCAGCCGATAGGCGTAGTATCCTCAAACCAGCTTTATATTATCTTGGCCTTCCCGCCCTCCTTTTTCCCTCGTTTCGACAGCAATCTCTACCTCTATGTATGCGTCTTCCTGGTTCTGGTCATCGCCACCATGTTCGTCTTCTCCCTGCGCACCATCGCCAACCAGCAGCGCCTGGACAAGATGAAGAACGAGTTCATCAGCAACATGACGCATGAGATAAAAACGCCTATCTCAACCATCTCGCTCGCCTGTGAGATGTTGCAGGAGTCGGAGTCGGAAAAGTCAGAGGAGGAGGTCGCTGCAACGCCATCTCCGCTTTCGACATATATCGGCATCATTGCCGACGAAAATGCCCGGATGCGTCTGCTTGTGGAGACCATCCTCCAGTCTTCAAAGATGTCTGGTGGCAATTTCCAAATCAAGACCGACGAGGTGGATATGCACCGCATCGTCAATCATGTGATGCAGAGTTTCCGGCTGACCGTCGAAGGGCGGAACGGCACAATCGAGACCCATCTCGATGCCCAGCCGCCTGTGATCTATGGCGATGAACTCCACCTGACCAACCTGGTCTATAATCTTGTCGATAACGGGATAAAGTATTCAGAGAAAGCCCCTCACATCGTCATCTCCACGACCCGCGAGGCCCATCGTTTTCTCCTCAAGGTGCAAGATCACGGCATCGGCATCCCCAAGGCCGACCAGAAGCGCGTCTTCGAGAAGTTCTACCGCGTCTCTACCGGCAATGTGCACAATGTAAAGGGCTTCGGCATAGGATTAAACTACGTGGCGCAGGTTGTTCGCCTGCACCACGGTAGTATAAGTCTTGAAAGTGAGGTCGGTAAAGGTTCTGTCTTTACCGTCGGTTTCCCTATTTGACAATCAGTTTGCCATAGGCGTCGCCCATGCGGTAGATATACACGCCCTTCGGCATATTATCCACGCGGATGGTCAGCTCGCCTGCGCCGGCCTGCACGTTGCGGGTCAGTACGGGCTGTCCCAAGGCGTTGTACAGGGTCAGCGTGGTGGCGCTGTTGGTGCTGTAAGGCACATTCACGCTGTAGGTGGCAGGATTCGGATAGGGGGCTCCGGTGCTGGCCTGGACATCCTCTTCTTCGATTCCCACACCGCTTTGGGGTATCATGCCGGTGACGATGCCTTGATCCAGACGGAAGCAGTAGCCCGATGCCGAATTATACATATCTTGATAGGTGTTTCCCACCAGGTTGTAGAATCCGTTGTCGCTGTTGGCCCATCCCCAGTTCATGTGGTAGAAGTTGTTGTCGTCGGTACGGTAGCCGTCGCACACCCAGGCATGTCCGCCGGCATCGCTGCCGGTGCCTCCCTGGCTGGAACCTCTCATATAGACAGGACGGCCGCGCAACAGGTCGCCGCGCAGGCGCTCGAAGAACAAGGTCTCGTTACTCGAACGCTCGGTCAGCGTGCCGTTGGTGAAGCGGAAGTGGTAGGGGAAGTTGTTCATCATCTGCGGGATGGTGGACGAGCTGCCGTCCCACGCATACTGCATCTTCACGGTGAGGCCGATATAGTAGCCCAGACGGGAAATCTCACGGCATTTGGCTACCGAGGTGCTGGGCGCGATGGTGTTGGGCATCATCGAATAGTCGAAGGGCACCATCGTGTCCAGATTGATCGATGCCGAGCCGCCGCTCCAGCTGTCGGTGATGAAACCTCTGGGATTGGTGGGGTACTGATAGTGGTGGCAAATCTGGGCCAGTGCGGTGGCGACGCATCCCACAGGGCAACGGTAGCCCGTCGTGGGGTCGATGGGGCACAGCACGTTGTAGTCTCGCTTGTTGTTGGGATAGGGGCCTCCCTGGTCCCAGTACTCATCCATCAGAATCACTTCGTTGCCGGCAGGCGCATCTTTCACCATGAGCTTCTTGTACTTCAGGGTCTCCCACTCTTGGCTGTCGCTCAGTTCTTGTTCGGCGTCGATCATCTGCACTCCGCAGACCATCTGGTTGTACTCGTTCAGCCAGTCGGCCAGGGCCGGGGCCATGTTCTCGGTGTCAAAAAGGCCTTCGCCGGAATAGGCCACCATCGGGTTCATCACCGTCGTGGCGGCCATGATCACCCAGCCGCACTCCGGTGTGTTGAAGAAATACATCGACGGAACGCCCAGCTCGACGTTCTCTTTCTGGAGCACCAACGTCAGCTGGTCGGCGCTGACTCTTTTCTGGTGGGTGTATTGCTGCAGGAAGTAAGCGGCAGCCTCGCTTGCCTCTTCAACGGTAAGGTTGTCGGCCTTGGCCACGGGGGTCGCCAACAATGCCAGACCGGCTAGGAGAGAGAGAATTATACGTTTCATGTTGATGTGTTTGTTTTCTTATTTAGTTTGCAAAGATACGTTTTTCTTTTGAATCAAATCATAAAAATTGTTATTTGCTACGCAGCAGCACCTTGTCCGTGCCCTGCCAGATGGCCAGCAGTTGGCGGTAATTGGCATAGTCGCCGGTGGCTATGACGCTCTTCTCCAGCTTCAGGTTGCGTACGACGCGCATCTTCTTGCCGCTCTGTTTGATGCTGACCTTCACCGAGCCGACGCCTTCGAAGCTGAGGCTCCGGTTGATGGCTTTGCCCGCCATCTTCAGCTCTTTGGGAAGCGCGATGGTGATGTCGCTCTGGATGTCGCAGGCGGTCGATTGCAGCGGCGTGATGCGGGTCAGCGCCAGGCGTGCCACATCCACGTCGGGACCTCCCGGAACTCCCGGCAGGCGCAGCTGGTAGAAGCCGTCCGTCAGGGTGTCGAGCACGGCGTCGGCCGTGGTCTTGATCTCCATCTTGCTCACCTCGTCCTTGGCCTCCCCGTAGAGGGTCAGCGGACTCTTGTCACGCACGCCCAGGCGGTACTCGAGGGTGTCTATCGTCACGCCCACCTCGTCGCCGTCTTCTGTCACGCGGGCGGCATAGCCCCATTCGTTGAGCATCGCCGCCAGCAGCACGGCCTTGTCGGTGACGGTGCCGCAGCCGCTCTCCCACACTTCGGCGGCGGAGGCGTGCATGTAGCCCACTCTCGCGGGCTCTATGTCGTTCAGGTGGATGTTGTCAACCACATAGTCGCGCACGGCCACGATGTTCTCCCTTATCTCCCTCGAGTTGATCAGCTTGCCTACAGCGCTCTTGCTGGCCGCCAGCCCGTCGCGGTTGAAGGCGGGGACAAACTCGGGCGTGCCGTTGTAAAGGCGCAGCGTGGGCACTATGTCGGCGGGCATGTAGGGCTCCCGCGGTGCTTGCGGCAGGTTGCTGAAGGTGTAGTGCAGGTTGCCGCCTTCCTTGCGGCTGGCGCAGTTCTCCGGCAGGTATTGGTCGCCGTCGATGACATCCTTCAGGTTCATCTCGTCTTGGTTGTAGTTCACCACCACCTCGAGCTTCTCCACGGGGCAGTCGCGCTGCAGTGGTATCCGCTCGTAGAGGAAGTTGTACTTCCGGTGGATCGTGTAATCGACCACGATGGTGCAGCCCAGCTCCATGCCCGTGTGCACCATGGCCAGCTCGCGCATGTGGTTGAAGCGGCCGCAGTCGGCGCACTCCGAAGGCAGCTGATAGATGAAGGCGTTCTGCGGCATCTCCACGCGGCTGCCGTCCGCCTGCAGCGTATAGACCTCGTTCACCGTCAGCTCCTCCAGGTCGGGATTATACACCACGAAGGTCTCCCCCTTGTCGGCGTAGGCCACCAAGGCGCGGTTGCGCAGTATCTGCACTTCGTGGCGGTAGTGGTAGTCGCTCGTCCCGTCGGCGTTGAGTGTCCATTCGTGCCGCAGCAGCTTATACACGGCGTCCTGCGCCGAGCACATGGTGAGCGGAAGCTGCATGGTGAAAAGTATGGCCGCTATTAAAACTGTTTTTTTCATATTTCTGTCGTATCTATCGGTTCTATCGTATCTATTTGGTGAGAATCACAGGTGTTGCGGCGACTTTCTTCTGAGCCGTCGCCGATGCGCGGAAGGCCGTCCAGTCGGTGGCCTCATAGACACGCTTGCCAAAGACAGCCTGCTCCCCGAAGGAAAGCTTGTTGCCCTCCAGCTGGAAGCCGCAGCCGAACGAGGCCGCCGGGTTGGCCACACCATCCACCATCGGGTAGTGCAGCTGCGTCGGAGCGAACGGCAGGCTCACCGTCTCGCGTATATCCACCAGCCGCGAGCAGCGGTCGCTGAAGGGCTGTGTGCGCTTCTCCTGGCTCAGGTTGAAGTAGAGGTGTCCCATCGCGCGTCTGTAGAATCCGCGGGCCGAGAGGGGGATGAACTCGATGACATCCTTGCCTACCAGCGCGTAGTGGGGTATGCGGTAGGTGTAGGTGATCTTCACCGGCTGCTCCAGATAGCGGTCGGGGTCGGTGTATTTGATATCCAGTATCTCGGCGTTGGGCGCTATCTTGAGCAACTCGAGCTCCAGGTTGGCGCGCCACTCGCTCTGGCGGGCGCTGAACACCCCGCGCACCGCGGCGTCGCTCTGTCCCTCGGCGGTCACCGTCAAGGTGCCGGTCAAGGTGCCTTCGTTGTCGATCGTGCTCTCCCCGAGGATGCGTATATAGTGGTTCTCGGCAGGTGAGATGGGCGTCTCCATCAGGTCGCAGCCCTCGGCGGTGCCGATCAGGTAGCCCTGCTGTTGCTCGGCGCTGCTCCACAGCTCGCGCACGTTGGGCACCCACGTCGGGTCAAGCATCCGGAACGTGCCGTCACGCAGCTGCACCGCGCACACCGAGTGGTTGAACTGGTCGGCCGGTATGCGGTCGATGCGCTCGCCCGCCATCGTCATGGCCGCATAGGCCTTGAACCCGGCGGCCCGCAGCATGCCGATCAGCGTCGAGGCCTTGTCCTTGCACACCCCGCAGCGGTCGGTGAAGTTCATCTCCTGGTTGTGGAGCGTGAACCCTTCTCCCTCGCCCATCGAGATGCCCGCATAGCGGATGTTGTCGGCCACCCAATGCGTCAAGCGGCCGATGCTGTCCATCTCGTCCTTGGCGCCACGCAGCAGCGCGTTCACCTTCTTCTGCATGGCCGGCGTGGCCTTGAACGAACCGTAGTCCTCGTTCACCCCGTAGAACCATCGGCTCTTGGCCTGCCAGTCGGGGCTGGTCGAAAGCAGCAGCTTGGTCTGTATGTCGTTGTTGGCCAAGGCGCGCGGCTCGCGCTTCAGCGGCATCAGGTCCTCTTTGTTGCTGAAGGTGTAGATGCTGCGGCCGGCCTCCTCGGCGGCCTCGCGGCGTATGTCCAGCTGGTCGTTGTAGGGCATGCCCTTGACATAAACCTGGTAGCGCAGATTCTTGCTGTCCAGGATGTTGACCTGATACACTTTCCTCTGCACCGGCTGGTCGCTCCAGAAGGGGACGATGTCGTAGAAGTGGCCCTTCATCGGCGGCACATAGCGGGCGTCGTCCTCCGGCAGGGCGGCGAAAGTCCCGTTCAGCGAAAACTCCGGTGCCAAAGCGCCCTCCTCCGACATCAGCAACGCGTAGGTATAACCCTTCTTGTAGGTCCACACCTCCAGCTCGTCGCCCGGGTCCATGTGGCCCACCTCGACCATCTTCTGGCTCGCGCCCCAGTAAATCATGCGCGCCGGCGCCACATAGTCATACACCAGGTTGTTCCCCTCCCGGCCCGGCCACACCAGCGTGTCCGTGCCGCCGCCTCCGCGGTGCACCAGCACTTGGGTGATCTCGCAGTAGGCCGACAGCGGGTCGTAATCCATCTTCACCGTGCTCCACATCGCGCTGCCATTCGCCGTCAGCATCCGTATCAGGCGGTGTGTCTGCACATGGCTCAAGCCGCTCTCTTCCATATACACGCCGGTCGAGTCGAACAGCGTCAGCGTCTTGCAGCCGGCATACTTGCCCGGTCGGGCGCTCTCCTGGCCGACGGCCGTGCCCAGGCACATCGCCGCCAGCATGAATAATGTCAGTCGTATCTTCATCATTCTGTCGTTTTTTACAGGTTTAAAGTGCGGTCGCCACACCGAACCCCACCGCAACGGGTATCGCCGCGATGCAGAGGCCCAGCATCACGATGGTGACGATGCCGTAGAACTTCCAGTACTTCTTCGTGTAGCGCATGAAGCGGACCGCCGCCTCGTTGCTGTTCAAGCCGGCCGCCTCGCGCGCCGCCTTCGCGCCTCGGAACAGGTAGATGATGACAAACACCTCAATCACCGTGCAGGCCAGATACAAGGCCCCCAGAATCCACGCCGGGAAGGGGTGACCCACCTCCGCCAACGCCTCCGGCATCAGGATGCCCATCAAAATCAGCATCACACCGGCCAACGCCATGAAGGACGCTCCCACGATACCGACGATGGCAAAGAATTTGTACCAACGGCCGGTGCTGTGGACATACTGTTCCATTTCTCTTTGAAGACGAATGTTTTGCTCATCCATAATATGATGTCTTTAAAATTTTCCGAACTGCAAAGATACACCTTTTTTTTGATATGGAAGAAAAAAAGATTCTCCGCAAACCCGATTCCTCCCGCTCCACCCCCCCTTCCGCGACAACCGCCCGCAAATCCCTCCTTGAACCCTTTTGCTTGTTAATAGGCTGATTACTAGTTGTGTAAAAATACTTTGGGAAAGACTTGCACAATCCAGAAATAATTCGTATCTTTGCAACCGTTTTAAGGCATTCCAACAGATATGGATATCGTTGAAACATATTGTAACTCAGTGCAATATGGCGTGCCGATAGAGTTCTGCACGCTGCCTGTTTCCATAATCGTTTAATTCTCAATGCAATGCAGGTGGTAGGACTATACCAACCCTATAGCAACGCTATACCAAGCCTATGCTGCCCAAGGTGTAACTCATGGGTAACCCAGGTGTAACCTAGGGGTAATTCAGTTCTGACGCCCTGCCCACGCTAAACGTACAACTATGGCAACACAAGAAAACAACCTTGTCAGAGGCTCGATAGGAGGGTGGATCTACTCCGTCGATCCCGTCACAAAGAAGCAAGTCATCCGCCGCAAACCCAAGAAGGTGCGCAATCCCCAAACCCCGGCCCAGGAGAGCCACCGCGCCGCCTTCATCGACATCGTGCGCCTCTCCTCCCGCATGACCGAGGCCCACCTCCTCGGCCTCCATCGCCACGCCCAGCGCATGAAGCTGCGCACCTATGCCGACTTCCGCCATCTGAACCGCGACTGCTTCACCCCCGACGGACAGATCGACTATCCCCGCATCGTCCTCAGCCGCGGGCCTGTGGCTCCCGTCTTTGTCCGGCAGCTCCAGCTCGGCGACGACGGCCGTCTCCTCCTGGCGTTCGACCCCTGCCTCGGGCAGCCCGACGCCGCTCCCGACGACGAGCTCTACCTCTTTGTCTATGACGCCGCCTCCGGTGCCGCCTTCCTGGCCCCGCCCGTCCGGCGTTCCGCCGGGGCGCTCGACCTGCAGCTCCCCGACGAATGCGCCGGCGCCCGGCGCCATATCTACGCCTTCCTCCGCGACCGCAAGGGCCGCACCTCCGACACCATCTACGTCCCTTGGACGCCATCATTCGTTGAATCACTTTAAAAGATACGCATCGCCTGCATAGTCAACGGCAGGATACACATCGACGACGAGAGCATCATTTCATGACTTAAGATGAATTTATAAAAAAAGGAGCCCTGGAATTCCGGGGCTCCCTTTTTTAAGGCAAGGTGACGATTAGTCCACGTCGGCGCGGGCCATGGCGTCCTTGTAGTACTTCTGGTTCACGAAGACATCCTGCTTGTAAGGATTGATGTGACGCTTCTTCGAGACGCAGATGATGTAGCCGAGGGCGATGATGTTGGTCACCAGGGCCAGTGCGCTGATGACGGTCATCATGGTGGGGTTGGCAGCCACGCTATCGACGGTGGTGCCGACAACGGCGGCCTCGCCGCCGGCGACGTCGTAGAGCTGCTTGATGGTCTCGACGCCATCAGGATACTGCACCGGCAGCACGGCCCAGTTGAACCACTGGCGGCCGTCTTTGAAGGTCTCCTGGAAGAGGGGGAACACCTGGGCGAACATGCACCAGATGGCCAGGGTGTTGGCGCGGTTCTGGATCCAGCCGCCGCGGTTCCACAGCAGGGCAGCCACCGTGGGAGCCAGCAGCAGGGCGATGCCGCAGTACCAGCTGTGGGTGGGCAGGCAGTTGTAGGTGTAGGCAAAGTTCCAGATGTCGTAGATGACGATATAGACCCATGTCATGTCGGCCCAGATCATGTCTTTCTTGTCCTTGGAGGCATAGACATTCCACCAAGCGGTCATGCAGAAGATGTTGAAGATGCCGGCGAGGCCGTTGAAGACGTTGTGCCAGCCGCCGAAGAGCCACACGCCCTCGCTGCTGAGCCACCACTTGTTCCATCCCATGACGGCGCTCTCGAAGTCGGAGACCACGGCGATGAGGATGTTGATGGCGACGATGACGAAGGGGAAGGGCTTGAACCAGTGTTTGGCGCCGATGCCCCATTTGTACTTGATCATCATGAAGCCGATGCAGCCGGTGAGGGCGGCATAGAGCTTGGCATAGTGGAACCATCCGTTCATGTAGATGTGGGTCTGGTTGTTCACCGCCCACTCGGCGCCGGAACGTGCCCCGATGGCGATGGCCACGAAATAGATGGTCAGCAGTACCGGGATGACGAAGAAGGTGATGGCTCCGCCCATCTTGGTGCGACGGGCAAATTCATTCCAGAGAATCAGACCTGCCAGTACGACAAGCAGCATTCCCCATTGTACGAGGGCATGAGCCCCATAGACTTGGAAAAACATAATGTTGGTTTTTTGTTTGTGTTATTGTTTGATTGTTTGGGTTTTTCTCTCTTTGGCGAAGGCGTAGGCCACCCATACGGCGGTCAGCACAAGCGACATCGGCACGCCGACGGTCAGCATCTCGCGCAGCATCACTTCGGCCCCGCCGGCTTCGGTGAGGGCTGTGAAGAAGGGGTAGCGCCAGCTGACTTCTCCGTTTATGATGTGGTCAACGACAAGCATCACGGTGCCGCCCCAGAGCATTTTCTCCAATGCCGGCACATGGCGCATCAGGACGGTAGCTCTGGTTGCCTCGATCTTTTTGGCGTTTAGTTTGCGATAGACAGTAGTGGCTATCGCCTGGGTCATGGGTACTATAAAACAAGACATAATGGTTAAAGTTTAAATGTTATACTTTTATCTCGCGTATTTCCACTTCGTTGCCTCGGAGCAGCCAGGTGTTGCCGCTGCCGCAATGAGGGCATGTGCGGCCATGGGCGACGGTGGGATATTCTCTCTTGCATTGGTCGCACCATGTGACGGCGGGTATGGTGTTCACCTCCAGTTCGCAGCCTTGCAGCATGGGCTCCTTGTCGGCTGCCCAGCGCCAGCAGTCGCTGAGCAGGTGCGGCACCACGGTCGATACCTCGCCGATGTCCATCACCACGGAGGCCACGTGTTCCACATGGTTGGCTTCCGCCACCTGCTTCACATCGCGTATGATGTAGAATACTATGCCCAGCTCGTGCATCAGTCTTTCTTGCTGAAGATGATTTTGCCGGTGCGTTTTATCATGTAGGGTAGTATGCCGCTGAATTTATCCTCCGAAGTGCGCATGATGCTGGCCTCGGGATGCTCACGGAAGAGGTGGATGGCATCGAAGGCGCACTTGGTGGTGCAGATGCCGCAGCCGATGCAGCGGTTCTCGTCAACCACCGAAGCACCGCAGGAGAGGCAGCGCGAGGTCTCGGTGCGCACCTGCTCCTCTGTGAGGGTCTTCATGTACTCGCGGAACTTGTCGGGCTGTTCTGTCACGCCTTCCTCCTGACGTGAGGCGTTGTCGTAGCTCTCTACCTGGACGTCGTCCTTGTCCAGCTCAATGAAGTCGCGGCGGTTGCGCCCGATGGTCATGTGGCCGTGCTGCACGTAGCGGTGCAGGCTTTCGGCGGCCTCATGACCGGCGGCGATGGCATCGATGGCGAATTTGGGCCCGCTGTAGCAGTCGCCACCCACGAAGATGTCAGGTTCTGCCGTCTGGTAGGTGAGTTTGTCGGCTACAGGATATACGCCACGTGTAAACTCCACCTTGGTGCCTTTCAGCAGGTCGTTCAGCACCACCGTCTGGCCGATGGCGAAGATGACCATGTCGGCGTCGATGGTGATGGTGTCGTTCTCGTCATACTTTGGCGCGAAGCGGTGCTGCTCGTCGAACACAGAGATGCATTTCTTGAAGACAATGCCGCTGACACCGCCTTCGCCGAGCACCTCTTTGGGACCCCAGCCGGGGTTTATCGCCACACCGTCCTCACGGGCTTCGCGGCGCTCCTCCAGCGATGCCGGCATGATGTCCTCAGTCTCCAAAGAGAGCATGGTGACTTCTGCGGCACCGCTTCGTTTGGCCACACGGGCTGCATCGATGGCCACGTTGCCACCACCCACGACAACCACCTTGCCGCTCACTTTCGTGTCTCCGCAGTTGGCGGCATGCAGGAAGTCGATGGCTGTGGTGACGCCGTTGAGCGTCTCTCCCGGGATGCCGGGCAGGCGGCCTCCTTGGCAGCCGATGGCCACATAGAAGCCTTTATATCCCTCCTCGCGGAGCTGCTGCAGGGTGATGTCCTTGCCCACCTCCACGCCGGTACGTATCTCCACGCCTATCTCGCGCATGATGTCAATCTCGGCCTTGATGACGGCCTTGTCCAGTTTGTACGACGGGATGCCGTACTGCAGCATGCCGCCGGGGATGGCGTTCTTCTCGAACACCGTGGGACGATAGCCCATGGTGGCGAGATAATAGGCACAGCTCAAGCCCGCCGGGCCACCGCCGATGATGGCAATCTTCTCATCCCACCGTTTGAGGACGCTCGACGCAATATTGATCTCTGGCACGAAACGGTGCTCTGCATGCAGATCCTGTTCGGCGATGAATTTCTTCACGGCGTCGATGGCGATAGGCTTGTCAATGGTGCCGCGGGTACAGGCATCCTCGCAGCGGCGGTTGCAGACGCGGCCGCAGACGGCGGGGAAGGGATTCTCTCGCTTGATGAGCTCCAATGCCTCGCGGTATTTCCCTTCGGCGGCTTTCTTCAGATAGCCCTGCACGGCGATATGCGCCGGACAGGCAGTCTTGCAAGGCGCCGTGCCCGTGGGGTAGCAGTTGATGCGGTTCTTGTCTCGGTAGTCCTCGTCCCATTTATGCGGACCCCATTTCTTTGCGTCGGGCAGCTCCTGCTTGGGATAAGTCTGCTCGCCGTGCTTGGTGCATAGCTTTTGTCCCAGACGGACGGCTCCGGCGGGGCAGTATTCCACGCAGCGTCCGCAGGCTACACAATTCTTAGGATCTACTTTGGCTACATAGGCGCTACGGCTCATGTTGGGTGTGTTGAAGAGCTGTGACGTGCGCAGGGCGTTGCATATCTTGACGTTGCAGTTGCAGATGGCGAATATCTTTCCTTCGCCGTCGATATTGGTTACCTGGTGTACAAAGCCGTTGTCCTCGGCAATCTTGAGAATATTGATGGCCTCGTCGTAGGTAATGGCATGTCCGCGTTTGGTCTCTATCAGGTAGTCGGCCATGTCGCCTACGCCGATACACCAGTCGCGATAGTCGTCGGCGCAGCCTTCGTCGAGTTTTTTGCGCCCGTAGCGGCACGAGCAGATGCCGACGGCAAGATGTCCCTCGTAGCGTTTGAGCCAATAGGATATATGCTCTATGTCGGCAGTCTCATTCTCCATGGATATGGCTTTTTCCACGGGGATGACGTGCATGCCTATGCCGCTGCCGCCCATAGGTACCATGGGTGTGATCTTCTCCAACGGCAGGAAAGTCATACGCTCAAAGAACATGGCCAGCTCTGGATGCTTGTCCATCAGCTCCACGTTCATATTGGTGTACTCGGCGCTGCCCGGGACGAACATTGGCACCCAGTATTCGCGGTCTTTGCGCTCGAAGGTGGTGCCCGGCACGGGACCATCCTTGGTGTAGTGGTCGCCGTAGTCGTACTCCAGCATGCCGAAGTAAGCCAGCTTGTCCAGCAAGGTGTCAAAGCCTTCTTCCGACGAAGCGTAGTGTTTCTGGCGGTTCAGTTCATGCAGTTGGTTTCGCGTCCAGTGTTTACGCACCTTGAACGGATTGCCGGGAAGCATGTCCAGTAAGAGGTCTAGGGAGGCTTCGCGGGTGATTGCGTCCATCTCATCCTCGAAGATACAGGCCAAGCCCCAGTATTCCGGAGCCTCGGTGGTCATCTTTATCTTTCCGGGAATGCGGTCTGTGATGTGGCGTACCAGCCTTATCAGCTTGGGGTTGGGGTTTTTGTCTCCAAAATGTTTGGGGACAAACTTATTTGACATCTCTGGCATATCTCTATATTCTTGGTTTGTTATTGTTTCCAGATATTAACCTGATCTTTCAGCCACCGTACAAAGACATCCACACCTTCGCCTGTCTTGGCGCAGATGGGTATGACCTGAGCTTTGGGGTTCCGCTCATGTATGTACTGCTTGCACTTCTCCAGGCTGAAGTCAAAATAAGGCATCACATCAGTCTTGTTGATGAGCACCACGTCGCAGACGGAGAACATCAAGGGGTATTTGAGCGGCTTGTCGTCACCTTCAGGCACGGAGAGTATCATGGCGTTGCGCACAGCACCGGTGTCGAACTCGGCCGGGCATACAAGATTGCCTACGTTCTCCAGTATCACGAGGTCGGTGGCGTTCAGGTCGAGGGCAGCCAGTCCTTGGCGTGTCATCTCGGCGTCGAGGTGGCACATGCCTCCGGTGTGCAGCTGTATGGATTCCACCCCCGTAGCTTCTCTCATCTTTCGGGCGTCAATGTCGCTGTCTATGTCTGCCTCCATCACACCGATGTGCAGACTGTCTTTCAATAGGTTGATTGTCTGAATGAGCGTCGTGGTCTTCCCGCTGCCGGGCGCCGACATGAGGTTCAGCAGAAACACTCCTTTCTCTTTGAGTTCCTTGCGCAGGGCGTCGGCGTCGCAGTCGTTGTCGGCGAAGACACTTTTCTTGATTTCTATCACACGCAGTGCGTCCATATTGTTTTTAATGAAATAACTGCGTGCAAAAATACAAAATAAAAACGGAGTGGCAAGAATTATTTTTCACTTGTGGTAGAAAAAACAAAAGAGCACCTTTTCGATGCTCTTTGTTGTCCTACCTGGATTCGAACCAAGACAAGCTGATCCAGAGTCAGATGTGCTACCGTTACACCATAGGACAATCGGTTTTTTCTGCTTTCTTTTTCCTCGAAAGCGGGTGCAAAAGTACTAACTTTTTCACAACTGGCAAAATATTTTTTCGTTATGGACTTGGTTTCAGTATCCTATCCTTTGTACCTCAGTGTGTTATTTTCTTGATTTTTTTATTGTGCCATTATCCCGGATGTCAGTATCCAACTATGGTAGATGTTTCTTTCCGAACATTATTTGCCATCGTCGGTGAACCTTGTTTTTGCCTTCGGATATTTTTTTTCATTCAAATCAAAAATAAAGTGTACTTTGCATCGCAAATCTGAGTATTAATTTAATGCTAATTACAATGAAGAAACGTTCATGGATGTTTGTCGCCATCCTCCTTTGCGGCACACTGATTGTCTCCTGTACCAAAGAGACTAATACAATTGAGAAAACCGGCACCACTTCGACGGATGTCAATCCCGCCGACCTGATAGGCACCTGGGGCGGCACCTACACCGAATCCAGAACTTATCAGGGTAACACATTGAAAGATACTATTAATTGGACTGTCAATATCAACACAGCCCAAGCCGGTACAATGTCTGCCCTCGTTACATCGAACCTTTATCAGACTATTACGGTCAACTACATCGTCACCGGTGTAAGACCGCGCCAGAACACCGATTATGTCATTCTGGATGTCAGGAGAGACGGTGCGTTGTTTGATGACTCCTTTGAGATGCTCTACAACAAGAGTGCCAACACCCTGAAGGGCGACATGACGCTCCTGTATCAGGAGGACCTCACCATCGGTGGCGAGACCACGCTGAACAAGCGCTAACATTTGTCAGAAGAACAAAGCGCCGGCTGACACAAGTCAGCCGGCGCTTTTCTTTTGCCGTCTTTTTGTCGGTCAGAGGCTGTCGCCCGTCTCGCTCGAGCCTTCCTTGGCGTTCTTCTCCAGTTCGAGTTTGCCGAAGCGGAGGGTGATGCCGGCGCTGATATAGCGGCTGTTGGTCATCTTGTTGGTGGCGTTGCTCAGATAGTAGGGGTTGGTGTTCTCGCTGCCGAAACCGTAGCGACCGCCCCAGTTGAAGAGGTCTTGCACGTTGATGAATACCGAGAGCTTGCGCTTGAAGAAGTCGCTGCGCACGCCAAGGTTGAACCAGTAACGGGCTTTCTGCTCATGCATCAGGCTGATGGTTGGGGAAGAATAGTTGAGGGCCATGGTGACCTGGTATTGGTCGAAGACTTTGGCCCAGGCGTTGATGCGGGCGCTCCACGACCATTTGTTGTCGTCGTAGGGCTGGCCTCGGTAGTTGTCGAGGTGGTATCCGTAGTTGTAGGCATTGGCGTAGAGGCGCACGTTGAAGAAACCGGTCGGGCGGTAGGTCATGTTGAGGCTGGCACCGTAACGCCAGGAGTAGCCCATGTTGTAGGGAATGCTGTAGGTTACAAACTTGTTGAACAAGTATTCGTCGTCGTCGGTGCGGCCGGTGAGGGTGCTGATTTCCTTGTCGCTGAAGCGGCCATAGGCTTCGACGCCGATGTTGCCGAAGCGCTCGAAGAACTTCTGCCATCCAGCTTCCAGGTTGTGGGTATAGCTGGGTGTGAGGTCGGGGTTGCCCATGGAGTAGCTCTCGTCACCGTAGCGGCGGAAGGTGCTGATCTCTTCCCCGCCGGGATTGGCCATGCGCATGGAGTAGTTGAGCTTAAGATTGTGCATGTCTTCGGTGCGATAGGTGAGATGGATAGAAGGACGGAAGACGAGGTCGAGGGTGTTGTTGCTGTCGGCGAAGGGCATTTGGCTGCGGTAGGCGTAGCGTTCGTTCTCAAGGCCTACACCAAGTCCGCTGCTGAGGGTGAATCCGCCCCAGCGATGGGTCCAGTTCACGTCGGCATTGACATTGTTGTTGTCGTCGAGAAAACGGTAGGTGCGCAGGGTGTCGTTGACGGTGCCGTCGATGTCGTTGTAGCGGTCGAAGAGGTTGTCCAGGCGCTGGATATCGGCGCGGAGGCCGTAGCTCAGTTCGCCGTCTTTGGAGTAGGGCCGGTTGTAGCGGGCGTCGAGGCTCGCACCGTAGCTCTGAGATTCGGAGAGACGGTAGCGGTGCTCGTTTAGGGTGTAGATATTGTACATACGGTTGTACCACTGTTCACTTGCGTTGCGGTTGATGCGGGTGTTGATGCCGACGCGCAGGTTGTGCCCTTCGAGGTCGAACTTTTTGGTGTAGTCGGCTCCAGCATGCGCGAAGAGGGAGCGTCCGCTGCTGCGCGAGAGGAGGGTGTCGCGGTAAGGAGTGACGAGTGTTGGCGTTGTGTCGAGGTTGTAGTAGAGCTGCTCGCGGAGGCTGTTGTTGTAGGAGGGATTGTAGTTGTAGAAGCCGCCGGCATCGACAGAAACCTCGCTCATGGAGTCAATCTCGTAGTTGAGGCTCATGAAGATGTTGGCGCTGTGGGAACGGTTGAAGGAGGTGTCGGCAGCGGTCTCGGCCATGGTGGTGTCGTAAGTGCCGTCGGGAATAGCGTTGTGGTCGCGGCGGATGTAGGAGGTGTCAATGGAGGTGTTGTTTCGTCTGGAGTAACGTCCGCTGGCAAAGAGGTTGAAGCTCAGCTTCTCCTTGGCCCACATGTAGCTCACCCACGGTGACAGAAAAGGCTGGTGGGAGCCGTTGACGCCGAAGGAGACAAACTGGTTGCTCTTGATGTGGGCGGAGGTGATGATGTTGATGACGGCTTCGGCATCGGTAGCATATTTGGCCGAGGGATTGGTGATGGTTTCAATGCGTGCCAAGGCGTTGGCAGGCAGAGTCTGCAGATAGGTCTTGAGGTTCTCCTCGGTCAGTTTCGACGGCTTGTCGTTGATCCAGATCTCTACGCTGGAAACACCGCGGAGACTCACGTTGCCTTCCACATCGACTTCCACGCCGGGAGCGTTCTGGAGGGCGTCTTCAGTGGTGCCCGTCTGTATGCTGGGGTCTTCGCTGACGTTGTAGATCAGTTTTTCGCCGTCCATGGCATAAAGGGGTTTCTCGGCGGTGATGCTCACCTCGCCCAAGGTGGTGGCGCCGGGTTTGAGGCGCAGGGTGCCGAGGGCGGTGTTGTTGGTTACGTTGAAGGGTATGAGACGGTTTTGGTAGCCGATGGCGGTCACACGAAGCAGGTAGGCACCGGCCGGTACCTCGGTAACTTCGAAGAGACCATCGAGATTGGTGGCAGCTCCTCTGACAAAGCTGCTGTCAGCCGAATCGAGCACGGCGACATTGACAAATGCCAGAAACTCGCCGCTGACAGAGTCGCGGAGCGAGCCCACCACCTTGAAGGTGTCGCCCTCTTTCACTTTCTTCTTTTGTTTCACCTGTTGGGCATTCTGGTCGTCGCCCATACGGTTCCAGTCACCCATGGCGGGTCGTCGGCTACCAGGCCGGCTACCGGGATTGCCTGAAGGTGGACGACCGCCGGGAAATCCGCCGGGTTGTGCTTCGACATAAGAGGCCGACAATGCTATCGTCGCCATCAAAAAAAGTACTCTCAACAGTTTGGTACGCTTCATAAAAAAGAATATAAATATGGTAACTAATTATTAATAATAGTTAGTATCGGGTATGAGGGAAAAATTGCAGGACCAGTTTTTTTTAGCTGGGCTTGACCGGATTCCTTACAGGCTTTCTCTCAAAATATCGATGACTTCGTCGCGGGTGAGGGTGCGGTAGCCGACGGGCAGGATGAGGACAGCGTCGGCGACTTGTTGCAGATTCTCTTCGCTGACACCCAGCTCGCGGCTGTGTGTCACCACCCCGATCTCTTTCATCCAAGCCGCTAGGCAGGCAAGGCCTTCGGTGGCTATCTGCTCGTCGTTCTTCCCTTCGGGACGGACACCCCAGACATTGACGGCAAAGCGTTTGAACTGGTGTAGGCCGTCGTGCATCACATGGCGATAGTAGGGAAGGGAGACCGAAGCAAGGGTCATTCCGTGGGTGGCGTCGGTGACAAGGCCGATGGCATGGCCTATCTGATGCACTTCCCAGTCGCCGCCTTTGCCGCATTTGAGCAAGGTGTTGAGCGCCCAGGTAGCAGTCCACATGATGTTGGCTCGTGCTTCATAGTCCTGCGGGTTCTTGGCGGCGATGCGACTGCTGTGGATGAGCGAACGCATCAGGCCTTCGATGAGGTAGTCGGTGGTGCAGTCGGCCGTACCGGCGAAATATTGCTCCATGAGATGGCTCATAATGTCGTAGAAACCCGCCACCATCTGGTATTGCGGCACCGTCATGGTGAATCGTGGGTTGAGGATGGTGAATTTCGGGTAAAGGGCAGGACCGAAGACTTTGCCGAGCTTGAAGCCTGCCTTGCGGTTGGTAATGACGCTGCCGCCGTTCATCTCGCTGCCGGTACCTACCATGGTGAGAACGGCACCTACGGGAATAGTAGGGCAGGCGGGGTCTTTATGGTTCACCCAGTACTTCTCCCACGGCTCCTCCTCACAGTAGGCGGAGGCAGAGACCGCTTTGGCATAGTCGATGGTGCTGCCGCCGCCCACGGCCAGAATGAGGTCAACGTGGTTGTCGCGCACCAGTCGGCAGCCTTCCTGCACCTTTTCGTAGGTGGGGTTGGGCATTACGCCAGCGTCCTCGACGATGGTTTTTCCAGTCTCCTGGAGCACCGCAACCACGGCGTCATAGATGCCGTTGCGTTTGATGCTTCCGCCGCCGTAGCTGAGCATAACGACAGGACCGAAATTCTTCAATTCGCCAGTAAGATGGCTCATGGCCTCCTCTCCGAAATGGAGACGTGTGGGGTTGTGGTAGGTGAAATTACCGTGCATATTTTTTGAATGTTTAATGTTTCATCGCCGCCAACTCCTCGGCGAGGTAACGGCCGGTGAAGTTATCTTTCTGTCTGGCAAGGTCTTCTGGCGTACCGCAGAAGGTGATGCGACCGCCGGCGCGGCCACCGTCGGGGCCGAGGTCGACGACCCAGTCGGCCACCTTGATGACGTCCATGTTGTGCTCGATGACGAGGACGCTGTTGCCTTTGTCGACGAGCTTCTGCAGCACGCCGAGCAGTATGCGGATGTCCTCGAAGTGGAGGCCCGTGGTGGGCTCGTCGAGGATGTAGAGCGTCTTGCCGGTGTCGGTACGCGAGAGCTCGGTGGCCAGTTTGACGCGCTGCGCCTCGCCGCCGCTGAGGGTGGTGCTCTGCTGGCCGAGGGTGATGTAGCCGAGGCCCACGTCCTGCAGCGCCAGCAGCTTGCGCCGCAGCTTGGGGTAGGCGTCGAAGAACTCCACGGCCTCGTCCACCGTCATGTCGAGCACGTCGCTGATGGACTTGCCCTTGTAGCGTATCTCCAGCGTCTCGCGGTTGTAGCGTTTGCCGCCGCACACCTCGCACTGCACATACACGTCGGGCAGGAAGTTCATCTCTATCGTGCGCAGGCCGGCGCCCTTGCAGTGCTCGCAGCGGCCGCCGCTGACGTTGAAGCTGAAGCGGCCAGGCTTGTAGCCGCGGATGCGCGCCGACGGCAGCTCGGCGAAGAGTCGCCGTATGTCGTCGAAGAAGCCCGCGTAGGTGGCGGGGTTGCTGCGCGGCGTGCGCCCGATGGGGCTCTGGTCTATCTGGATGACCTTGTCGATGTTGTCGATGCCCTCGATGCTGCGGTATGGCAGCGGCGCCCGCAGCGAGCGGTAGAAGTGCTGGCTGAGGATGGGCTGCAGGGTGTCGTTGATGAGGGTGCTCTTGCCGGAGCCCGAGACGCCCGTGACGCAGACGAAGAGGCCCAGCGGCAGGTCGAGGTCGACGCCGCGGAGGTTGTTGCCCGTGGCGCCCTTCAGTATTATATGCTCGCGGCCTACGTTGGGTCGTCTCTCTGGCAGCGCTATGTCGCTCTTGCGCGACAAGTAATCGAGTGTGACGCTTGGCTTGTGTTTCGCCAGCACCTTGTCGGTCACCTCGCCGGCGAAGAGTATCTTGCCGCCGTGTATGCCCGCGCCGGGGCCTATGTCGACGAGGTAGTCGGCGGCGAGCATCATGTCGCGGTCGTGCTCGACGACGATGATGCTGTTGCCTAGGTCGCGCAGCTGCTTTAGGCTCTCTATGAGGCGCTGGTTGTCGCGCTGGTGCAGACCGATGCTCGGCTCGTCGAGGATATAGAGCACGTTGGTGAGCTGGGAGCCTATCTGTGTGGCCAGACGTATGCGCTGTGCCTCGCCGCCGGAGAGCGACTTGGCGCTGCGGTTCATGCTGAGGTAGCCCACGCCCACATTGTTGAGGAACGAGAGGCGCTTCAGTATCTCCACCAGCACCTCGTGTGCCACCTTGCGGTCGCGCTCGTCGAGCTGCGGCTCCAGAGCCCGCAACCACTCCTCAAGTTCTAGCAGGTCCATGTCGGCCAACTCGCCGATGTTCTTGTCGAGTATGCGGAAAGCGAGACTCTCGGCCTTCAGTCGGTGCCCGTGGCATTCGGGACACGGTACGGTGTTCATGAAGCTCGCGGCCCACTTCTGCAGGCTGGCGGGGCTCTCGTCGCTGGCCATGCTGGTGATATAGTTCACTATGCCCTGGAACTCGCTCAGGTAGCCCGGATCCTCGGGGTCCTCGATGCCTGCAAAGTGGTTGCTGCCGTAGAGTATGGCGTTGAGAGCCTCCTCGCTGAGGTCGTCCACAGGAGTGTCCAGCGTGAAGTCGTAGTGCTTGCCCATGAGTTCCATCTTGCGATAGACGTAGTTGCTGGGTGAGTATTTCCCCAGCACCTCGATGGCACCATCCTTGATGCTCTTCTTCGGGTTGGGGATGAGCTTCTGCATGTCAATCTGCGCCACCTCGCCCAGACCGTTGCAATGCGGACAGGCACCGTAGGGCGAGTTGAACGAGAAGGTGTTGGGCTCCGGCTCGGGGTAGGAGAGGCCGCTGTCGGGGTCCATGAGCATGCGGCTGAAATAGCGTATACTGCCGTCCTCGTTGTTCAGTATCATCAGTATGCCCTTACCCTGTCGGAAGGCTGTCTGCACAGCCTCGCGGAGGCGTGTGGCGTTTCTATCTGCTCTAAGGCGGTCGACCACAAGCTCTATGTCGTGCACCTTGTAGCGGTCCACCTGCATCTTGTAGGTGATCTCCTTCACCTCGCCGTCGATGCGCACCTTGAGGAAGCCGCGTTTGGCCACCTGCTCGAAGAGCTCGCGGTAGTGCCCTTTGCGGCCTTTCACCAGCGGCGCCAGCACCATGATGTCGCGGCTGCCGTATTCGGTGGTGATAATCTCCAGTATCTTCTCCTCGCTGTACTTCACCATCGGCTTGCCGCTGACGATGCTGTAGGCCTTGCCGATGCGTGCGTAGAGCAGACGCAGCAGGTCGTAGGTGTCGGTTAGCGTTCCCACCGTCGAGCGAGGGTTGTTGTTGGTGCTCTTCTGTTCGATGGAGATGACAGGGGAGAGACCTTCTATCAGGTCCACGTCGGGACGCTCCATGTTGCCGATGAAGTGGCGTGCGTATGCCGAGAATGTCTCCATGTATCGGCGCTGCCCTTCGGCGTGGATGGTGTCGAAAGCCAGCGACGACTTGCCGCTGCCGCTCAATCCGGTGAACACCACCAGCTTGCCGCGCGGTATCTCCAAATCTACATTCTGCAGGTTGTGCTCCCTTGCACCTAATATCTTTATCTTCTCGTCGTCCATCAGATGCTCTCTATTACCGTGGTGTCGTGCTTGCCACGTGTGATTGTGTTGTATTCGGTGCCTTTCTTGGTGGGTATGCGCACCTTGTAGCTCTTGCCCCTCTTGTTTTTGAGGGTGCTGGCGGTGAGCCAGGGGTTCATGGTGCGGAGCATTTTGTAGCTGGTGCCGTGATCGACGGCGAATTGCACCAGGTCGATGTCTTTGCCGTTGAGGGTCACCTCCTCAAAGGGAAGCTCGGGGTATGTGTCGCAGCGGCGCACGGTGTAGCCGTAGTCCTGCGGGTGCTGCATGATGAGTTTCAGCGCCAGGATGCGATAGACATAACGCTGCGTCTCGCTGTTCAGCAGCAGTTCATAGTAGCTTTGTTGTTGCTGGCTCTCAAGCCGTTTTCCGAGTCCGTTTTCGCCGCAGTTGTAGGCCGCCGCTGCCTCGGTCCATCCGCCGAAGCGTGCTTTGAGCGACTTGAGGTAGCGGCAGGCAGCATGCGTAGAGGCTTCGAGGTTGTTGCGCATGTCGATATCATCGCTTATCTCCAGGCCGTACTTCTGTCCTGTGGTTTTCATGAACTGCCAGTAGCCCTGGGCGCCGGCGGGCGAGGTGACGCATTGCAGGCCGCTTTCGATGACGCAGAGGTATTTCATATCCTGCGGCACGCCTTCTTCCTTCAGTATGCGCTCGATGACGGGGAAGACGCGTGCAGCGCGCTTGATGTTGAAGAGGGTGTTGCTCTGGTAGTACATGTTGCTCACCAGCTCGCGGTCCAGTCCTTCGCGCACATACCACAGGTTGAGTGGCACGCGCTCGCCGCAGAAGTAGAGCGTGTCGGGCATCGGGGGCGCATAGACGCGGTAGTCGGCCCGGATGGCGCGGACGAGTATCTCGTCGTCGTTCTTCTCCTTGCGGGTGGCGAAAATAAAGGCCTCGCCGGCAATAGCCAAGGAGGCCAGTATGATTGCTGCGATTGACAGTTTCTTCATGTTGTCGTTTGTATTATCAGTTGCGCTATTTCGTGTTTGCTGAGCAGGGGGCTTTCGGTGCGGTGGCCGTCGCGGGAGAGGATGGTCACCTTGTTGGTATCGACCCCGAAGCCGGCACCTTTGTCGCGCAGCGAGTTGAGCACGATGTAGTCGAGGTTCTTCTTCTCCAGCTTGCGTTGGGCGTTGGCTTCCTCATTGTCGGTCTCGAGGGCGAAACCCACCAGCGTCTGCCCCTCCTGCTTCATGGAGCCAAGGGTGGCCAGTATGTCGGGGTTCTGCACCAGGTCGAGGTGCATGCCTTCCGAGCCGTTTTTCTTGAGCTTGTGATTGGCGCATTCCGCCGGACGGTAGTCGGCCACGGCGGCCGAGAGTATGGCTCCTCGGCATTGCGGGAACAGCTCGGTGGCGGCGGCGTACATTTCACGGGCACTCTCAACGCGATGGATGTTGATGTGTCGAGTGTTTGAAACGTCAAGGTGAGTGGGGCCGGTCACCAGTTCCACGTCGGCGCCTTGCTCGGCCAATGCCTCGGCCAGGGCGAAGCCCATCTTGCCGCTGCTGTAGTTGCCGATGAAACGCACGCTGTCGATACGCTCGAAGGTGGGGCCGGCGGTGACAAGCCACTTTTGAGTTGAAAGTTGAAAGTTGGAAGTTGAAATATTTTCCACCTCCGCGGCTATCGTTTCCGGCTCGGCCATGCGGCCCACGCCGCTGACGCCGCAGGCCAGCTCGCCTTCGGCAGGGCCGACCATGCGGATGCCCCAGCTTTTGAGGGTCGCGATGTTGCGTTGCACGGCCGGGTGGGCCCACATCTCGCAGTTCATGGCGGGTGCCATGATGACGGGCTTGCCGGAGAAGGCCAGCAAAAGGGTGCTCAACGCGTCGTCGGCAATGCCCGAAGCCACTTTGCCTATGATGTTGGCTGTGGCGGGAGCCACCAGCAGCAGGTCGCCCCAGTCTTTGAGCGAGATGTGCTCGGTGCCGCCCGAGGCGAAGAGGTCGCTGTAGAGCGGATGCTGGCTGACGGTCTCGAGGGTGACGCGGGTGACGAACTGCATCGCGTGGCCGGTGGCCGCACAGCGCACTTCGTGCCCGGCTTTGACCAGCAGGCGCACCAGCTCAGGGGCCTTGTAGGCGGCTATGCCTCCCGTGATGCCGACTATGATTTTCATCGATGGTTAGATTGACGCATTGACAAATGGGCGCATTCCCGGATTACATCTCCTGGATGACGTGCTCTTCGAGTTCTTCCAGCTTGCGGGCCTGCTGGTCCTCCTTGGCGGGGTTGCGGTAGTAGATTTCGCCGGCCAGGTATTCCTCGGTGGCCTCCAGGGTGGGTTTGGGCTGACGCTCGAAGCGGCGCACGATTTCCACCTGCTCGCGGTTCTCAAACATCTCGTCCAGCGAGTCGTTGCTTCCGCGGAATTCGTCGATCTTGTTGTGCAGTTCCTTCTTTTCCTCGGCGGCAATCTGGTTGGCGCGTTTGGTGAGCACGGCCACGGTCTCGTAGATGTTGTCGGTCATGTTGCTGAATTCGGCGGTGTTGCGTGTGATCGTGGTGTTGTTCACTTTCTTTTTCTTCTCTTCCATGATGTTTGTATTTTTTTTTATTTTCAGTTTTCGTTTTTGTTGTTTTCAATGTCGGTCAGGGCGGCGCGGGTCTTGGTGTAGATGGTCTGTGCCGCAGCCAGGTGCTTCGAGTTGGCGAAGCTGCTGCTGAAGCGCTCGAAGTCGTTCAGCACCTGCTGCAGGCGCTCGCGCTGCTTGTCCAGACGGCTGTTGATGGCGTAGCGGTAGCCTGCGTCGAGCATCAGGAACATGGCTTCTTCGCGCTGTTCCGCCTCGGGGTAGAGGTTCAGGAACTGCTTGAACGACTCGTAGGCCGCGTGGTATTCCTCGATGAAATAGTATCCGTAGGCGATCTCGTAGTCTTTTTTCACCAGTTTTCCGCGCATTTCGTCCAGGTAGCGGTTCACCTCCGGCATGTGGTTGCTTCTCGGGAAGCGCTCGGCAAAGGATTCCATCTCCTCGATGGCCTCGCGGGTCGATGTCTGGTCGAGGCTGTAGGAGGGCGACTCCATGTATTTGCAGTAGGCGGACAGGAAGCAGGCCTCCTCCACGCGCTCGCTGTAGGGGTACTGGCTGGCATAGCGTTTGAATTGGTAGGCTGCGCTGTAGTAGTCCTTCTCGTGGTAGAGCGACTGGGCGTAGTACCAAGCGATGTTTTCCGCGTTCTCGCGGCCGCGGTAGTGCAGCGTCAGGTTCTCGAACAGCTGGATGGCTTTCGAGAAGCTGTTCTCGTTGTAGTAGCGCATCGCCGCTTCGTATTTTGAATTGTAATCATTGCTGTTGAGTAACTTGTCGTATTTATTACAACTCGTTAGTAACAAGCAGATTGCAACGAATCCGAATGTCTTTTTCATCATATTCATAGCGTGCAAAAATACGTTTTTTTTTTGACATACGCGTATTTATTTTATTTCGCACACACGTTTTATCTTTATTTCGATGGTGCCGTGCGCGCCGCCGGCTCCTCCCGGGGGGTAATAAGGTAGTACTAGGTTACTACTAGGTTACTACTAGGGTAGTACTAGGTTACCACTAGGGTAGCACTAGGTTACTACCAGGTTACTACCAGATTTTACCTTTCTCCGCCCGTGCTCCTTATAGGGCTTTGTCTAGGTAGAACTGAATCAGAACTGAACCGGGAGGGATTCGGGGTTTGGTATCAGGCGGATATAATGTTGAAGATGGTGTAAGGTGTTGGTGATGAGTGTGGATTTTTGATTTGTGGATGATGGGGGAGGGAACTTTTTTTCGTAATTTAAGAAAAAGTCGTATTTTTGCATTTTCATAATTTTTAACCGTATGAAGAGAGAACGACTGTTGATATGTGTGCTTCTGGTGAGTGCGCTTCCGCTGTCGGCCCAGGAGGGGAGAGGACCGAGTGGGTTGTCGGGGCGTTTCTATACCACGGTGGGACACAGCTATGCCGACAACTTCTATCTGGCGATGGCTGTGATGACCGACTACCAGCCGAACGAGACGCTGAAGTTGACCGCCGGGTTGGAGACGTTCCGGAGCAACGGCTATGCGGCCACCACGGGATGGCAATGCCGTTTGCCGATGTGTGGCGGGCGTTTTTTTGTCTATAACCGCTATCTGTACCGCCTTTTCGCGAGGTGGAACACAAACGAGTTCAGCAGCCATGTGGCGTTGGGCTTCGAGGACGGCCATTGGAGGGCCACTTTGGGGTTGGCGAACCGGTTCATGAGTCCGTTCCGTCCGTATGACCAGACGGGGAGCACGGATTATGTGTTCGAGCCGTTCAACCTGATGTACGAGGTGCAGGTGCGCTTCGGGCTGGACCGAGGAGGGCGGTGGCAGATGGTGCTGCGGATGGCGGACTTCGACGACTTTGTGACGGACCGTGCGTACCAGCCGCTTTTCTCTGTGGCTGCGGGGCGGGAGGCGGGTCCTCTCGAGGTCTATGGGCGGATGGTGTGCTATCCGACGGGTATGTTCTCGTTGTCGGCCAATTACTATCAGTTGTTTTTTAACATAGGAGTGAAGAAGCAATGGTGAAAAAGATGATGATAAGCCTTTGGGCGGTGGTGCTGCTGACGGGGTGCGAGAAGCTGGACCTGACGGGGCTGGTGGCGCCGGCGAGCGCGGAGGCCGACCAGCGGGTGCATGAGTCGCTGGATATCAATGCGCGCGAAGGTGTGCGCAATTTCAATGTGTCGGCCGACACCTACCGGTTCTATGCCTGTGCCGATGTCCACACGGAGGTGTATCCGTATCGCTATGCCGAGGTGCTGCGGCGCCAGGAGGCCGATTCGGCGGCCCTTTTCGGTCTGTTGCTGGGCGACATCTCCAACCGCAAGGGAGCCATCCATTCGATCGCCGATGTGGTGGCGGGGTTCAGCAAGCCGGTGATGGCGCTGGTGGGCAACCACGACCTGTTCTTCGACCAATGGGGCGACTTCAAGAACCGCTTCGGTTCCTCGACCTATTACTTCACCGTCACGACCCCCCACTACCGCGACCTCTACATCATGCTCGACTCGGGCGGCGGGTGCCACGGGCAGACGCAGATGAAGTGGCTGCGCGACGTGCTGAAAGACAGGGAGAAATACCGCCATTGTGTGGTGTGTTCGCATGTCAACATTTTCCGGACGGATCTGTCGCAATTTGTGTCGGGGAACCTGCCGCTGGAGGAGACCTACGAGCTGATGGACCTGCTGTCGGCCAACCATGTGGATCTCTACCTGCAGGGGCACGACCATCACCGGAAGGAGACGGTCTATGGGGGAGTGCGCTACATGATACTGGACTGCCTGAAAGATGCGGCCAGCTATGTGTCTTACTTCGTGTTCGATGTGAGCGACGGCTTCGGGTTGACCGTCCACGACGACCTTTGAGAAAACGTTATAATGTCTTAAAAACGGCTGCGGAAGACGCTATGTCAGAAAAAAAGTGTATATTTGCATTTTAAAACAAGTACAATAATATGGATACCATCATTATCTTAGACTTTGGCTCTCAATACACTCAGCTAATTGCGCGAAAGATACGCGAACTAAATGTCTATTGCGAAATCCATCCGTTCGACAAGGTGCCGGCCCTCACCGCGGAGGTGAAGGGTGTCGTGTTTTCGGGCAGTCCTTACAGCTGCAATGCTACCGATGCGCCGGTGCCCGACATGAAGGACATCAAGGGCAAGCTGCCGCTGCTGGCGGTGTGTTACGGTGCGCAGTATCTGGCCAAGTGGGGCGGTGGACGCGTGCAGCAGAGCAAGATACGCGAATACGGCCGAGCCAACCTGAACTATATCGATAACGGCAATCTGCTGATGAAGGGTGTGCCCATGGGCAGCCAGGTGTGGATGAGCCACGGCGACACGATCGAGGTGCTGCCTGAGGGCTACAAGACGATCTGCTCGACGGAGAACGTCCGATATGCAGGATACCAGATTGAAGGGGAGCAGACCTACGCCATCCAGTTCCATCCGGAGGTACACCATTCGACCGACGGGCCGACGCTGCTGCGCAACTTTGTGGTGGGTATCTGCGGGTGCCGTCAGGAGTGGACTCCGGAGAGTTTTATCGAGACCACCGTCAAGGAGTTGCGAGAGAAGGTGGGAGGCGACAAGGTGGTGCTGGGGCTCAGCGGCGGCGTGGATTCGACGGTGGCCGCCGTTTTGCTCAACCGGGCCATCGGCCATCAGCTGCATTGCATCTTCGTGGATAACGGCCTGTTGCGCAAGAACGAGTTCGAGAGCGTGCTGGAGAGCTACAAGGATATGGGACTCAATGTGAAGGGAGTGGATGCGAAGCAGAGGTTCTACGACGTGCTGGCCGGCGTGAAGGATCCCGAGAAGAAACGCAAGGGCATCGGCAAGACCTTCATCGATGTGTTTGACGCCGAGGCCAAGCTCATCACCGATGCCAAGTGGCTGGGACAGGGTACCATCTATCCCGATGTGATCGAGAGTTCGAGTGTCAAAGGCCCGAGTCAGACCATCAAGAGCCACCACAATGTGGGCGGCTTGCCCGACTACATGAAGCTCAAGCTGGTGGAGCCGCTGCGCTCGCTCTTCAAGGATGAGGTGCGCCGGGTGGGACGCCAGCTGGGTATCAAGGATTCGCTGATTGGCCGTCATCCTTTCCCGGGACCGGGACTGGCCATCCGCATCCTGAGCGATGTGACTCCCGAGAAGGTGCGCATACTGCAGGAGGTGGATGACATCTTCATCCAGGGGTTGCGCGACGCAGGGTTGTACGACAAGGTGTGGCAGGCCGGCGCCATGCTGCTGCCGGTGCAGAGCGTGGGTGTGATGGGTGACGAGCGCACCTACGAGAGTGTGGTGGCCCTGCGTGCGGTGGAGAGCGTGGATGGAATGACGGCCGACTGGAGCCATCTGCCTTACGACTTCATGGCCAAGGTGAGCAATGAGATCATCAACCGCGTGAAAGGCGTGAACCGCGTGTGCTATGATATCAGCTCCAAGCCGCCAGCAACCATCGAATGGGAATAGAAGATGAAAAAGTTTTTGCTTATACTGTCGCTGTTGATGTCGGTTGCGACCGTTTGGTCTCAGGCTCCGGGAACCACACCCGTGAAGGTGAGCCGAGAGAAGCAGATGGTGCACGGACGCAAATACTATGTGCACATCGTCGAGAAAGGGCAGACGGTGTATTCTATCGCCAAGGCCTATAGGGTGCAGAGTTTCGACGCCGTCACCCATGTGGATATTCATTCGCTGCATCCCGGCGACACCGTATGGATTCCGTTCCGCGGGCAGCTGGCTGAAATCGAAGAAGAGGTGCCCCCGACGACTGCACCATCGCCCGCACCGACCACACCCAAGGTCGAGGTGGTGCGTGTGCATGATACCGTATATATGGAGGTGCATGATACGTCCTATGTCAAGGTTCCGTATGCCGTACACGACACAATGTATATCAATGTGCCGTATGCTGTGCATGATACGGCCATTGTTACCAACACGGTGACGAAGACGGAGTATGTGACAGTGCACGATACTACCTATATCACGGTGCATGATACCGCTTATGTTGATGTTCCGTATGCTGTGCACGATACCGCCGTTGTTACCAACACGGTGACGAAGACGGAGTATGTGACGGTGCATGATACCACTTATATCACGGTGCATGATACCGCTTATGTTGAGGCACCGTATGCTGTGCACGATACGGCCATTGTTACCAACACGGTGATGAAGACAGAATATGTGACGGTGCATGATACCACTTATATCACAGTGCGTGATACCGCTTATATTGAGGTTCCGTATGCTGTGCATGATACGGCCATAGTTACCAACACGGTGACGAAGACGGAGTATGTGACGGTGCATGATACCACTTATATCACGGTGCATGATACCGCTTATGTTGAGGCACCGTATGCTGTGCACGATACGGCCATTGTTACCAACACGGTGACGAAGACAGAATATGTGACGGTGCATGATACCACTTATATCACAGTGCGTGATACCGCTTATATTGAGGTTCCGTATGCTGTGCATGATACGGCCATAGTTACCAACACGGTGACGAAGACGGAGAATGTGCCGGTGCATGATACCACTTATATCACGGTGCATGATACCGCTTATGTTGAGGTACCGTATGCTGTGCACGATACGGCCATTGTTACCAACACGGTGACGAAGACAGAATATGTGACGGTGCATGATACGACCTATATCACGGTGCATGATACTGCTTATGTTGATGCTCCGTATGCTGTGCACGATACGGCCATCGTTACCAACACGGTGACGAAGACGGAATATGTGCCGGTGCATGATACCACTTATATCACGGTGCATGATACCGCATATATTGAGGCACCGTATGCTGTGCACGATACCGCCGTTGTTACCAACACGGTGACGAAGACAGAATATGTGACGGTGCATGATACGACCTATATCACGGTGCATGATACTGCTTATGTTGAGGCACCGTATGCTGTGCACGATACGGCCGTTGTTACCAACACGGTGACGAAGACAGAATATGTGACGGTGCATGATACGACCTATATCACGGTGCATGATACTGCTTATGTTGATGCTCCGTATGCTGTGCACGATACGGCCATCGTTACCAACACGGTGACGAAGACAGAATATGTGCCGGTGCATGATACGACCTATATAGCCGTGCGTGACACTATGGTTGTAACTGACACAGTGACGCTGACGAAGACAGAATATGTGCCGGTGCACGATACCACTTATGTCACTGTGCATGATACTGCCATCGTTACCAACACGGAGAAACTGACGGAGTACGTGCCGGTGCACGATACGGCCTATATAGCCGTGCGTGACACCATCTTTGTTACAGATACGGTGACGCTGACGAAATATGTTTCGGTGCATGATACGACCTATATTGCCGTTCATGACACTACATTCGTTGTCGATACTGTGGATTTTGCTTTTGCTTCCGCCTCGGCTGTGGCGCTGCCAGAATACGTGCCGACGAGCCAGCCCGCCACAAGTGCGGACGGCCCTACGACGGAACGGTCACAGCGGCAGGTGGGTAAGACGTTGAAGATCGCGCTAATGATGCCGTTGTATTTGTCGCAGATGGATCAGATCAGCACTTCAAAGTTCGACATAGAACAACGTGGGAAGAAAAGTTACCGGCAGTTCGAGTTCATAGAGTTCTATGAAGGGGTTCTGCTGGCCCTCGACCGTCTGGCAGAAGATGGAATCAACGTCGAGCTCAATGTGGTGGATGTCAGCGACAATACGCCAGCCAAAGTGGAGGAGGCTTTCCGCACCCACCATGTGGAGAAGAGCGATTTCGTTGTGGCGCTGCTGCTGCGAGATGCCTTTGACAAGGCCGCCGAGCTGGCACAGCAGGCGGGTGTCTATATTGTCAACCCCATGGCCACACGCAGCGAGCTTTGCGCAGAGAATCCTTATATGGTCAAGATTCAGCCTTCGGTGGCTGGAATGGTCAAGTTGATGCTGAACAATATGAAGGCCGAACGTCCGGATGCCCACCTGTATATCATCCATTCCAACGCCTCGGCCGAGAAGCCGGTGATGGAGGAGGTGAAGAAGCAGCTGGATGAAAGAGGTGATATCCCTTATACCATCTTTAATTGGAGTCAGAGTGCCAAACTGACCAGTGTGCTTAAGAAGACCCCGTCATGTCACGTGCTGAGCATCTATGATCAGAACAGGGACAACAACCGGGTCTTTGTCGGTAACCTGCTCAACAAGTTGGCAGCCTTCAAGACACAGCCGCCTGTGCTGTACTCATTCACCGATTGGACGAAAGAGTACATTGACGTTGATTTCGCCCAGTTGCAGCAGCTCAACTACCACACCTACAGCATGTCGTGGGATATGACCAACGAGGTGCATGTGGCTTTTCTGCGCGCCTATCGCAACCGCTTCAACACAGAACCATCTTCACCGCTGGCGGCCACAGGATATGACCTGATGCTTTATATTGTTACAGGTCTCAACAGCAAGAGCGCCGCGTTCTGGCAGTCGCCCACCTTGACGGCGCCGGGGTTGATACAGCCGTTACATCTCAGCCGCCACGGGGCAGGTCTGGAAAACGACCGGGCACAACTCTACCGCATGGAAGGCCTGCGCCTGCTAAAGGCGGCGATGAAGTAGAAAAACAGACAGCATGGAGTATCAGAACACAATATATAAAGAATTTCGTCTCACAGGTTTGGGATTGCACACGGGTCGCACTGTGACGGTCACTGTGAAACCTGCACCCGACAACTTTGGTATCGCATTTCGCCGCACCGACCGCAACAATATCATCACCCAGCAGGCTTTGGCCGACAATGTGGGAGAGACTTCTCGAGGCACCACGCTCGGCAGCGGAAGGAATTCCATCGCCACCATCGAGCATCTGATGTCGGCATTGCATGGCATGAATGTGGATAACGCTTTGATTGAACTGGATGGAGGAGAGGTGCCTATCATCGACGGTTCGGCACGACCCTGGTTGCTGCAGCTGGTGCGCGTGGGAGTGCGTCAGCAACGGGTGGAGCGTCAGGTTTTCACCATCAAGGAGCCGTTGCATTTTGAATACGAGAAGACTGGCTCTGTCTTTGATGTGGAGCCATGCGACCATTTCGCTGTGCGGTGTGAGATCGATTTTGCCGACACCGTCATAGGAAGACAGGTGGCAGAGATGAACGACTTCAACGAGTATGCCGCCAGTATCGCCCCTTGTCGCACGTTTGTCTTCCTCCATGAAATAGAACCGCTGCTGCATCTCAATCTGATTAAAGGAGGGTCGCTCGACAATGCACTGGTGTTTGTCAATAAGGAGCTTACGAGCAAACAGTTGAAGCGGTTGGCCAAGACCTTCCATAAGGATGTCAACCAGTTCAAGGTGCACGATGGTGTGCTCAACACCACCGACCCCTATTTTCCCAACGAGCCTGCCCGGCACAAGCTACTCGACTTCATCGGCGATGTGCGGCTCTTCGGCTCCATGATCAATGCTAAATTCAACATCTACAAGCCGGGTCATAAGGCCAACAACGCATTTGCCCGTTATTTGCTGGAATACAAGAAATCAATTGAAAAACAATAAAACATGGTATTATACGACCTACACCCCGATGCCAAGATTGGCAAAAATGTAACGATCAGTAACTTTTCCACCATATATGAGGATGTCGAAATCGGTGATGGAACCTGGATTGGCCCCAATGTGACCATTTTCCCTGGTGCCCGTATTGGCAAGAATTGTAAGATTTTTCCAGGTGCGGTGATTGCTGCGGTGCCACAGGACCTGAAGTTTGCGGGAGAATACACCACTGTGGAAATCGGTGATGACAATGTCATCCGTGAGTGCTGCACCATCAACCGAGGCACTGCCGCCAGCGGCAAAACTGTCATCGGCAACAGCAACCTGCTGATGGCCTATGTGCACGTGGCACACGACTGTGTGGTGGGAGACCGTTGTGTGCTGGCCAACAATGCTACCCTTGCAGGCCATATTATTGTGGGCGATTGGGTGATTCTCGGCGGCAAGACAGCCTGCCTGCAGTTCATCCATATCGGATCGCATGTCATTACACAGGGCGGTGCGTTGATTGACAAGGATATTCCGCCGTTTGTCAAAGCGGCCCGCTACCCGATACAATACTGCGGTGTGAACAGTCTTGGTTTGCAGCGCCGAGGCTTCTCACAGGAAAGCATCAATCGCATCAGCGACATCTATCGTCTCATCTTCGTCAAGGGACTGGCGTTCTCCGAGGCAGTGGAACAGGTGAAAGAAAAGTACGGCAATACCGACGAAGGCAAGCAGGTGCTGGCTTTTATTGGCAATGCCAATACCGGCCTGATGAGCGGATATAAATCAGTGAGGAAGAGCGAGTAGTCTCAGACCCGCATCATGGTGGTCCCGATGACGGCAATGCGTTTGCCGCTGTCGGGGCTTTCTATTATGGTTTGGTACAAGGCTGTGGTGCGTCCGTGTTTCAGTGCCGTACAGGTGGCTGTCAGCCGTTGTCCCAACAGGGCGGGGGCGAGGTAGTGGATATTGGCGTCGAGCGACACCCAGTGCAACTCTTCTTTTGACAAATTCTCACTATTGGCAGCTACGGCGGCTGCAAAGTCGGCCAAGGTGAACAGTACCCCGCCCATGGCCGTGTCGCGGGCGTTGCAGTGCCTGTGCACAAGAAGTAGAGAACAGATACACTGATGTTTGGACACCGATACGATCTCTATGCCGGTCAGTTCTGTGGCATAGCGGTCGTTCATGAAAAGCTTGCGGGCGGTTTCTGTCAAACAGTTGTTCATATTTTCAAAGCTTTGCGAAGGTCTTCGGCTCCGGTGAATACGATTCCCTGCATTCCCATTTCTTTGGCGGTTTGCACGTTGTCCGGGTTGTCGTCTATGAAGGCGCATTCCTTCGCATTTAGATGATAGCGATCCAGCAGCACCTGGAACAGACGATGGTCGGGTTTCACCAGTCGTTCGGCTCCACTCACCACATAACGGTCAATCATCTGAAGTATGCCGAACCTCTCGCGAGCCTCGGGGAAGGTCTCCATGCTCCAGTTGGTCAGACCGTATATTTCATGTCCGGTGTTCTGTAGGTCGGTAATCACTTCGCGCATTCCCGGCACCTCGTCGGTCAGCATGTCTCTCCAGTGCGAGCGATAGAGTTCGATGGCATCGGCATATTCCGGCTGTCGAGCTTTTAGCTCGTTGATGCATGCATCTTGATTCTCGCCGGCGTCTATACGGTTGCGCCAAGTGGCATCGGTCACATGGCGCAGGAACCACCATGCCTTGGCTTCGTCGCCGAAGTGCGCAGTATATATTTGTTCAGGGTGCCACTGCACCAGCACATTGCCAAAGTCGAAGATGATGTTTCGCATAAAAAAAGTGTGCGTTGTTTCTTACAGAAAGAAAAACGCACACCTCGCTGTTTTATTGCACTCTATTGCAACTTGAATGTGATGGGCAGTGCATACTGCACGTTGACGGGCTTGCCGTCGCTGACGGCGGGCTTCCATTTGGGCATGGCCTTGACCACGCGCACAGCCTCCTCATCGCATCCGCCACCGATGCCGCGAGCCACCTCTACATTGACAATGCTGCCGTCGTTCATCACCACGAAACGGATGAGCACCCGGCCTTGAATGTTGTCGGCCTTGGCCTGCTCGGGATAGCGGAGATTGTCGGTGAGGTACTTGTAGAAAGCATCCATGCCGCCGACATATTCGGGAAGCTGGAAGCCTTCGGGAGCGTTCTCCATGTCGAAGAGCACGGGCTCGATAGACGGCTCGTTGGTGGAAACCGTAAGCTCCTCTGAAGCCGCATTATCGGCGGGTGCAGGCTCTGCGGGTTTGCAACCCACCATCAGTAGCAATGCCACCACAGGCAGCACCGCTGCTACTTTCCATGCGCCGTAGCGCGATTTCTTTGTGTTCATCATAACAATGCGTTTTTTGATGTTAATACTTTTGAAATTATTTGTGATATGGCCATATCCTGTACCGGTTGCCTGCCTGTAGAGCAGGTGCAGATAGTCCTCGCGACCGCAGGCGCCAATCGACGCGGCGTCGGCCTGGAACTCCTGCACGATCCGTATCTCGCGCATGATAAGCCAGGCGAAGGGGTTGAACCATGCCAGGCAGCACATCAGCCTTGCTGAGAGGATATCGAGCGAATGGAAGTGACTCACATGGAACGACTCGTGGGCCAGTATGCAACGCAGCTCTTCGTTGTTGAGGCTACGCGTGCCAACCGCAATCTGGCGAAAGAAAGAGTAGGGGGCCGTGTCGTCGTCGAGCAGGATGAGCGACGAGCCACGCGGGATGTCAAAGCCGTCGCTGGAACGATAGACCGAATGTTTCCGTCGAAGCCTGAATATGATCACAGACTGTGCCGTCAGCTGGAACAGTAAGTAGGCCACGCATAGCGCCAAGCCGATGAGATAGATGTCCACAATCAGTCCGAGGGTATAAGGTGACGGGGTAGGCGTTATTTCGATTTCATCCAGCGTCATCATATATTCTCCTGTGGGTATGACCGACTGCGATGCCGCGGAAAGTCGTTCGGGCAAGGAGATGAAGGGAAACGCGATGCAGAATCCAAGTGCCAGCAGCAGATACCAAAGGCTCAACTGCAACCAGCGGTCGCGCCGCAGGGTGAGGCAGTACAGACCATAGAGTAGGCCCGCTGCCAAGGTCGAGAAAACAATCCAGTGTATCATAATTTTCTATTTTAATTCTCTAGCTCTTTTGTGATGGCCTCCAGATCTTCTAGCGAGACCTCTTTCTTATCTACCAGGAAGCTAACCAGAGCTCTCGGCGACGAGCCGAAGTAGCGCTTCGCGAATCCGCTGAGCTGCTGCTGCATGTATTCCTCGCGGCTGACGAGAGGATAGTATCGGTTCGAGCGGTTGAAGGTTTCGTGGGCCACAAACCCCTTCTGCTCCAGTATGCGTACCACCGTGAGTACCGTGTTGTACGCCACATTGTTATCTACGGCTGCAACAACCTCATTGGCAAACCCTTGTCCAACTTTCCAGATGGCCTGCATCACCTGCTCTTCGGCTTTTGTCAGTTCCTTTAACATAACTATGAGTATTGTTTTGTAATTATTTTCTTAGTTAAGAAACGATGTTTTTATTCCTTTATTGTGTATGAATGAAAAATTTTTTTTATTTTTGTCATATTGTTGTTTACTCGTTGTTCAGTCAAACACTGAACAACGGCTGAACAACGAAAACTCATCGACTGAACAATATATTGATTGAAAAATAAAAAAAAATGCGCCATCGGGTTGATCGATGACGCATTGGGGGTAATAAAAAGACAGAGGGTCTATCGGTTGGCGTACATGTCTTCGTAGTATTTCATGTAATCGCCGCGGGTGATGTTGTCCATCCACTCCTGGTTGTCAAGGTACCAACGGACGGTCTTCTCGATGCCCTCCTCGAACTGGAGGCTGGGCTCCCAGCCGAGCTCGCGCTGCAGCTTGCTGCTGTCAATAGCGTAGCGCATGTCGTGACCGGCACGGTCGGTGACGTAGGTGATGAGGTCCATGTCCTGCCCTTCGGGACGGCCCAGCAGGCGGTCGACGGTGTTGATGACCACCTTGATGATGTCGATGTTCT
>DGIA01000039.1:47394-112756 GCA_002392965.1 Bacteroidales bacterium UBA3834 | reverse complement strand
CCGACATCATGAGCCGTCCCGTCGATGTGAAGAAGTACGGCCTCATCTACGGTGGCGCACAGAAGAACGTCGGCCCCGCCGGTGTCACCTTCTACATCGTCCGCAAGGACATCCTCGGCAAGATCACCGACCGCCAGTATATGAACCCGCTGCCCACCATGGTCGATTTCCGCACCCACGCCGCCGAAGAGGCCAAGAACATCAGCATGTTCAACACTCCTCCGGTGAGCGCCATCTTCGTGATGCACGAGACCCTGAAGTGGGTTAAGAACACCATCGGCGGTGTTGAGAACATGAACAAGATCAACCTCAAGAAGAGCGCCATGCTCTATGAGGAGATCGACCGCAACAGCATGTTCCGCGGTACTGCCGAGAAGGAAGACCGCTCGATCATGAACCACTGCTGGGTGATGGCCGAGGGTCGCGAGAACCTGCAGGACGCCTTCATGGCCTTCGCCAAGGAGCGCGGCATGGTCGGCATCAAGGGTCACCGCAGCGTCGGCGGCTTCCGCGCCAGCCTCTACAACGCCTGCCCCATCGAGGCCGTCGAGGCTCTCGTCCAGTGCATGCAGGACTTCGAGAAAGCCAACAAGTAGTTTTTAAGTGACCGGTGACCAGTGACCTGTGACCAGAAAGGGTTGCACTTCACTGGTTACGGTCATTGATAATGCGTAATGTTACACAACGAACTAAACGCTTGGAGGGAAAGTATAGACCTGGTGAAAAAGGTTTATTCGATGACTGAGTTTTTTCCCGTATCGGAACAGTTCGGTTTGACGTCACAGATAAGACGTGCTGCGGTGTCGATTCCTTCTAATATTGCAGAAGGATGTGGGAGAAACAGCGATAAGGAACTTATACGTTTTTGCTGGATAGCAATGGGGTCTTTGTCAGAGGTCGAAACCCAGGCGATTATAGCAAGAGAGTTAGGATATGTGGAAGACACGGAGGTTGTGGAAACAGATATACGTAAAGTCAGAAAAATTTTGTCAGGATTCATTAATTATTTACAAAACAAACAGACCTGCTGAATAGGACTTTTAATCACAGATCTCAGATCTCTGGTCACAGATCACTGGTCACAGATCTCAGATCTCTGGTCACAGATCACTGGTCACAGGTCACAATTCAAAAGAAACAATGAAAGTTTTAGTTGCTACTGAGAAACCTTTCGCCAAGGTGGCCGTTGACGGCATCCGCGAAGTGGTGGAGAAGAACGGCTACGAGCTGGCTCTCCTCGAGAAATATACCGACGTGAACGACCTCTACAAGGCCGTTGCCGATGCCGACGCCCTCATCGTCCGCTCCGACAAGGTGACCAAAGAGGTCATCGACCACGCCAAGAACCTGAAGATCGTTGTGCGCGCCGGCGCCGGCTACGACAACCTCGACCTCGAGGCTTGCACCGCCCGCAAGATCGTCGCCATGAACACCCCCGGCCAGAACAGCAACGCTGTGGCAGAACTCGTCATGGGTCTGCTCGTCTACGCCGTCCGCAACTTCTACAACGGCAAGAGCGGCAGCGAGCTGATGGGCAAGAAGCTGGGTATCCTCGCCTTCGGCAACGTGGGACGCAATGTGGCCCGCATCGCCAAGGGCTTCGGCATGGATGTCTACGCCTACGACGCCTTCCTGAGCGCCGAGCAGATCAACTCCAGCGCCATGGCCAAGGCCGTCGCCAGCCAGGAGGCTCTCTTCGAGACCTGCGACATCGTCAGCCTGCACATCCCCGCCACCGCCGAGACCAAGCAGAGCATCAACTACGCCCTGGTCAACAAGATGCACAAGGGTGGCATCCTCGTCAACAGCGCCCGCAAGGAAGTTATCAACGAGCCCGAACTGCTCAAGCTGATGGCCGAGCGCACCGACCTGAAGTACATCACCGACATCATGCCCGATGCCGACGCCGAATTCCGCGCTTTCGAAGGCCGCTACTTTGCCACCCCCAAGAAGATGGGTGCCCAGACCGAAGAGGCCAACATCAATGCCGGTATCGCCGCCGCCAACCAGATTGCCGACTTTTTCAAGACCGGCAGCAAGAAGTTCCAGGTCAACAAATAATGTTGGTGGACGGTCGGATGTTCAGATGTTCGGATAGCCCGAAAATCCATTAATCCGATAATCCAATGGAACTATGCGTTTTCAATCCCGAGCACGACCTTTGCCTAGCTAAAGGTCGTGCTCATTATGTACCCCCCCGCTCCGCCGTCGATTTCGCCCGCCGCGACGCCTCCCTCATGCAGGTGCTCTACCCCGGCGCCGTATGCTGCTCGGTCTATGAGGTGGCCGAAAGGCTCTCTGCCGCCGACGTCCAGCCCTCGGCTGTCATCGCCTGGGGATGGGACGCTGTGGTCAAGTACGAACTGCTCAAACGGGGCGTGCCGGCCGCATTGCTCCCCAACGACGAGCAGATCGACACCATCCGCGAACTGCAGCACCGCTCCACCGTGCTGCCCCTGCAACCCGACTGCCGCGAGGTGCATTCCCTCGGGGAAATGGAGCGTCTGCTGGCCGAACGTGAGCATTGGGTCATGAAAGCCCCGTGGTCGGGGGCGGGTAGGGGACTGCGATGGGTGCATGGCGCCTTGTCCGCGATAGATCGCGACTGGCTCCTCAAGACGGTTGCCGCCCAGCGCTGTGTCATCGCGGAGCCCCGCCGCGATGTGGTGGCCGACGTGGCGCTGGAATACATGAAGGACCCTCCTGTGTTTTTGGGCTATTCCTATTTCAGGACCGGCAGCGGCGTTTATAAGGAGAATATCCTTTGGCCCGATGAAAAGATTGAGGCCTCCTTCCCCTTGTTGCCCGTCCGCAGACAGGTGGAGCGCTGGTTGGAAGAGCAAGTATGGCCGCGCTACCGGGGCCCGCTTGGAGTCGATCTGATGGTTTGTGCCGACGGCAGCGTGCATCTCTCGGAAATCAACTTCCGCCACACCATGGGCATGGTGGCCCATGAGAGGCTTGGACTTAAAAGCATTTGAAAGATATGAATTTCTTTGAAGCCTTGTTATTGGCGTTGGCCTTGTGTGTGGATACCCTGGTGGTCTCGGCGACCACCGCCTTCCGCAGCAAGATGGCTTACAACCGGGGTCTCCTGATGGCCCTCATCCTCGGCTTTTGCCAATTTGCCTTCCCTCTGGTGGGCGCCCTCATCGGCGATGTGGCGCGCTCCTTCATCGAGGCCATCGACCATTGGGTGGCTTTCGGCCTGCTGGCCTTCATAGGCGGCAAAATGATTGTCGATGGCATACGTGGAGAGAAGGAGGAGGCTGAGAGGAGGGTGAATGGCCGCCGGTCGTTGATCTATACCTATTTCCTTCTTGGTGTGGCTACCAGCATCGACGGACTTGCTGTCGGCATCGGATTGGGCTTGGACAATCCCATGAAGACCGTCCTTTGGGTCGTCGTCCTCATCGGAGCCGTCACCTTTCTCGTTTCCATGCTGGGCATCTATCTCGGCAAGCGCAACATCCCTGTGCCGCAGCGCATGGCCAACATCCTTGCCGGTGTGGTGCTTATCGGCCTCGGGGTGAAGATACTCCTCGAGCACCTGCTCGGCTAGCATTTCTTTTGGAAAAAAGAGGGTGTCTCGATTCTTCGAGACACCCTCTTTGTGCAGTACCGGCAGATTATCCTACTTTTTGATAACCTTTCCGATATAGACACCGTCAACTGTTGTGACGCGGAATGTGTAGGCTCCTGATGGGTAGGCATTCAAATTGATAAGAGTGCTCTCCTCTTCAATTGGGATGCGTCGTCCATAGGTGTCATAAACAGCAACATGTATCAATCCGGTGGCTTCAATCCGCACCTCCCCAATCGTGGGATTGGGATAGATGGCCACCTTAGGCATCGTTACCGTTTCAATCCCTTGGTGGTTGAGGATGGTAAGATGCAGTACGACCACGCTGTCGCAACCATAAACGGTGGTACCGGTCCACGTGTATGTGCCGCTTTCGGTGTAGGTCGTCCCGTTCCAGGTGAGGCTCTCATCCACCGTACTGTCGATGGTCTGATACACACTTGGGTGAATCGTCAGGTGTAGAGTCACCGTCGAGTCGCATCCGACGCTGTTTGTCAAGATAACGGTTGCACCCTCGCAACTCTCTGTATAGGTTGTCCCATGCCATTGATAGCTGTCGCACGCCTCCACGGTTTCGGTGGCGCTGCTGCTTTGGTTGACGGTCAGATACAGAACATACACGCTGTCGCACCCTCCGGCTACCGCATCTTCGACAGTATCCCTGTAGGTGCCGCTCTCGGTATAGGTGCTGTTTCGCCAGACCATGCTGTTGCATGCTACCTGCTGGTTGGTGCTGTATGCATCGACGCAGTTGGATACCCATACGGCGTAGAGCGTCAGACTTGAGCTTAAGACAATCGTCGCACCGTCAGGATAGACCACACCTCCGTTGGATGTTGTTGCCCAACCGGAGAATGTATAACCTTCGCGGATGAACGTGTTTGTCGGCAGTATGACTGACTCTCCCGAACAGGCAGTTATGTCGTTCATGCTTCCTGTTCCTCCGGCAGCTGAGAAGCTGATGGTGAATTGAGGAAGCAATGTGAACGTCAGGGTATAAATACTGTCACAACCGCCAGTGACGGCCCCGGTCACCGTGTCGTTGTAGGTGCCCGATGCTGTCAGCTGCCGTCCACGCCAGGTGTAGCTGCCACATGTGCTGTATGAACTGGTGGCATACTGGTCGCTGCAAGCAACTGTCCAGATGGCGTAGAGGGTCAGGTCGCTTCCCAGCGTCACTTCGGCTTCATCGGCGAACATTACCGAACCGGAAGCTGTAACCGCCCATCCTGCAAACTGGTATCCTGTGCGGGTGAAGGTGCAGGCATTCAAGGTTGTCGGCTCTGCGGGACAGGCCGATTGTGAAGCCATGGTGCCGCTGCCTCCATTGGCGACAAAGGTGATGGTAAAGCTTGACTGGATGGTGAGGTGCAGGGTGACGGTGGAGTCACATCCATGGATATTGGTAGTGTGATACTGCGGTGTATTTGTGTTGGTAGTGTAGAGCACACCATGCCAAGTATAGTAATCGCACGCCGTAATGGTTTCGGTGGTTGTGTTGCTATAGTTGACCGTAAGTATCAAACTGTCGGTTCCCTGAATGTAAATACCGCTGCTGGTATAGGTCACCCCATGCCATGTGCAGCTGTCACAGACAGTAGTGTCTAAACTCGAGCAATGAGTGATGGTTAGATGCAAGGTCGTCACCGAGTCGCATCCGGCCACGTTGCTCGTCGTATAGGTCGGCGTGTTGGTGCTGGTTGTGTAGGTTGTCCCATGCCACATGAAGCTGTTGCAGGCTATAACCGTTTCAATGGCCGAGTTGCTGTAGTTGACGGTCAGCACCAAGGTGTCGGTACCATAGGTATAGATACCGCTGGTGGTGTAGGTCGTCCCATGCCATGTGTAGCTGTCGCAGGCGGTGATGTCTGTGGTAGAACAATGGTTGATGGTGAGGTGGAGCGTCGTCACCGAGTCGCATCCCGCCACGTTGTCCGTCGTGTAGGTCGGCGTGTCGGTGCTGGCGATGTACTCAGTACCATGCCACACGAAGCTGTTGCAGGCTGTGACCGTTTCAATGGCCGAGTTGCTGTGGTTGATGGTGAGGTGCAGTGTGGTCACCGAGTCGCATCCTGCCACGTTGTCCGTCGTGTAGGTCGGCGTGTTGGTGCTTGCGGTGTAGGTTGTCCCATGCCATTGGTAACTGTCGCAGGCCGTCACCGTCAGGGTCGCAGCATTGCTGTGGTTGATGGTGAGGTGCAGCGTGGTCACCGAGTCGCAACCAGCCACGTTGTCCGTCGTGTGGGTCGGCGTGTTTGTGCTTGCGGTATAGGTGGTTCCATGCCATTGGTAGCTGTCGCAGGCCGTAATGGTTTCTGTACCCTCGTTGCTGTGGTTGATGGTAAGATGGAGTGTCGTTACCGAGTCGCAACCCGCAGCATTCGTGTTTTGATAGGTGGCTGTATTGTTGGATGCAAGATACAGCTCACCATGCCATTGATAGCTGTCGCAAGCCACCACGGTCTCTGTCCCGGCGTTGCTGTGGCGCACAACCAAATGCAGCTGGTGGGTGCTGTCGCAGCCCAAGGCCGATGGTACGGTATAGGCGGCCTCCGTCGTGCTCGACGTGTAGGTCGTCCCATGCCATTCATAGCTGTCACAGACATCGGCGCTATCGACAATGACGGTATCGCGGCAGAGGCGTTGCCAGTAGGCGGTGAGTGTCGTATTGGCCATCATCTCGATGCGACGAGGATTGGTGGTATCTCCGTCGTTCCAATGGTCAAACTTCCAACTTGTGGCTGCGATGGCTGTCGCCGTGGCCGTATCGCCGATGGTGTATAGCCCGCTTCCGGAAACGCTTCCCTGCAGGGGATCGACGCTCTGGGCGGTGAGCATATATTCCACACGCTCCCGCAACTCAAAGCTGTCCAATACGGTAGTGCTGCACCCGTTGTTGTTTGTATAGGTGTAGCTGATGGTATAGATGCCACTAGCGTTTCTCGAAGGGTTGAACAGCGTCGTGGTTGTGCCGTTGATGCTGTAGGTGCCGCCTGTCGGGGTGCCTGCAAAGCGGCTGGCCAGCGTGAACGCCTGTTCGTCGGTGAAGACAAAGCGGCGGTGCTGCATCGTCACCTGCGGCAAGCTGTAGATGCGCATGGTCAGCTGGCTCGACTGCGCGCTGTCGGCCGGGGCACAGGGATTGTTGACGCGCACCTTGGCACGTATCCGGTCGTTGTTGCGCAGGTCGCTCAGATAGATGGTGTCGGCCGTAAGGTCGGCCATCAGCGTGTCGTTGCGATACCATTCTATCTGCGGGTTGTACTCGGCGGCACGCTGCAGGGTGGCCACAAAGCGCACCTCCTCGCCCTCGCACACATTGTTGCGGTCGCGGCTGATGCTGATGGTGGGGCTCTGCGTGCTGCGCACCACGACGGTCTTGCTGTAGGTGTTCTGGCATGTGGCGTCGTTGCCTACGCCCAGGGTCAGCTCGTAGATACCGGGCTGGGCATAGGTGTAGGTCAGGTCGCCTGCCGTTTGGTCGTCAACGGTGCCGTCGCTCTGCATGTCCCAGGAGTACTGCGTCTGTGCCGATGCCCCTTCGGTCTCGTCGAGGATGATGATCTGCTCACCTTGGCAGACGGTGTCGCTGCCGATGAGCGAGAACATTGGCGTCGGGGCGTTGCAGTAGGTCTTGATGTAGGTGGGGCTCCACGTCTTGCCGGCGCGGGCGCGGATGGCAAGGGTGTGCAGGCCGTCGCTCGTAGGCACGGCTATGTTGCTGATGTTCACCGTGACCACTTCACCCGGCGTGAAGGCTATGGGTGAGGCCTGGCCGTAGCCGGGGTCGGTGTCCCAATAGTATTCGGCATAGTCGGCGGCACCGCCCACAAACACTTCGTGGAAGTAGGTGGGGCTCCACAGGCCGTTGCCCGAGCGGGCGCGCAGGGCCAGACGGTGTACGCCCGTGGTGAGGCCGGCGGTGCTAAGCTGCGCTGCGTTGACGGTCACCATGCTGCCGGGCGTGAAGCCTGTGAGGGGAGTGGCTGCCCCAGGGGCGGGGTGGTCCTCGTCCCAGTAGTATTCCACCTGGGTGATGCCGGCGCCATTCACCAGCACGTTCTGCCAATAGACGGGGCTCCACAGGCCGTTCAGTCCGCCAGCCTTGGCGCGGAGGCCGAGGCGGTGAAAGCCGTCGCTGATGCCGGCGGCCGAAAGCTGCGCGTTGTCGATGGTGACGGTGGCGCCTTGGGTGAAGGCTGTGTATTGCATGCCTTGGCCGAAGGCGGGCACCGAGTCGTAGAAGTATTCCACCTGCACCACGCCAGCGCCGTTGACAAGGACGTTCTGCCAATAGACGGGGCTCCACAGGCCGTTCAGTCCGCCAGCCTTGGCGCGGATGCCGAGGCGGTGGAAGCCGTCGCTGATGCCGGCGGCCGAAAGCTGCGCGTTGTCGATGGTGACGGTGGTGCCTTGCGTGAAGGCGGTGTATTGCATGCCTTGGCCGAAGGCGGGCACCGAGTCGTAGAAGTATTCCACCTGCACCACGCCGGCGCCATTCACCAGCACGTTCTGCCAATAGACGGGGCTCCACAGGCCGTTCAGTCCGCCGGCCTTGGCGCGGATGCCGAGGCGGTGGAAGCCGTCGCTGATGCCGGCGGCCGAGAGCTGTGCGTTGTCGATGGTGACGGTGGCGCCTTGGGTGAAGGCTGTGTATTGGGTGCCTTGGCCGTAGGCGGGGACGGTGTCGTAGAAGTATTCCACCTGCACCACGCCTCTGCCGTTCACCAGCACCTGCTGCCAGTAGGTCGGACTCCACATGCCGGTGCTGCCGGCACGCGCGCGGAGACCCAGACGGTGGTAGCCGTCGCTGATGCCAGTGGCGGAGAGCTGCGCGTCGTTGATAGTCACCGTGCCCTCCGTGGCCGTGGTGGCATAGGTGCGGCCCTGGCCAAAGCCCGGGTCGATGTCATAGAAGTATTCTATGCGGCTCACCTGCTGCCCCACCACTACGCGGTGCAGTCCTACCGAAGACCACACTCCATGACTGGAGCGGCTGCGGATGCCCAGCGTGTGGATGCCTGCGCTGAGGCCGGCGGTGCTGATGGTGGTGTTGATATTGACCTGGTTGGCAGCCGTCCAGCCCGTGATGGACGTGCCGTGGCCGCGGCCAGGGTCAGTGTCCCAGTAATACTCCACGCGACTCACCGTCTGGCCCATCGCTGTGGCCGCCAAGGCCACCAGCAACAGGCAAGTCGATAATCCTTTGCGAAGAGTATTCATTACTGCTGCACTTTAATCTTGAACGATGCGTTGATGGTGTTGTTGCTCGACGGCGTCTCGTCAATCTGGGCGTCGTAGATGTAGGGGCGATACTGAGGTATGCCCGAGGGCTGGTAAGGACGGCTACCATTCACAGCACCGTATGCACCGCAGGTGGTCCCATTCACACCAGCTCCCACAGCAGGACCGGGAGTTTTGTGCTTGTACTTTTCCTCAAGGGTGTTGGCACCGTTCCAGATAAGCACATCCTCGACCTTGGTGTTGAAGACGCAGTTTAGAAACTCCGCATTATTTCTACTTGACAAAATATTGTTATTTATGTTATTGTTATTTCCTCCTGTGATGGTAAAATCTTTATACCATGTTGTATCAATAGTTTGGTCCGGATTATTAGTTGTTGAAAACCCTTCATTTGAATTAATAACAATATTATTATAAATTTGACTTGAGTATAATCTATAAATAACATCCCAGTTAGTAGATGTTGGGGTCCCCATTATGGTGTTGTTTCTTACAGTCCAATTTAAATAGTTATCATCGCGACCTGAATTAGTAATACATCCAATAATAATATTATTCTCTACAATCCAATTTAAGCAAGTAGCATAAAACCCCTGCCCAAGTCCATTATTAAAGGAACCGTTTATATAACAGTCATATATGTGAGCATTGTTTCCTTGAGTAGAGATGCCACCATCAATATAGCAGCTTCCAATAATCACATTATCATTGTGAACTGTTATTTTTCGTAGGAATTTACATCCATATATTTTTGTACCAAGAGAAGTTATGTCCACATTATTTGAAAAAATCACCTCACTATTGTCCATTGTATTAATTTGGTTTAATGAAAGATAATAGCCAGACCCAATCAGTATAAGTTGCTTAGAAATATTAATAGCAGAGACCTCATAATGCCCCGGTTCTATATAAAGAGTATCCCCAGCAAAAACTGTGTTGCTGGCCACAGCGTCAGCCACGCTGAGGAAGTTAGCTCCCGCCTCGGACTTGGAGCAGACGCGCCACGAGGTGGCATTCACACTGCCGCACACTACCAGCGCGGCAATACCCATAAGTATGGTTTTCTTCATTGTTGTTCTTCGCCGGTTATATACCATCGGCCCCTCGGTGTTTGTGTTGGTTAATATTTTGTTTTCCTATTTATATCTTGTCCTTTCCCACATGTCTGGCGTTCGATGAAGTGCGGAGAGTAATGGGAAACGATGGTGCAAAAATACATCTTTTTTTTGATATGATATGAATAATTAATAATAAAGAATTATAAAATAATAAGAGAGCCACCCTTCCGGGGTGGCTCTCTTGTTAGAGTGATACGGCAGGTGGCTTATTTGCGTCTGCCGCCTTTGCTGGCGTTGTAGAATATCTTCAGGGCACCCGCTTTGCGGAGTTCCTGCTTGATGTCCGTCACCATACCCATGCGCACCTGCTTGTCGGCCTTGATGGCCGTCGTGATGTCGGGGCGGTCGGCTTCGGGGCGTGCGTTGCGCTCCAGCTCGACAAAGGTAATGATGTCGCTCACCTCGGCTATCTGGTCGTTGAGCTGTATGCGGGGCTCGGTGCCGTACTTCTTCTGCTGGTCCGGCAGCGGGACACCCACGTTGATATAGCTCACCAGGCTTTTCTTTTCCAGCTTGACAACTTCGGAACCCTGCGGAGGGATGATCTTCACGTACAGCGAGCTCTCGCGCATGGTGGTGATGACCATGAAGAAGAACAGCAGCATGAAGATAATATCGCTCATGGAGCCCATGTTCAGGGCCGGCGTCTCTTTAGCTTTTTTACCTGTGAAACGTGCCATAGCTTATTTTCCTCCTATCTTTGACGGTTCGGCCTCCGAGATGGCCATGGGGATGGCGGTCTCGACGGCTTTGTGTTGTTCTTTGTTCAAGTCGGCGTACTTCTTGCCGAAGCGGGTGGTGGAGAGTTCGTCGCGCATCTCGTTGATGGCGGCGGTCAACTCGTTCTGCACCTGGAGGTACATATCGTACGATGTACCGCGGTCGTTACGCAGGGAGATGACGCCCTTCGACATCTCGTAGGTGCCGAGGCCGGGGATCTCGGTGGAAACCTTTTCGGGCAGATTGGGAAGATTGTTGGGGTTGCCGAGGAATTCCTTCGCACGGTCCTTCAGATCTTCGATACGGCCGTATTGGTTGTTCAACAGCAACCGGTCGTCCTTGTTGACCAGCACGGTGAAGATGTTGCGCTCACGAACCTCAGGCGGATCCACGTTCTCCGGCAGGGGAGGCGGCAGTCGGCGCGCAATGCCCATATCGCTGTTGATGTTGCTCACCATCAGGAAGAAGGCCAGCAGCAGGAACGAGATGTCGGACATGGCGCTTGTGTTGAGTCCGGGAGTTTTTCTTGCCATGATGTTTTACTTTTTAAAGAGTTTGGCAATCTCGGTGTAAAGAATCGACGCGGCGGCTCCGATGACCAGAATATAGACCATCCAGCACGCGGCTCCGATGAGCTTCGAGGTTTGCTCGTTAATGTCGTTCTTCTCCATGAGGGCCGGGGTCACGTCGTTGCCTTTCGACAGCAGGTAGCTGACAACCAGCACGGCGACCACTATGCCGACCAGAACCAGAAACTTCTTCAGGTAGCCGGGCTCCTCTTTGAAGCGGTTGGCCAGCTTGACCACCAGGAAGAAAACGATGGCGGCAATGGAAAGAACCACAAAGCAGACGAGTATCCAGTAGGTTGCGTCGAACAACCCGTTGGCTCGTACTGCCGAAAGCTCCTTCACATCGCCGTTGTTCATGGCAAACACGATGGTCAGCACGGTGCAGACCACGGCGATGCCCAATCCCAACAGGGTGATGAGTTTATCGGTTTTCTCTTTCATAATGTTTTCTCTTTTAGTTTTTTTAGTGTTTAACGTTTGACGTTTCCCGTTCAAAAGAGAAAGCAATTATTTGTGGTACTTCACGAGGATGTCCATGAAGCTGATGCTGCCGTCTTCCATCTGGTCAACGAGGCTCTCAATCTTGGTGAGGATGTAGTTGTAGAAAATCTGGAGGATGATGGCGGTGATCAGACCGAAGATGGTCGTCAACAGAGCCACTTTCATACCACCGGCCACGACGGTCGGGCTGATATCACCGGCGGTCTCGATGTCATCGAAGGCCTGCACCATGCCGACCACAGTGCCGAGGAATCCGAACGAGGGGGCCAGGGCGATGAACAGACCGATCCAGGTCATGTTGTTCTCCAGACGGGCCATCTGCACGCCACCGTAGCTGGTGACAGCCTTTTCCACGTTCTCCAAACCCTGGTCGATACGGTCGAGACCCTGCACGAAGATGCTGGCCACGGGGCCGCGGGTGTTGGCGCAGAGCTCGCGGGCGCCTTTCCAGTCGTTGGTCTTGGCCTTGTCCTCGATGCCGTCAAGCAGTTTCTTGACGTTGGTGGTGGCCATGTTCAGGTAGAGGATGCGCTCGATGATGAGGGCCATGCCGAAAATCAAGCAGAGGAGCACGGGGGTCATCCACCCGGCACCACCCTGGATGTACTTCTCTTTCAGCATCTGGTGGAACGACTTGGTGTCGTCGGCAGGAGCTGCGGCTTCCTCGACGGGAGCGGCCTCTTCGGCAACCTGGTCGGTGGCCTCGGCAACCTGTTCTGTAGCTTCGGCAGCGGGTTGATCCTGTGCCTTCACGTCATTGAAGTTGGCAAATGTCAACAGTCCGACTATTGACATCAAAGCAAAAACTTTTTTCATGATGTTGTTAGTGTGTTGATTATTAATTTAATGATTATAATTTCCCTTTGATGGTTTGTAGTGCAAATATACACCTTTTTTCTAATCCGGCCAAAAAAAAGTTATTTTTTTCTTCCTACCAGAGTGGCTGTCAGCTCGCGCAACGGGGCTTTCAGGGTCTCGTCGGCGTCGATGCGGCCGAGGCATTCCCCGGCGGCCCTGAATTCCTCACCGATAGCCTCTTCGACGCTGGGTTTGAGCCCGATGGCGTCGTAGAGCGCCATCACGCGCACCACACGCTCGTCCTCGTCGAGGGCCGCGTCGCCGAACAGGCGCGTCAGCTCGTCGGCCTGCTGCCTGCTGCTCAGCTGCAACGCCCTCAGCACAAGGTAGTTCTTCTTCAGGTCGCGTATGTCCTGGCCGGTCTTCTTGCCGAAGACCGCTGTGTCGCCGTAGCCGTCGAGCAGGTCGTCCTGCAGCTGGAAGGCGAGGCCGAGGTGAAGGCCGAAGGCGTACAGCTTCTCGATCTCGCCGTCGGGGGCGCCGGCATACAAGGCGCCGATTTTCAGCGCTCCGGCCAGCAGCACCGCCGTCTTCTGGCGTATCATGTCCATATATTCCTCAAGGCTCACGTCGCCGATGGCCCGCTTCTCGAAGTTCATGTCCTTCTGCTGCCCTTCGCACACCTCGATGGCCGTCTCGTTGAAGCAGTTGAGTATCTCCCTCAGCCGGGGCGTCGGCTGCCGCAGGAAGTAGCGCCACGCCAGGGCGAACATCGTGTCGCCGCTCAGCACCGCCGTGTTGTCGCCCCACTTGGTATAGACCGTCGGCTGTCCGCGCCGCAGGGGCGAGCGATCCATCAGGTCGTCGTGCAGCAGGGTGAAGTTGTGGAAGGTCTCGATGCCGAGGGCGGCGCCGCGCACCTCCTCCTCCCGGCCGCCGAAGAGGGCGTTGGCCGCCAGCAGCAGGGTGGGGCGGATGCGTTTGCCGCCGAGGCGCAGCGTGTAGTCGATGGGTTCGTAGAGCTCCTTGGGGTCGAAGATGAAGCGTTCCTCCTTGAAGAGGGTCTCCACCTCCCGCAGATAGTCGTTCAGGGTGTGTGCCATATTAAATATGTATTGATTCCCCCATAACGCGACCTTCCCGTTTTTATTGTGCATCGACCTTTTTGAGGCTGCAAAGTGCTGGTTTTTAATAAGTAAACTATTTTTATTCCTTGTAATCGGCTGATTCTTAGTAGATAATCCCCTCTGCCCTAGTATTGACTTAGTATTGACTTGGTATTGCCTTAGTACTGCCTTAGTACTGCCTTGGTACTACATACCTGGTATCAACCTTAGGAGAACCTTAGTGCAACCTTAGTAGAACCTTAGTGGTGCCTTAGTGGTGCCTTGGTACTAACCGGGTAGTGGCCCGGTGGTGGCTTTGTGGCTTTCCCGGAATGGGGTGGGGGCGTTGGAGTGCGGGCAAAGGGAGGAAAGGGTGGAAAAGTTGATGCAGAAATGTGTCAATTGGAAATTTTTTTGTATTTTTGCACTTCCAAATTTTCTGTGAAATGAACAAAGTGAAAGTGGGAATCGCGCAGATGAGCTGCGTTGAGGATAAGGCTCAAAATATTGAGCGATACACAGATAAGGTTCGAGAGCTGGCTGCCGGCGGCGCCCAGATCATCTGCTTGCAGGAGCTTTTTGCGTCGCTCTATTTCTGCGACGAGGAGCGCTACGAGAACTTCAAGTTGGCCGAGCCGATACCGGAGGGTCCCACCACCCGGCATTTTATGGCCTTGGCCAAGGAGCTGGGTGTGGTGCTGATTTGCTCGATGTTCGAGAAGCGTGCCGAGGGGCTGTATCACAACACCACGGCCGTCATCGACGCCGACGGCTCGTATCTCGGCAAGTACCGCAAGATGCACATTCCCGACGACCCCGGCTACTATGAGAAGTTCTACTTCACCCCGGGCGATATGGGCTATAAAGTGTTCAAAACCAAGTTCGCCACCGTGGGTGTGCTCATCTGCTGGGACCAATGGTATCCCGAAGCCGCCCGCATCACGGCCCTCAAAGGCGCACAGATACTTTTCTTCCCCACGGCCATCGGCTGGGACGTGCGCCAGAAGGAGCACGACAACCGCGAGCAGTATGCCGCCTGGCAAACCATCCAACGCGGCCATGCTGTGGCCAACGGGGTGCCGGTGGTGAGCGTGAACCGCACCGGCCGCGAGGGCGGCATGCAGTTCTGGGGCGGAAGCTTCATCACCAACGCCTTCGGACGGGTGCTCTATCAGGCTCCCCACTATGACGAAGCGACACATATCCAGGCTCTTGACCTCGACGAGACCGACCATTACCGCCGGCATTGGCCCTACCTGCGCGACCGTCGCATCGACTCCTATGGCGACATTACCAAACGTTTTATCGACTGAAAGACCATCAAAGATGATTACCCCGAAGGAATTAGGTTACTACATGCCCGCCGAATGGGCACGTCACGAGGCCACCTGGCTCACCTATCCGAAGAATCCCGATTCGTGGCCGGGAAAGATAGAGACCATCTATCCTTCCTACCATCTCTTCGTCAAGATGCTGGCCGAGGGTGAGCGTGTGCACATCAATGTGGATGATGAGCAGATGCTTTTGCATGTTAAAGCGGAACTTGAGAATATAGATGTCAATATGCAGAATATCAGCCTGCATATAATTCCAAGCAACGACGCCTGGTGCCGTGACCACGGTCCTGCTTTCCTGCTCAACCGTAACCATCCCGGCCGCCGTGCCATGGTGAACTGGAACCACAATGCCTGGGGCGGGAAATATCCGTATGAGCTTGATACCGAAGTGCCTGTCCGTATCCACGACCTGATGCCCGAGGTGGAGATGTTCTCTCCCGGCATTGTCATGGAGGGTGGAAGCATCGAGGTGAATGGCTGCGGCGACCTGCTGACCACCACCTCCTGCCTGCTCAATCCCAACCGAAACCCCCACTTGAACCAAGATATGATAGAGGGTTATCTGCGAGGCTATTACGGTGTGGATAATATCATCTGGTTGGGCGAAGGGATCGTGGGCGACGATACCGACGGACATATCGATGACCTGAGCCGTTTCATCAACGAGGACACCATCATCACCGCTGTGGAGGAGGATGTGTGGGACGAGAACTACGAGCCTTTGCAAAAGAACCTGAAGATGCTGAACCGCTGCCGGCTGGCCAACGGCAAGCAGCCCAACGTGGTGGAACTGCCGATGCCCGATGTGGTGTTTTACGACGGCCAACGTCTGCCGGCTAGCTATGCCAACTTCTACCTGGCCAACGGCAAGGTGATATTCCCCACCTATCGCTGTCTCACTGATAATGAGGCTGCTTACATTCTCGAGGCCTGCTTCCCCGAACGTGAGGTGGTGGGCATCGACTCTACCGACATCATCTGGGGGCTTGGCTCTTTCCATTGCCTCAGCCAGCAGATGCCGGCCGCCGGTGAGTGATGTGTTAATTGTTTGGAGTAAAATAAAGATATTGAGAACGTGAAGTCTATCAAAACCATTCTTTCTTTTGTCATTGTTCTGTCTGTGGTTTCGGCTGCCTCCGCCCAGAAACCCTATATACCCGATACCGCCAGCGCCGGAGAGCTGAAAGTGAGTGAGATGATGCGTCTTATCGACGGCAATTATGTGGATGGGCCGGATATGGAGAAGATGAGCACCGAGGCCATCAAGGCCATGCTCAAGGCCCTCGACCCCCACAGCACCTACATCCCGGCCAAGGATGTGCAGCGTGCCAACGAAGGCCTGCAGGGCAATTTTGAAGGAATAGGCGTGGCGTTCCAGATTGTGAGCGACACCATCGTGGTGCAGCAGGTCATCGAAGGCGGTCCCAGCGAGAAGGTGGGCATCATGCTCGGCGACAAGATAATAAGTATCGACGGCATCAACGCCACGGGCGACAGCGCCAAGAACGACTTCGTATTCAGGCATCTGCGTGGCAAGAAAGGTACCGTCGTGGTGGTCGATATATTGCGTCAGGGAACGGTGTATAATTTCCACATTGTACGCGACAAGATACCCATCTATAGCATCGACACCTACTTCATGGCCAACGATTCGGTGGGCTACATCCGTCTCATCCGGTTCGCCCGCACCTCGGTGCAGGAGTTCGAGAAGGCGGTGAAAGCACTCAAGAAGCAGGGAATGACGGCTTTGATGCTCGATTTGCGGGGCAATGCCGGCGGGTATCTGGACATCGCCTACGGCATGGGCAATGAGTTCCTTGAGCGCGGGCAGCTGGTGGTCTATCAGGAAGGCCGTCGCACACCGCGGCAGAATTACAGGGCCACGGGTCGCGGAGTGTGGCGGAAAGGCCGTCTGGTGGTGCTCATCGACGAGGGTTCGGCTTCGGCCAGCGAGATTGTCAGCGGTGCGGTACAGGATTGGGACCGCGGCACGCTGGTGGGTCGTCGTTCCTTCGGCAAAGGACTGGTGCAGCGCATGTTCCCGCTGGAGGACGGTGGTCAGGTACGGCTCACCACGGCTCGCTACTATACCCCCTCGGGACGTTGCATCCAGCGCTCGTATGACCAGGGCGATGCCGCCTACCATCAGGATGTCAACAACCGCTACAAGCATGGCGAACTGGTCAATGCCGACTCCATCCGCTTCACCGACACGGTGGTTTATAAGACCTTTGGCGGCCGCATCGTCCATGGCGGCGGCGGCATCATGCCCGATGTGTTTGTGCCGATGGACACCATGCGGCTGACCGACTATTTCATCTCGCTGCGCGGCAAAGGCCTGCTCAACAGTTTTCCGCTGCAATGGGCCGACCAACACCGGAAAGATGCTGTGGTTGCGGATTTTGAGACCTATCTTCGTAACTACGACTCCTTCGGCCTCGACAGCTTGCTGGCCGCCGCCGCCCTCGAAAAGGGGGTGGTCCGCGATGAGGAGAAAGAGGCTGCCGAACCCGAACGGACGGCCCATAGCGACCACTATCTGCACTTGCTCCTCAAGGCGCAGGTGGCCAAGGACCTCTTCGGCAGCGAGTACTACTACAAGGTGATGCGTGAGGTCGATGACGGCTATCAGAAAGCCTTGGAGTTGCTGCGCTGACCGACGCCGTGAAAATGGTGTTGAAAACTTTTTTTTGGTGGAATGAGAAAAAAAGTGTAAATTTGCACTCCGAAAAGTTTTAATAATCAAACACCATGAACAACAGCATTTTCATGTTCCCCAAGCCTGAGAACGAGCCTGTGAAGGGCTATGCTCCCGGCAGTCCCGAAAGAAAAGAAATCCGTAAAGCCCTCGACGAGCTTTACAAGAAGGTGACCGAGATTCCCGCCATCATCGGCGGCAAGGAGGTCAAGACCAAGAATATGGGCGAGATTGTGATGCCCACGGAGAACCATCATGTGCTGGCTCGCTACCACAAGGTGGGCGAGAAAGAGGTGCAGGCCGCCATCGACGCCGCCATGAAGGCCCAGAGGGAATGGGCAGAGACGCCGTGGATCGACCGCGCGAGTGTGATGATGAAGATTGCCACCCTTATCAGCGGCAAGTACCGCTACCTGATCAATGCAGCCACCATGCTCGGCCAGGGCAAGACCACCATGCAGGCCGAGATCGACAGCGCCTGCGAGCTGGTTGATTTCCTGCGTTACAATACTTACTATGCCAGCCAGATATACAGCGACCAGCCCTGCAGCGACAAGGGTACGCTGAACTATGTGAGCTACCGCGCCATGGAGGGCTTCGTGTTCGCCATCACGCCGTTCAACTTCACTTCGATTGCTTCCAACCTTTGCCTCAGCCCCGTGCTGATGGGCAATGTGTGCATCTGGAAGCCTTCGACCACGGCCTTGTTGTCGAACTATATCCTGATGAAGATCTACAAGGAAGCCGGCTTGCCCGACGGTGTGGTGAATTTCCTGCCCGGCAGCGGTGCCCTCATCGGCAAGGTGGCCTTCTCGAACGAGAATCTTGCAGGTGTGCACTTCACCGGTTCCACCTCCACCTTCAAAGGGTTCTGGAAAGCCATCGGCCAGAACATAGACAAGTATAAGACCTATCCGAAGATTGTCGGCGAGACCGGCGGCAAGGACTTCATCATGGTGCATAAGAGCGCCGACCCCGAGCAGGTGGCTACCGCCATTGTGCGTGGTGCTTTCGAGTTCCAAGGCCAGAAGTGCTCGGCCGCCAGCCGTGCCTACTTGCCTAAGAGCATGTGGCCCAAGGTGGAGAAGATTGTCGGCAAGATGCTCAAGGAAATCAAGATGGGTGATGTGCGCGACTTCTCGGCCTTTGTGAACGCTGTCATCGACGAGGCTTCGTTCGACAACTGCAAGGCCTATATCGACCACGCCAAGAAGAGCAAGGATGCCGAGATTGTGTTCGGCGGCAAGTGCGACAAGAAGAAGGGGTGGTTCATCGAGCCGACGGTCATCCTGGCCAAGAAGCCCGACTACAAGAGCATGTGCGAGGAGATCTTCGGACCCATCATCACCATCTATGTGTATGACGACAAGGACTATGAGAAGGCCTGCCAGCTGTGCGACACCACGTCGCCCTATGCCCTGACGGGAGCCATCTTCGCCACCGACCGCAAGGCCCTGCGTGCCGGCTACGACTTGCTGAAGAATGCCGCCGGCAACATCTATTTCAACGACAAGCCCACGGGAGCTGTTGTCGGACAGCAGCCTTTCGGCGGCGCCCGCGCCAGCGGCACCAACGACAAGGCCGGCTCCTACTTGAACCTGCTGCGCTGGGTGAGCCCGCAGGCCATCAAGGAGACCTTCGACCCCGCCCGCGACTACAAGTACCCCTTCATCAGCAGTGCTGAATAAAGAGGTGGTTCATCATTAGAAAAGGCCCTGCATCGCAGGGCCTTTTCTGTTATTGGGATTTTGTTGTATTCTTTTCTGTTGGGGAATGGATTAGAAGGAGAAAGAGAGGCCGGCGGAAGTGGGGCTGACGTTGAGGCAAAGTCCCCAGTCGGGCTGGAGGTCTTCGTAGGTGGGCATGTTGTCGGAGAATCTTCTTCTGCCGCTTCTGCGATGGCCACGTTTGGAGCGGTGACCACGAGACGAACCTTTGTCGGTGGCTATCAACACGATGCCGGTGCCCACAAGGGCAGCACCTGTGGCAGTGCCGATGATGCCGGCGGTCTTGATGCCGCTTCCAATGTTTTGTGCTTGTTGGAGCTCAGGGTCTGGCTGGGCCGTCGGATTCATCGGGTCCGTTGAATTCATGTTGTTCATCTCTGTGGTGGCTTTGTTGAAGATGCCGCCAAACAGCCAGACAGAGGCTCCGCCGAGCAGGGTCACACCACCGGCAACAATGCAGGCGATGCCCCATCCTTTCTGTGAAGCGTATTGCTGGGTGTTGAAATTATTGTTGACAGCGAGGTCAGAGGCAGGCATGGGGAGAGAATAGATACTGTTGATGTCGGATTGTGGTTGTTCAGTAAGGTTGAGTTGGAAGGACGATGGGGTGTTGAAGGCAAGGGTCATGTCCTGTGCTTTCATTTCCGTGCAAAAGAGCATTGCAACAGCGATAAAGAAAAGTGTTTTTTTCATTTTTTATTTTTTTTATGTGTTAATACTTCAATACAAATGCAAAATTACATATTTTTTCCAATATGGCAAAAAAAATGTTTCCGGAACAGATCTAGTTGATGATTTCGTCGAGTTCCAACCAGCGCAATTCTTTCTCGTCCAAGAGGGTAATCACTTCGCCGATACGGGTGCTGGCTTTTGTTATTTTGTCGGGATCTGTGAGACTGCCGTCGCTGAGTTGCTGTTCGAGGGTGTTTTTTTCTACGGAGAGGGTCTCTATCTCGGCGGTCAATGCTTCATATTCCTTCTGTTCTTTATAGGTGGCTTTCCGTTTGTCGCTCTTGCTGCGCTCGTATTTTGGTTTTTCCGTCCGCTGTTGCCGGGTGTTTTCACGCTGTAGTGCCGCTTTGTGTATGCGATATTCGGTGTAGTTGGAGTGGTAGTCCTTGATTTTGCCGTTGCCTTCGAAGACGAGCAGGTGGTCAACGATGTGGTCCATAAAGGAGCGGTCGTGGCTGACGATGATGAGACAACCCTTGTAGGACTGGAGAAATTGTTCGAGAATCTGTAGTGTGTAGATGTCTAGGTCGTTTGTGGGTTCGTCGAGGATGAGGAAGTTGGGGTTGGCCATGAGCACCTGTAGCAGGTAGAGACGGCGTTTCTCGCCGCCGCTGAGGTTTCCGAAGTAGTTGTACTGGGTGGTGCCGTCGAAACCGAAGTAGGTCAGGAACTGGTGTGCTGACATGCTTTTGCCGTTGTCCAGTTCAATTTCTTCGGCGATGTCTTTAACCAGGTCGATGACACGACGATCGGCAGGGGCGTTCAGGCCTGCTTGGGTGTAGTATCCAAACTGGATGGTCTGTCCTACGACGACACGACCGCTGGTGGGCTTGAGCCGTTCGGTGATGATGTTGAGGAAGGTGCTTTTACCCACACCGTTAGGGCCTACGATGCCGATTTTCTCGCCGCGTTTGAATACGTATGAGTAGTCGTCAATCAGGTTGTGGTAGCAGATGTTATAAAGTTCCAGTATCTTGCCGCCGATGCGTTCGGTTTTGACGGTGAGTTGAGGGCGGCTGTCGTCGAAGCGGGTGTGGACTTTGGCTTCGAGTTGGTAGAATGCGTCGATGCGTGCTTGTGCCTTGGTGCCTCGAGCCTGAGGCATGCGGCGCATCCATTCGAGTTCTGTGCGGTAGAGGCTGCGAGCTTTGGCCACCTCGGCGCGTTCGTTGGCTTCGCGCTCGGCTTTCTTCTGGAGGTAGTAGTCGTAGCGGCCGCGGTAATGGAAGAGGCGTGCGTTGTCGAGTTCGTAGATGTTGTCGCAGACGTTGTCGAGGAAGTAGCGGTCGTGGGTGACCATGAGGATGGCGAGTCGCTGGCGAGAGAGGAACTCTTCGAGCCATTCTATCATGTCTATGTCGAGGTGGTTGGTGGGCTCGTCGAGGATGAGTAGATTGCAGTCGTCCAGCAGCAGGCGGCAGAGCGCCACTTTCTTCTGTTCCCCGCCGCTGAGGGTTTCCATCTGGCGGTCGAGGAGCGCATCGACGCGCATGCGGCTGAGGATTTCCTCCATGCGCTGCTCGAAGGTCCAGTGATCTTCGGTCTCGGGGCGCTGGATGTTGTAGATGAAGTCGTGCACGAGCTGTTTGGGATAGGCTTCGGGAGATTGAGGGAGGTAGGCGAGTTTGAGGTCGGCGCGGAAGGTTATGGTGCCAGAGTCCTGGAGGGTGTTGTAGCCGCGCTGGCCAAATGAAGTCATGATGATGTTGAGTAGTGTCGATTTTCCGTAGCCGTTGCGGGCGATGAGCGCGGACTTTTGTCCGGCATTGATGCCGAAGGAGATGTCTTCGAAGAGCAGTTTGTCACCGAAGCTTTTGGTAAGGTTTTCTACTGTCAGAAGTGCGTCAGCCATTGATAATTGTGTTTGGAAACACATCCTGTTCCAATGCGCCGGTGCTGGAAAGGATACGGGCGGGGATGCCGCCGATGGTGCAGTTGTCGGGGAAGGAACTATTGACTACGGCGTTGGCACCGATGGCCACATTGCTGCCGATGGTGATGGGGCCGTAGAGTTTGGCGCCGGGGCCGATATACGTGTTGTCGCCCAAAGTGGGAGCTCCGTTATAGTCGCCGATGGAAGTCGAGGGGTGGATGCGGCAATTGGCCCCCACGCGAGCCAGAGGGCTGACGACCACGGTGCCGCGGTGCACAAGGCAGAGGCCCGGCCCGAAGACGTTTTTGGGGACGGTGAATCCCAGCTTCAGCGCCAGATGATGGTTCAAAAGCTCCAACAGGGTTCGGGAAAAGATGCGCCAGGGGCAACAGTTGGAGAGGTACTCCAGATGCCGAAGTCGCAATTGGAAGCGTAGTTGGTCGATACGCAGCCAATTGTAGAGACTGACGCGTTGCAGTCCATGGGCGGCAATGTCGGCGTGAACATACTGTCGGTATGTGTTGTAGGAGGTTATCATCGTGAGAGTCTTTTGTATTCCCGGCGTGCTTTCTTCATCAGCTTGAGGAAACGCTTGTCGGCGTGCAGCCGTGCGACGGCGGCGCTAGCCACAAGGCGCGCGGCATCGACGTCGCTCTGCCAGTGGTAGCCTGCTATCACGCGGCTCTGGCCGTACATATAGCCACGCGCGAGGATGGTGTCGGCGTGGTCGGGTGCCACCTCGGTGAGCAGCAGGGCAGCACTCCAACCGAGGATGGTGTGGCCAGAGGGGTAGGAACCGTTGGTGCGTAGCCATTTCTCATCGCCGGGGTAGATGGTGGGTTCGTTGTAAAAGACGTAGGGGCGAGTGCGCATGTAGTGGCTCTTGGGCAGCTTGCCGGCCTGGTCGGTGGAGAGCAGGCCGAGGGTGAGCATACGGTAGATGGCCGGTGCGTTCTGCTCCGATATCTCGAAGCCGAGCACACCGCTGTAGATCTTGCAGATGTTGTCGATGCTCCAGATGGCGTCGCCCACGGCGATGGCCAGCCGTGTGCTGTCGTTGCGTTGCTCCTTGCCCCAGCGGTACTGTGCCTGGTCGTATTGGAAGGCGGCGCTGGCGGTGTCGGGTGGCGGTGGCAGGAAACGGACGGCGTCGGGCATCTGTGTGGAGTCGAGCAAGGGTTTCTGCGCCCAGCCTATCAGGGGCATCAGCGCTATCAGGATGAGGGCTTTCTTCATTGTTTGAGGAGTGATTCGGTTTGTTCTTTTGCCCGTTGGTTTATCTCGGGGGTGAGATGGTTGCTGACGGTGCGGAGTGCTACCAGAAGGGCGGTGAGGTCGTCGGTGAATCCCATGGCGGGGATGAAGTCGGGCATGAGGTCAACAGGGAGGATGAGATATCCCAAGGCGCCGATGATGAGTGTTTTGGCTTTGATGGGGACTTTTTTTGACTGCAACAGGAAAAAAAGTTGCAGGGCAGGGTAAAGCACTTTCGCCCCTGCCTGTGCCGCCACCCGACGTACCTTGCGCCAAAAGTCCGATTCGTCGTAGTGGCGTTCGAACTGTGGCGCCGTCTTGATGCTGAATTTCTCCATGATAATGCTGGTCCTTCTGTGTGGTGTCTTTTAGGGGGAAGGGGTGGTGTCAAGCGGATGTTTCCAATGCGTCCATGATGGCTTTTGCGGCTTTGCGGCCGGCGCCCATGGCGAGGATGACGGTGGCCGCGCCGGAGACAGCGTCGCCGCCGGCGAAAATGTACTTGCGGGAGGTCTGCCCGTTCTCGTCGGCCTTGATACCGCCCCACACTTCGCAGTCCAGACCCGGGGTGCTGGTGCGGATGAGAGGGTTGGGGCTGGTGCCGAGGGCGGCGACGATGGTGTCTGCCACCACGTCGCACTCGCTGCCCTCGATGGGACTGAACTTGCGGCGACCTTTCTCGTCAGGATCGCCCATTTCCATTTTCACACAGCGCAAGGCACGGACATATCCGTCCTCGGTGCCAAGTATCTCAAGCGGGGCGGTCTGGAACATGAACTGTACACCTTCCTCCATAGCGTGGTGAACTTCTTCGCGGCGTGCAGGCATGTCTTCTTGTCCGCGGCGATAGACGACGGTGACCTCGCTACCAAGACGCAGGGCTGTGCGCGCGGCATCCATGGCCACGTTGCCGCCACCCACAACGATGACTTTGCGGCCCAAGTATATGGGTGTGTCGTATTGTTCATCATAGCCGTGCATGAGGTTGGTACGGGTAAGGAGTTCGTTGGCGCTGATGACGCCGATGAGGGTCTCGCCCTTTATGCCCATGAATTTGGGCAGTCCGGCTCCCGAAGCAATATAGACGGCGTCGTATTCCATGTCGTTCATCAGCTGGTCGATGGTGATGCTTTTGCCGATGATGACGTTGGTGCGTATCTCGACACCGAGGCGGCGGAGGTTTTCAATTTCAGGTTCCACCACACGTTGTTTGGGCAGACGGAATTCGGGGATGCCATAGACCAGCACTCCGCCGGCGTGGTGGAGTGCTTCAAAGACGGTGACCTGGTAGCCACGCTTGGCGAGGTCGCCGGCGCAGGTGAGTCCGCTTGGACCGGAACCGATGACGGCCACTTTGCGACCTGCGGGGTAGCAGGGGCTTTGCGGTTTGGACTGGGCACGGTGGTTGTCGGCCACAAAACGTTCGAGTGCACCAATGGCTATGGGTTCGGCTTTGACGCCCATCACACAGCTACCTTCGCACTGCGTTTCCTGGGGGCAGACGCGACCGCAGACGGCGGGCAGGGCTGAGTCGTGGGTGATGGTGATATAGGCCTGGTTGAAGTTCTCTTCTTTGATGTTTTGGATAAAGAGCGGTATGTTGATTCCCACAGGGCACGCTTCCACACAGCGCGGCTTCTTGCACTGCAGGCAACGGCCGGCCTCGAGCAGGGCTTGGTGCTCGGTGAGGCCGAAGGAGACCTCGTCGAAGTTCCTGGCGCGTACTTTGGGGTCTTGCTCGCGTGGCTTCTGTCTAACCGTTTTTTTATTGCTAACCGAATCATCCGAATTAAGCCGAATTCGGTTTTCTTCGGTTTTTTCGGTTAGAGATATGGCGGCATCGACGGCGGGTGCGAGGTTGCACTTATGTCCGTTTTCGGCGGTGGCTATGCGGTAGCGATGTGCGTCGGGGGTTTTAAGTTTGCGGGCGGCCTCGTCGAAATCGACAAGGTGACCGTCGAATTCAGGACCATCAACGCAGCAGAACTTGACCTCGTCACCCACCCGTACGCGGCAGGCTCCGCACATGCCGGTGCCATCGACCATCATGCAGTTGAGGCTGACGATGGTGGCGAGGTTGTACTTCTTGGTGGTGAGGGCCACGAATTTCATCATCGGCAGAGGACCGATGGCCACGCAGTGGCTATAGTCGGCTCCGCTCTGACAAAGTTGGTCGACTTTGGCGGTGACCAAGCCCTGCTCACCATAGCTGCCGTCATCGGTCATGATGTGCAGGTTGTGGCACACGGCGCGGAGCTCGTCCTCGTAGAAGAGCAGGTCTTTGGAGCGTGCGCCGATGATGACATCGGTGGGGATACCTTGTCGGAAGGCCCACTTCACCTGCGGGAACACAGGGGCGATGCCCACGCCGCCGGCTACGAAGAGCAGGCGTTTCAGCTCACCTTTGCCGTGCTTCTCGATCAGCTCGCTCGGCCGACCCAGCGGTCCCACAATGGTGTATAGGTCGTCGCCCTCGTTCATTGCTGCCAGCTGGCGTGTGGTCTCGCCGACCACCTGGAAGACGATGACCACCGACTGGCGTTGATATACGATGTCGCTGATGGTGAGTGGTATGCGTTCGCCATTGGGGTGGGGGATGACGATGACGAACTGGCCGGGTTTGCCGCTGAGCGATATCCACGGTGCGTGGACTTCCATCCTGTAAATCTCGTGGCTATTGAGCAGCCGCTTGCTGATAATCTCGTACATATAGTCTCGGGTTTGAGATTATAACGGCATAAGACGCTTTTTATTGTACCAATATAGATGAAAGATTATTCCTGTGGTTTTAGAATGAATCCAAAGTGTTCCTTCGGTGATTCTTCGGCGGCGGTGGCTCTTATACAAAGTTGTTTTTCATGAATTATTATGTTGCCTCTTTTTTGTTTTTATTCTCCTTTTCCCGGCCCGTTCATCGGAGAATTAAACATTGTGTAATTTTGCACAACCAACAATACAAATTAAACAAAGTTTGAATGAAAACGAAATCGTTAATTTACATAATGGTACTGCTGATGCTGGGTTTCGGCGGATGCCAGTCGAATCGGAATCAGTCGGATTATTGCACAGTAAAGGGGACCATAAAGGGCCTTCCCGACGGTACCAAACTCGAATTGGAAGACGAGTTTAACCGCTTTGCTGTTGTCGGCGAAGGAGTGGTCAAAGACGGCACCTTCGAGATTCACCCAACGGTGTCAGCACCCACCCATGTGTTTCTTTATACCCAAGAAGAGGGGTTGCAGCTGAAGGACTTTATTCTTGAGCCGGGAACAGTCTTGGTGGAGGTGGATGCCGATGACGAAGGGGATATGGAGACGGGTGCGACAGGTACGCCCTCGAACAGTATCATACGGAGAGTCATGGAATATGATTTGCGGGGGGACAAAGATTCGGCCGATGCCCTAAGGGCCGAGGTGATGGGTGCCGAACAAACCGGTGCGTTGGCATTGGCCACAATCAACGAATGGTGCAAGTCGTCGTTTCAGGCACTTGGTGTTTTGGACCGCCTTACGCCCGAACTGGCGGGGTTGGAACGTGAACGGCGACAGCATAAGTCTGGGGGGCTGTGGTCAAGGATGCTGCCAACCGCTATGTCCTCGTCGATTTTCCGGGCCACGTGGTGCCCGGGGTGTCTGGCGGCTATGCCCCGTCTGAAGGAGATCTACGCCACCTATCATGATAGGGGCTTGGGAGTGTATGGAATTTCCGTCGATGCCCAGTTCGAGAGGTGGAAGGATTATGTTGCGAAAAACAAGCTCCCCTGGGTCAACGTGTGCGATGGCAGTGGCGGCAGGAGAAACAGCAAAGCTTGGCATGATTATGCCCTATCCGGGATTCCGAAGACACTCCTGATTGTGAATGGGGGGAGGTTATAGCCCGTGACGGACTTGCCGGGATGGAGGGCATGCTGGCCGAGCTGCTCGGATAGGCGCTGCTCCTTGTCCCGGGGGCGACGGCGGAGGGGAGAGGCACACGGTGGCGACGGGGGGCAGGAGGATGGGGTGTAAAGGGGGTGTTGCAGGCGAGCTATTCGGCGAAATATTTGTAGAAGAGGGGGATGGTCTGGATGCCGCGGAAGAACTGCTGCAGAGGGTAGTTTTCGTTTGGGGCGTGGATGTCGTCGGAGGCGAGGCCGAAGCCCATGAGGATGCTCTTGAGGCCGAGGATGCGCTCGAAGCCGGCGACGATGGGGATGCTACCGCCGCTGCGGGTGGGGATGGGTCGTCGGCCGAAGGTGTCGGACATAGCGCGCTCGGCGGCGCGGTAGGCTTTGAGTTCCAGGGGGCTGACGTAGGCGGCGCCGCCGTGGCAGGGGGTGACTTTGACGGTGACGCAGTCGGGTGCTGCGCTCTCGAAGTATTCTTTGAACAGTCGGCTTATTTTCTCGAAGTCCTGGTTGGCGACGAGGCGGGTGCTGATTTTGGCGTAGGCTTTGGAGGGGAGGACGGTCTTGGTGCCCTCGCCGGTGTGGCCGCCCCAGATGCCGCAGACGTCGAGGCAGGGGCGGATGCCGGTGCGTTCCTTGGTGGTGTAGCCTTTCTCGCCTTTGAGGGCGCGGAGGCCGAGGTCTTTCATGTATTGTTTTTCGTCGAAGGGGGCTTGTGCCATGAGGGCGCGCTCCTGGTCGGAGAGGAGGAGGACGTCGTCGTAGAAGTGGGGGATGGTGATGTGGCCGTCGGGGTCGTGGAGGTCGGCGATCATCTTGCAGAGCACGTTGATGGGGTTGGCGACGGCGCCGCCGAAGATGCCGCTGTGGAGGTCGTGGTTGGGACCGGTGACTTCGACTTCCCAGTAGCAGAGGCCGCGGAGGCCGCTGGTGATGCTGGGGAGGTCGGGGGCGATCATGGAGGTGTCGGAGACGAGGATGATGTCGGCGTGGAGGAGTTCCTTGTTTTTCTCGCAGAAGCCGTAGAGGCTGCCGGAGCCGATTTCCTCTTCGCCTTCGAGCATGAATTTGACGTTGCAGGGGAGGTTGCCGGAACGCACCATGTATTCAAAGGCTTTGGCGTGCATGAAGCTTTGACCTTTGTCGTCGTCGGCGCCGCGAGCCCAGATGCGGGCGTCTTTGATGACGGGCTCGAAGGGGGGGGTGCGCCAGAGTTCGAGGGGAGCCACGGGCATCACGTCGTAGTGGCCATAGACGAGGACGGTGGGTTTGGAGGGGTCGATGGTTTTCTCGCCATATACCACGGGGTTGCCGTCGGTGGGCATCACTTCGGCACGGTCGGCTCCGGCTTCGAGCAGCAGCTCTTTCCAACGCCGGGCGCAGCGCACCATGTCGGGCTTGTGTTCCTGTTCAGAACTGATGGAGGGAATACGGATAAGGCTGAAAAGCTCTTCAAGGAAGCGGTCTTTGTTTTGTTCGATGTATTGTTTCATATTGTTGGTGTTTTATTTTTCCACAATTATTTTCCGAGGGGGAAGTTTTCCAATTTTGACCAGATAGATTCCCGAAGAGGGAATGGCGATCCGGATATCGGTTGTCGAGTGTTTTCTTGTGGTTGTCAGTTGTTGGCCTAAGATGTTGTATATGCCGATGAGGTACCCACCCTCGCCTTGAATAATGATGTGTCCAGGAATGGCATAGATCTTTGGGTGTTGGATATGTGTGTTTTCAATGCCTTGTGGCGCATGGTTTTGGGCGAAGAGGGCTATATAGGTTGCGTCCTCAGTGATGGTGACGGTGCGGGGGTTGTCGGTGTTGTTGTCGTTCCATCTGACGAAGTGAAATCCCTCGCGGGGAAAGGCTTCCAGTGAGATGACGGTGTCTTTGATGAAGGTTCCGCCGTTGGATACGGTGCCCATGTTTTCGTCGCTGCTGAGGACGGTGACGGTGTAGGTGGGGATGGCTTCAAAGAAAGCAGTGAAGGAGAGGTCGGAGAGGGCGGTGAGGATGCGGGGATTGTCGGTGTTGTTATCGTTCCAGCGAAGGAAACGGTATCCGTAGTAAGGCACGGCGAGCAGCGAAACCTCAGTTCCCTGGGCGCAGGGTCCTCCTCCGGTGACATAGCCCATGTTGGAGTCGTTGGAGGCGACGGAAATAATGATAATGTGGTTTTCCTCAGCAAAGTAGGCGGTGAGCACTGTGTCTTGGTCGGGGATAAAGGTGAGAGTGGGGTCTAACGAACCGTCGCTCCAGCGGAGGAATACGTAGCCTTCAAGCGGAGTGGCGACGACGGTGCAGGACTGGCCGTACACGAACAGGCCACCGCCGGTGACGGTGCCATGTTCGAGGTTGTCGGAGAGGACGGATACCTGGTAGGTGTCGATGGCGAAGTGGGCGGTGAGGGTGAGGTTGTCGGTGATGACGACGGTGTCAGTGGCATTCGAGAGGATGGAGTTTGACCCGCTGATGCTCCAGTAGAGGAAATGGTGATGGGGTGCAGGAAGGGCGGAGATGAGGACGGTGTCGAGGTAAGGGTGGAGGCCTGCGCCAGAGACGGAACCCATTGCGGTATCGTTGGCGTTGAGGGTGAGGGCAAAGGTGTCGGGAGCAAAGATGGCGGTGAGGGAGGTGTCGCCGGAGAGGAAGATGGTGCGTGTGGAGTTAGTCTCGCCGTCGCTCCAGCCGACGAAGTGATAGCCATGGTTGGGAATGGCCAAGAGGCTGACGGAGGAGTCGCAGCCCATGGTGTAACCGCCTTGCAGAATGATGTCGATAGTGCCGCTACCGGGAATGTTGGGAGAGAGATCGACATGGAAATCGGGTCGGTCATGCAGGGCGTTGTGATAACAGGTCCATGAGTTGTTGTTCATGTAATTGTCGAGGGAACCGCAAGAGAGGACGAAGATGCGGTTGGCGTTGTTTCCGGAGAAGGAATTACAACTGACAGAAGGTGGGTTGTTGGGGAGCATATTGACTGTGGTGAGAGCGGAGCACAGGTCGAAGGCGTTTCCGCCAATGGAAGTGACAAGGCTGGGAATGGTGATTTCTTGTAGCGCGGTGCAGCGGTAGAAGGCGTAGGGACCGATGGCGGTCAGGGAGAGGGGTAGCTCAACTTTGGTAAGTCCAGTACACCTATGAAAAGATCCGTAGCCGATGGAGGTTACACTATATGGAATAGCGATGGAGTCGAGGCTCGTACATCTTTCGAACGCCCAATCGTTGATGGAGGTGAGCCCGTAGCCAAGAGTGAGTGAGACGAGATTCTGGCAGCCGAAGAAAGCATAGGACTTGATGGAGGTGACGCTGTTGGGAATGACGATGGAGTCCAAGCCCGAATTGGAGAAGGCGTAGGAGTAGATGGTGGTTAAGGAGGAGGGGAGGTTTACTTTTCTGAGGTTAGAGGAATTGGCGAAGGCATACTGCCTGATGGTTTGGACTCCGGAGGGAATAGAGGCTTCGGTGGAGTTGCCGATATAGGCGGTGAGGTGGGTCTTTGCACTGTTGGAGTAGATAAAGTCGCCTTCGAAAGTGCCGTTGTGCGTAAGTGCGCCCCAGGGACTACCCGAAGCCGAACCGTTATAGACGATGTTTTTCACGAGATAGAAAGCGTCTGCGTCAATTATTACTACACTGCTGGGGATGTTGAGGGATATGAGTTTGGTGCAGTTGTAAAAGGCTCCACTGTAAATCCAGGTAACGCTACTGGGAATGGTGACAGATTCGAGGTTGATGCAGTCGTAAAACATTTGACCATCGATATCGCTTAGCCCGTATGGAATGGAAATGGAGGTGAGGCTTGTGCAGTTGCGGAAAGTGGCGAAACCAATGAGTGTAACACTGCTTGGAATGTCAATGGAGGTCAATCCACTACAATTCCTGAATGCATTGCTACCGATAGAGGTCAGAGTGTTGGGCAGGATGAATTTTGTTACCATGGAGCAGCCGTAAAATGCTCTGTCCTCGATGGATGTCACAGAATAGTATGTGCCGTTGTACTCCACGCTGCTTGGAATGATGACAGTGTCCGAAAGGTTCGTGTAGGCGGCTACGTCGTAATAGCGATAGGTTAATGCCGCATGTCCATCAAATATGTTGTAACACAGCGTATCACCGCTTGGAGATACGGCCGTGTGGTTGTATGCATGCAGGCTCATTGTGCTGAGCACAAATGCTGCCAGAAGCAGGAATGCCCGGTTGTTCTTAATATTCATATTTCATGGGTACTAAAGTTTTCGACTGCAAAGGTACGAATTTATCCCGACATGGCCAAATAAAAAGATGAGGACATCCTTTACGGGTGTCCTCATCTTGGTGCTAAAACCATGTTTTAGTGCAGGAAAGCCAGCAGGATACCGGCTGCCACTGCCGAGCCCACCACGCCGGCTACATTGGGACCCATGGCGTGTTGCAGCAGGTAGTTGGTCTTGTCGTATTCCAGACCCAAGTTGTTCGACACGCGGGCGGCATCGGGCACGGCGCTCACACCGCTGTTGCCGATAAGCGGGTTGATCTTGTTGCCCTCTTTGAGGAAGAGATTCATAATCTTCACGAAGAGCACGCCGCAGAAGGTGGCCACGATGAAGCTTCCGGCACCGAGACCGAAGATCATCACCGACTTGCCGGTGAGGAATACGGAGGCCTGGGTCGAAGCACCCACGGTGATGCCGATGAGCAGGGTGCAGATGTTTACCACGGCATTGGAGGCCACGTCACTCAGACGCTTCGTGACGCCGCACTCTTTCAGCAGGTTGCCGAAGAAGAGCATACCCAGGAGGGGCAGGCCGCTCGGCACGATGAAGGCGCAGAAGAGCAGGCCGATGATGGGGAAGGTGATTTTCTCCAGTTTGGACACCTGCCGCGGGGGCTTCATGCGGATAGTGCGCTCTTTGGGCGTGGTCATCAGTCGCATGATCGGCGGCTGGATGACGGGAACGAGAGCCATATAAGAGTATGCCGACACGGCGATGGCTCCCATCAGGTCGGGTGCCAACTGCGAACTGATGAAGATGGCCGTGGGACCGTCAGCACCGCCGATGATGCCGATGGCACCTGCCTCATTGGGCATGAAACCGAGAGCCAAAGCTCCCATATAGGCAGCGAAGATGCCCACCTGGGCAGCGGCGCCGATAAGCATCAGCTTGGGGTTGGAAAGCAGCGCCGAGAAGTCGGTCATGGCTCCTATCCCTAGGAATATCAGTGGTGGATACCAGCCGTTCTGCACACCGTGGTACAGGATGTTGAGTACCGACCCCTGTTCGTATATGCCTATCTTCAATCCCGGGTAGAAGGGGATGTTGCCGATGAGCATGCCGAATCCGATAGGTACCAGCAGGAGAGGTTCGAACTCGAACTTGATGCCCAGGAAGATGAACACCAAGCCTATCAAAATCATGGCTATATGGCCCCAGGTCACGTTGGCGAAGCCCGTGTATTCAAGGAACTGCACCAGCTGCGTTGACATGAATTCCATGAAGCCGCCTGTTGCTAAACTAATCATTATCTATAAGTTTTAGTTTTTAGTTTTAGTCTTAAGTTCTTGCCTATGCTTATAACTTAAACTTACAACCTAAACTGTTTATTATCCAATAACAACCAAAATATCGCCCTCGAGGACGCTGTCGCCTTTGCGGACCTTCACTTCCTTGACGGTGCCGTCGCAGTCGGCCTCGATGTTGTTCTCCATCTTCATGGCCTCGAGCAGCACCACGGTCTGGCCCGACTTCACGGTGTCGCCCACGTTGACGAACACGTCGAGGATGGTGCCGGGCAGGGGAGTGGTCACTTTGTTGCCGGCAGCGGCCGGGTTGGCTTTCTGCACCGAGCCGCTGGCGGCGGGAGCCACCTGTGACGCGGTGGCGGCGGGACGCACCACGGGTTTGGGTTTCTGTTGTTTGATTTCCTGATCCACGGTGACGACATAGGGGGTGCCGTTCACGTTCAGTTTGATTTCCTGGCCTTCTACTTCGTTGATTTCCACGTTGTAGTCGTTGCCGTTTATCTTGAGCTTATAGTTGTTCATGGCTTATTTCCTGTTGTTAAAATAATGATTCATATTATAGTATTTGGCATTCCAGGGGGTCCACTCGCGCTCCACCTTCTGGATGGTGATCACGGTGGTCTCCTCGTCGTGCAGCTCGTCGTTGTACAGGTGGATGGCGGCTGCAATGGCAGCATACACTTCGTCCTCTTTGGCGGCGCTGCTGCCGTCGCTGACGGGCTTGATGCCACGGCTCTTCTTGGAAGCCTTGTTCTTGCTCTTCTCCTCAGCGCTCATGATCAGTTTGCCCGATCCGCTGATGAGGAGGAAGATGCACACCAGGGCCAGGAACACCACAGCCACGGCCACGGCGGCGAGGCCGATGCCGATGGGGTCGCTCTGTTTGATTTTCTCCGCCTGTTTGGCCACACGGTAGTGGTGAGACAGGATTTCGCCGTTGGCGAAGGCGTCAAAGTCCAGACGGTGCAGCGGTAGGATGTTGATGTCGTAGCCGTAGGGGTTGCGGCCGGCAATCATCAGCACGCCACCTTCGCGGTGCATGGCGTACATCGGGCTGTTGAACGAGCGGCGGGCCACTTCGTTCATCTCCTTGTCCAGGATAGCCACATAGGCCGAGTCGTTCACCGCCGAAGCCAGCACCAGGATGTATTCGCCCATGGCGCTCACGCTCACGGGGCGCAGGATATTCTTCAGATCGTGGCGTTTGTGGGTGTTGTCGGTTACAAAGCGGCCCATGGTGTCCAGTTTGCCGTCCACCATGCCCACCAGATGTACGCAGCATTCCACGCTATCGACAGCCACGAACGCACCCAGTTGGGGGGCGAAGCAAGTCTTCACGCTCACGAAATCGACCGACGGGGCCAACTGATGCATCGGGCACCCCTCGTGTTCGGGGGCCGGCTGCTCCTGGGCCACGGCGGTCAGCAAAGTGCAGCTGAGCAGACCTGCCAATAGCATTTTATTAATGGTCTTCATTCTTTTTCAGTTAATTGTAACATCAAAACAGCTTAGTGGATAGTTGGTAGTGGGTAGTTGATAGCATTTGTGAAAAAAAGTGCCACACACTACCCACTCCCTACTAATCACTGCTTACTGTGCTTTCTCGCATTTTTTCTCGCAGGGCTTGTCGCATTTCTTTTCGCAAGCCTTCTCGCACTTTTGCTCGCAAGCTTTCTCGCAGGCCTGGCCTTCGACAGCGGCTTTGGCCTTGCAGCAGTTCTCGGTGCCGTGGTTGGGGCAAGCCTCGCAGTTGGCGGCTTTGCACTCCTCGTTGCACATGCACTCGTGGGTGCAGGTGCTGTCCATGGCGCAATGATGCTCGCAAGCCTCGACGGCGGCCTGGCAGGCGGTGGTGTCCTCGGTCACTTCGGCGGTTTTCTTGCCGTTGCAGGCAACCAGGGCGAACATGGCCACAGCGGCCATAGCGGTAAACAGAATTTTCTTCATTGTTTTGATGTTTTTTTTAATTGGTTAATAAATGAATTATTGTATTTCTACTTGACTACAGCATCCTTGGCTGTTACAGCGGCAGGTTGCAGTGTTTCTTCATCGGCAGGCTGTCTTTCTTGGTCTGCAGGGCCTGCAGGGCGCGGATGACGCGGAAGCGCGTGTTGCGCGGCTCGATGACATCGTCGATGTAGCCATACTTGGCGGCGTTGTAGGGGTTGGCGAACAGGTCGTTGTACTCCTTCTCCTTCTCGGCGATGAACTTGGCTTTCTCCTCGGGGTCGGTGATTTCCTTCAGGGCGCGGCCGTGGAGCACCTCGGTGGCGCCGCTGGCACCCATGACGGCAATCTGGGCCGTAGGCCAGGCGTAGTTGATGTCGCTCCGCAGTTGCTTGCAGCTCATCACGATATGGGCGCCGCCGTAGCTCTTGCGCAGGGTGACGGTCACCTTCGGCACCGTGGCCTCGCCGTAGGCGTAGAGCATCTTGGCGCCGTGGTTGATGACGCCGTTGTACTCTTGGCCGGTGCCGGGCAGGAAGCCGGGCACATCGACGAGGGTCACCAGCGGGATGTTGAAGGCGTCGCAGAAGCGCACGAAGCGGGCGCCCTTGCGGCTGGCGTTGCAGTCGAGCACGCCGGCCATAGCCTTGGGCTGGTTGGCCACCACGCCCACGCTCATGCCGCCCATGCGGGCGAAGCCGACGACGAGGTTCTGGGCGAACTTCTCGTGCACCTCGAGGAACTTGCCGTCATCGACAATGGCGTGGATCACGTCCTTCACGTCGTAGGCCTGGTTGGGATTCTCGGGGATGATAGTGTTCAGGCTGTCTTCCAGACGGTCGATGGGGTCGCCGGTGGCCATCATGGGAGCCTCTTCGAAGTTGTTGCTGGGGATGTATCCCACCAGTTCGCGGATCATTTCGAGGGTGGCCTCCTCGGTCTCGCCGACGAAGTGGGCCACGCCGCTCTTGGTGGCGTGCACCATGGCGCCGCCGAGCTTATCGACGGTCACATCCTCGCCCGTGACGGTTTTCACCACCTTGGGGCCGGTGAGGAACATGTAGCTGTTTTCCTTGCTCATGAAGATGAAGTCGGTCAGCGCGGGGCTATACACCGAACCGCCGGCGCAGGGGCCGAAGATGGCGCTGATCTGCGGCACCACGCCGCTGGCCAGGATGTTGCGCTCGAAAATCTCGGCGAAGCCGGCCAGTGCGTTGATACCCTCTTGGATACGGGCTCCGCCGGAGTCGTTGAGGCCGATGACGGGAGCACCGACCTTCATGGCCTGGTCCATCACCTTGCATATCTTGAGAGCCATGGTCTCGCTCAGCGAACCGCCCAGCACGGTGAAGTCCTGTGCGAAGACATACACCTGGCGGCCGTTGATGGTGCCGTAGCCGGTCACCACGCCGTCGCCGAGGTAGGACTTTTTCTGCATGTCGAAATTGGTGCAACGATGAGTGACAAACATGTCGAACTCCTCGAACGAACCCTCGTCAAGCAGCAATGCGATGCGCTCGCGGGCCGTCAGTTTGCCCTGTTCGTGCTGTTTGTCGATGCCTTTCTGGCCGCCGCCCATGCGGGCCTCGCCACGCTTGTCGAGCAGCTCTTTAATCTTCTGTTCAAAAGCCATAGTTATTGTGTTTTTTTATTTGCAACAAAATTCAGTCAGGACACCCAGGGTGCTCTTGGGGTGCAGGAAGCCGATGTGCAGGCCTTCGGCGCCGCCGCGGCTCTGCTGGTCAATCAGGCGCACACCCTTCTCCTTGGCCTCGTTCAGGGCCTGGTCGGTGTTCTCCATAGCGAAGGCGATGTGGTGCATGCCGCCCTTGCCGCCGTTCTTCTCGATGAAGGCGGCGATGGTACTCTCGGGGCAGGTGGGCTCCAGCAACTCTATTTTTACGTCGCCGCAGCGGAAGAAGGCAGTCTTGACCTTCTGGTCGGTCACTTCCTCGATGGCGTAGCATTTCAGCCCCATCACGTCTTCCCAGTAGCGGATGGCCTCGTCGAGGTTGGTGACGGCGATGCCGATGTGTTCAATGTGTGAAGGTGTCATGTTTTTATGTTTTATTTATTATTATTTTATTACGAATCATCTATTTGCACGCTTTTGGGCGTGCGTTTGAAAATGCAAATATACAAAAAAAAATGAAACTGAAGAAAAAACAATTTCTTCTGTAAGCATAAGTAAGCCTATGGCGTCATTTGTCACCATAGGCTCGCTCTTTTAAGTTTCAATTGTTCACCTCGACACCACCAGCGGCTTGCGGGCGACGCCCTGCGGAGTGTGAATCAAGAGGACGTAGTTGCCCGACGGCCAGCGGCTCACGTTGAGGGTGGCGGTACTTCCCTCCGTCCGCTGTTCCAACACTTTGACTCCTGCATTGTTGTAGGCTTCCACCCGCGTCATGCCGAAGGCCGACACCACCCGCACGCTTTCCGTTGCAGGATTGGGTTGCAGCACGGTCCCCAAGTCCGCCGGTGTCCGAATTGCCGAATGGTTTGTCGTGTCCTCCGTCGGGGGTATATGGCAGTCATGGTCCAAAATAGGGAAAATGTAAAGGTGTCCCGAAAAAAAAGCGTAAGGCCATCGTCTATCACCTTCATATTCTATATACAGGGTGTCAAAAAAAATATTAAGCCATTCGGTGGAAAAAAACTCCACTAATCCAATTGGCCATGTATTCCACATCCCTTGTGCCGTATCATAGATTGAATTGATTTGGGAGATACCTATACAAAAATCCCCCACAACACGGGAGACCGTGTCGAAATAAACCTCATATACTTTTTGATGTCGAGGATAATGCCAAGCTGGACCCCTGTGTCCAAGCAGGAGATAATGGTCAAACGGGTCTTCGGTATAATGCACCCGCCCTTCATTGATCAATATCATGGAATCTCCATCCTTGTCCGGAACATATAGTCGTAAGTATTCGAATACGTTTTCCGTGCCCAAATCTGCCACGTTGGAAGAGTCGGCTTCAGGAATAATGGGATGAATCACAGGTTCGTTATGGGGTTCACACTCAGAATATAGACCTGCCGCTATCCCGTGTATTTCTATAATGGTGTCGGTGTGAAAAAGTTTGGTTACGGTACCATGGAGAAAGGGTGACGTATAAAAAACTTCTGGAGAAACGGGAAGTGTGTCATAAGGCATGTAATTGCCACCATGCCAATAGCGAAAGTAATAATTGCTTTTAGGCCCGATCAGTGTATCTTGAGATAAGACTAATTGAGCTGCACTCATGACCATCGCAAAAAGAAGGCTCCTTGCAACGCTATTTTTTTTCATGTTCTTTAATTGCATATAATGTTTACACTTGTCTCACATTTTTCCCAAAGCCAGTGTAATCCACGTGGTCGCCGAAAAGACGTTTGGAACATATCAATGACGACTGACGGGCCCTTCTCAAACAACCAAATTCTCGTCGCTCTTTCTTCTGTGCAATTCCCGTAAGAGCCTTGCATGAGGACGTATTTCCGGAGCACCTTGTAGTTGTTGTAGAGTTCGTTGTAGCAATCCCGGAAAGGGTGTCCCGAGGCAAACGTGTAGCCGTCAAGATGCCGTTTGTTCACAATGGAGCACAATGTCTGGCATTTGTAGTAATTCCCATACACCACGGGAACGGGGTCGGTGAGCACACTGGGACCGATATGATACACGATGCTTGCCGTGTCACTTCCAATCAATTCATATTGGAGCACCTCCAAATCTTTTGAATAAGGACCGTAGCTGATATCTTTCAACTGCGAACAGGGCGAGAGGTTGCTTTGCAAGGGCATCCCGACGGTGGCAAGATGGGTCGTCCCGTCAAAACCGCTGATATAAACGGCATTGCTTCCTGCCGAATGGCAGGCCGACACAAAGGCGTCTTGCTCGCAAGCCTCAAGTAGAATCTCCCCGTCCACCGAATAGGGAAGTGTGATTCGATTGAAATTCACTGAAGGATATGGAAACACGCTGTTTCCAGGTGTGGGCTTGTTGAAAAGCAAGATATATCCAGTTGAGTTTGCCGTACTTTGAGCCGACACTGCCACGTAATGATCTGTAACAGCTACGTCATAATATATCTCCGTTTGGGATGGAGTCGGTGTTGCATGGGTATACCAAGAACCGCCGGAGATATATGCATCCACAATACAGCCACTTCCCGAGGTCTCCGTCCCTGTCACCACCACATGTTTCAATCCTCCGTCATCCTCAAAAACCTCCAATTTCTTAGACAAGGTAATTCTCAATGAATTATAGAGAGAAATTGTGTCAATGTTCAAAGAGTCTACTTGGGTGGTGTTGCGGAAATCGCTCATGGTAAAATGGCCGATAAAAACGTCTTTCAGGGTAAGTTTGTTATTTGCGCCCCAATCATACCGCTCCCCACAGAAATAAACATCTTCTCCATTCAGAATTTCAAAATCGCGTATATATTGAAACAAATAACCGTTTGCGACTATTTCTGCGGTGCTGTTGCCTTCATACGTCAATGTAAACATGGACAATCCCTGATAGCAGTTGTATATCAGGCTTTCTTTCTGGTTCACTTCCCGAATGATGGAATAGTGGTCTTTGAAGTAAACGGGTTCCTCGATGGACTCCTGTGCTACCGCTAATAATGGGAATATGACAAAGAAGATGATAATCAATAGTTTCTTCATATATGTGGATTTTTTTGTTTTGCAAAAATACGAAAAATATCGACACGGAATAATTTTTTTTTACAAAAAACAGAGTGCGGGAAGAATAGCACTAGAAAGAGCAACCATCTGTCTAACATAAGTTTAAATCAAGTCTTGCATAAGGGATGCTATAGTGATGACCTAGTTCCTTTTATATAGGCACTACTAGGTCACTACTAGGGATCTACTAGGTCAATACTAGGGATCTACTAGGTCATGACGGATTCAAGGCTTAGTATCAGATGTTTACAGGGATTGTTGCTTGGTTATAAGGGGTTCGGTGTTGAGAATCAGGTGGATGCAGGCTGTTGATAACGTAGGATAACTTTTTGCCGGCGGAACGGAAATTATTATGTATATTTGCAGAGTTGATTTTGTGGGGGTGAGCGATGTTTCATTTTGAATATTAAAGATATGGATAATTTTGTGGTTTCGGCGAGGAAATACCGTCCCTCGACTTTCGCGACGGTGGTGGGCCAGGAGCATATCACGCGTACGTTGAAGAACGCGATAGCGACGGGTCAGCTGCCGCAGGCTTTTTTGTTTTGCGGGAGCCGCGGAGTGGGTAAGACGACCTGCGCGCGTATCCTGGCGAAGACGATGAACTGCGAGCACCGGACGGCGGATGGAGAGGCCTGCAACGAGTGCGAGAGCTGCCGCACGTTCAACGAGGGTGCCTCGATGAATGTCTTCGAGCTGGATGCGGCGAGCAACAATTCGGTGGATGACATCCGGGGTTTGGTGGAGCAGGTGCAGTTTCCGCCACAGACGGGGCGGTACAAGGTGTATATCATCGACGAGGTTCACATGCTGAGCCAGGCGGCGTTCAACGCCTTCCTGAAGACGCTGGAGGAGCCGCCGTCGTATGCGAAGTTCATCCTGGCGACGACGGAGAAGAACAAGATCATCCCGACGATATTGAGCCGGTGCCAGGTGTTTGACTTCAAGCGCATCGAGGTGCCCGACATCGTGCGGCACCTGGAGTATGTGTCGGAGAAGGAGGGTGTGAGGTACGAGCCTGAGGCGCTGGAGCTGATAGCGGCGAAGGCCGAGGGCGGCATGCGCGACGCGCTGAGCACCTTCGACCAGCTGGTGAATTTCACGCAGGGCAACCTGACCTACCAGGGCTGCCTGGAGAACCTGAACGTGCTGGATTCGGACTATTACTTCCGCCTGGTGGATGACCTGCGGAAGGGCGACATCGGAGGGTCGCTGCTGCTGTACCAGGAGGTGCTGACGCGCGGCTTCGGTGGACAGAGTTTCCTGACGGGATTGTGCGAGCACTTGCGCAACCTGCTGGTGAGCCTGGATGCGCAGACCCTTCCGCTGGTGGAGGGCGGCGAGCGGCTGAGGGCCCGTCTGGGGCGGCAGGCGCAGGAGTGCGGGTTGCCGCTGCTGCTGGGACTGCTGGGCGTGGCGGGCGACTACGAGTACCGCTTCCGCGAGGCGAACAACAAGCGCCTCTTTGTGGAGATAGGGCTGATGAAGATGGCCTCTACGGCGCTGCCGAAGGGTTAGATTGCAAGGAGTCCCGAAAGGGCAGGCACGGAGGCAGCCGGAGAGCGGAAGAAGGAAGCAGGAGAGCGGAAGCCGGAAGTCGGAGAGCGGCCGTCCGGAGGGTCGGAGGTGCGTCCAACGGAGGTGCGTCCGTCGGAGGAGGGAGAGCGGAGAGCGGAGAGCGGAGAGCGGCGACCGACGGGGTCGCTGCTGGCCGGAGCCATCAGCATAAGTTCCATCCAGCGGGTGAAGGTGGAGACTCCGAAGCTGGAGGCTGAGACGAGGCCTTTGACACAGGAGGAGCTGGAGCGCTGCTGGCAGGAGGCTGGCGAGGAACTTGGGCTTCGGGATTTGACGGGAGCGGCCAAGGTGCGCATGGGGGAACGGCCGGGACTGGTGGAGATCGACGCGCAGACGGTGTCGTTCCACGAGGAGTTCAAGCCGCACCGGATAGATGTGATGGAGGCGCTGCGCAGGCGAACGGGGATGCCGATGCTGAGCTGCAAGGTGAACCCGATGTTCGTCGAGAAGGACGACGTGCTGTATAAGCCGGTAGATAAGTACAACGCGATGGTGAAACAGAACCCGCAGCTGGCGACGCTGCGGAGGCTGTTCCCGATAATTGACTATTGAGAGTTAAGAGTTATGAGTGAGATGAAGAGGATGCCGTTTTATAAGTTTGATGGGGCGGGGAACGACTTCGTGGTGGTGGATAACCGCGGAGGGGAGTACGCGTTGAGCGAGGCGGAGATTGCCCGCATGTGCCACCGACGTTACGGGGTGGGGGCCGACGGATTGATGACGCTGGAGCGCGTGGCCGATGCGTCGGCCGGCTACGATTTTGAGATGCGTTACTACAACAGCGACGGACGCCTGGGGTCGATGTGCGGCAACGGCGGCCGCTGCATAGCGTTGTTTGCCAGCCTGCTCGGCATGGGCGACCGTCTGCATTTCCTTGGCTACGACGGAGCGCACGAGGCGGTGGTGAGGCAGTGGGATGCGGAAAAGAGAAGGGCCACGGTGGATCTTACGATGCGCGAGGTGAGGAAGAGTGAGATACGGCGAGTGGAGGGCGGGGTTTTCATAGATACGGGTTCGCCGCATTTCGTGCTGGAGGTGGAGGACCTGGAAGCTGTGGATGTGGTGGCCGAAGGACGTCGGTGGCGCTACCGCGCCGACCTCTTCCCCGAGGGTACGAATGTGGATTTCATCCGAAAGGAGAATGAGGGCGTGTTGTCGATGCGCACCTACGAACGCGGCGTGGAGGACGAGACACTGGCGTGCGGCACGGGAGTGACGGCGTGCGCGCTGGTGACGGGTTGCAGGACGGTGCAGAGCCGCGAGGCGACGTTCGCAGTAGGATGGGAGGAGACGGACGAGGCCTTCACGAAGGTGACCCTGACGGGACCGGCATCATTAAATTACACGGGTACATGGACTTATTTTCAAGCATAGACACGGAGCCTGCCAGGCAGCGCATGGACGAGCTGTGCAAGGAGCTCGACCGGCTGAACTATGAGTACTATATGAACGACCGGTCGCTGGTGAGCGACGAGGAGTTCGACGGCATGATGCGCGAGTTGCAGGAACTGGAGCGCCAGTATCCGGAGTTGGCCAACCCGCTGTCGCCCACCAAGCGAGTGGGCGGGGAGGTGAACAAAAGCTTCCGCCAGGTGGAGCACCGCTTCCCGATGCTCTCGCTGGGCAACACCTATTCGATAGAGGAGATAGAGGAATTCGAGGCGCGTACGCGCAAGCTGCTCGACGGGGTGCCGTTCAGCTACACCTGCGAGTTGAAATACGACGGAGTGGCCATCGGGTTGACCTACCGCCACGGGCGGCTGGTGCAGGCGGTGACGCGCGGCAACGGTCGGGTGGGCGACGACATCACGACGAACGCCAAGACCATACCGACCATACCGCTGCAGTTGAGGGGAGAGTATCCCGACGACTTCGAGGCCCGAGGGGAGGTGGTGTATCCGTTCGAGTCGTTCAAGACGATGAACGCCCAGCGCGAGGCAGAGGGCGACGAGCCGTTTGCCAACCCACGCAATGCGGCCTCGGGCAGCCTGAAGCTGCAGGACTCGGCCGAGTGCGCCAAGCGAAAGCTGCTGTTCTGCATGTACTTCATGATGGCTCCCGACGGGGTGCCGCTACCCGACACCCATTTCGGGCGCCTCGACTATGCGCGGCAGATGGGTTTCAAGGTGCAGCCTTACATACAGGAGTGCAAGGATATCGACGAGATAAAAGAATTTATCGATACGTGGGACCAGGGGCGGTGGGAGCTTCCGTTCGGCATCGACGGCATCGTCATCAAGGTGAACCAGACGGCGTTGTGGGACAGGCTGGGACTGACGGCGAAGTCGCCGCGCTGGGCGATAGCCTACAAGTTCAAGGCCGAACGGGTGAGTACGCCGCTGGAGAGCATCAGCTACCAGGTGGGTCGGACGGGCGTGATCACCCCCGTGGCCAACCTGCAGCCGGTGTGGTTGGGCGGCACGACGGTCAGACGCGCCACGCTGGTCAATGCCGACTTCATAGAGAAGATGGGCATCTGCAAGGGTGACCACCTGCTGATTGAGAAAGGCGGCGAGATCATTCCCAAGGTGGTGGGCGTGGATATGGACAAGCGTCAGGCGGGCGCGATGCCGGTGCAGTATATCACGCGATGTCCGGAATGCGGAGCGGCGCTGGTGAGGGAAGAAGGCGAGGCAGGACACTACTGCCCCAACAGCGACGGCTGCCACCCCCAGATCATAGGGCGGCTGGAGCATTTCGTCAGCCGGAAGGCCATGGGGATAGACACGCTGGGTCCGGAGCGGCTGGAGTTGCTTTATTCGGCGGGATTGGTGCGCAATGTGGCCGACCTCTACGACTTGAAGCGTGAACAGCTGATAGGGCTGGGAAGCGACGCCACCATCCAGGACAAGGGCGCCGACAACCTGCTGGCGGCTATCGAGGCATCGAAGGAGGTGCCGTTTGAACGGGTGCTTTTCGCCCTGGGCATCCGGTATGTGGGGGAGGTGGGTGCCAAGAAGCTGGCCCGCTATTTCGGCAACATGGACGCCCTGATGGCGGCGACCGAGGAGGAACTGGCCGGAGTGGAGGATGTGGGCGAGGTGACGGCCAAGGCTGTCTGCCAATGGTTTGCCGACGCGGAACACCGCACCGTGGTGGAACGCCTGCGCACGGCGGGGCTGAAGATGAGCGGCGAGTGGAAGATGGAAAGCCAGAAGCTGGCCGGGATGACGTTGGTGGTCAGCGGCACATTCGAGCATTTCTCGCGGGAGGAAATCAAGGCCGACATAGAGAACCACGGCGGCAAGGTGTCGGGTTCCATCAGCGGCAAGACCACCTATCTGGTGGCGGGAGAGAAGATGGGGCCGGAGAAACAGAAAAAGGCCGAGAAACTGGGCGTGAAGATTATCACGGAAGCGGAATATATGGATATGACGCGATGAAAAAGGGTTGTGTCATACTGTTGTTTCTGTCTCTTGTCGGGGTGGTGTGGTCACAGCGAGAGGGATGGGAGTTTTCGCTGACAGGCAGTTATATGACACCCAACAATTTCAACATGATAGAATACTCGGCTGGCACGGTGGGGTTGGAAGCGGGGTGGTGGTATAGAGCCGAAGGGGAGAAATGGTGGATCCAGCGCCGCAGGAACCCGTCATTCGGAGTGCGAGGCTCGTTTGCCTATATTCCGCAGAGCATCGCGGGGCACCGGTTGGGGATTGAGGGGGTGGTAAGTGCACCGCTCGGGAGCCGTTTTGAATACTATCTGGGTGTCGGTTTGTCGGGTTACACCCGCTCACAGTACTTTACGCATGACGAGGAGAATATCTTCATCACCACGTTGGTGAGCTGCTTGATCGACGTGGGAATCAATTACCGCCTCACAGACCATGTCAGCCTTTCTGCGGCATTGCTCCATTCCAGCAACGGCATGCTGCAACGCCCCAACAAGGGACTCAATTATATACAAGGCGGCCTGCGCTACAGCTTGAAGCCCACGCCGCGAGTGGAGAACGGGGAGGTGCCGCCGCCACCGGACTTTTCACGCCACGAGTTGGGATTCACGCTGCAAGGAGGCGCCGTGGTGTCGCGCGACCTCAACCAGGAAGGCTATTTCCCCTGCTACGATATCTCGCTCAACTACCAGTATTACTTTGACCCTGTGTTGGCTGTGGGAGGGACGCTTGATTTGTGGTACAACGGCTCTCACTACGGCCTCTCCCGGATGTATGGGGAATATTATACCTTCCCTTGCTATGTAAGTACCTTGGGATTTGTCGAGGGGTTCTGGGGTCCGGTCAGCGTAAAGGCAGGCATCGGCCCGGTGCTTGTGGCGCCGCCGCGGGTCAATATCCGGTTTTACGAGCGCGTGGGTGCGTATTATAACTTCGGGCACCACTATCTTGGAGTCTCGCTCAACGCCCATGCAGGCATGATAGAATTCATCGAGTGGTCCTACGGATACAGGATTCCGTTGGGCAAATAACACCTATTCTCCGGCTTCCTTCAGCTTCTGTTCCACCTGGGCACGTTTCCAGGGGGTGTTCATGTCGAAGATTTCGGCGAGGGGACGGCTGAGCATGGAGACGAGCAAGTGGGTGTTGTCCTGGTGGTCGATTTCTTCAAGGTGCTCAGAGACAAGTTGCCAGTCGTGTGACGAGTAGAGCAGGGGGACAAAGTCCATGAGGTCGAAACTTTGCAGGACCATGTTGTCGATACCCTCGGTTTCGATGCGGGAATGGGCGCGAGCAAGTTTGATTTCTCCCACTTCCTGCAGCACCTGTATGTATTTCTGGTAGAGCACATACTCGTTGAGGAGAAATGCCACCACCGTGTCAGAGAGGCTGTTCCACATCCTGACAGGCAGCGGACGGGAGACGAATCGTCCAATCATGAAGCTCCCTGCCGAAAGGCCGGAGATACCCCGGGTGAGGCAGGTGCGGGTGACGAGTTGGAAGAATTTGATTTTGTTGGAAGTGCTCAGCAGGTTGAACAGGCGGCTCTGGTCGTTGTGGTCGCCCATGCGGCTTTGCAGCACACCGTCGATATAGTCGTCGGGATGAGATTCAAACCACACATTGACGATGCCGGCGGCCTTCTTCGGGTCGTCTTTCATGTCGATGCGGATAAGGCGAGCCAGCTTGCCCAGGTCGGTGATGTAGGAAGCCTGCTGTTCGCCCACGATGCTTTGGTACTGTTGGTAGGCGTTCTTCATTTCCAGGAAGAACTCCTTCTCCTCCTCGCTCAAGGTCACCGGGGCCCCTTGCAGATATTTGGTGAAACGTGCAGGGCGGAAAGCGGCCTCACCGCGATAGATGCTTTGTCGCCGTGAGCTGACGGTCACCATCTCGCCTTCTTTGATCACCACTCCGTCGGCATTGACAAGGGAGTTCTCGTGGATGACGATACCATAGCTGCGGAGGTCCATGAAGGCCGGTATGCCGTATCCGCGGCAGGCGGTCACCACATGGATGGCGGCAGGCATGATGGAAAGGATGGCATCCACTTCGTTAAGGGTGATGGTGTCCTCGGGTACGAAGTGTTGCTGGCATAGGCAGACATTCTGCCCTTTGGCCTTCCATTCGCGAGCCCGTCCGATGCTGAAACAGAGGCGCGCCGAGATGGCTGTTCGCGGCAGCACGCTTAACCCGTGGCCGAAGAACTGGAGCTTCGAGATGGAGCGGTCGTCGATGGACGCCGACACGATCTGGCGAAGATGGTAGGGCTTGATCAAATCCATCACGTGGACATCCTCGATCAAGCCTTCGTTGCGCAGGTTGATGGCGGAAACCAGGGCCGCTCGGCCCGTCATCTCGCTGGCGTTCAGCTGCAGTACCGAGAAGAGGCTCACCTCGTGGGGGCGGGTTTCTACGGCGAATTCAATGGTGACTGGCGTCTTGTAGCGACCTTCCAGTTTCTTTAGCAGCGGGTCGAAATGATAGACGGCCGGAAACTGGCGCCGAATTTCAGTCCGATCCAGGTAGGCAAGGTCTTCGGTGGTCACATCGCCCGTCATAATCTCTTCTCCGAAGATGTTGCGGTAGCTCTCCACCTGTTTTCCCTTGCCCGTGCGGGAATGACGGCTGTAGAGCACCCCGGGGTAGCTCTCGTCGTTACCGATGGTCCACACCATGCGCTGCAGGATGAAGCTCGGAAAAGCCTGCTTTCCCTGCATGAAGGTGAGAATCAGGTCGGAGTTGTCGATATAGAACTGTCTCACATGAAGGATAAGCTGCAACGCCTGATAGTGAGCATCCTCCAGCAGACGTTCGTCAACTGCACCGATGCGGCTCTCCAGCTCTTGGATGCGTTCCTCCTGCGCCTTCTCCGAGAGGCTTACATCGGCTCGCTCATAGCGGTGCTCGATGCCAAGCATCTCGGCTATCGAATGCAGCGTGCTGAGATATACTCGGTTGGCCATTGCGTCGGCGTACATCTTACGCAACCCTTCGTAGGCCCTCTTTGTCACTCCGATGTTCAGCAGCGTGGGCATGAGTCCGGGGATATACTGCGGCATCGCGCAGCGGATGGCAAAAACCAGCGGCGTGTGGTCGTCGCCCAGACGGCAGTTTGTCATCGTCTCCAGGTTGGAGATGGCTTCCTCCACCACCGTCGGCAGGCATTCCTCCTTGTTGAACAATTTGGAAGTGAGAATGCAGAAGTCGGGTACAGGGTAGCTGTTTCTCGTCAAGTCGATGAGCATCCGCCCCTTGTAACTGATCTCCTCATCGGTGAACGAGCCCTCTGTGAGGGTCGTCATCAGGTATTCATTTTCCGTCAGGGGATGTGTGGCGATGTATTGTTGGCATTCCTCTCGGAAATCCTCCCGCCGTCTCACCAGTTCGGCACAAGCCTCGCCTTCGTGCTCTTTCAGCAACATTTCAAGGTAATGGCGACGCTCGTCGGTCGTGCATTTGAGCAGGCTGTACATATCGTACCACCGCGGCGGGAACTCGTGAAGCAACTCCTTGGGCTCGCCCTCGAGGCGGTAAATCACCGTGCCCGGTTTGTTGCCCTCCAGCTGGTTTTCCGGGTCCTCGCTGTCGTGGTTGAACACCTCCTCGCCTTCGCGGGCAAAGAGGTTTACCATGAAATAGTTGGGATAGCTTGCGCGGATGCGGATACTGCCGACCTTCATCTACTCCTCCTCTGCGCTGCCCATAATGGCTTCGAACATCTCCTCCGCCGTCATCCCGAGATAGGGGAGGGTCTTGCGGGTGTCGGCCGCCAGATAATGCTCGGGGTAGTTCTCCACGAAATAGTTGTATGCCTCGCGGGCTTCGTCGAACCGCTCGGCGTTCTCATAGGCATAACCTTTCATGAACCAGCATCCGCCGAGGTCCTCGAATCCCGGGTAAAGATTGATGACGCTGTCCAGCAATCCGACCGCCTGTTCGGTCCGTCCGAGGGAGATGCAGAGCTCTGAGGCTCGCAGCATATATACCGGAGCCAAGCTGTCCTCGGCAAAATCCTTGGCAAACTGGGTGTAAAGACCCACCAGCTCGGTCAGGTCCTCGTCCTGGGTGTTCATGTCCAGCGTCGAGATGGCTTGCTCGTGCTCTTCGATGGTTTTGATGGCTTTCTCGCGGTTAGGGCCGCAACTGCTGGCCAGCAACGCAATGCCTAAAAGGCAGAACAACGTTCTTCTCATCATGGTTTTCTCTGAATGGTTATTTCCTGTTTCTTTTCATCCGGTAGCGCGTCTGCACCCTGCCGGCGGCGATATCGTTCAGTTTACGCTTCAGCATCGTGCGGCGCAAATTACTCAGGTGGTCGGTGAACACCTTGCCGTCGAGGTGGTCAACCTCGTGCTGTATTACTCTGGCATAAAGGCCCTTTGCATCATCTGTGTGCTCCTCCCAGTTCTCGTCCCGGTAGCGCACCTTGACCGTCGTCGGCCTCAGCACATCCTCGTGGATGTCGGGCACGCTCAGGCAGCCCTCGTTGTAGAAGTCCTTCTCCTCGCCGAACTCCAGAATCTCGGGATTGATCAGCGTGTGCTGCTCCGTCACCTCGCCGTAGGAGTCCGTCTTCTCGTCGTAGGGACGGAAACCGATGACCACCACGCGGATAGGCAGGTCGATCTGCGGCGCCGCAAGACCCACGCCGTCGGCGGCATACATGGTTTCGTACATATTCGCCACCAGCTCCTTCAGCTCCGGGTAGTCCTTGTCAATCGGCTGGGCGATCTTCCTCAATGTCGGGTGTCCATAACCCACAATAGGCAATATCATAATTCTAAAGTCTTAGCTATTGGTTCTTAGATAGTCCTGCAGCATGATGGTGGCGGCCACACGGTCGATGGTGCCTTTGTCGCGGCGGTCTTTCTTTTTCATGCCGCTGTCAATCATGCTCTGGAACGCCAGCTTTGAAGTGAAGCGTTCGTCAATTCGTGCAATCTTTTTCTCCGGGAACGCCGCCGCCAGCGCAGCCACAAACGGCTCGATATACTGCATCGACTCCGACGGCGTGTTGTTCATGTGTTTCGCTTCGCCCACCACGAACTCATCCACCTCTTCGCGCGCGCAATAATCTTTAATGTAGGACATCAGCATCGGGGTCTCCACCGTCGTCAACGCGGTTGCGATAATACGCATCGGATCCGTCACAGCAAGCCCTGTGCGTACCCGTCCGTAATCTATGGCCATGATGCGTCCCATGTCATTCATTTGAAAGCCGAAAGTTGAAAGTTGAAAGTGTTTGGAGGCGTCAGCCATTTCAACTTTCAACTTTCAACTTTCCCGTGGCCCCTCTCGGGTTCGAACCAAGGACCCGCTGATTATGAGTCAGCTGCTCTAACCAACTGAGCTAAGGGGCCTTTTGAAGGGTTATCATAGTCGATAACCGCTTTCAAAACGAGTGCAAAAATACTACATTTCTGCGACATGGCCAAATATTTTTTTCAACATCGGTTGCCAGTCTTGTTCCGGGTTTACATAAACGGCTGATATTAAGCGTTGAATGGCTAATGACCTAGTATTGACCTAGTATTGACCTAGTATTAACCTAGTATTGACTATATAGTGACTATATAGTCATAACTAAGATAACCTCCCTGTAAAAGGGTCGGTATGGCAGGGAAGTGTATCTGTCGGAAAGAGTGAAAACTTTTTTGGTACAGATTGATTTTATTTTGTATCTTTGCCCTATTCGAAAAAAATAATAAACATTAACAATAAACTGAATACCATGAATATAGATTGGCAAAACCTTCCGTTTGGTTACGTGAAAACGGATTACAATGTGCGCTGCTGGTACCGCAATGGCCAGTGGGGCGAGATTGAAGTGTCCTCCTCCGAACACATCGAGATGCATATGGCTGCCTCCAGCCTTCACTATGGTCAGGAAGCCTTCGAAGGCTTGAAAGCCTACCGCTGCAAAGACGGCAAGATCCGCATCTTTCGTCCCGAAGCCAACGCCGAGCGTCTGCAGAGCACCTGCCGTGGCATCATGATGCCCGAGCTCAGCACCGAGAAATTCGTCGAAATGTGCAAGCGCGTCATCAAACTCAACGAGCGTTTCATTCCTCCCTATGGCACTGGCGCCAGCCTTTACCTCCGTCCGCTGCTCATCGGTACCGGCATCACCGTGGGTGTGAAGCCTGCCGACGAGTACCTCTTCCTCATCTTCGTCACCCCGGTGGGACCCTACTTCAAGGGCGGCTTCAAGGCCAACCCCTATGTCATCACCCGCAAGTATGACCGCAGCGCCCCTCTCGGCACCGGCGTCTATAAGGTTGGCGGTAACTATGCCGCTTCCCTGAAGGCCCACGTCGAAGCTTGCCACGGTGGCCAGTACGCCTGCGAGTTCTATCTCGACGCCAAGGAGAAGAAATATGTCGATGAAGCCGGCGCCGCCAACTTCTTCGGCATCAAGGACGGTGCCTACATCACCCCGAAGAGCACCAGCATCCTGCCCTCCATCACCAATAAGAGCCTCATGCAGCTCGCCGAGGATATGGGCATGAAGGTCGAACGTCGTCCCATCGACGTCGAGGAGCTGAGCACCTTCCAGGAGGCCGGTGCCTGCGGTACCGCCGCCGTCATCAGCCCCATCGAGCGTCTCGACGACCCCGAGACAGGAAAGAGCTACGTCTTTGGCAAGGAGCCCGGCCCTTACAGCACCAAGCTCTACAACGCCCTCCGCGCCATCCAGCTCGGCGAGGCCGAAGACAAGCACAACTGGAACACCATCATGGATTAAGTTGTATCTGCAACCTTCCAGAATTTCATGTGGGCAGCATATTGCTGCCCATTTTTTTATTCAATCCTTATGGCCTGTTGAAAAATATTGTATGCATGTAATATGCAGATTGTCAGTGTGTTTACCCCCCCCTGCGGTTGGGTGTGAATTTATTCTTTTCATTGTTGCTTTTTGTTGTATTTTTGCAACCCGAATTAATCAAAAAACTAATCAAAAAAACGATGAATCATTTTCACAAAAACGTCAAGTTGCTCTTTTTTATAGCAACTGTTTCACTCATGGTTTCCGCATGTGGAGAGAAAGAGAACGAGCCACAAACGACGCCGACTCCGGCAGCGGAGAGTGCCTTCGATTCTAATGGTGCCACCAAGTCGGTGTTCTCAATCAGCGACACCAAGAGTGTGCATTTCTCCAAGGGCAATCTGCAGTACAATGCCGCCAGTAGCAAGTGGCGTTTCGCCGAGAATCAATATGATTATGTCGGCGATGGAAACATCAATGCTTCAAGTTCTTACGATGGATGGGTGGATCTCTTCCTGTGGGGCACCAGTGGCTGGAACAACTACCAGCCATGGGACACCGAACTCAATCCCTACCATGTGGGAGGTTCCTCCACCAATGACCTGACCGGAGAATATGCCAATGCCGACTGGGGTGTCTTCAATGCCATAAGCAACGGTGGCAACACGGCAAGGAAGTGGCGCACGCTCACGGCCGAGGAGTGGGCCTATCTGCTTGGCAACAACACCAAGCGCAACGGAAAGTGGGCCACTGCGGTTGTCAATGATCATTTCGGTCTGATAGTGCTGCCCGACAGCTTCACCATGCCCGACAGCATTACGCTTACCGCAGGTGCGGCAAGAAACACCTACACTGGCGAGCCCTCCAACCGATATACCCTTGCACAGTGGAAGAAACTGGAGCTTGCCGGTGCCGTGTTCATGCCGGCTGCCGGACGTCGTGTGGTCGATGGCACCGAGCTGAGAGTCAACTTTGCCGGTAGTGAGGGCGTGTATTGGTCCACTACACATGCTCCCGACGATTATTACGGTAATTCGGCTTGCAGTGTTGATTTCACGAAGAGTTACCTGAATGTTGAGGGTACCGCTTACCGTTACCACGGTGTTTCGGTACGATTGGTAAAAGACTGACGGTTGAGAAACTGGCAGCAATACAAAAAGGAAGCCCTGCGAAACATCTCGCAGGGCTTCCTTTTTGTAGGGTAACAATGCTGTTTAGGCACCGATTTTGGCTTTGTAGGCTTCGGCATCCATCAGGGCGTCGATGTCGGCCATGTTCTCGGGTTTCACTTTGATAATCCAGCCATTGCCGTAGGGGTCGGCGTTGATGGCGCTGGCATCCTCGAGGGCAGTGTTGAACTCCACCACCTCACCATTCACGGGCATCAGCAGATCGGCCACGGTCTTCACGGCCTCAACGCTGCCGAAAGCCTCACCGGCCTCGACGGTGTCGCCCTCGCAGGTGACATCCACAAAGACGATGTCGCCGAGCTCGTGCTGGGCATAGTCGGTAATACCAACGAAAGCAAATTCGCCTTCTACACGCACCCATTCGTCGTCCTGGGTGTACTTCAGATTTGCAGGAATGTTCATATTCTTACGTTATTATGTGATAAATAATTCTATTATTATTCGCTGCAAAATTACATTTTTTTTTCGTTGTGGAGAAAAAAAGTTTATCAATTTACGGAAAAATTGTATTTTTGCATCGTCAAAACAGATGGGCCGTGAGTGTGGGTGGGTGTGTGAGTGGCTTGTAATCCAATGTTTTATTCTTTTTATTGAAAACAATCAAGGTTTCCTTGAACTATAAATTTTAATTCCTAAACCTTTTCATGTACAGTAAAACTGAGTTAGAATCGAAAGCCCAGATTGAACTTATAGACATCGCCAAGCAGATGGGCATTTCCAAGGCCACACGCCTCGAACACCAAGAACTTATTTACAGCATCCTTGACCATCAAGCCGTCAATCCCGACACCGTGCAGAAAACCGGTGGCGACACCGCCCAGCCGCAATCCGGCGAAGGCAGGAACCGTCGTCAGCACATGAAACCCAGGCTGTTGGCTGAATCTTCGGTCAAGAACCCGGAAGTGCATAAAAACAAGTCGTCCCAAGATAAAAAACCGGCTCAGGCACCCAAACCCGTGCAGGAATCCAAGCCTGTGCAGGAATCCAAGCCTGTGCAGGAATCGGCACCTGTGCCGTTGGAAATCAAAGACCTGGAGATGCCATCTGTCCCGACGGTGCCCGATATTCTCAGCCCTGAGGGGCGCTTTCTCGTCCGCCGGCTGGAAAGCACCGAACCGGCTGTGGCTGAAACCACAGCGGCGGTCCCGTCTTCCACAAAACGCAAGCGTGGTCGTCCGCGCAAAAACAACGCACAGCAGCAATCCGCGGAAGGGGAGGCTCCGGCGGAATCCGCCGACAAACCCGAAGTGCAATCTTTGCCCGACGAAAACGACCCGTTGGCAGGACTTGTCAAAACAGAAAACCCGGTCGGCACACCGGCTGTCAAAGCCGAAAAAGTTCCGGCTGTAAAAGAAACGGCAGAAGTTACAGCACCTGTGGAAGAACCCCGCCAGCCAGCTCCCAAGAAACACTATGCTTTCGAGTATGAGGGCATCATCGAGGCCGAAGGCGTCCTCGAGCTGGTTCCCGACGGCTATGGGTTTCTCCGCTCCAGCGACTACAACTACCTTTCCTCTCCCGACGACATCTATATTTCTCCGCAGCAGATACGCAACTATGGCCTCAAGACCGGTGACACCATCCGCGGCACCGTGCGTCCTCCACGCGAGGGTGACAAGTTCTTCCCAATGGTGAAGATTCTTGAAATCAATGGTCTCAGCCCCGACCGGGTACGTGACCGCATCCCCTTCGAGAGTCTCACGCCGCTGTTCCCCGATCAGAAATTCAAACTCACCGGCCATCCCAAGGAGACACTTTCCACCCGCATCATCGACCTTTTCACCCCCATTGGAAAGGGTCAGCGCGGCCTTATCGTCGCCCAACCCAAGACAGGTAAGACCACCCTCCTCAAGGAAGTGGCCAACGCCATCGCCTTCAACCACCCCGAGGTCTATCTGATGGTGCTGCTCATCGACGAGCGCCCCGAGGAAGTCACCGACATGCAGCGCTCCGTGAAGGCCGAGGTCATCGCCTCCACCTTCGACGAACCCGCCGACCGTCACGTGCGTATCGCCAACATCGTGTTGGAGAAAGCCAAACGTCTCACCGAATGTGGCCATGATGTGATGATTGTCCTCGACTCCATCACCCGTCTGGCACGAGCCTACAACACCGTGCAGCCGGCCTCCGGAAAGGTGCTTAGCGGCGGTGTCGAGGCCAATGCCCTGCAGAAGCCCAAACGTTTCTTCGGCGCCGCCCGCAACATTGAAGGAGGCGGCTCCCTGACCATCATTGCCACCGCCCTCACCGAGACAGGCTCCAAGATGGACGACGTCATCTTCGAGGAATTCAAGGGTACCGGCAATATGGAGCTCCAGCTCGACCGAAAACTCAGCAACCGCCGTCTCTATCCCGCCATCGACCTGGCCGCCAGCAGCACCCGCCGCGACGACCTCTTGGTCAAGCCCGACCTTCTCTCCCGCAGCGTCATTCTTCGCAACCACCTTACCGACCTCACCCCCGTCGAGGCCATGGAATTCTTGCAGAAGCAGATGGCCCGCACTTCCGACAACGAGGAATTCCTCTACACGATGGACAAATAACAATCCGATAACACCTTACGACAATCCCCTCCGGCCAAGTGTCAGGGGGGATTGTCTCTTTCCGGGCGAAAAGTACTCCTCAAGTTATTCCTAAGGGCAAACCTGGTAGTAACCAAGTGATAACCTAGGGGTGGCAATTTTTTCCTCGCGTATATAAAAATATTTATGTATCTTTGCTTTTTCAGCCAGAGCGAACGGCTGATATAAAAGATTGAATGAAAATGGACTACGACTTCAGGAATCTTGAACCTCGGTGGCAAAACTACTGGAGGGAGCATGGTGTGTATCATGTTTCGAACGAGAGTGATCGGCCACATTATTATGTTTTGGATATGTTTCCCTATCCATCGGGAGCGGGATTGCATGTGGGGCATCCGCTGGGTTATATAGCCAGCGACATTTATGCCCGCTATAAGCGCCTGCGGGGCTACAATGTGCTGCATCCCATGGGTTACGACGCTTACGGCTTGCCGGCTGAGCAGTATGCCATACAGACGGGGCAGCATCCGGCGGTGACGACGGAGCGGAATATTACCCGCTATCGTGAGCAGCTGGACAAACTGGGATTCAGTTTTGACTGGGATCGCGAGGTGAGGACCTGCGACCCGAAGTATTACAAGTGGACGCAATGGACCTTCCTGCAGTTGTTCAAGCATTATTACGACAACACGGAAAACAAGGCGCTGCCGATTGCCGAGCTGGAGGCCCGGTTCGCGAAGAACGGTACCGAGGGTTTGGACGCCGCCTGCACGGAGGCCTTGGATTTCTCGGCGGCCGAGTGGAACGCATGGGATGAGACAAAGCATCAGCAGGTGCTGATGAACTACCGCCTGGCCTATCTGGCCGACATCCCCGTGAATTGGTGCGCCGGATTGGGTACGGTGCTGGCCAACGACGAGGTGGTGAACGGCCTCAGCGTGCGAGGCGGCTACCCGGTGGAGAGAAAGTTGATGCGCCAGTGGAGCTTGAGAATCACGGCTTATGCCCAGCGATTGGTCGATGGATTGGAGAAGGTGGAATGGACGGATTCGCTGAAAGAGATACAACGCAACTGGATTGGGCGCTCGGAAGGTGCTGCGGTGTGGTTCCCGCTCGATATGAAGAGCAATGCCAATGTGTTGCCTGGAGCGCAGGCCTATATGCCGCAGTTCGACCCACAGCCGGTGCCGAGTTTTGAGATTTTTACCACCCGTCCCGACACTATTTTCGGGGTGACGTTCATGGTGCTCTGTCCCGAGCATGAACTGATAGATGAGATTACCACTCCCGAGCAGCGGCAGCAGGTGCAGGATTATGTGACTTGGGCCAAGAACCGCAGCGAGCGCGAGCGCCAGGCGGAAGTGAAGAAGGTGAGCGGAGTGTTCACCGGAGCTTATGCGGTGAATCCGCTGACTGAGGAACGCATCCCTATCTGGGTGAGCGACTATGTGTTGGCGGGTTACGGCACAGGTGCCATCATGGCTGTGCCGGCACACGACAGCCGCGACTTCGCCTTTGCTCGTCATTTCGGTTTGCCGATACGCCAGGTGGTTTCGCTGGAGAAGGATGTGGTGAGCGACCCCTCCACATGGACGGAGAGTATGGACGCAAAGACCGGCTACTCGGTGAACAGCGGTTTCGTTACGGGCATGAAGGTGAAGGAGGCGATGGCCGCCGTAATTGACAAAATAGAGGAACTGGGCATCGGCCACCGGACGGTGAACTACCGCCTGCGCGACGCCATCTTCAGCCGCCAGCGCTATTGGGGCGAGCCGTTCCCGATCTACTATAAGAATAACATTCCCTATGCGATAGGTGAGGAGCACCTGCCGTTGGAGCTGCCAGAGGTGAGCGAGTTCAAACCTACGGCCAGCGGGGAACCCCCGCTGGGTCACGCCACGAAGTGGGCTTGGAACGAGGAGAAAGGCTGCGTGGAAGAGAACAGCAAGATCGACAATCAGAAGGTCTTTCCTCTGGAGCTGAGCACCATGCCTGGATTTGCCGGTAGCAGCGGATACTATCTGCGCTATATGGATCCTACGAACGACTCTCGTTATTTCTCCGAGCAGGCGGTAACTTATTGGCAGAATGTCGATCTCTATGTCGGTGGCGCCGAGCATGGCACCGGACACCTCATTTATGCCCGCTTCTGGAACAAGTTTCTCTTCGACCTCGGTATGGCCAAGAAAGAGGAACCGTTCCAGAAACTCATCAACCAGGGCATGATACAGGGACGCTCAAACTTCGTGTATAGAAGCAAGAGCGACAACGGCCTTTTCATATCCAAGGGCTTGATAAAGAATATGGACGATGTGACACCCATCCACGTGGATATCAATATGGTGGACAACGACGTGCTCGACCTCGAGCGCTTCCGCCAATGGCGTCCCGAATTCGCCGAAGCCCGCTTCGAGCTGGAGGAAGGCAAGTACATCTGCGGCTGGGAGGTGGAGAAGATGTCGAAGTCGATGTTCAACGTGCAGAACCCCGACGACCTGGTGGAGCGTTATGGCGCCGACACGCTGAGGCTCTACGAGATGTTCCTGGGTCCCGTGGAACAAGCCAAGCCGTGGGATACCAATGGTATCGAAGGTGTCCATCGTTTCCTGAAGAAATTCTGGCGCCTGTACGACAACATCGGCAGCGAGCCCGCATCCAAGGAGGCATTGAAGGTGGTGCATCAAACCATCAAGAAGGTGACCGACGACATCGAGCGTTTCTCGTTCAATACCTCTGTCTCCACTTTCATGATTTGCACCAATCAGCTGACCGACCTCAAGTGTGGCAGCCGTGAGGCCTTGGTGCCCCTGGCTGTGCTGATAGCGCCGTTCGCACCCCATATAGCCGAGGAATTGTGGCACCAGTTGGGTCACGACACAACGGTGTTCGACGCCGAGTGGCCGCAGTACGACCCCTCGATGCTGATTGAAGACACCGTGAAGTACCCCGTGCAGTTCAACGGCAAGATGCGTTTTACCATCGACCTGCCTGCCGCTGCCACACAAGCCGAGGCCCTCGAGGCCATCAAGGCTTCGCCCGACGGTCAGCGCTGGCTGGCTGGCGCCGAACCCAAGAAAGTGATATTTGTGCCTAAAAAAATCATTAATATAGTACTCTGATGCTCAGCCGACATTTTCTAAGAAGCAAGGTGTTGCAGGAACTCTATGCCTGCCAGATTGAGAAGAAAACCCCAGCCGATGCATTGCACGATTTCGACTACCATGTGGGACGGTTGAACGAGTTGGGAATCGTGCAGGTGGCCTTGATGGTGCGCATGCTCGAGGTGGGAGAGAAGGTCATCGAGGAAGGGAAGAAGAAGTTCCGCCCCTCGGAGGCCGAGAAGCACCCCAACCGCAAGTTTGTCAACAACGAATTTCTCCGTCGGTTGGCCGACAACTACGAATTGAAGAAATATTCCGAAAATTGGGGCGCCATGTGGGATACCTACGAGGATCTTGTGCGCGAGGCTTTCATTGATTTCCGTAAGCAGGACATCTACTGCCGCTACCTTTCGCATGACGACTCCGACTATGCGCAGGATCATGAGTTCGCCGTCAATATGTTCCGCTACCTTATGAACCGCGAGGCCCTGGTGGCCGTTGTCGCGCAGCGCAGCCTTCTGTGGGAGGATGATTTCGAGCAGATTGCACAGTACAACTTTATGATGCTCAAGACGCTCACAGAAGGTCATTTTGATGAGGCCACCCCCTGGCCTTTGATGTACGACGTGCGCAATGAGAAGGACCAAACCGATATGGATTTCGCACACCGCCTGTTGCAGCAGTCGTTGGCCGACCGGGAAGAGACGGACGAGATGATCAAGGCGCGTCTGCAGGGGTGGGAATTCGAGCGGGTGGCCCTGATGGACATTTTGCTCATCAATATGGCCGTCGCCGAGCTGACCTCATGCTCCACTATTCCCGAAAAGGTGACGGTGGATGAGTATATCGAGCTCTCCAAGGAATTCAGTGCCGAGCGTAGCCGTCTCTTCATCAACGGCATCCTCGACCGTCTCCTCCTCGAACTCCGCTCCAAAGGCCGTATCAATAAGACCGGACGCGGGCTTCTGACGGAGATAGATGTGAAAGGCGAATGAGCAAACTGGAAAGGAAAATGAGAAATAAGAGTATATATGCAATGGTGCTGTTGACCCTCCTTGGAATCAGCGCCTGCCAGAACAAGAAAGATCCCGGGGTTGATTTGATACGCAATCCCCGTAGTGCACAGGGATACAATGACAAGGAAGCGATGCCCGTCATCACCTTCGACAGCGATATGCACGACTTCGGTCGCCTCTCGGCTGGTGAGAGTGTGAGTTATAGTTTCCATTTCCGCAATACCGGCACCGCCGACCTCGTCATCAACAGCTGCAGCGCCACCTGTGGATGTACCGTTGCCGACTACCCTAAGGGACGCATCGCTCCGGGGGGCGACGCCTACATCACCGTCAGCTTCAACTCCTCCGGCAAATCCGGCCAGCAGTTCCAGGAGGTCACCGTGGTATCCAACGCACAGCCTTCCTCCTCCAAGCTCACCATCCTCGCCCAGGTGACGCGATAAATAAATGAAATTTTAATCAGACAAACTTAAAAACAATACAACAACTATGACAGTTTTAGCACAACCAGGCGGAAATATGTGGATTTGGATGATTGTCATCCTCGTCATCATGTGGATTCTCATGATGCGTCCTCAACGTAAGAAAGAAAAAGAAGAACAGAAGTTCCGCAACGAGCTCAAGAAGGGCGACCGCGTCCTCTTCTCGGGCGGCATCTACGGCAAAGTGCACGCTGTGGCCGACCACACCGTTGAAGTGGAGGTGACCAATGGTGTCATCGTTACAGTCGAGAAAAGCATGATCCAACCCGCCCCCGAGCCTAAGACCGACGACAAGAAGTGAAGCGCTTCCTCGTCATACTGGGAATCACCGCTCTGGTATGGGTGGGCGTTTCTCTGTCGGAAGAAAACGACTACCCTGTGCGTGTCCGGGTCGAATACATCGGCTACGACACCGTGCGCTATGCCTTGCTGCAAGCCGATACTCTGTTGCCCGTTCAGGCGCACATCTCCGGATTCAATGCTATGCTGCTTGGCATAAGTCAAAATACCGTCTCACTAGAAGTGCCGGTAGAGGTGACTCAAAATGCTTTGCCGGTTGGGCCGCTGACGGATCGTGTCCGTCAGTCGATACTTGGCGCTAAAAGTGTTATGTCATCTGTTGACTCTATTCATTTCTCCTTCGCCGAGCGTAGCCACAGGGATTATCTTGTCAATCTCGACCAACTGAACATCTCCTTTGCCGATCAATACGGCCTCTATGGCGAGCCGGTGTTGACCCCTTCGGTGGTGACACTCTATGGGCCAAAGAAAGCGTTGGACGACATCCAACAGGTGAACATTCAACCTGCTGAAATTCTTGGCATCAAAGAAAGCGGCACCTACCCCTTGATGCTTGACCCTGTGTGGAAGCAATATGCCGACGTTCGACCTTCGTGTCAGGAGGTGAACCTCTATCTCCCTGTGGAGGCTTATGTGGAAAAGGAATATATGGTTCCTGTGATTGTCAAAGGAGCTGATACCGCGCTCTCGGTCAAGGTTTATCCACCCCAGGTCACCGTCCATGCATGGGTGGCACAGAGAGACCTCCTGCGGGAGCCCGAGTTCACGGTCGCCGTCTTTTACGATGAGCTGCTCTCTTCCGGAGGGAGATTGTCTCCACAACTGCTGCAGTTCCCTGGTTATATACGTCTCCGCAGCATCGAACCGAACGAGGTGCAATGTGTTGTCATTAAATGAAGCGTGTTGGCATAACCGGTGGTATTGGCTGCGGTAAAAGCACCGTGTTGGACGAATTCAAGGCATTGGGTGTGCCTTGTTTTGTGAGCGACAGCGTGGCGGCATGCTATTACAACGACCCCGACTTCCTTGACGACTTGCGGCATCTTTTGGGCGACGGGGTTTTCCTGACCGACGGAAGCGCCGACAAGCGTGCCGTCGCCAAACGCGTCTTTTCCGACCGTACTCTCCTGGACGGTCTCAACGCATTGGTTCACCCTAGGGTGATGGCCGATTTCGACCGTTTCTGCAGCCTCCATCCCCAATCGCCCTATGTCCTTTTTGAGAGCGCCATCCTTTACGACTGCGGTTTTGACCGTTTGATGGACCGCATGGTGTGTGTCTATCTCGACCTTCCTGAACGTCTGCGTCGGCTCCGTCTGCGCGACGGGGTAGGGGAGGAACAGCTCATGGCCCGCATCGCCAACCAGATGCCAGCCGAAGAAATGATGCTCCGTGCCGATTATGTGATTCTGAACTATGAAGGTAACCCGCGACATCGTCAGGTGGCCTATATCGATAAATTGTTAAGACAATGAAAAAGACGCTATTTCTCACCCTCCTATTTGTCGCCTCCTTGACAGCCTCGGCTCAGCAGTTCTTTGACGCCCGCGGCCTCACCTACCGCAACCCTGCGGTCAACTGGGTGGAGGAAAAGATGGAATCTATGAATCTCGAACAGCGCATTGCGCAGCTGATGATCGTCAGAGTTCCCCTGAACATGAATGACAAGCAGGCTAAGGAGTTCTCCGAGCAGATGAACGGCTACGGCGTCGGTGGCGTCTGCTTCTTTGTCGGTACGGCCGAACGGCAGGTCCCCATGACGCGCCGTTTCCAGAAAGATGCCCGCATCCCCCTGTTTGTCAGCATTGACGGCGAGTGGGGCCTTGGCATGAGACTCAAGGACCTCTACTCCTTCCCGCGTAACGCCGCTTTCGGACAACTCACCCCCGATGCCGACAGCATCGCCTACCGTATGGGTGAGGAAATCGGTCGTCAATGCCGTGAAATGGGCATCCATATCAACTTCGCACCCGTGGTCGATGTCAACTCCAATCCCAAGAACCCCGTCATCGGCACCCGCTCCTATGGCAACGACCCCGAGCGCGTCAGCCAGCTAGGCATCATGTTCTCTCTCGGGCAGCAAAGCCAAGGGGTGATGGCTGTCGCCAAACACTTTCCCGGGCACGGCGATACCGATGCCGACAGCCATCTCGAGCTCCCTGTTATCAAACATTCGCGTGCCCACCTCGACTCAATCGAGCTCTATCCCTTCCGTCGCCTCATCGGTGCCGGGGTGGGGGGCATCATGGTGGCTCATCTCCAAGTCAATGCTCTCGACTCCTTGCATCCCACATCCCTCAGCCCGATTGTCGTCGATGGCCTCTTGCACAAACAGTTGGGCTTCAATGGCATCATCATCACCGATGGCCTAGACATGAAAGGAGTCACCAACACCTATGGCCTCGGTCGGGGCGAGCTCGCCGCTCTCCTTGCCGGCAACGACATTCTCCTCCTTCCGCCCGACGTGCCTCAAGCCATCGAAACCATCAAGACCGCCGCGGTGCAGAACGACAGCATCCGGGCGCTCATCGACTACCATTGCCGCCGTGTGCTCCACGCCAAATATCGCTATGTCGTCCCCTTCCTCGACGACGAAATCCGTGTGCCCGGCAAGGAGCACGAAACCGTCTGCAAGAATATAACGGCCGACCTCAACCTCAATATCGACCGCCGCATCGACACCATCGTCGAACGGGCCATCGGCGAGGGCGCCATGCCCGGTTGCCAGATTCTCGTGATGCACCACGGACGTGTGGTCGCCGAACGCTGCTATGGCCGTCTCTCCTACGACCCGACCTCCGAACCGGTCACCCCGCAAACCATCTACGACCTCGCCTCCCTCACCAAGGTCACCGCCACCACCCTCGCCGTCATGCACCTCGTCGATCACAACCAGGTGAACATCAACGACAAGCTGAGCCGTTATCTGCCTTACCTCAAAAACACCGACAAGGAGAACATCACCCTCAAACAGGCACTCAGCCATTGCGCCGGCCTCAAGGCCTTCGACGCCCTCTGGCAGCAAACCTCCGACCGCGACAGTATCCTACGCCTGGTCGCCGCCTCCGAGCTCCGCCCCGACAACAACTACTGCTACAGCGACTTCGGCTTTATGCTCCTGGCCGACCTCGTCGAGAAAGTCAGCGGCCTCCCTCTCGACCGTTATGTCAACAAGTATTTCTACCAGCCGATGGGCCTCACCCACACCTTGTTCAACCCGCAATCCAACCCCTCCGCATCCGATACCCTCTCCATCGCACCCACCGAAATCGACTCCCTCCGCGGACTCATCTGCGGCTCCGTCCACGACCCCAATGCCTACGCCATGGGAGGCGTAAGCGGCCACGCCGGCCTCTTCTCCAACGCTCGCGAGGTGGCTCTCCTTATGCAGATGCTCCTCAACGGCGGAGAACTTGACGGTCACCGCTACCTGAAACAGAAAACCGTCGAGACTTTCACCCGCCGCCACTTCGAGAAGCATGGCAACCGCCGCGCCCTCGGCTTCGACAAGCAACTCCTTGTGCCTGCCAAGAACGCGCAGACCTCCCACATCGCCTCCCAGGCCTCCTTTGGCCATACAGGCTTCACCGGCACCATGCTTTGGGTCGATCCCGAATACGACCTCGTCTATGTCTTCCTCTCCAACCGCGTCCATCCCTCCGCCTCCCCCAACAAGTTGGCTCAACTCAATGTCCGTACCGACATCCAAAGCATCCTCTATCAAATCATTCAAGCCAATTAACGTTAACCAACCATAAACACACCAACCACATGGGCAGTTTCCTCAAATGGCTCTTCGCGGGCCTCGGATGGGCCGTCGGAGGCCCCATTGGAGCACTCCTCGGCTATTGGATCGGTAAAGCCGTCTCTCCCAACAACCAAATCCCTGGCGGCGATTACAGCAGCTACTCCTCCTCCCATCACGGTCCTTACCGCAACACCGGATCGCAGCAGGACATCAACGCCGCCCTCATGGTCCTCATCGCCGCCGTCATGAAAGCCGACGGTGACGTCAAGCGCAGCGAACTCGACTTCGTCAAGCGTTTCCTGCTTCAAAACTATGGTGAAGAGCGTGGAAAAGAGATGCTTCAGGTGCTCAAGCAGATGGTGGAGAATGACATTCCCATCGACCAGGTATGCTTCCAGATCAAAGTCAACACCGACTACAGTACCCGCTACCACATGGTCGATTTCCTCTTCGGCATCGGTGCCGCCGACGGCGAATTCAACCAGGCCGAAATCAACATGTTGCGCCTCATCGCCCAGTATCTTGGCATCTCGCAGGGCGACTATACTTCCATCTTCGAACGCCATGTGGGGCATCGCGACAATAGCTATTCGGGCGGCAGCCATTCCGGCAGCACCTCCTACAACAAAGACCCCTATCGCGTCCTCGGCATCGACAGTTCAGCTACCGACGACGAAGTCAAGCGTGCCTATCGCCGTATGGCCATGAAATACCACCCCGACCGGGTGGCTGGCATGAGCGAGGAAATGCAGCGCAACGCCGCCGAGCAGATGAAAGAAATCAACCAGGCCTACGAAATCATCAAGGAACGGCGCTCCTCAATGAAGTAGCGTCGGCCTTTTGCACCTTCCCTACTATTCGGCCAGGCGCTCCACCACCGTGCCCACCAGTTGGCGCATCGGCTCGTGGTAATCGTTCAGAAAAGTCCCCTTCGGGCGGTTGGCTATGATCAGGCACACCGTCAACGCTTCGTGTCCAAGTAGATGGCTGAACCCGTAGATGGCCGACGTCTCCATCTCAAGATTGGTCACCCTCAAATCTCCTATCTCTCTGAGATTGCGTATCTCACGTGTGTTGCGCGAGGTTCTGAATATGCGTGAATAGTCGCTCCATTCAAACGCCGCCAGTTTCTCGTTCAAGTCTTCTATGGCGGGATGCAGCCTTATCGTGCGCCCTTGCGGGCCGTAGAAACCGGGGGCGGTGGCTGTGATGCCGTGATACATATCGAAGGCCACCCGATCCAGCATCGTGGCACTCCCGTGCACATAGTAGGGGCGGGCCAACCCTGCAGGAAGCTCCATGTGGGAGGCGAAAGCCTGCTCCATCTCGGGCAGCGGCGTCTTCCACTCCTTGTAGTAATTCATCAATCCGTCGAACCCCACAGCACATACCGCCGCCACATGGCTGCCACAGTCGATGTCTTTCTGCAGCGACCCCGAGGTGCCGATACGCACTATCTGCAGGTGGCGTTCGGCGGCATCCTCCAACCATTCACCCTTCTCCACCCTCAGCGCGGCGTCCAGCTCGGTCATCACGATGTCGATGTTGTCGCATCCCATACCGGTGCTCAAGGCCGTCATCCGTGTGCCGTGATAGGTGCCGGTGAGTGCGTGCAGTTCGCGGTTGTGCGACTCGAATTCTGTGCTTTCAAAGATCTCTTTGAACATATCGACCCTGCCTGGGTCGCCAACGAGAAGCACCTTGTCGGCCAAGGTGCTTCTCATCAAGTGTATGTGGTAAAGGCTGCCGTCGGGGGCAAGAACCAATTCGCTGGCTTTCATCGGCGGGGAGATGCTGTGTTAGTGTTCGACTGGATGGTTTTGCTGCTGCGCGTCGGGGCCGGAGTGCTTACATTCGTGCTGCGCGAGGGGGCGGCACTCTGTGTTTTGGCAGTAGTGCTGCGCGTCGGGGCGGGAAGGCTTGCATTCGTGCTGCGCGAGGGCGAGGTGCTCCGCGTGTTGGTCGAGCCGCTGCGCGAAGGCGAGGCGGTTGTG
>DGIA01000039.1:42551-47260 GCA_002392965.1 Bacteroidales bacterium UBA3834 | reverse complement strand
CGGAAGAACTGCTGCGCGAAGGCGAAGCGGTTGTGCCGGAAGAGTTGCTGCGCGAAGGCGAGGCGGTTGTGCCGGAAGAGCTGCTGCGCGAAGGCGAGGCGGTTGTGCCGGTCGAGCTGCTGCGCGAAGGCGAGGCGGTTGTGCCGGTCGAGCTGCTGCGCGTCGGGCTTGCGTTCGGCGTAGTAGTCGTGGTCGAGCTGCGCGTCGGGCTTGCACTCGGTGTCGTGGTCGTGCTGCGCGTCGGACTTGCGTTGGCTCCCGTCGTCGGACGGCCGGGTGTGGCAGTGCCCGAACCACCCGAGGGCACTATGATCTGCGGCCGACCTTCGCCGGGTGTCCATTGCTGTGTCGGCATGGGACGCGGGGCCTGCGGGGCACGCATGTAGTAGGGCGGCAGCGGAGGATGATGGCTGGGACCCCAACCGCCTCTTGGCGGTGCCGGCGGCATCCATCCGTGACGGTGGATGTCATAGTGGTACGTGCGCACATATCCGTGGCGGTGTACCGCCCGCGTGAAGGGGTAGTAGGGTGGGATATACCACGTGAAAGCCGGCCGGCGCACCGTCGCATGGAAGCGCAGATACTGAGCGGCGTTGTACATCCCCGCGTGACCGTACAGCCACACGCACTCCAGGTCGAGTGGCATATAGATTTCATCGCCCGTATAGGCGTCGTAGCCGAAGATCCAGATCTCGTAGTACGACGAGTTCACTCGCTCCTTCCACACCTCGTTCACCAGCACGTACGTCTCGATCTCGTAATCGTAGCCGCAATAAATCATGATCTCGCGCTGTGCGTTCAGGTAACTCACCGTCCTCGTGGCTTGCGAATGCGTGAAATACCTGATCGAAGAGGCCGAGGCCGTCAGGCTCATCAGCGTCATAACTACAATGAATGCAATGCGTTTCATGGCTGTAGGGTTTTGTAGGTTCTACTTATTTCGTACTGCAAAGGTACTAAAACTTTCCAACATGGCAAAAAAAACGTATCTTTGCATCCGTAAGTATGCTGTTCAATTCGCTGCAATTCGCTCTCTTCTTGCCGGTTGTCTTCATCATCTACTGGCTCCTCCGGCGCTCCTTGCGCTGGCAAAACCTCTTTGTCCTCGCAGCATCCTATCTCTTCTATGGTTGGTGGGATTGGCGTTTCCTCCTCCTCATCGCCTTCACCTCCGCATGCTCCTACCTCAGCGGCATCCTGATGGCCTCCGCCGATGCCCGCCGCAGCCGCATTCTCATGTGGGCCAACATCGTCGTCAACCTGCTGGTTCTCGGCATCTTCAAGTACTACGACTTCTTCGCCCAGTCCTTCGCCGACCTCTTCCTCGGCGGCCGCTCCGACGGCCTGCTCCTGCACCTCGTACTTCCCGTCGGCATCTCCTTCTACACCTTCCAGGCGCTCAGCTACTCCATCGACATCCACCGCCGCACCGTCGCCCCCACTCGCGACCCGGTCGCCTTCTTCTCCTATGTCAGCTTCTTCCCTCAGCTCGTGGCAGGTCCCATCGAGCGCGCCTCCAGCCTCCTGCCTCAGTTCATGCAGCCCCGACGCTTCAACTACGCCTTGGCCGTCGATGGCCTTCGCCAGATGCTCTGGGGTTTCTTCAAGAAGCTCCTCATCGCCGACGGCTGTGCCGTCTATGTCGATAAGGTTTTCGCCGACCCCTCGCAGTTCGGCGGCTCCACGCTCATCCTTGCCGCCATCCTCTTTTCCTTCCAGATCTACGGCGACTTCTCCGGCTATAGCGACATCGCCATCGGCTGCTCCAAACTCTTCGGTATCAGCCTGCGGCGCAACTTCAACGTGCCCTACTTCAGCCGCGACATCGCCGAGTTCTGGCGCCGCTGGCACATCTCCCTCACCACCTGGTTCCGCGACTACGTCTATATCCCCCTCGGCGGCAGCCGCGTCAGCAAGGCCAAAGTCGTACGCAACACCTTCATCATCTTCCTGCTCAGCGGTTTCTGGCACGGCGCCAACTGGACCTTCCTCGCCTGGGGATTCTTCCACGCGCTCCTTTTCCTGCCGCTCATTGTCCTCGGCCGCAACCGCCGCTACCGCGACACCGTCGCCGAGGGCCGCTTGCTGCCCAACCTCCGCGAGGCACTCCAGATGCTGCTCACCTTCCTCCTCGCCACCCTCGGCTGGATCATATTCCGCTCTCCCTCAATCGCTTTTGCAGTCGATTACATCGGCGGCTTCCTCCGCCCCGGATCGCTCCTCTGGCCCCTCGAAGGCGACCACGTCTTCGTCATCCCGGCCCTGATCATCATGCTCGTCGTCGAGTGGCTCAACCGCGACCAAGCCCACGAATTCGTCCGCCAGCCGCGACTCCGTCCCCTGCGGTGGATTCTCTACATGCTCCTCATATTCATCATCATGGCCTTCATGCAGACCTCCGAAATGCCCTTTATCTACTTCCAGTTTTGAAACATCTCGTCCGAAATATCATCCTCTTCATCCCCTTGGCGATCCTCTTCGTCACGCTCGCCACATTCCTCCTCGGCGGCACCGGCCTGCTCCGCAACGTCACTTACATCGCCGACTCCGGCGACAACCTCTACACCAAGACCCGCGAGGCCGACACCGTGCAAAATGTTGATGTGCTGTTCATTGGCTCCTCCCATTCCTACCGCACCTTCGACCCCCGCATCTTCGCCCGCCACGGCGTCAAAGCCTTCAACCTCGGCTCCTCCAACCAGACCCCCTTGCAGTCGGAAGTGCTCCTGCGAACACTCCTCCCCAAGGTCAACCCACGACTCGTGGTCTTCGAAGTGCACCCCGACATCATCGCCTACGACGGCATCGAAGCAGCTATCTATCAGCTCTGTAACGTCAAACCCTCGCTCCCCATGGCCCTCATGGCCCTGCGCTCCCGCAACTGGCGCGTCGTCATGACCGCCCTCTACGCCATCCCCCGCAACCTCCTCTCCTCCGAATTCAACCACCGCTCCGAAAACACCGTCGGCTATGCCGCCGGCTTCCTCGAACACGAACTCGAGTACTACAGCCCTCAACCCCTCGACACCGTCGCCATCCAACCCCTCCCGCGGCAGCTCGACGCCCTGCGTCGCTGCACCTCCTGGATACAGGCTTGCGGCATCCCCTACATCCTGCTCGAGGTTCCCGACACAAAAAACCTCCTCGACTCATATAGTAACCTGCCTGAATTTCAGTCGTTGATGCGCGGTTATGGAAAGTTCTGCTTTAAGCCGCTCGACAGCCTCGACGACTCCCTCCACTTCTACAACCAAGACCACCTCAACCAGCACGGGGTGGAACTCTACGACGAGTACATCTGCGATTCCCTTATTTTACCGTTACTCAATAGCTTATGATTATCCTTGGCTTGATGTCGGGCACCTCGCTCGACGGTGTTGACCTGGCCCTCTGCGACCTCTCCGACCACTCCGCCGACATCCTCTCGGCCACCACCGTGCCCTATCCCGACTCCTGGCGCCGCCGGCTTGCCTCCCTGGAACACGCCTCCGCGTTGGAATACGCTAAAGCAAACGTTGAATTGGGACACTTCTACGGCAAGATAATCAACCGCTTCCTTCAAGAGCAGAACATAACCGTCGAGGCCGTCGCCTCCCACGGACACACCATCTTCCACCAGCCCCTGGGCAGCGCCGCCGCCCCTGACGGCAGCTGCGGCCTCACCACCCAGATAGGCGACGGTGACGCCATAGCCGCCGAAACAGGGCTGCCTGTGGTGAGCAACTTCCGCACCCTCGACGTCGCTCTCGGCGGCCAGGGCGCCCCGCTCGTGCCCATCGGCGACGAACTCCTCTTCGGACAGTACGACGCCTGCCTCAACCTCGGAGGCATCGCCAACATCTCCTACCGCTCCGACGGGCGGCGCCTCGCCTTCGACATCTGCCCCTGCAACATGGCCCTCAACCGGCTGGCCGCACGGCTCGGACTCGACTACGACCCCGACGGTGCCCACGCACGCCGCGGAACCACACACTCCTGCCTCCTCGCACGGCTCGACGACCTGCTATACTATTCCCAACCCGCCCCCAAGTCGCTCGGCAAGGAGTGGTTCCTCTCCCAGTTCTGGCCCTTGCTGGAGGCCTCGACCCTCCCCACCGCCGACCTGCTCGCCACCGTCACCTCGCACGTCGCCCTCCAGATCGCCCGTGTGCTCCGGCAGCACCACCTCCACTCCCTCCTCGTCACCGGCGGCGGCGCCTTCAACACCTACCTCATAGAACTCCTGCAGCAATACGCCCCGCAAACCGCCGTCACCATCCCCAACCCGCAGATTGTCAACTTCAAAGAAGCGCTTATCTTCGCCCTTTTGGGCTATTTGCGCCTCCACCGGCGCGTCAACACCCTCAAATCGGTTACCGGAGCCCGCCTCGACTCCATCGGCGGCACCGTCAGCGGCCTCCTCGTGCCTTAGTTCGCATTTGAAAAACAGCATGTTGCAAAAATAATGCAAATTTATTTTGTCATTTCCGCAAAAAGTAGTACTTTTGCACCCGCTTTGAACGGAACGCGACCTTGTGGAGCGACCCGTTCAGAGAGAAACGATGGCGGGATAGCTCAGCTGGTTAGAGCGCTGGATTCATAACCCGGAGGTCATCAGTTCAAGTCTGATTCCCGCTACACAGGAGGTTGCCTACTCAGGCAACCTCTTTTTGTTTGCTTTTTTGTGTGCCTGTAACTGTCTGACACTAAGCCTTGAACTCCTTATGACC